>JBAVGB010000076.1:0-107715 GCA_049684555.1 Gallionella sp. | reverse complement strand
GGGTCGATAAGACCCAGTCGAGGTCAATAGTCGCAGTCAGATTGAAGGGCTGCTTTGGAGAGAGCAACGGACATTTCATTCCTGCACTACTCTCCGAAGATCCTTTGTTGAGGGGCGCGAATGGGGTAGCCGTAAAAAGTTGCGACGGCGACTATTGGATTTGCCGATTTGCCGGGCGTATCAGACCTTGCTGCGCGCCCATCTCACGATGCCGCCGGCGTCCATCGCGCCGGCTTGCCGCGCGATCTCGCGTCCGCCCGAGAACAGCGCGAGGGTCGGGATGCTGCGGATGTTGTAGCGCCCGCCGAGCTCCTGCGCCTCCTCGGTATTCAGTTTGGCCAGGCGCATTTTCGGTTCGAGTTGCGCTGCTGCTTGTATGAAGGCGGGCGCCATCATGCGGCAGGGACCGCACCACGGCGCCCAGAAATCCACCAGCACCGGAATGTCGTTGCGGTTGATGTGCAGCGAAAAATTGCTGCTGCCCAGCTCGACCGGATGCGCATCGAACAACGCCTTCTTGCACTTGCCGCAGACCGGCTGGTTGTGCAATCTATCGGCAGGTACGCGGTTTACCCCGTCGCAGTGCGGGCAGA
Source organism: Gallionella sp. (assembly GCA_049684555.1). Classification (GTDB taxonomy): domain Bacteria; phylum Pseudomonadota; class Gammaproteobacteria; order Burkholderiales; family Gallionellaceae; genus Gallionella. The sequence goes on along the minus strand of JBAVGB010000076.1, from coordinate 107,122 downwards.
CGATGTGCAGCGATTCACCCATGATTCATCCTTTCAGCTAACGATCGTCCTGTAATGGGGGCGCAATATAGAAAATCAAACCCGCGCCAACAACCTGTCGAATCACTGTACGCATCAGGCCGGGATAGGGGGCTATTTCATGCGGTGAAGCGCATCGACAAGTCGATGGTCTGCACATCCTTGGTCAGGCTGCCGATCGATATGCGTCCCACGCCGGTCAGCGCGACATCACGCAGATTTTCCAGCGTGATCCCCCCGGATGCTTCCAGTTCGGCCCGCTTGCCGGTGTGCTGCACGGCCGCGCGCAGATTATCCAGGTCGAAGTTGTCGAGCAGTATCAGTTTCGCTCCGGCAGCCATCGCTTCGTCGAGTTGCGCCAGGGATTCCACCTCGATTTGGACGCTGATGCCCGGTTTTGCCAGCAGAAACGCCTGCGCCAAAACAGTCTTGATGTCGCCGGCCGCCGCGATGTGGTTTTCCTTGATCAGGATGCCGTCGAACAGGCCGATGCGCTGGTTATGACCGCCGCCGACCCGGACTGCGTATTTCTGCGCCTGACGCAAACCGGGCAGGGTCTTGCGCGTATCCATGATCTTGACATTGATGCCGTCGACCGCATCCACATATTGCCGGGTGCGGGTGGCGGTACCGGACAGGGTTTGCAGGAAATTCAATGCGCTGCGTTCCGCGCCGAGCAGCGCGCGTGCGTTGCCCCTGATTTTGCACAGCGTTTGCCCTGCCACGATTTTATCGCCGTCCCTGGCAAGCCAATCGATCGTGCAGTCAGGGTCGAGCATGCGGAAGCATTCGTCGAACCACGGCGCGCCGCATAGCACACCGTCTTGCCGGGTGATGATATGCGCGGAAGAAGACAGTGCGGCGGGCAACAGCTGGGCGCTCAAATCGCCGGTGTGGATGTCTTCATCGAACGAGTTGGCGACATTGCGACGGACGAGCGCGGCGAATTCGGCGTCAAGCATGGGTGTCCCTCTGACCAGTTTGATAGAGTCGCAAATTGTCCCTGCCCGGGCTGCTTTGGACGAATGAGGCTGCTAGAACCCGTAATAAACCTGTCCGCCCACGGTGCTTTTGGTCGAGCCGCTGGATATCCCCCTGCTCACATAACCCCGGGCCTTGAAATTGCTGTCGAGCTTGTAATTTACAAACGCGCTAAGTCCCTGTTGCATCAGTCCCGGTGCAGAATAGTTCGTTGCGGGTGAGTTCGTTGCAGATGAGTTTTGGGATAAGCTCATATCGATTCCGGTGCTGGTGTTCTCGGTGAATTGGTAGATGCCGCCAAAGGATCCATAGAGCAAAGGGGTGATGGTGATACCGCCCGGGCTGGCGAGCACGGTCGAGCCCAGCGAACCCATTGCGGTGAATTTGTCCAGATTTTGATAAACGTCCATCTGGGCCGCGTAGCCGTTTTGAGTCAGGCTAAATTCGCTGTTCTTGTCGTTGCTGTTGACGCTGACTTTGCCGGTCAGATTGATTTCGGGGCTGGATGAACCACCCTCATAGAGGTTATAGCTGACCGCGGCTTCCGTGTTGTACGGGCCCGATTTGGCGCCGCCATTCATGCCGTATGTGCCGATGCGCGTGTTCAATTGACTCGCATTTCCAGAGCCGACAGGTGTGGTCAGCTTGAGCATCCACGGACCCGTCTGGTAATTATCCGAGCTGCTGTCGAATTCGCTGGACAGGCTGAATCGCTGATCGCCGGCCCATGCAAACGGTGCGGCAATGATCATACCCAGCGTACCTGCCACCAGGACGGTTAACGTTTTTCTATTCATGTTGTGTTCTCCTAACTAGCTTCCGGATGAACAATCAACTGATGGGGCATCTTGCGGAATGTACGGCTTTACACGTTCCAATGACTTTCAGCACATTTGTTCATTGTCCGGGCCGGAAAATGATTAATCAATATTGCGCCATTTTAAGATAAATGTACGGAACTTGCCCGGGGCAATTCCCTAAAACCCCCAAAAATTTTCTATTGCCACTTGAAATCGAATCTAACCTGCTCCATTACAAGGACAATTGCCAATTCAGGAGTGCATTATGCGTTTCGACAAATTTACAACAAAATTCCAGCAGGCCCTGTCCGATGCCCAGAGTCTGGCGGTCGGCAACGACAACCAGTTCATCGAGCCGCAGCACCTGCTGCTGGCCTTGCTCAACGATCCGGACAGCGGGGCGGCATCGCTGCTGGCGCGCGCCGGCGGCAATGTCGCGCCGCTGAAGACCGCGCTGAAGGATGCGGTCGACCGTCTGGCCAAGGTCGAGGGTCACGGCGGGGAAGTCCAGGTCGGGCGCGACCTGTCCAATCTGCTCAACCTGACCGACAAGGCCGCGCAGAAGCGCGGTGACGAATTTATCGCCTCGGAAATGTTCCTGCTCGCGGCCTGCGATGACAAGGGCGAAACCGGCCGCCTGCTGAAACAGCACGGTGTGGCGCGTGCGCCGCTGGAACAGGCGATCACTGCCGTGCGCGGCGGCGAGACCGTCGGTTCACAGGAAGCGGAAGGCCAGCGCGAAGCCCTGAAAAAATACACCATCGACCTGACCGAACGCGCCCGCCAGGGCAAGCTCGACCCGGTGATCGGGCGCGACGACGAGATCCGGCGCGCGATCCAGGTGCTGCAGCGCCGCACCAAGAACAACCCGGTGCTGATCGGCGAGCCCGGCGTGGGCAAGACCGCGATCGTCGAAGGCCTGGCGCAGCGCATCGTCAACGGCGAAGTGCCCGAGTCGCTGAAAAACAAGAAGGTGTTGAGCCTGGACATGGCCGCACTGCTGGCCGGAGCGAAATACCGCGGCGAGTTCGAGGAACGCCTGAAGAATGTATTGAAGGAACTGGCGCAGGACGAGGGCCAGACCATCGTGTTCATCGACGAGCTGCACACCATGGTCGGCGCGGGCAAGGCCGAGGGCGCGATGGATGCGGGCAACATGCTCAAGCCGGCACTGGCGCGCGGCGAACTGCACTGCGTCGGCGCGACCACGCTGGACGAATACCGCAAGTACATCGAGAAAGATGCCGCGCTGGAGCGCCGCTTCCAGAAAGTGCTGGTGGATGAGCCGAGTGTGGAAGCCACCATCGCGATCCTGCGCGGCTTGCAGGAAAGATACGAGTTGCACCACGGCGTGGACATCACCGACCCGGCGATTATTGCCGCTGCGGAACTGTCGCACCGCTATATCACCGACCGCTTCCTGCCGGACAAGGCCATCGACCTGATCGATGAGGCTGCTGCGCGCGTCAGAATGGAAATTGATTCCAAGCCGGAAGTGATGGACAAACTGGACCGCCGCCTGATCCAGCTCAAGATCGAACGCGAGGCAGTGAAGAAGGAAAAGGATGAATCTTCAAAAAAACGCTTTGCGTTGATCGAAGAAGAGATTGCCAAGCTCCAGCGCGAATACGCCGACCTGGAAGAGATCTGGAAGGCGGAGAAGGGTGCGGCGCAGGGCACCGCCCATCTCAAGGAAGAGATGGAAAAAGTCCGCGCCGAGATCGTTCAGCTGCAGCGCGCGGGCAAGCTCGAACAAGTGGCGGAACTGCAATACGGCAAGCTGCCGCAGCTCGAAGCCAAACTGAAGGAAGCGGTGCATGCCGAAGAAAACAAGCCGAAGAACCGCCTGTTGCGCACCCAGGTCGGCGCGGAAGAGATCGCCGAAGTAGTCAGCCGCGCGACCGGGATACCGGTCAGCAAGATGATGCAGGGCGAGCGCGACAAGCTGCTGCACATGGAAGACAAGTTGCACGAGCGTGTGGTCGGGCAGGACGAGGCGGTGAAGCTGGTGTCAGACGCGATCCGACGCTCGCGTTCCGGCTTGTCCGATCCCAACCGTCCCTATGGCTCGTTCCTGTTCCTCGGCCCGACCGGCGTGGGCAAGACGGAGTTGTGCAAGGCGCTGGCCGGGTTCATGTTCGATTCCGAGGATCATTTGATCCGCATCGACATGAGCGAATACATGGAGAAGCATTCCGTCGCGAGGCTGATCGGCGCGCCGCCCGGCTATGTCGGCTACGAGGAAGGCGGGGGTCTCACCGAGGCGGTGCGGCGCAAGCCCTACAGCGTGATCCTGCTGGATGAGGTGGAGAAGGCTCATCCGGACGTGTTCAACGTGCTGCTGCAGGCATTGGACGACGGCCGCATGACCGACGGCCAGGGGCGCACCGTGGACTTCAAGAACACCGTGATCGTGATGACTTCAAATCTCGGCAGCCAGATGATCCAGCAGATGTCCGGGGACGATTATCAGGTGATCAAGCTGGCGGTGATGGGCGAGGTGAAATCCTATTTCCGTCCCGAGTTCATCAACCGCATCGACGAAGTGGTGGTGTTCCACGCGCTGGATGAAAAGAACATCAGGTCCATTGCGCGCATCCAGTTGCAGTACCTGGAAAAACGCCTGGCCCAGATGGAGATGAAACTGGATATTTCAGAAGCCGCACTGGCCGAGATCGCCAATGCCGGGTTCGACCCGGTGTATGGCGCAAGACCGCTGAAGCGCGCGATCCAGTCGCAACTGGAGAACCCGCTTGCCAAGCTGATCCTGGAAGGCAAGTTTGCCGCGAAGGACACCATCAGGGTGGATTGCAAATCCGGCGTGATGAACTTCGACAAGGCCTGACAGTCTGTTGCCAACACAAAGCCCGGCATGCCGGGCTTTCCTCTTATGGTCGTGGGCAATTTGTTTGATCCCGGCTGGTCAGGATATCTTGATGCGAACCAACACCCTTGTCCAAGCGCAGCCTCGAACTGCTCGATCGGAACGGGCTTGCCGCACAAATACCCCTCGAAAGCGCGGCAGCCGCGCAAATTGAGAAACTCGAATCGTGCCTCGGTTTCAACATCTCCAGCGATCAGCTCCAGACCCAGCGTTTCGGGCTGCTGAATAGCTGTTATATTTCTCCTGACCAAAGTGCTGAAAGCGGGCGTAAATGAAATCAGTCATATGGGAAGGGAAACCGGTTTATCCGTCCAAGGTCGTCTGTATCGGCAGAAATTATGCCGAACACATCACAGAGCTTGGTAACGAGGCCTCACCGGAGCCGGTCATATTCCTGAAGCCGAACTCGGCCATCTCGGGCGATATCCGTTCCAGCAAGTCGGAGCTTATTCATTATGAGGGCGAAATAACCTTCCTGATCAATTCCGGCGAACTGAGTGGCATCGGATTCGGGCTGGATCTGACCAAACGGGATCTGCAGCATGAATTGAAGTCCAAAGGCCTGCCGTGGGAGCGCGCCAAGGCCTTTGACCGCTCCGCGGTATTCAGTGAGTTCGTCACTTTCAATGGAGATTTCAGCGCGTTGAGGATGGAGTTGTATATCAATGGCGCACTGGTCCAACACGGCGATCATAACCTGATGCTAAACAAGCCGGCGCAGATGCTGAGCCAGGCAAAAAGCTTTCTGTCGTTCGAGGATGGCGATTTGCTGATGACCGGAACACCCAGTGGCGTCGGCCCGGTCAATTGCGGCGACCGGTATCACGGCAAAATATTCGGAAAGGACAAGCTGATCGTGGACGTTTCATGGGTGGTGAAGTGAAGGACGGACTGGTTCCTGTTCCATATGGTGCCTGCCGGCACCGGTAAACGCAGAAGGAAAGACAGATGCCAAAAGGTTACTGGATTGTACGCGCCGACATTACCGACCAGGGAATCATCTGGATTATGTTGCCGCGAATGCCGAGCCGTTCAGGAAATTCGGCGCCTGCTTTCTGGTTCGGGCCGGCCGTTTCGAGAATCCGGAGGGTGAATGCCGCAGCCGCAACGCTGTAATCGAGTTTCCCTCCTATCAGGCGGCGCTCGATTGCTGGAAGTCGCCCGAATACCAGTACGCGATCCAGTTGCGCCAGCCTGTTTCCACCATGGATCTGGTCATCATCGAAGGATACGAGGGCACGCAACCGGGCTGAGGATGGCCCGGCTGATATTTCACCCCGGGTTATTCCCGCACTGGATGGCGGAGTTTAGTCGCGAATCCTGTCGCCCATTGCCTCGCCCATGCTGATTGCGCGTGCGTGTGACCATTCCGGATTGAAGCGCAGCGTGTTGTTCGGGAACAGCATCACCACGGTGGAGCCGAGCAGGAAGCGCCCCATCTCTTCGCCTTTTTTCAGCGTGATCTGTTTATCGTCGTAGCGCCATTGGCGAATGGCGCGCGAACGCGGCGGGTTGACCACGCCGTGCCACGCCGTGGCGATGCTGCCGACGATGGTGGCACCCACCAGCACCATCACAAACGGCCCAGAGGTACCGCCACCGGGGTCGCCGTCGAATACGCACACCACCCGCTCGTTGCGCGCGAACAGCCCTGGCACCCCGCGTACCGTGGTCGGGTTGACCGAGAACAGCGCGCCCGGCACGTAAATCATGCGCCGCAAGCGGCCGGTGCACGGCATGTGGATACGGTGATAGTCCCTGGGGCTCAGGTAGAGCGTGGCAAAGCTGCCGTCCGCAAACTGCGCGGCCAGTTGCGTATCGCCGCCGACCAGCGCGGTGGCGGTGTAGCTGTGCCCTTTGGCCTGAAAGATATTGTCGTGCTCGATGTTGCCGAACTGGCTGATCGTGCCGTCCACCGGGCAGACGAAGTCGGCGTCGGCCAGCGGGCGGGAGTCCTCGCGCAACGGCCGGGTGAAAAATTCGTTGAAGCTGGCATAGCTCGCGATATCAGGATTCGCCGCCTCGTGCATGTTCACCCCATAACGCGCGACGAAGCGGCGGATCACCGCCGTGGTGAGCCTGCCAAGTCTGGCATTGGCGAACTTTCCGGCCAATACGGTGAGCGCCTGCTTGGGCATCAGGTATTGCGGCAACGCAGCTAAACGATCGGACACGATAATTACCGGTAATGGGAAAGAGGCCGATTATATCGGGGTGAGCGGCAAGAATATAAAGGGCCATCCCCTTTTTATTCTGAAAGCCGCCAGGTTACCGGGCGGTGATCCGGTGTACGGTCCTGATATCTGAATGCTTCAGGGCATGCCTGCCACATGGCGTGTCTCATTCAATCTCGCCAGTTTGGCTTTCAACTCCGGCAAGATCGCAGCGACGGCCTTTTCCCCCTCGAGCACGGCCCTGTTGCGGCCGCTCGTGTCGGTAGAGGGAATGCCGTAGGTCACCGGCCGCACTACCACATCAGCCTTGGGCAGTTCGGAGCGGTTGATCGTCTGCCCAAAGATGGAAAAGGTTTGCCACAAGATATCGACGATCCCTGTCGTTTGTCTGTCCCGGGGACGGTCCGAGATGTCGACTGCGATCACGAAATCCGCACCCATAGCGCGGGCGGCGCTTACCGGAACAGGCGCGACGAGTCCGCCGTCCACGTAATCCTGCCCGTTGATCGTAACCGGCTGGAAAAACACCGGCACCGAAGACGACGCCCGGACTGCCATGCCGGTATTGCCGGTGCGGAATATGATCATTTCACCGGTGCCCAGGTTGGTCGCGATCGCCGCAAAAGTCCGGTTGAGCTTTTCGATCGGGCGATTGCCGACGTTCCTGTTGATGAAATCCTGCAGTGCCTGCCCCTTGATGCAACCGCGGCTGTCCGAGACCAGGGTCTGGGCGATACAGCTGTACATGCCGGATCCGTCGATGATCTGGTCTTCCTCCATATTCATCGACAGTTCCTGGATTTGAAAGCCGTTCAACCCGGCCGCATAGAGCGCACCCACTACAGCGCCGGCACTGGTGCCAACGACAATATCGGGAGAGATGCCCTGGGCCTCCAAAGCCTTGATCACGCCGATGTGGGCAAACCCGCGCGCGGCACCGCCGCCCAGCGCGAGTGCAATCCTTGCCGGTGGCCGCTCCGTTGCGGGCGGGGTTGATTTGGTGATGTTGCACGCTGTTAAGCCGAGCAGCAGAATGATCAGGATTGCAATTTTCTTCATGTCTTCGATTTTTAGAGCCAAACCCGACTATATGTTAGCGCAGGTTGTAATGCATGGCGCTACCGAACTTAAAGTTGCCTAATGCAAATGCTGCAGCTCGAGCTTGCGCAGCTTGGGCGCGAAATACCCAGTGGTTGCCACCACGGCCAGTGTCATCGCGCCGCCAAAAATCACGGACGGGATCAGACCCATCAGCCGCGCGGCCACGCCGGATTCGAATGCGCCCAGCTCGTTGGACGAACCGATGAATATCCCGCTGATCGCGGCAACCCGTCCGCGCATCGCATCGGGCGTTGCCAACTGCATGATGGTGGACCTCATCACCACGGACACCCCGTCAAAAAAGCCAGACAACATCAGGAACAGTGCCGCAAGCCAAAAGTAGGGGCTCAGCGCGAATGAAATGATGCAGATGCCGAATCCGGCAACGGCCGCCAGCAATAATCGTCCGGCATGCTGGTTAACCGGAAATCTGGCGAGCGTGATGCCGATCAGTATCGCGCCTACCGCGGGAGCTGCACGCAGGATGCCCAGCCCTTGCGGACCGTAGTGAAACACATCCTGCACGAATGCCGGCAGCATCGCGACCGCGCCGCCGAACAGTACCGCGAACATGTCCAGCGCCTGCGCGCCGAGGATAAGCTGGTTGCCGTATACGAAGCGCAGGCCTTCCCGGATGCTCGCGAATACCGGGGAGGGTTTGGCGGGAGGGGGTTCGGCGATGCGCAACGTCAGCAGGGTGACGGCGGCGCCCAGCGCGAGGGTGGCAGATACCAGATATGCGGCAGTCATGCTGGCCCATCCCACCAGTGCGCCGCCCAATGCAGGACCTATCACCAGTCCGGACTGGAATACCGAACTGCCGACCCCCGCAGCGCGGGCATACTGGGCGCGCGGCAACGCCAGCGCGAACAGCGCATTGTAGGAGGGGCCGATAAAGGCCCGCGCGACACCCGCGCAGGCTATCGTTGCGTAGATCAACAGCGATTGATTGTTCTGCAGCAGGGCGGTCGTGGCCGCGGCCAGTACCAGCGCATTTGCTGCGGTCACCGCACTGGCGAATACGCCGAACATGCGCCGCGAATGATGGTCGACGGCGTAACCGGCGAACAGCGCGCAGCAAAAGTAGGGGATGGCCTCGGCCAGTCCGACCAATCCCAGCGCCAGGGTATCGTGGGTCAGTTCATAGATGTGCCATCCGACCACCACCATCATGATCTGGTAGGCCAGCACGACCTGGATGCGAAAAGCCAACAACTTGAGAAATATGCGATTGCGCAACGGGGCGGTCGCAGGAGCAGAAATCAAAGGTTGCATATATTTTCGCCGGGAAAAAATTGTCTATGATGTGATGAATTTTGCCGCTGATTGACGGTTTCGGAGAGTCTGGAAGGCGATTGCGGGAAGGCGTTGTTTAACCAGATACCTGCTCAATACCCCAACCACCTCGCGCCCTGATAGAACGCGAAGCTCACCAGCCACGCCAGTCCCAGCGACCAGGCAAGTGACAGCACGGTGAAGCGGGTCTGTTTGGATTCGCTTTGCAGTGTGGCGACGGTGGCCAGGCAGGGCGTGTAGAGCAGGGTGAACAGCATGAAGCTGTAGGCCTGGACCCAGTCGAGCTGGTGACCCAGGGCGCCGCTCAGCGCATCGCCGCCCAATCCGTAGATCACCGCGAGCGCGCCGATCACGATCTCCTTGGCGATGAAACCGAAGATCAGCGCGATGGTGAGTTGTTCGTTGATGCCGATCGGCGCGAACAACGGATGCAGCACGCCGCCGATCATGCCGGCATAGGTATTCGTGCTTGCCGGTGCTGCGGACGGCGGCAGATGGGTGAGCAGCCACACCATCACCACGCCGGCGACGATGAACTTGGTGGCGCGGCTCAGGAAGTGGCGCACTTCCACCCAGCCGCGCAGCACCATCTGGCGCAGCGTGGGGAAACGGTAGGGCGGCAGTTCCAGCACGAACGGTTCATTGTTCCTGAAGCGATTCTTGAAGGTCAGCGCGGTGAGTATCGCGGTGGCGAAGCTGAACAGGTACAGGCTGAACAGCACGACCGGCGCGGCCCCGGCCGAGAACAGCGCGGCGGTGAAGAAGATGAATACCTGCAGGCGCGCGGAGCACAGCGAGAACGGGATCACCAGCATCGTCAGCAGGCGCATCGCGCGCGAGCGCATCACGCGCGTGCCCATCAGCGCGGGCACGTTGCAGCCGAAGCCCATCAGCAGCATCACGAAGCCGCGCCCGTCCAGCCCGAGACGCGCCATCAGGGCGTCCATCAGAAACGCCGCGCGCGACAGATAGCCGCTGTCTTCGACCATCGCCATGAACAGGAAAAACAGCACGATGATGGGCACGAATGCCGCGACGGTGGCCACGCCGTTATAGATGCCGTCCAGCAGCAGACCCTGTACCGCGTGCGGCAGGCCGGCCAGCAGCGGCACCAGTGCGGTTTCGCGCAGCCAGGTGAATGCCGCGGCGATGCCGGTTTGCAGCGGCTGGCCGAACATGAAGATGCCCTGGAACAACAGGTACATCACGGCAAAGAAGATCGGCAACCCCAGCCAGGGATGCAGCAGCACGCTGTCCAGTTTTTCGGTCAGATTGTCCGACAGGCGCGCGGGGATTTGCACGGCATGCTTGAGCACGCGCGCCATTTCCGCTTCGATATGCTGGTCCTGCTCGAGCTGGCTGCGCAGATGTTCCGCCATGCCGGGCGTGGGATAGCGCAGCGCCCTGGTGACGGCCTGCAGTGCTTCCGGATAGCCGCTGCCGTATTTCGCGCTCAGCAGGAAGATCGGCAGCCCGAGCAGGGCGGACATCTTTGCCGCGTCGACCGTGATGCCGAATTTTTTTGCTTCATCGGCCATGTTGAGCAACACCACCAGGTTGATATTGAGTTCCTTGAGTTGCAGCAGCAGGCTGATCTGACGTTCGATCTGGGTGGTGTTGAGGATGACCAGCGCGAGATCCGGGACATTGTCGTGCAGGAAGTGGCGCACCACCTGTTCGTCGTCGGAAAAACCGTGCAGGTCATAGATGCCGGGCAGGTCGATGATCTCCACCATGTCGTCGCCCAGCAAAATCCGGCCGCTGAGCAGCTCGACGGTGATGCCCGGCCAGTTGCCAACCCTCGCCGTGCCGCCGGTCATGCGGTTGAACAGCGTGGATTTGCCGGTGTTGGGCATGCCCAACAATGCGATGCGCTTCACCTTGTTTCAACCTTGATCTTGTCTGCTTCTATGCGACGCAGCATGATGTCGGTGGTGCCGATGCGGACCTGCAAAGGACCGGAGAAGCTTGCCTTGCGTATCATCTCGATCTGTTTGCCTGTGCGGAAACCCAATGCCAGCAGGCGCAGATGCAGCGCTTCCTCGGCGTGTATTGAGACGATGGTGGCAGTTTCGCCGGAATGCAGCGCGGCCAGGGTTATTGCGGACATAGGGATGTTTAATTCAAGAGTCCCGGCATTATTTCATTTCACATGACTTTTGTCGCGCAGCCGGTATGGGGCGGTCCTGAAATTACGGTAGAATGGCGTCTTTGATTTTTCGGCAAACCCACAAAAAATGATCGAGGGAACAATGATCAAAGGCAGTATTGTTGCAATCGTCACGCCGATGAAGGAAGACGGCAGTCTTGACCTGGCGGCGTTCCGCGCGTTGATCGATTTTCACGTCGAACAGGGTACGGATGGCATCGTCGTGGTCGGCACGACCGGCGAGTCGCCCACGGTCAATGTGGAAGAACACGAGTTGCTGATCGCCGAGGCGGTAAAGCACGCCGCCGGGCGCATCCCCATCATCGCCGGAACCGGCGCGAATTCGACCAGCGAGGCGATCGAGCTGGCCGCTTTTTCAAAAAGGGCCGGCGCCGATGCTTCGCTTTCGGTCGTTCCCTATTACAACAAGCCGACCCAGGAAGGCCTGTATCTGCATTTCAAGGCCATTGCCGAGGCGGTAGATATGCCGCACATCCTGTACAACGTGCCGGGGCGCACCGTGGCCGACATGAACAACGACACGGTGTTGCGCCTGGCCCAGATTCCCAACATAGTCGGTATCAAGGATGCGACCGGCAATATCGAGCGCGGCAGCGACCTGCTGCAGCGTGCGCCTAAACATTTTGCCGTCTACAGCGGCGACGATGCCAGCACCCTGGCGCTGATTCTGCTCGGCGCGCACGGCTCGATTTCGGTGACGGCGAATGTCGCCCCGAAGTTGATGCACGAGATGTGCATGGCCGCACTGGCCGGCGACGTTGCCAGAGCGAGGGAAATCAATTTCCGCCTGCTGGATTTGCACCGCCATTTGTTCGTCGAAGCCAACCCGATCCCGGTGAAATGGGCGGTGGCGCGCATGGGCCTGATGAAAAACGCGTTGCGTCTGCCGCTGACCCCCATGTCGCCGGCTGGCTATGCCAAGGTCGAGGCTGCAATGCGCCAGGCTGGCGTGCTCAATTGAAGAGGCCTTATAGACGGAGAGAAGCAATGAACGTTGTGCGGATAGGGATGTCGGGGGTGGTGCTGGTTTCATTGGTGGGTTGCAGCATGTTCGGGAACACCAGCAAGCATCTTGATTATGCTGCCGAGGCAAAAAGCATACCTCCGCTGGAAGTGCCGCCGGATCTGAGCCGGCCCGCCACCGATGATCATTACCAGATTCCCGTCGGAGCGGTTGCAACCTCGAGCGCTTCGGCAAGCTTGGGACAGGTCCCGTCCGTGATCGCGACCGCGGCTTCTGCCGACTCCAGCCGAAGCGGCAACCCGGCGGCCAGCGCGGTCGCGGCAACATCCGCAACCCCGGTTAATGCTGTCGAGCCGGCCGGACTGGCCAGCCTGCGGGAAATCTCCGGGGGCAATACCGTCATCGTTATGAATGATCCGTTTGACCGATCCTGGCGCAAAGTGGGTTTGGCCCTGGAAAGCGCTGGCCTGGTCGTTGAAGACAGGGACCGCGAAAAGGGCATTTACTACCTGCGCCCGGTCAAGCTTGACAGAAGTTGGCTGGACAAGCTGATGTTCTGGAAAAGCAGCGAGGACAAGACGCGGCACTATCGCGTTATTGTCAAGGACGGCGGAAGCACCTGCGAAGTATCGATCACCGACCAGACGGGTGAGAGCAACAAGGTCAGCAAACAGATGCTGGAGGCGATCAACAAGAACATCAATCAGCAGCAGTGAGCCGCTGATGGCCATGCGTTTCGCATCCCTGGGCAGCGGTAGCGAAGGCAACGCCCTGCTGATCGCGATCGGTCAGACGCACGTGATGATGGACTGCGGGTTCGGGTTGCAGGACACCGTGATGCGCATGGCCCGCCTGGGCGTGGCTCCCGAACAGTTGAACGGCATCGTCGTCACCCATGAGCATGGCGACCATGTCAGTGGCGTGGCGCGGCTGGCGCGCAAATACAATCTGCCGGTCTGGCTCACCCACGGCACGTTGCGCACCCAATCTGGCGCATTTGCCGGCATCGCCGGCATCCATGAAATCGATCCGCATCTGGCGTTCGCAATCGGCGATCTCGAGATAGTCCCCTTTCCCGTCCCACATGATGCCGCCGAGCCGGTGCAGTTCGTGTTCAGCAATGGTGTCCGCCGGCTCGGCGTGTTGACCGATACCGGTTCCAGCACCGCGCACATCGAGCAGACGCTGAGCGGATGCGATGCGCTGGTGCTCGAGTGCAATCACGATTTTGAAATGTTGATGAATGGCGATTACCCGCACAGCCTGAAGCAGCGTGTGGGCGGCCGGTTCGGGCATCTGAACAACCAGGAATCGGCCGGCATCCTGTCCAGGCTGGATATCAGCCGTTTGCAACACCTGGTTGCCGCGCATCTCAGCCGCAGGAACAATACACCCGAGCTTGCCGTGCGGGCGTTGAGTGTTGCGGCCGGGTGCGAAGAAAATTGGGTCGGCGTGGCAACCCAGGAAGACGGGTTCGATTGGCGCGAGATCAGTTGAAGACCGCGACCAGGGATACAGCGACGGAAATAAAAAGCCGGCTTGCGCCGGCTTCTTATTGTTCTGTAATACGTTTGCTTTACTTCTTGTCTGCGGCAGCAGGAGCGGCGACCGGTGCTGATGTAGCAGCTGGAGCAGAAGCAGCTGGAGCGGCAACAGGAGCAGGTGCAGGAGCAGGTGCAGGAGCTGTTTCAGCAGCTTTTTGGCCGCAAGCGGTCAATCCAAGAGCCAGCAGAGCGGCAACTAGCGCGATACGTTTCATTTTGATTTCCTTCGAGAGTTTGTAGTTGAGATACACAATAATTTACCCGGATTCAAATGCATCCAAAAGCAAAGCGGAAATGCACTCAAGATCAAAGGCGGCGCATTTTAACAGGAAACATAAGGAAATCCAGATGTTCCTGAACATTTTTTGTCATAACCCGAGTTTTGTGGCAGATACGGCAGGATGGGAAGATTCCCACATCTCCAGAAAGCGCGATTTCAGCGCGAGCGCCTTTTCCGGGTCATGCTGGCCGAGGATTGCGCGCGGATCGTCGAAATGGAAGCGGCGCACGTAGTTCGACTCGTCGGCGACGGAAAAGGGATCGGAGACATGCTGCAGGTGTTTCGGTGTTTGATATATGAACATGCTTGTGCCGAATTGCTCCAGCAGCATCAGCATGCGCGGGCACATCGTGGACAGATAATGCGTATCATGGGCCAGCACAAACAGACGGTGGGCGGGGTTGGCGAGCAAAAAATTGCGCAACGTCGTGTAGCGCGCCTCGCTGTTGTATCCCAGACCGTCGAAATCCTTTTCGAAGAGGTACAGGTTGCGCTGCGCCAGTTTGCACAGGGTGTCGAGCGCGGCCGTGTATTCGGCGATGCCGTTCAACTGGGTATGCTGCAGTTCATCGACGCCCATGGCCTGTCCCTGTTTCAGATTGGAGAAATATAACCCTCCAGATACCATTGGTAAAGCAGTTCAACCGATTCGGCCGTGCAGTCCCCAAGGGCGGAAGACTCGCGCCGATCGGCGAGACCGCGCAACAACTGATAATCCCGCTCATTCACCTGATGTTCTTCGCCGTTCATGAATATCCAGCCGGCATGACAGAGCATCTGGCTCTTCAAGTCGAGCTGTACCCCCGATTTATGCATCACCTGCCTGAATTTCGCCCGGTTAAGCGGACGTCCGGGCGCGACAAAGAAGATATGCGGCTTGGGTTCGCTCAAATAGCAACCGAGGAAATTTGCAATGTCTTCGCTGTCCCAGCGCACCTGTTTGATGGCCTGCCGCACCTGATGCAGCATGGCCGTGCTGATTTCGGACGGATGCTTCTGCATCTTCAGGCCGGGATCGGCGTACATGCCTTCCACGGTTACTCGGTCCTGCAGATAAACCAGGAATTGTTCGGCCAGTTCCTGATAGGACGGCGTGCGGAAACCGATGGAATAGGTCATGCAATCATCTTCCGCGATGCCGTTGTGCGCATAGTGCGGCGGCAGATACAGCATGTCGCCCGCTTCAAGCACCCATTCCTGTTCGGCCATGAAATCGCGCAGGATGCGCAACGGCGCGCCGGCGATCAGGCTGCGATCCGCCTGCGCGGAGATCTGCCAGCGGCGATGTCCGGCACCCTGCAGCAAAAACACGTCGTATGAATCAAAGTGCGGCCCGACGCCCCCCCCTTTTCGGGCATAGCTTACCATCAGGTCGTCGAGCCGCGCGTGGGGTATGAAATCAAATTGTTTGAGCAGCTCGACCGCCTCCGGAAGATAGTGGTTCACGCCCTGTACCAGCACTGTCCATCCGGTCTTGCCGAGGCTGTCCAGTTGTTGCGGTTCGAATGGCGATTGTTGCAACTCCAATTTGCCGCGCTTTTGCGTGACCAGCCGAGCTTGCACGTCCTCGGTGCAGGCGAGTGCGAGCAATTTTTGCGCGTCGATCAAGCCGTTGAAGTTCGGGAAAGCCCGGCGTATCAACAGGGGCTTTTTCTGCCAGTAATCGCGCAGGAACTGGCTTGCGGTCAGCCCGCCGAGCAGGGAAAGTTTGCTTTTCATCGTGGGGATTATAGCCTCGCGATGTCCGGTCTGGACATCCCGCAAATATTTTTATAAGGTATCCGAAATGTGTTTAAAATGGGGGACGGGGGAAACCAATGTCTATGCAGCTTGTTACAGGAACAGAAGCGCCGCACTTCGAGTTGCCGGATGCCGACATGCAGACGTTCAGTCTTGCCTCGCAACAAGGGAAGAAGAATGTTGTGCTGTATTTCTACCCCAAGGACGACACGCCTGGCTGCACCATGGAGGCCAACGAATTCACTGCGCTGGAAGAAGAGTTCGGCAAGCTGGACAGCATCGTGATCGGCGTCAGCCGCGATGATTGCCTGAGCCATGCATCGTTTCGCGACAAGTATGGGCTGTCGGTACTGTTGCTCTCCGATCCCGATGCGCGCGTCTGCAAGCGCTATGGCGTGATGTATGAAAAAGAAGTCGACGGGCAAAAGAAGTTGTCCATCAAACGCTCCACGTTTGTGATAGACCGGAACGGCAAGTTGCGCCATGTCTTGTACGGCGTTCAGGCACACGGACATGCGCAGGAAATTCTCAATCTGATAAAGGATATGAAATGAAAATCGCCAAAGACACGGTCGTTTCGCTGAACTACGAATTATTCGATTCGACCGGTGAACTGCTGGAAAGAGTCGAAGAGCAGATCAGCTACCTTCACGGCGGATATGACGGGATTTTCCCGCTGGTCGAAGAAGCATTGCACGGCAAGGGTGTCGGTGAGAAATGCAGCGTAACCATGCAGCCCGACGACGCATTCGGCGAATACGACCACACCCTGGTCGAAGTCGAGCCGCGCAGTTCGTTTCCAAAGGATGTCGCGGTTGGGATGCAATTCGAAGGGGCGCCGGAAGCATCGGAAGAGGACGATTTCATGCTGTTTACCGTCGTGGAAGTCACCGACGACGAAGTGACGGTGGACGGCAATCACCCGCTGGCCGGCAAAACGCTGACATTCAACTGCACCGTGATGAACGTTCGCAAAGCCACCGAGGAAGAGATGGAGCATGGGCATGTACATGAAGAGGGCTGTCACACCCACTAAAAAACTTTCTCACAACTACTACGCTCGGCTGAGCATTGTTGCGACAGGTCTCGAAATGCTCATGTACTTTTTGTACATCGCATCTGCGACACGTTACCGGTGGAGCGGGCCGATTGCGGGAGCAGATGCAGGCCGCTCTTCCCGCACCGGATGCTTCGCAACACCGCGTCAGAGCGGCTACTTTCTCAACCTGTCGCGCCTAGCTCAGACTTCGCTCGCGACGTTGTGCGGAAGTTTTTAGCTTTGATGTAGTTCACCAAACTACAAATCAAGTTTTTCCACCAGCCACTCAGCTACCTGCTGCGCGCCTTCGGGGATGACTGGCTTCGGTCTGGGCGCGTTCCAGATTTCTTCCAGCGCATCATCTATCGTTCCCTGTTCCAGAACCTGCCGCGAGACTTCGCGGCACAAGCCGTGCTGTTGCAGCCATTCGATCAGGTCCGGGGTTTCCGGCCAGTCGGGGCGGTTCACGTATAGCACCGGCGCGCCGCAGCCGGCCGCTTCGACGAAGCTGCCGTAGCCGGGCTTGCAGATCAGCGCGTCGCTGCTGGCGAGCAGGTCGCTGAAATTCATCGGCAAGGTTTCCAGCATGATCGCATCGGGATGTTCGACGCGCCAGCTTTCCTGGACCAGCCAGCGCACGCCGGGGATGGACGGCCAGCGCTCGATCGGCAGGCGGCTGGCGATGCCACCCAGGCTGACCAGGACCAGTTTTTCACCGGCGTATAGACCGAGCTGCCGGTTGAGTGCTGCGCGCCGGTTCGTGCCGACCGCGGCGATCGGCGCGACCGGAATCAGATTGGGCAGGCCGGGCATGGTCATGCCCGGCGTGGCGCGCAGGAAAGCATCGGCGTTGGCATAACAAGCCTGTATCTGCGCGGCGATGGCATCATTGCCGCAGTAGTGGCGGTAGATGTCCGCCCAGTTCAGCGAACACAGCGCCGCATTCGGCATGCCCGCCTGTTGCGCGCCCGCCAGCGCCAGGTATCCGACGTTGGAAAATACAAAGTCGGCGCCGAGTTCGCGCAGCAGATCCGCCTCCACAGCGACACGCCTGTCCCAATCCCGGTGAAATGCAGCATAGGCCGCGCGGCTTTCTTCGGCAAGAACATCCAGCGCCGAGGACATCACCATGCCGATATCGCCCTCACTGTTGATATGGGCGAATGGCGCGCGGATGCGGGCGCGCAGATGGGAAGGCGGCACCGCGGAGCGCACCGTCAAACGCAGTTCGGGAAGAAACTGATGGAGCAGATTCAGCACTGGAGCGGTCTGCGCGACATGGCCGAAACCGTGGCCGGTAATGCTGACGACGAGATGCGGGGGGTTGCGCATTGAACGGATTGTGTATTTTGATTGGGATTATTTTACACCGCTGATAGACAGGGTTATTCACTGTTAAAATTCGGCACAGGCAGGCATCCCCGTAACTTCTTCATCCCGGGCTTGTGTCCGGTGGAAGTCCGAATCACATAAGCGGGATCTTGCAGCCAACCACACCGCAACAGGAGAAGCGATGCGCCCAAGTTTGTTCCAACGCACTCCCGTGCTGTCCGGCAGCGATGCCGGAGCCGTGCGCCGGGAAATCCGGGAATACTTTCTCGCGACCTTCAGCCGCTACGAGCAACTCTTTGAAATGCTGTCAGGCGATCAGTCTTATTTCAGTAAACCGATTTCGCTGCGCCATCCGCTGATTTTCTACTTCGGCCATACCGCGACCTTTTTCATCAACAAGCTGGTTCTCGCGGGGCTGCTCAGGGAGCGCATCAATCCGGAATTCGAAGCCATGTTCGCGGTCGGCGTGGACGAGATGAGCTGGGATGATCTCGACGATGCCCATTACGACTGGCCGAGCGTCGATGAAGTGCGGGAGTATCGCAAGCAGGTACGCGAAACCGTCGACAAGCTGATCCAAACGATTCCGCTCGCGCTGCCGATAGACTGGGATCATCCGTGGTGGGCAATACTGATGTGCATCGAGCACGAGCGCATCCATCTGGAAACCTCTTCGGTGCTGATACGCCAGCACGCGCTCGAATACGTCAAGCCGCATCCTGCCTGGCAACCCTGCCGCAAGTCCTGCCAAAACCCCGATGGCGCGCCGCAAAACCGGCTGGTGCGGATACCAGCCGGCGAGGTGCACCTGGGCAAGCAAAGATCGGCGGACCGTTACGGCTGGGACAACGAGTTCGGTTCGCACGACGCCGGCATTGCGGCCTTCCAGGCCAGCCGATACCTGGTCAGCAACCGGGAGTTTCTCGGCTTCGTAGAGGATGGCGGCTATGCCAATAATGCGTGCTGGGAACAAGAAGGGCTGGACTGGCGGCACTACACGCATGCGGCACATCCCACGTTCTGGGTTAAAAATGGCGACGGCTGGCTGCTGCGACTGATGACCGAAGAAGTGGCGATGCCGTGGGACTGGCCGGTCGAGGTGAACTATCACGAAGCCAAGGCGTTCTGTAACTGGAAAAAACTGCTTACCGGGCAGCCGGTCCGCCTGCCCAGCGAGGACGAATGGTATCGCCTGTATGATTTTGCCGGATGTGCGGAAGTTGCGCACGACCGCATCGCGTTGGCCAACATACATCTGGACCATTATGCGTCCCCATGCCCTGTCACGGAATTTTCCGACGGCGAACTCTGCGATGTGGTCGGCAATGTCTGGCAGTGGACTGAAACGCCGATCTATCCGTTCAGCGGTTTTGAAGTTCATCCGCTGTATGACGATTTCACCACACCGACCTTTGACGGGCGCCACAACCTGATCAAGGGCGGCTCGTGGATTTCCTGCGGTGATGAGGCCTTGCGCAGCGCGCGCTATGCATTTCGCCGCCACTTCTTCCAGCATGCCGGTTTCCGCTACGTGGTCGCCGATGCGCCCGCCAGCGCGCCCGAGTCGCATTATGAAACGGACAAGCTGTTGTCCGAATATGCCGAGTTTCATTACGGCGATGAATATTTCGGCGTGGCGAATTTTCCGCAGGCGCTTGCGGCAATTGCGATCCGCGCGATGGGAAGCAAACCGGCGCGCAACGCGCTCGATCTGGGCTGCGCGGCGGGCCGGGCCACGTTCGAACTGGCGCGGCACTTTGATCATGTCACCGGCCTCGATTTTTCCGTTCGCTTCATCCGGTCCGGCGTGCATCTCGCTGAACAGGGCGTATTGCGCTACACCCTGACCGAGGAAGGCGATCTGGTCAGTTACAAGGAGCGCAAGCTGGCCGATCTGGGACTGGATGAAGTGCGGCACAAGGTGGATTTCTTTCAGGGCGATGCGTGCAACCTCAAAACGGTATTCGGCGGTTACGACCTGATACTGGCCGCCAATTTGATCGATCGTCTGTACAGCCCGAAAAAGTTTTTCGCCGGCGTGCACGAGCGTCTCAATCCGGGCGGTGTGCTGCTGATCGCCTCGCCCTATACCTGGCTCGAGGAACACACCACGCGCGAAGAATGGATAGGCGGATTCAAGAAAAACGGCGAGAACTTCACCACGCTGGACGGCCTGAAGGAACTGCTCGAATCGCACTTCCGTCTGCTCGAGCCGCCGCAGGAAGTGCCTTTCGTGATCCGCGAGACCAAGTACAAATTCCAGCATACGCTGTCGGAAGTCACCTTGTGGGAGCGCATTGCTTGAGCTTCGGTTTCGATCGGGACATTTCGCGCGACGGGACGACCACGGTCAAGCATGACGGCCGTGCCGCATATTTCGGCACGCCGGATGTGCTGCCGCTGTGGGTGGCCGACATGGATTTCGTCGCACCGCAAGCGGTGACGCGCGGCCGCCGAACGCACCGCGCCATGTTATTGCCGGTGCACTGGCGCGTATTGCGACTGCGCTAGAACAGCGCTGACCAGTCATATTCGAGTCCGGTAGAGGCCGAAGAACGAATCGACGAGATCGGGCATTCAGTGTTCTGGTTCGGTTGCCTGACCCTGAATATGTGCCGCTTTACAGGGCGCAACTGACCATGTTGCGAAGCTGTTCAAGGTACTCTTCCACCCGTTCGTGCAGCATATCGGGCGCGGTGACGATGTCATGGGCCAGCGAGAACAGCGGATAGGCGCGCCATTCGAACAAGTGGAATTTCTCGACCATGCGCAGGGTATGCACCCCCTCGCCGGAGATGTCGGACCAATCGCCGCGCGCCAGTTGCCTGCCCAGCGTATGGTGATGCGAGTCTTCGCTGGTGCCGGTCGTCACCAGGTCACCCAGCCCGGCATAGCCGTCGGGTGTGTGCGCCTTCCCGCCCAACGTCTGCACGACACCCGACAACTCGGCAATCGCGGCGACCATCAGATGTCCGCGCATGTTTTTGCCCAACCCCAGTTCATCAGACACGCCGAACATGATCGCATACACGTTTTTCAGGATCACCGACCAGCTCCTGCCATGCATGTCCGATGCCTGCTGGCAGACCAGCCTGCTGCCGAGAAAAAGGCTTTGTATCGTCGTGAAATCCGCGCTATCGGACAGCACCGCATCGCCAAAACCGTGCTGCCCGGCCCTGAGTTCCTCCGAGATCATCGGGCCGTATATCACGCCGTAGTGGTGCCTGTCGCCGAACACGTCTTCGAATATACGGGCCGCAGTCTGCCCGGATTCATCCAGTCCCTTGGCGATCGTCAGGCACAGGCAGCCATTTGCGAGGTGGGGCGCGATGCGGCAGGCAATCTCGCGGTGCGGGTTCACCGGCAGACAGAACAGGATCACTTGCGCCTCGGCGACTTCCTGTTCCAGGGTCGCATGGCGGCCTTTCACCACCGTGCCCATGTCCCAGATACGAATATCGTGCCGTGCGCCAAGCAGCTGCTCCATGGCATGGCCCATTTCGCCATATCCCAAAATCAATACCGGTATTTTCATCGCGCCACCTCGTTCGGATAGACGGACATTATCCTAAAACTACCGGTTGCGCGAATGGGAGCTCCGTTCGTCGGAAAGTCCCTGTAAGACAGCCCCATCCGTACTGCCTGGCGCCGGAATTAGCGGCTATAATTCCCCACCACAATTGTTGTCGCAAGGAAATCAGATGCCAGCACTTACCGATCAGCAAGCTTACGATTACATCATCAAACTGCTCACCGCGATGAGCAAGGCGGGCGGCTCCGACCTGTTCATATCCAGCGATTTCCCGCCCAGCATGAAGTCGCACGGCGAAATGCAGCCGATGACCACGCAAAAGCTTACCGGGGAGATAACGCGCCAGCTGGCGCATGCCCTGATGAATGAAGCGCAGCGTGCGGAGTTCGACAAGGAAATGGAATGCAACTTTGCCATTTCCGTTCCGGGCATCTCCCGGTTCCGGGTCAACGTCTTTGTCCAGCAGCAGAATGTCGGCATGGTCATCCGCACGATTGCAGCCGAGATACCTACCTTCGAAAAGCTCGAACTGCCGGAAATACTCAAAGACATCGTGATGAACAAGCGCGGTCTGGTACTGGTGGTCGGTGGCACCGGTTCCGGCAAGTCAACTTCGCTCGCCGCGATGATCGACCACCGCAACCGCACGTCCAAGGGGCATATCATCACTGTCGAGGACCCGGTGGAATACGTGCACCAATCGCAGAAATCCCTGGTCACACACCGCGAAGTCGGTGTCGATACGCACAGCTGGCATCACGCTTTGAAGAACACCCTGCGCCAGGCCCCGGACGTGATCCTGATCGGCGAAATACGCGATGCGGAGACCATGGAGCATGCGATCGCCTTTGCCGAGACCGGCCACCTGTGCCTAGGCACGCTGCATGCCAACAGCACCAACCAGACCCTGGACCGTATCATCAACTTCTTCCCGGAAGAGCGCCGCAACCAGTTGCTGATGGACCTTTCTGCCAACCTGCGCGCATTGATATCTCAGCGGCTGGTGCGCACCATGGATGGCAAGGGACGCAGAGCCGCCATCGAGATACTGCTCAACACACCGACCATTGCCGACAAGATATTCAAGGGCGAATTCCACGAGATCAAGGGCGTGATGGAAAAGTCGCGCGAGCTCGGCATGCGCACCTTTGACTGGTCGTTGTTCGAGTTGTATAACGATGGCCATATCGGCTATGAGGAGGCGATACGCAATGCCGATTCGGCAAATGAACTCCGCCTCAACATCAAACTCAAGAGCAAGCGTGGCGAGCCGGGTTCGGTAACAGGTGAGACGACGCTTACGCTCCACGAATACAAGACCCCGGAAGAAATGGAAGCGGAACGGAAAAGGGAATTGGCGGCCCAGGAAGAGAAAAAGCGCCAGTTCGATGCAGAACAGCTCGCCAAACTGCAGCAGGAAATGAAACAACTGGAACAGGCTCAGGCGGAAAAACCGCAGCAACCGGTGCTGATGCAGGAGAAAATACAGTTGGCGGTCGATTAGCCGGAATCGGCTTGATATCATGAAACGGTTCAACAGCAAAATTCAGAGGACAGCATAGATGGGATATGAAATCAGCCAATTCGATATTCTGAATCGCCAGTTGCTGACCGGCAGCCCGCATCCGGGCGCAGTTGTCGTATCGGATATCGGCGAAGCAAAAGTCAGCCGTACCATTTTCGGCAGGGCCAAGGTAAAGGTGATACGCGGACAGGACAGGAAGCGCCGTGCCTGGTTGTTGACGATGCTTTTGCTGATAGCGGTAACCGCCGCGGCATGGGAGGGATGGGTGATATTTCAGCGGATGCAGCATGAGGCTCCGCCGGTCCCGTTGGGCGAAAGGATATGGGTGAGCCCGCCTATTTTCCGGCCAGCACGCATCGCACCCGATCCGCGTCCGTCGAAGCGAGATTCGGAATCGCTCATTCAAGCCGAAATCAGAAGTCTGCTGTCCGGACCGCTCCCGCGGCATCCCCCGGCCGGATTGCAAGCCACCGTGAAAGCCGCTGAAAAGCCGCTTGCATCGGAGCCGCTGATCAAGAGCAAGCCGCAGGCGGTGGCAGACGAGAAAACCGGGAACGGACCGACGAATCCAGCGGGCTTGCAACGCAAACCTTTGAATGCGACACGGCCGGAAGCGAAAATCGTTGCAACCACGCCTCAGTCCGCGGCAAACCAGCCAACCGAGGTTATCCTGCTTTCAGACCCGCTGGACAGCGGGGACGCCCAGACACCATCCAACGATCCGCCGCCGGGTCCGGTGAAGGCGCAAGATTGACCAGCTTGGGCCGCTGCTCCCTGTCGTGATTCCCGGCGGACATGCATAACCGGGTCCAGCCGAAAGCTGCAATCGCCGAGTGAATTTCCGGCTGAAGGCGCCGCGGCAAGTGGAGCGGATGTTTCCGGGTTTATCTGTGCGACAAGAGGTGCGCAATGGCAGAATCTGACAAGACGACAATCAAAATTCGCGCTTATGAGGGCAAGGCGGCAGCCGATGACCCGCAGAGCAACCTGAGCGAAGAGCAGAACAATGCGTTGGAGCTGGTAAAGAAGACCGCCCAGCTTCAGGAAGAAAGGAAAAAGTCGCTCGAACATCTGAAAGCGATCGAGAGTCTTCAGGAAATAATCAAGCAGGAGCAGGCACGATCGGCAGAATTGGCGAAGACAGCGGCTTCACTTGAAGCGCAACTGAAAGAACTTTCCGGGCCGGGAAGCAACGTGCAAAAGATCGCCGAACTGGAGGCCAGGGTCAAGGAGCTATCCGGGGTGCTCAGCAATATCTCGGTTATTGCCGCTGCGGGAAAGACCGCTTAGCGAAGGCTTGCCGTTCCGGTGTAACGAATGCAGCGGCGGGTTTGCAGTGCAACGCTGGGATGATCGTCGGACTGCACCTGTAATTGCGAGGCGAGTGCGCGCCCGGACTGGCATCCTCAACCGATCAATTCACCCGTTGCTTCGATCAGCCTGTCCACATCATGATCGCTAGTATGCAGATGCGGCGAAATGCGCAGTGACTCGCCGCGCTGGCTGATGTGGATGTTCATGGTCTTGAGTTTCGCCACCAGATCCACCGTGGAAGTCTCCGGCAATCGTGCGCCGAACATGTGCGGACAGCGCTGATTATGTTCAGGCAGCCGGCAGCCCAGCTGTGCCAGATGCGCCGTGATCCTTGAGTTGATCGCCGCAAGCGATGCGGCGATGTTTTCCACTCCCCACTGTTTTATCTGCTCCAGCGCAGCGATGGCGCCGGGCAGGCTGGCGGTACATTTCTCGCCGACATCGAAGCGGCGCGCGCCGGGCATGTAGGTATCGGTATACTTCGTCAGCGCGGCGATATCCTCCGCATCGCGGCGCGCCAGCCAGGTTTCCTCCAGCGGGCGCGCATCGCGCCAGCGTTCCGACACATACAGCAGGCCGAAACCATACGGACACAACAACCACTTGTAACCGGCCGCCACCAGAAAATCCGGTCGAATATCCCGGATATGAAAGGGCATGGCGCCCAAGGTCTGAGTCGCATCCACCACCAGGATGCTGCCCGCCGCACGACAGGCCTTGCCGATCGCATGCAGGTCGATATACGCGCCGTGCATCCAGTGGCATGGGGAGATCGCCGCCACTTTTACCGACGAATCGATATTATCCAGAATCGCCCGTGTCCAGTTGCCGTCTGCGGGCGTAGGCACCGTGACCAGCACCGCGCCGGTTTCCTGCGCCGTCCTGCGCCAAGGCAGCACGATGCTGGGGAATTCATCCACGATCACCAGGATGCGGTCGCCCGAATGCAGGTGCGGCTCCACCGCACGCGCCGCAGTGCTCATGCCGTAACTCGCGGCAGGGACCACCGCATAGCCATCCGCTTCGCCGCCGAAAATCTCCGCCGACA
Organism: Gallionella sp.; assembly: GCA_049684555.1. GTDB lineage: Bacteria > Pseudomonadota > Gammaproteobacteria > Burkholderiales > Gallionellaceae > Gallionella. The sequence continues at coordinate 81,380 of JBAVGB010000076.1, read as the reverse complement.
GCCGCCGTATCGTTTCGGCATCGTCAAAGAAACTCTGCGTCGTGCGCTCCCAAGGATGATTCTTGCCGCGCACGCTTGCCTGCAGGCGGTTCTGCGATTCCTTCAGTTGCGGCGAGCTGGACGCGCAATTGAAATAGGCGATGTCTTCGGGGATATCGAACAGGTGGCGCTGGGAAGGGAGGAGGGGCATGGTGCTTTTTTATCGGCAATGTGATTGCGATGAGACAGTGTACCGAAAATCCACACCGCCGGGGATGCTCCGCCAAGTTGATCTTGATCTTTCTAAACCAGCTTCTTCAATTGATACAACCTCTCCAGCGCTTCCTTCGGACTCAGTTCATCCGGCTGCATATCGCGCAATGCTGCCATCAGCGGATGTTCTTCCGGTTCTTCCAGTTCAACAACCGCTTTGCGATCAAACAAGTCGCCCTGGGGATTCTGTGCGGCGCTGTTCTGCTCCAGTTTGAGCAGTTGCTTCTTCGCGGCGCGGATCACGTCGTTGGGTACGCCGGCGAGCGCGGCGACCTGCAGGCCGTAGCTCTGGCTGGCGGCGCCTTCGTTCACCGAATGCAGGAACACGATGCTGTGCTGGTGCTCGATCGCGGCCAGGTGGACGTTGGACAGCTGCGGGAATTCATCCGACAGCCGGGTCAGCTCGAAATAGTGGGTCGCAAACAGCGTGTAGCTGCGGTTCTTTTCCAGCAGGTGGCGGGCGATCGCGTAGGCGAGCGCGAGGCCGTCGAAGGTGGAAGTACCGCGTCCGATCTCGTCCACCAGCACCAGGCTTTTTTCGGTGGCATTGTGCAGGATGTTGGCGGCCTCGGTCATCTCGACCATGAAGGTGGAACGACCGCTGGCGAGGTCGTCCGAAGCGCCGATGCGGGTGAAGATCTGGTCGATCTCGCCGAGCACGGCCCGCTGCGCCGGAACAAAGCTGCCGATATGCGCGAGCAGCGCGATCAATGCTACCTGGCGCATGTAGGTGGATTTGCCGCCCATGTTCGGGCCGGTGATCAGCAGCATGCGACGCATCTCGCTGAGCGTGGTGTCGTTCGGCGTAAAACTATCAATTTGTGCTTCGACCACCGGATGGCGGCCCTGGCTGATGCCAATCTGCGGCTCGCCGGAAAATTGCGGTGAGATGAAATTCAGCGTGGCGGCGCGCTCGGCAAGCGTCGCGAGCACGTCCAGCTCGGCAATCGCGGCGGCGATGCGCTGCAGCTGCGGGACGTGCGGTGCGAGCAATTCCAGCAGCTGTTCGTAGAGGAACTTCTCGCGCGCCAGTGCGCGTTCGTTTGCGGACAACGCCTTGTCCTCGAAGGTCTTCAGCTCCGGCGTAATGTAGCGTTCCGCGTTTTTCAGCGTCTGACGGCGGCAGTAATCGTCCGGCACCTTCACGCTTTGTGCCTGGCTCACCTCGATGTAGAAACCGTGCACACGGTTGTATTCAACCTTGAGATTGGCGATGCCGGTGCGCGCGCGTTCGCGCGCTTCCAGTGCCAGGAGAAAATCGCCGCAGTTGGTCTGTATGCCGCGCAATTCATCCAGTTCGGGGTCGTAGCCGTCGGCGATCACGCCACCTTCTCGCAATATGCTGGAAGGTTCGGCGCGCAGTGAGTCTTGCAAAATGGAAACCAGCTGCGATTCGGCTTGCAGTGAATCGGCCAGCGTATGAATCAACGGTGAATTGCAAGCGGCCAGCGTGTCATGCAGTTGCAGCAGCTGCGCGAACGTATCGCGAATACCCGACAAGTCGCGCGGACGCGCACTGCGCAGCGCGATGCGCGCGGTGATGCGTTCCACATCCACGCAGGGTTTGAGTTTTTCGTGCACGCTACTAAACAACTCCCTCGTTCCTTTAGGGGAAAGGGGGGATTGAAGCATGTCCACCGCATCGAACCGTTCATTCAGCACGGCACGGTCGCGCAGCGGGTGGTGCAGCCAGTGATGCAGCAAACGGCTGCCCATGTTGGTCGCGCAAGTGTCGAGCAGCGACAGCAGCGTGGGCGCTGCTTCGCCGCGCAGGGTCTGGGTGATCTCCAGGTTGCGCCGTGTCGCGGCATCCATGCGCACATAGCGCTCGGCGCTGTAGACCTGCAGGCTGCGGATGTGGCTGATGGCCTGGCCCTGGGTCAATTTGGCATAGCCGAGCAATGCACCGGCGGCTTCCAGTCCGACGGTGAAATCATTGCAGCCGAATCCGGCCAGGTCGAGGGTGGCAAACTGCTGGCAAAGCGCGCGCCGGGAAGTTTCCAGTTCGAAATGCCAGGCCGGGAGCGCTTTGCTCGGCACCTTGCCGGGCGGCACAGCGGCATTGTCCGGATGCAGAATCTCGGACGGCTGCAACCGCTCCAGTTCGCCGGGCAGGTCTTCAGGCTTGGATTCGCAGACGAAGAACTGGCCCGAAGCCAGGTTCAGCCACGCCAGGCCCAGCTTGCCGTGATGTTCATGCAGGGCCAGCAACAGACTGTCGCGCTTATCTTCGAGCAGCGCGGAATCGGTGACGGTGCCGGGCGTGACAATGCGCACCACCTTGCGCTCCACCGGTCCCTTGCTGGTCGCCGGGTCGCCGATCTGCTCGCAAATCGCGACCGATTCGCCCAGCTTCAGCAGCCTGGCGAGATATTGCTCGGCGGCGTGGTAGGGCACGCCCGCCATTTTGATCGGTGCCCCGTTGGATGTGCCGCGCTGGGTCAGCGTGATGTCGAGCAGTTTGGCCGCGCGCACTGCATCGTCATGGAACAGCTCGTAAAAATCGCCCATGCGGTAGAACAGCAGCATGTCGGGATGTTCTGCCTTGATGCGCAGGTATTGCTGCATCATCGGTGTATTTTTCTCGCCGTCCTGGGCTTGCTTTGCCAGCGATCGCGTTTGGGTGTCTGTCATCGCGTCATCCGTGTACCACGTAACGGCCGGAGAACTCGACAGCCGGGCGATCGTCCTGCGTGATGGCGACATCGAGCGCTATGCGGGCACGGCCATGCCGGTGCAGCGTATTCAGCATGCGCTTGAATGCGGCGTTGTCCAGCCGGCACTCGGCATGCAGGGCTTGTTCGACCGGATGCAGATAGCGGATACTGCTTTCCTGAATCACGATATGTTTGTGCAGTTTTGCTTCTGCCAGCTTGAGATGCAGCAGGCCCCATCCGCACAATACGGCAAGGGAATAAAGGCTGCCGCCGAAAGCGGTGCTTTTGTGATTGGTGTTCGGAGCCAGCGGTGCGGAAAGACCCAGGCTTGAACCGTCATAGCCGCGTACCCGCACGCCCATCGCTTTCGAGATCGGGATCTCGGTGTGCAGGATGAGCTCCAGAGCCGCAGTCCGGGACATGGTCAAGCCGTGGATGATTTCAGGCGGGCGGTCAGGTGCGGCGCCATCACCTGCAATAGAAGTGGATGGATATTGGGATTGCCTGCGCACAAGTGGCCGGTCTTCAGGAAAGTATCCGAGCCGTGCAGGTCGCTGACCATGCCGCCGGCTTCGGTGATCAGCAGGGTGCCTGCCGCGATGTCCCAGGGTTTGAGGCCGATTTCGAAAAAGCCGTCGTAGCGTCCGGCCGCCATCCAGGCCAGGTCCAGCGCCGCCGAGCCCGGGCGGCGCAGCCCCGAGGTCTGCTGCATCAGCTCCCTGAAAATGGCAAGGTAGGCATCGATGTGCTCGAATTTGGTGTAGGGGAAACCGGTGCCGATCAGGCTGTCGGCAAGGTGCAGCCGCTTGCTGACGCGCAGGCGCTTGTCGTTCAGGAACGCGCCGCGTCCGCGGGTGGCGGTGAACAGCTCGTTCTTGGTCGGGTCGTAGACCACGGCCTGGGTGATGATCCCCTTGTGCTGCAGGGCGATGGACACGGCAAATTGCGGAATACCATGCAGGAAGTTGGTCGTGCCGTCGAGCGGATCGATGATCCAGAGAAACTCCGATTCGCCTTGGGCGCCGCTCTCTTCTGCTAGAATCGCGTGGTCAGGATAGGCATCCAGCAGGGTCTGGATGATGGTTTGCTCGGCGGCGCGGTCGACTTCGCTGACATAATCCGCGTGGGATTTCTTGCTGATGGTGAGGTGGTCGATCTTGTCGGCGGAGCGATGAATCAGATTGCCGGCGCGACGTGCGGCTTTCACCGCGATGTTGAGCATGGGGTGCATGGTTGCCTTAAGTTTAATGAGCGGTCGGAAGATTCCTGTGGTGTATTTTAGTTGGAAACATGCTTTGCATAAACAAAATCCTTTCGGGCATATCAGGGTCATCCTCAGCCATACCACCCATCCGGGCAATATCGGCGCGGCCGCGCGGGCGATGAAGACCATGGGTTTGCGCCAACTGTACCTGATCAACCCGCGCCATTTCCCCGATCCTCAGGCCGATGCAATGGCCGCCGGGGCAGACGATGTGCTGCGCGATGCGGTGGTTTGCGGCGATATCGACGAGGCCCTGCACGGCGTGGTGTACACGGTCGCGATGACGGCACGATTGCGCGATATTTCGATCGAGGTGAAGACCCCGCGCGAAGCGATGCCGCTGGTGCTGCAGCAGGCCGCAACGCAGCCCGTTGCATTGCTGTTCGGCACCGAGATGTCCGGTTTGACCAACGAGGAGATGGGCAAGGCGCAGGTGCTGGTGAACATCCCCGCGCATCCGGATTTTTCCTCCCTGAACATTGCGGCGGCGGTCCAGGTATTGGCTTATGAACTGGTTGTGGCGGCACAGAGCTGTCAGCCGATCGTGCCCGAAATCCATCCCGCAACGCATGAACAGGTGGAGGGTTTCTTTGAACACATGGAAAAGACCCTGTTCGAGATCGGCTTTCTCACCACGCAAAATCCTGCCCGGCTGATGCAGCGCCTGCGCCGCCTGTATGCGCGGGCGAGGCTGGAGCAGGAGGAGATCAACATCCTGCGCGGCATATTGAGCCTCGCCACCGAGTATAATGCGCGCCTTCGGGCACGTTACCAGCAAGAGCACAAAGGCCATCCTTGACGATGTTTAAAAATATTCGGGAAGATATTGCCAGCGTTTTCGACCGCGATCCGGCGGCACGCAGCACCTTCGAGGTGCTGACCTGCTATCCGGGCCTGCATGCCCGCATCATCCACCGCATGTCGAATACCCTGTGGCACGCCGGTCTTAAATGGCCCGCCCGCTTCCTGTCGCACATCGCGCGCTGGCTGACCGGGATCGAGATCCATCCCGGCGCGACCGTCGGTAAACGTTTCTTCATCGACCACGGCATGGGTGTGGTGATCGGCGAAACCGCGCATATAGGGGATGATGTGACCTTGTACCACGGCGTCACCCTGGGCGGCACGTCATGGAAGGAAGGCAAGCGCCATCCCACTTTGGGCAACGGCGTGGTGGTAGGGGCGGGGGCCAAGATTCTCGGCCCGATCAACATCGGCGACGGCGCGAAGATCGGTTCCAACGCAGTGGTGGTCAAGGATGTTCCCGCCGGTGCGACAGCGACCGGCATCCCGGCGCGGATCCTCGACGAGGAAAAAAAGAACGCGGCTGCCGGTTTCAATGCCTACGGTATCGGCAACGACCAGAACGATCCGGTCAACAAGGCTTTGCACGGCCTGATCGGGCATAGCGTGACTGTGGATCAGCGTATTGAATTCATCCTGCAACAACTCGAGAAGATGGGGGTGAGAGTGGATGAGGAGCGTGCCACAGCCGACAAATTCGACCCCAATCACCTGAACAAGATTGTTGACTAGAATATACGGGTATTCTATGATTCCCGTAAACGATATGCGTGCCGACACAAAAGGCCGTATTGAACTCTATCTAATGACTGGGAGATGACATGCGATTAACAACCAAAGGACGTTTTGCCGTGACTGCAATGGCCGACTTGGCGATGCGCGGTGGAAAGGCACCGGTGACGCTGGCGGCAATCAGCGAAAGGCAAAATATTTCCCTTTCATACCTCGAGCAATTGTTCGGCAAACTGCGCAGAAACAATATCGTCGAAAGTGTGCGCGGCCCCGGCGGGGGCTATTATCTGGCGCGCCCGAGCAACAAGATCTCCATCGCGGAAATCGTGACTGCGGTGGACGAGCCGCTGGATGCGACCAAGTGCGGCGGTCTGGGCAATTGCCAGGGCGACCAGCAACCCTGCATCACGCATGATTTGTGGATGGGGCTGAACGAGAAAATCTACAGTTATCTGGAGGAAGTCACGCTGCAGCAACTGGTGGACAGCCATACCAGGCGCAAACACGAACCTGCTACCATTTCCCTGAACAAGTTGGTCAAACCGGAGAATGTCCCGGCCTGAAAATCCGGCCGGGTGGCGGTTATTCGCAAATAACTGTCCCCTGCCCGGCCCATTCTGCAATTGCATTGATGCGCCTGCCACGGAAGGATAGAATCCCTGCCGCTTCAAAGCGGCAAATTTCCCGTCGTCATGCCATTCTGAACGAAAGGCTGCGGGTGTCGTCTGTTGTGCAGTTCCCAGAACAATTTGCTATACGAAGGTGCGCATGAACATGGTCAAACTTTGGCAAGGCTTGTCCAATCGCTGGCTGTATCTGGCAGGAGCTCTGTTTGCCGGCAGCCTGATCGGCTTTGCTTTATATCTGCAATACGTGGAACACCAGGACCCTTGTCCATTATGCATGGTGCAGCGCGTGTTTTTCATTGCCATCCTGACGGTGTTCGCGCTGGCCGCATTGCACGGGCCAAAGCGCACCGGTGAGCGCATTTATGCGGCGCTGATTGTGTTCCTGTCGTTGTCAGGCGTGGGCGTGGCGTCGCGCCACATCTGGATACAGCACCTGCCCGCCGACCAGGTGCCCGCGTGCGGGCCGGGCTTGGACTACATGCTTGATACCATGCCGATGTCCAGAGTGCTGAAAGAACTGATGCACGGCTCCGGAGAATGTGCCGCAAAAGGCTGGACTTTCCTCACGCTTAATATTCCTGAGTGGTCGCTGCTGTGCTACCTGGCACTCGGCCTGTGGGCGGTGCTGATTGCTGCCAGGGTACATACGAAATAGAAGCCATCCAGACAAGTCGATCTAGCAGGTCAAACTGTCATTCCTGCCGGGAGGGGTATGGCTATCCGCTCCGGTTCAATCCCGAATAGCGCTGGTTATTCCGCCAATACGGTATGCAAGCTGTCGCGCCCGCGGATGCGCGTGAACCATGCCGCCAGATTGGGGTGAGGTCCGCGCCAGTCGCGTTCGGGCTGGCGCAGGTCCAGATAGATCAGCGCGCTGACCAGCGCCAGATCGGCCAGCGTGACCGATGTTCCCTCGCACCATTGATGCTTGCCAAGCTGCTCGGAGGCATAAGACAGCGCGCGCGTGATGGCATTGTTATGCACGTCCAGCGTGGCGGCTTGCTGGTGTTCCGCGGGACGCAGGCGTTCGGTGCGAACCACAACGGCCGAATCCATGATGCCGTCCGCCAGCGCCTCCCAGCGTTTGACGCGCATCCGGGCCAGCGCATCATCGCGCGGGATCAGAATCGGGGTGTCATTCAGGGTGTCGGCATATTCGGCGATAACCGGCGAATCGAATATGCAGGTTTCGTCATCGAGTATCAGCGCGGGAATGCGCCCGAGCGGATTGACACGAACCACCTGGCTGCCTGGTTCGCGCGGCGGGTCGACCAGATAATCGTGGGGGATTTTTTTTTCCAGCAGTACCAGGCGCATCTTGCGCACATAGGGGCTGGTATTGGTTCCTAAAAGTATCATTGCTAGCCTCCGCCGGAGCGTTGCATATCGCAACAACACTGCAAGCCACGCAGCAGTGTCATTGCGGGGTTGGTCCAAAAACTATTTTGTCAGCTTGTCCTTCAATGCCTGTCCGGATTTTTCCAGCGCCTGTCCGCCTTTTTCCAGCGTTTCCCCGGTCACGTTTTTGAGTTTCTGATTCAGCGTTTGGGCGTCAAACGGATTGGAGTACAGGGGTACCTCGCGTCCGATGTTCACCCCGAGCCACAATCCGATTGCGATACCCAGCAACAGGCTGATTAAAATTGTTTTGAGCAGTTTCATTATTTCCTCCAGTATTGCATAAAAAAAGCGATGGCAAAATACATGCCGGCAGCGATGTCCGTCATGCCGGCAAAGCCGGATTATAGGTCATGCAGATGTTGCGTATAGGTGATTATCGGGTGCCAATTTATCATTTTCGAGTATATCGCCAAATTTTAACTTCTGTAATCTGATCGATGGAATTGGCGGCTTTTTGAATGAAGCACTTTGTGTCTTGATAATCCAAGACAATCTGATGAATGGATAGGGCGGGGTAAATTCAGAGTGTCAGTGCTGCATAAATCCTGAGCATTTTTTCGGGCAGCGTCTTGACATGATCCACCACCATGTAGTTCTTGGCGCCGAATATCCTGGAGATATATTCATCCGCCTTGGGGTCGAGGCCGATGCAATAGGTATGGATGCCGTACTGTTGCGCCTCGATCACCGCATGCTTCAGGTCGAAGCGCAGGTAATGCCGGTCGGGCATGTCGATGTCTGCCGGTGCCCCGTCGGTGATGGTCATCAGCAGCTTCTTGCCGGAATGGTGTTCGTTGAGGTGGTGGGTGGCGTGGCGTATCGCCGCGCCCATGCGGGTCGAACGATCGCCCGACATGCCCGCAATTCTGGTTTTCGGAACGTCATCATACGGCTGGTCGAAATCCTTGAACCTGAAATAATCAACATCCTGCCTGCCCCTGGAATTGAACCCATGGATGGCCAGCGGATCGCCGACCGCCTCGATCGCCTCCGCAAACAACACGCAAACCTTCTGCGTGAGCTGCAGCACGGTATAGTCCTGCCCCTTGATGCGCTGGTTCGCCGAACCGGATAGGTCCAGCAGCAGCAGCACGGAAATGTCCCGGGTCTTGCGCAATGAGCTCATCATTACCCGGTCGTCTGGCATGATGCCCAGCCTGAAATCGATCAGCGCGCGTATCGCGGCATTGATGTCAATCTCGTCCCCTTCCTGCTGCTTCCGGATGCGCCGCACGCCCTTGTACTGAATTGCCAGCAGCAGATTCTTCATGCGCGTGATCACATGCCTGTTCTGTGCGGTAATGTCGTCGATGATTCCAAGTTCGCCCGTCGCGGCTTCCCTTTCCCGCAAGGCGACCCACGAAGGCGTGCTGACTTCGCTGCGGTAATCCCATTCCGGATAGACATAGGTATCGGCAGCGGCGGCGTCCTTGATGCGCATTTGCAAGTGGGGATGCCTTTTGTCCTCTTCGGTGCCGGACAGCGTCTTTTCCGAGGCGATCAACTTCAGCCAGGGCACGTCCAGCGGGTCGATGGAATCGGAGTTCGCCGATTCCCAGAAACTGCGGTTGTCGTCGCGGTAGGGCGCGGCGGTCCTGACGGCGGGGCCGTGAAACCTGAGCTTGCGGTGCAAGAACGCCCGCTCCAGCTGAAAACCGAGGTCCCACGAAAAATTGTATGCCTCCAGATCCTCGGCCGCGTGGAACAGCACACGTCCCTGGCTGATCCAGGGATCGTCATCCCGGTAGTTCTCATCCAGCAATGCATGCGCCAGCCGGTTGAGGTAATCGGCGGCGGTCTGGTTTTGCGACGGCGTGGCGCTATGCTGGCGGATCCAGAGCGGCTTGAGGCCGGGGAATTCGCGTATCGCCAGGGTTTCGACCCGCGCATCCTCGATCGTCGCGATCACCGCGCGTTGCCAATCGTTGGCCAGCCTGTCCGGGAATTGCTGCGTCGAGTACATGATGTGCGCTGCGGCATGGGTTGCAGCCGCGCGATAGATTTCCATTCCGGTAAGGCGCGTCACGCCATCCTGCACGAAATCGTCGATATAGGCGGGCAGGTTGATGGAGGTCTTTTCCACGAAAGGCTGCCGTGTTTCACCGGTTTCGCGTTTGGCATTGATCGGCTTGATCACGAAATCGCTGCCCCACAACGCATGCAGATATATCCTGATGCGCCGCTGGATGTCGCTCAATTCGGTGCGGTTGCGGGTTTCCTGCAGGGCGGGCGGGCCTGCGGCGGCTGGCCGGCCGAAATATTCCCGCAATCCGCGGAGCAGGCTGGCAAGGGTAAATTTCATCGGGGAAATACGGACCAGTGTGAAGTCAGGCCAGACCGGGCGGATTGCAAAATCTGGATTTCTTTTTTTCTCATTTCAAATACTGCTCATCATCAAATTGACCCGGACGCGCTGCGATAACTGATCGACAGGGCAGTTTGCGGGCATGCCGATTTTAAGCGTATTGAATATTTCGCTCAATTCCTGCCTGGTGCAATATAGATGCTCGTGCATCGCCGAAGGTAACCGGTCCGCGGTGCTAATGCTTGCCGCGTGAGTCGAGTGCTTCGGCAAGCGAGGTGTATTTTTTTACGCATTGCCGCCAAGTCCCGCTGGACGCATTGCCCGGGTCGAGCTGCAGATTGCAGTCGCATTTGCATGCCGACGCGCGGTAACAACCCGCGATGTTCTTGCCCTTGCAGGTAGCGGCGAACGCGGAACAGCGGCTGTCGCAGGCGCGCGCGATCATTTGGATCTTGTGCATCTGTTCCGGTGAGAGCGGGGTCTGGACGGGCTGCTGGGTCGCGATACCCCATCCCATCATCACGCATCCATACATGAAGATTAAACCGATCGGCCAGTTCAGGCGGGACAGGAGTGCCCTGAATTGTTGTCCCGGGGTGGTAATGCCCCCTTTTTTTCTGAGTTCGAAGCGTAGCAATCCCGCCGTTCCGGATTTCTCGTGCAGACGGTCGCAGGCATCGATGCATTCCCCGCAACCGATGCAGGCGTCGGCTATCTTTATATCGGTCGGCTCGATCGCGGTAATGCAGGATGTCGCACAGTAATTGCACTTCGCGCAATCTGCCGAGCGCGATGCATCGTAGGTCACGTGCAGCGCGTCCCTGGTCTTGAACAGCATGTGCCCCATGCGGTAGAAGCAGGCGTAATCGCAGAAGAAATAGCGGACGAACGCGATATCGATGAAGATCAGCAGCACCAGGAAATAATACGTGTACTTCATCGGCTCGGCCATGTCCTGCCCGGCGCTGAAGGTCACGAATGCCCACATGTCGCCGCGCGGATAGAAAAACAGCATCGGCACGAGTGCCAGGACGATCGCTGCAGCCATAAAGATGGCCCCGAGGAACAGCCAGTTGACCGCCTTGTTCTTCGCGGCCGCGACCACCATGCCCTTGCCGTCCACGCGCACGTCGGCCCGCTTGCCGAGGAATTTATAGGTCAGGTTGTTCGCCCATTCCGAAAGCAGGTTCTGCGGGCAGGCCCAGCCGCACCAGACCGCGCCTATTGTCATATAGGTGATGATGGGAATGATTGCAATGACGATCGCGAGTCCGGAGATGAAAAAAAAATTCGACCACCAAATCTGGTGATTGAGCACCTGGAAGCTGGCCGAAGGCAGGTCGACCCGGAAAAGCCCGAGGGCGGGGATCAGCGAGATCAACGTCAGGGTGGCGATCTGGACGGTGCGCCTGGGGAAATGGTATTTGTTCGCGTGCATGTTGCTTTTCGAAATCATCCGTTCGGTTAAGTGAAAATCCGGGTCTCGCAATCGATGCTTCCGGTAATGCAGCGCACTCAGGCTGTTAAGCCCGCTGACCCATTGGAACGTTACCGGCTTTTGCATTGCATGGATCGTGCTGTGGTACAAATCGACGGGCCGGGGGAGCCGCCCTGGAACAACCAAGACAAATTAGTATTCCGTTAAAGGCTTGATTTTATCGCGTTGCCGCAGATTTATCCCGCCATATTTGGATTTTTTACCGGATGTCCGCCGCTGTTTGACGGCGGCATTGCATTCCGCAAGCGCTCACACAACCTGCGCGAAAGTCCCACCGTCGATATCGGACCGGACTATGAAGCGATGGTCGGGAACGTGGAGGTTATCAGCGTGTGCAGGCCGTTCCAGCAAATCTGGACACCGATGCACAACAGAATGAACGCCGAGAGGCGCACCACCACACCGGTTCCGATCGGTCCCAGTCTCTTGGTGAGGCGATCGGCATAACGGTAGCTGAGGTAGACACTCAACACGACGATCAGGATGCCAAGCGCTTGCCCGAGCGCAGTCTCGACCAAGGGACGCAGGCCTTTGGTCGGGTTGGCGCCTAGTGTCAGGGCGACCGAGATCGAACCGGGACCGACGGTAAGCGGCATCGTCAACGGGTAGAACGCGCGCTGGCCAAGATCTTCCGCAGTTGCCGCCGTTGGTTCTTCCTGGGCAATAGCTGGCGGTGAATTGGGCCTGTTGAGCAGCGACCAGGCGATGGCGCAGATGACCACACCGCCGGCGATCTGGACGGCGGGGATGGATATACCGAAGAAATCGAGTACATAAGCGCCGACCAGAACCGAAGCGATGAGCAAAAGAAAGCTGTTGATTGCGACCGCTTTGGCCATCCGCACTCGTTCTGTTTGGCTGAAACCGGCCGTCATGGCGACAAAGATCGGCGCTCCGCCGAGCGGATCGACGATAGGCAACAATGCGCCGACGGCTAACAGGACGGTTGATGCGAAATGGCTGAAATCAATAATGGCGGAGAATGAATGCATGATGAGTATCTTGGATTGCTCGAGGATTTTACGGCGCAAGGCCGGGGAGTGCCGTTGCTCCAAATAAAAGACCCCAATGCGCCTGTATTTCGCAGGCATGATCATCGTTCAGGATCCGCATAAATATTATCGTGGGAAACGCAAGCCACTATCGGCACATTACTGCATTTTTCAATAATCTGCTTCCGGCACTTGGCGGAATTCACGCCTTGCAATAGCCTTCCCCTAAGCCGGCATCGAAACCAGGCGTTCGCAAGGGGCGCTCAGCTCACCGTTGACGGCGTCGGCGGCGGTAGCTGCGATCTGTACTCCCTAGTCTATTCTAGCGTGCCAGCCATTTCAGCAACCATTTCTGCAAGGTCCCGCCATAGGGCGGATACATGAATTTCGTCGAATTGAGCCTGCCCTTGCTCAATATCGACTTGGCCTTGGTCATCGTCAGGAATCCCTCGCGACCGTGATACTGGCCCATGCCGGACGGCCCGATGCCGCCGAAAGGCAGGTCGTCCACGGCAACCTGGATCACCGCCTCGTTGATGCACATGGTGCCGGCATGGGTATGGTCCGTAACGAGTTTTTGCAATGCCCTGTCATAAGTGAACAGGTACAGTGCCAGCGGGCGCGGGCGGTATTTCACATAGTCCATGGCCTGTTCGATGCTGTCGTAGGGGACGACCGGCAGGATCGGCCCGAACAATTCCTCCTGCATGACACGCATCTGATCCGTCACATTCGTCACCAGGTGCAACGCCATGCGGAAGGTTCCGTCGGTTATCGATTCTTCGCTGACCTTTTCGATTGTTGCCCCTTTTTCGGTGGCATCCTTCAGCAATTCCTGCAAGCGCTGATGGCTGCGGGCATTGACGATGCTGGTGTAATCCGGGTTGCCGTTGATGGTCGGAAACATCTTCCGGAACGCGGCCTTGTAAAGCTGCATGAAAGGTTCGAGTTTGCCGCGGGGGACCAGGATGTAATCCGGCGCCACGCAGGTCTGGCCGGCATTCAGCGACTTGGCGAAGCAGATCCGGTCGACGATGTCTGCCAGCGGAATGTCCGCCGCGATGATGGCCGGCGACTTGCCGCCCAGTGCCAGTGTGACGGGGGTCAGGTTGTCGGCTGCAGCACGCATGACCTGTTTGCCGACTGGAATGGAGCCGGTGAACAGGATGTGGTCGAAAGGAAGTTTGGAAAATGCGGCGCCGATGTCCGTCGCGCCGGTCACCGCGGCGGCCTGGTCTTCATCGAAGTATTTGCGCAGCAATTCTTCCATCAGCGCTGCGGTCAGCGGCGTGAATTCTGACATTTTCACCATTACCCGGTTGCCGGCGGCCAATGCTGCCGCCATCGGGACGACAGCCAGATTCACCGGATAATTGAACGGGACCATGATGCCGACCACGCCCAGCGGTTGGTATACGACACGGGCCGTGGCCGGGAGCAGATCGAGGCTCACACTGCGGGGGCACGGCTTCATCCAGCGTCGCAGGCGTTTCTGTGCATAGTCGATGCTGCGGATGCCGGGTATGATCTCGCCGAGCAAAGTTTCATCGACGGAGCGCGCCGTGAAGTCGGTACTTATGGCTTCGGCAATCGCATGCGTGTGATCGACCAGCAGCGCCCTGAGTGCCGCGAGATTTCGTTTGCGCTCTGCCAGCGCAGGCATGGGCGATCGGGCAAAGGCTGCCTGTTGCCGGGCAAAGATGGCTTCCATGCGGGAGATATCGGAACCCTGGGGCGACGCATTTTCGGGGCTGGGTGGATTCATGCTTTTCTCCTGTAATTGACCGCTGCAGCTTTGACGCCGGAAGAGGGAAGCAGAACCATCATGACAGTGATAGGAGCGGGCATGATCTTGCGCTCGTTATTGATGTTCCGAATTGGGCATGTTGCGACATTGCCTGCCGCCATAAAGCAGCTGCTGGCAACGAACAAGGCGCGGCATAATCAGACATCCGCGATCCGTTTCAACGCGAACATTCACGTTCTAGCGAATGCTGTCGATTAACTGATACAGCGCTTGCAGGTCAATCGGCTTCGTCAGGTAGGCACTGCAGCCGCTGCTTAATGCCCGGTCGATATCTTCCTTGCGTGCATCGGCACTCAATGCCACCACCGGAATGTTCCTGGTCGTATCGTTTGCCTTCAACAGGGTTGTGGCAGTGATTCCATCGATTCCCGGCAGCTGGATGTCCATCAGGATGAGGTCGGGGTGGTTTTCTTTTGCAATCATCAAACCCTCATCTGCTGTTTCGGCCGTTAGCAGTTCCACACCGGGACGATTCTTCATGGCTGCCTGCATCAGTTTGATATTCACCAGATTGTCTTCGATATACAGCACCACACGTTTTACGTCATCGTGCGGCAACGGCTGGCCGTTTTTTTCGGCCGCCAGGGTTGGCTGATTGGCCTTTTCCACCAAGGGCAACTCGAACCAGAATGTGCTGCCCTGACCCTGCACGCTTTCGACACCCACTGCTCCATGCATTGCTTCCACCAATTGTTTGGTGATATGCAGACCGATCCCGACCCCCGGAATCGTGCCGTGTTTCTGTTCGATACGCTCGAAAGGCGTGAACAATAATGGCAATTTGTCACTGGCGATGCCCAAGCCGTAATCACGCACCTCGATGCGCAGCCGTCCTGCATTTTCAATCTTGCAGCTGACCGTGACGTGTCCGTTTTCCCTGTTATATTTCACCGCATTGGTGAGCAGGTTGATCAGTGCCTGCCGAACACGCTGGTTGTCACCTTGTATCATCAGTGCGGTGTCGGTGATCCTGTTTTCAATATCGAATTTCTTCTGGCTCGCCATGGCAGCCTTGACTTGCGCCACGCAGCTTGACGTGAGATCGGCAATACACAGAGGCTGAATATTGAGGTGCATGTTGCCGATGTCTATCTGGGCAAAATCCAGCAAATCGTTTATCAACTCCAACAATTGTTGCCCTGAGGTGACAATATGCCTTATTGATTCCTGTTTGTCCGACGGGCTGAGATCCGCTTCCATATCCAGCATCTGGCCAAATCCAAGTATGGCGTTCAGAGGGGTGCGCAACTCATGGCTCATTCTGGAAAGGAAGGTCGATTTGGCCAGATTGGCGACCTCGGCGGCTTCCTTGGCTTTCGACAGGTCGGTGGTGCGTGTTGCCACGAGCTCCTCCAGATGTGTCTGATGCATGAGAAGGGCGTGTTCCGCGTTCTTGCGGCTGATCAGCCCGGCCAGGACGTCGGCCACCGAGGCGATGAACTGCTCTTTCAAGGGCTCGCGCTGAAAATTGACCGGCAGATACAGCACCAGCACGCCCAGGATTTCATTGTTTGAAATGAGCGGCATGCTGTAATGTCCATGGTCCTCTATGCCGGAATAAGTGATCTCGTGGCGATCATCGACGCATTGGGCATACTGCATCTCGCCGCTGGCGGCGGCCCGCCCACAATGGCAAAGGCCCAACGGCACGCGAGCGCAGAGCGATTGAATCTGGGCAGACAGCCTGTGGGAAACCAACAGCTTCAGGTGCTGTCCGTTTTCTTCCATCACAAGGATCCCGCCCTTGGGCAGCATGGCCAGCCAGGATACCGCCAGCAGGCGGTCCAGGCAGTTCGCCAGCGTTTCCTCCAGTGGCCGGGCCGCCATGCTCATCTCCAGCAATTCTCTCAGTATTGCCTGTTGCTCCAGGTTCATCCTTGTTCTGGACTCGATGGCCTTGCGCTCGGTGATATCCCTGAAAAAAGCAAAGAACTGCTGAAGCTCTTCCAGATAACTGATCGACACTTCGACGTCAAACAGGTGTCCATTCTTGTGGCGATGCTTGGTTTCGAAAAGGTCATGGCCCTGAGCAAGAATTCTTTTGATGCGCTCCTGCACGACCTGCCGGCCCTCGACTGCATCGAGCTGGGTAATATGCATATTCACCAGTTCTTCAACCGGGTATCCCGACATGTCCGCGTAGGCCTGATTGGCTTCCAGCAATTTCCCTTGTTGATCAACCAGCCAAAAACCTTCATGGGTGTTGTTAATTACCAGTGCGTGGCGCTTCAGCAAGTCTTCGGATTTTTTGCGCTCGGTAATGTCCCTGCAGAAGGAAACATTTAGTTCACGGTCTTCAAACTTGACGAAGTTGGCGGAAACCTCGATCGGGAAAGTGGAGCCATCCTTGCGCTGGTGTCTTGATATGAAGGTCAGGCTGCCCTGCTGCCGCAATTTCAGCCAGTGATCTGGCCATCGGTCGATCCGGGAACCGAGATCAACATCGGTAATGAACTTGCCAAGCAGCTCATCTTTTGTAGAACCGCGTTCCTGATATGCAGATTCGTTGACGTAGACGATGCGCGCCTGTTCATCGATCCAGAAGATGCTGTCGGGCGCATGGTCGCTGACAAACTGGGTTATTAGAAGATTTTCCTCTTCCAGCTTGCGTTCGGTGATGTCGCGGCTTGATGCAAAGATGAAAGTCTGGCCGTCTATATCGATACCCGAGGTGCTCACCTCGACGTTGATATATGTGCCGTCCTTGCGACGGTGCACGGTCTCGAACCTGGCGCTTTTGCCGGCAAAGCTCGAGAGCCTTGCAAGCAATTCCTCCTTCGAGTACTGCGCATTCCAATCGGCAATATTGAGCTTCTTGGCTTCATCGCGGGTATAGCCCAGCATCTCGCAGAAGGCGTCATTGACTTCAATAACATCGCCGCGATCATCCATTACGTGGATGCCATCGCGAATGTTTTGCATCAATGCCTGGTAGCGTTCCATCCGTGCTTCGCTTTCCGTCATGATCTGCCGGTAATCGATATTGCCCTGGTTAAAGGGATATTACAGTCTCGATCCGAAAATGCCGCCAGTTCGTCAAAATATACTTCAACCGCCGTCATGCAAGTGTTTAATACGAAGGCGAATATCTGCTGTTGACAAAGCCGTTGTTCATGCCACGTAATATAACGCTTTAAGGGCAGGCGTGGCGGGAAATCGTCTGCATCGACGCAAGGCAGATGGACGATACCGGCAAAAATCAAACGGCAGGCAATGTTCGGCGCGGCAAAATATCATGCTCGGCTCACTCTATGAGTGCGGCACTCAAACGGGCTTGACGGGAACCCCATAATATTCCTTGGCCCCGAGCAATTTCGAGATGCGTGTATTGGCCGAGTTCAACCGCCTCAGCAGAATATGCAGAAAAGCCTCATTGAACTGATATCGGCATTCCAGCGAAGCCTTTTCCAGAACATCCAGATCCACTTCGAATAGTATGCAGTCAGTTCCGGCTTCGACCCCGGTCGTGCGCAAATAATCACTGTCGGGCAAGCGCTTTATCTCACCGAAACAATCTCCCTTGTGCAGGAAGTCAACCAGATTCCCGTTCCTGAGCACCTTGGCTACCCCGTCGGCCAATATGAAGAACGTGTTCCCCATGTCCCCGGCATTCAGGATGGATGCGCCCTTCCTGACTTTGTGCCACTTGCTCAAGTGCAGCACTTCCCACAGTTCAACATCGCTGAACTTTTCAAAGAATGAAGTGCGCCGCATGGCATCGAATTTCTCGGCATCGAAAATGACTTCCTGGCCATTATCGTTCAGATTGAGGAATGACGACAGGTCGGCGGCGAACTCCCGCCAGGTCTGATAGCGCCGGGATAAATCCCGCCGCATCGCGCGCTGGATGATGCTGTCCAGCTTTCCCGGTATGTCCGGACGATGGACCCCGGCCGGCGTCTGTTCGCTGTTCACGATCTGGTGAAACAGCCCGTGCCGGGTGGTCGCCTGGAACGGAGATTTTCCGGTAAGAAGCTTGTACATCGTCACACCGAGCGAATAGATATCGGTCTGATGTGTCAGCTTTTCACCGGTGATTTGCTCCGGCGACATATAGGTGGGCGACCCGACTCCGACAACCATCGTGCTATCGCCATCCAGGACCATCGCAGCGCCAAAATCGGAAATCTTGATCTCGCCTTTTCCGTGCATCAATATGTTGGCGGGTTTGATGTCGCGGTGGATCACGCCCTGATCCTGCGCATATTCGAGTGCCTTGCAGCACTTGAACATGATGTCGGCCACCGTTGCGATCGGCAGGAGCCGGCCGGAGTCTGCATATTGTTCCAGCGACCCGCCATCGACGTACTCCATCACGATGTAACTGAGATCATCGGTTATCACCGCATCAAGCATTTGTACAATATGCGGATGCTGCAGTTTGCCAACCAGGGAAGCCTCGACCTGCAACAGTTTTTTATGCGCCTTTGCGGTAGCCTTGTCGCGAATCGAATTCAGGTCCATCAGCTTGAGCGCAACCTGCTGGCTGTTGAAACTGTCGATGGCAAGCAGCACATTGCTGGTCCCGCCTTCACCCAGCTTCCTGATGATTTTATATTTGCCGATGTTATTCAAGCTTGCCTTATCCCTTGATGATATTTCGCGTATCCGGAGGTCTGTGAGCGCCTGCTGGCTGCGCGATGCATAACTTCAGCATCACGCTGGCACCGCCGCAGCCGCTCGCGTAGTACCGATAGCATGGGAAGCGCGGATTGTTTACTCGCCCAATTTGAGCATAAACGTTATGCCGATCAGCCTGGTGCTGTAAGACGGGGATTTGCCTACATTGAAGTGCTGAAAGCCCAGGCGAACGGCATCTTTGCCGCGCAGGTATTCAACGCCTGCACCGTAGGTAAAACCGGTGTTGAAAACATTCCCCGACGAAAAGATCGCATCCGCGCCAGCCTTGCCATAGAGGTTGATGCCGCTATCGCCCAAAGGCAAGAAACCCGCCAGAGAGAAATCACCCTCTGCGTTCAGGGAGTAGGGGCCCGCCTTGCCGATGAGGCCGAATTGCTCTTCATAACCGTAATATGCGTTCGGCCTTGCCGAGATCAGGCCGGTGAATCCCGCTGACGTATTGTTTTCCCCGAAGTCGCTGGTTTTGGCTGCGTTCACCGAGAAGCCTGCGTAGTCTTCCAGTGCGGCTGCATTCGTTGCTATTCCAGCACTACAACAAGCCAGCATTGCCAGGATTGCCTTTTTCATATTGACCTTTTGATAAAAAACGAAATGCCGTCGACGGATCGTGCCAGGCCGACATATCGCCGGGCGCCATTATATCCATGGTCCAGGCTATGCACCGGGTAATCGTGGGTGTAGTCATTCAGGCGCAGCCTGCCCGGAGCTTACCTAGAGTACATAGAACAGGATCGCGACATAATGCGCCGCACTGCCTGCCAGCACGAACAGATGCCAGATGCCGTGCCCGTGCGCAATGCGGGTGTCGATGACATAGAACACGATGCCGATCGTATAGAACAACCCGCCGGCCACGAGCCAGGCGAATCCGTACGGTCCAAGCGCATGCAAAAGCTGGACCAGCGCCACCACGGCCACCCAGCCCATCACGACGTAGATCAGCACCGACAGTATCCGGGCGCTGTTCTTCATCCACAGTTCCTGCAGGCTGCCCAGCACGGCGAAGCCCCACACCACGCCAAACAGCGACCACCCCCAGGGACCGCGCAACGTCACCAGGCAGAACGGGGTGTAGCTGCCGGCAATCAGATAATAGATGCTGTGGTGGTCCAGCTCGCGCAGGATCTGCTTGGCACGTCCGCGCAGGCTGTGGTAAAGCGTGGAGAAGCTGTAAAGCAGGATCAGCGTCGCACCATAAATCGAGACGCTCACGATCTTCCATGGATCGCCCTGCAGCGAGGCCGATACGATGAGCACCACCGCACCTGCGATCGCCAGTATGGCACCGGCGAGATGCGTGATGGCGTTGAGTTTCTCACCGTGGTACATGTCGTTGGCCGTGCGAGCGATAGAAAGATATGGATGATTGCCGGGCGATCTGTCCTCGCCGTTGCGACGATCTAGATGCCCCAATAGGCCTGCTGGACGGCCGGATCATCGATCAGGGCCTTGGCTGACCCATGGTGCACGATACTGCCGGTTTCCATCACATAGGCACGGTCCGCGCCGGACAACGCCAGTTGCACATCCTGCTCGACCAGCAGCACGGTCACGCCTTCACGCCGGATTGCGGCAAGCACCTCCATCAACTGCTCGACCACGACGGGTGCCAGCCCCAGGCTCATTTCATCGACCATCATCAGCGCCGGCGCGGCCATCAGCGCGCGCGCCATCGCGCACATCTGCTGCTCGCCGCCCGACATGCTCCCCGCCAGTTGGCGCCGCCGTTCCGTCAGGCGGGGGAACATGGTGTAAATCCTGTCCAGGTCGCGCGCGACCGCTGCCTTGTCCTTGCGCCGGTAGCTGCCCATCAGCAAATTGTCCTGCACGGTCATCCGGTCGAACAGCTGGCGCCCCTCCGGTACCTGCACCAGGCCCAGGCCGAAGGCCTGGTCCGGCGTCATGCCGGCCAGTTCATGGCCGTTCATGACGATGCTGCCGGTACAGTCCAGCATGCGCGACAGCGCGCGCAGCAGCGTGGTCTTGCCGGCGCCATTGCTGCCGACCAGCGCCACCATTTCGGCCGGGTAGACTTCCAGCGTTACATCATGCAGCACATGCATGCCGCCGTAGCCGGCGCACAGCTTCTCGACTTTCAGCAACGGGGTGCGATCTGCCTGGCCGTTCATGCGCGTTTCTTTCCGAGATAAGCCTCGATCACGATGGGGTCCGCCAGCACGGCGTCGGGTGTGCCGTCGGCGATCTTTTCTCCGTGGTGCAGCACCAGCAGGCGGTCGGAGAGGCTTTTGATCGCCTTGATCACGTGTTCGATCACCAGGATGCTGATGCCCCGATCGCGCACCTTGCGGATCACGTCGATGACCTCGTCGATTTCGACGTGGTTCAGGCCGGCCATGACCTCGTCGCAGAGCAGCACCTGCGGTTGCATCGCCAGCGCCTTGGCCAGCTCCAGGCGTTTGCGGTCGGGACCGCCGAGTTCATCGGCCCGCTTGTCGATAATCTTGCCCAAGCCCACGAACTCGAGGCATTCGCGCGCCTGTTCGCGCGCCACAGCCAGCTTTGGCTGGCCGCCGCCACGCCCGAACAGCGCGCCGACGGCCACGTTATCCAGCACCGACATGACCGGAAACGGCCGCATGATCTGGAAGGTGCGGCCTATGCCCAGCCGGGCGCGGCGGAACGCCGGCACGTGGTTGATGGATTCGCCCTGGAAAAATATCTCGCCTGCGCTGAGGTCGTGCGTGCCGCTGATCAGGCTGATCAGCGTTGTCTTGCCGGCACCGTTGGGGCCGATCAGCCCGAGTATCTCGCCCGGGGCCAGCGTGAAACTGACATCGTCGACGGCAACCAATCCGGCGAAACGCCGCGTCGCATTGCGAACTTCCAGTAAGGATTTCATAGCCGGTGAGCGCGGATGTTTTCGCTGAAATAACTCCAGCCCGTTTTGCGTATCCGTCTAAGCACGTCGGCCAGACCGCGCGGCATGAGTACCACCGCGACGACAATGACGACACCGAAGAACAGTCCGGCGATGCGCGTCACTTCGCTCGACAGGAATTCGGAGATGGTCGACAGCGTGAACGCGCCGACGATGGGGCCGAGCACGGTACCCGGGCCGCCGAACACGGCCATGATGATCATCTTGACGTTGAGGCTGATATCGAACGCGCTTGAAGGGTCAAGAAAGGTGATCCAATAGGCATGGATGCCACCCGCCAGCGCGCTGAAGATCCCCGATAGTGCAAATGCCAGCACCTTGTACAGCGTGGTGTTCACCCCCATGACAACCGCGCCTTCCTCGTTTTCCCGGATCGCGATCAGCCCGAAACCAAAGCGGCTGCGGGTCAGGCCCCAGATCGTCAGCGTCGCGATGGTCAGCAAGCCCAGCGACAATTCGTAGAACAGCGGATCGTTGTTCAGCGGGGGCAGAACCAGGCCGATGTTCTGTCCGGCCAGGCCCACGTTGGAAACGATCGCCGTCATGACCTGCGCCAGCGCCAGCGTGGCGATGGCGAAGTAGTGCCCCTTGAGCCGCAGCACGGGGATGCCCAGCAGGATGGCAAAGACGACCGCCAGCACCACTCCGAAGGCCATGCCGACCGCGAACGGCAAATGCCACTGCACCATTGCGATGGCCACGCCGTAACTTCCCAGCCCGTAAAACACCGAGTTGCCGAACGAGGCATAGCCGGTGTAACCGCCGATGATGTTCCAGCCCTGTGCCAGTACGGCCATCAGCAGCGCGTTGATGCCGAACTGGATGAGCACGTCCGAGCCGTACCAGGGCACACCGGCGAGTAACGCCAGCACCGCCACAACCAGCCCGATCTGCCACGCCTTCATGCCGTCTTCCCGAGCAGGCCGCCGGGCCGCACGATCAGCACCAGCACCAGGATGCCGAAGCTGGCAACATCCGCATAGGTTTGGCCGATATACAGGGTGGTCAGCGACTCCACGATCCCGAGGAACAGTCCCCCGACGATCACGCCCAGCGGGTTTTCCAGGCCGCCGATGATCGAGATGGCGAACGATTTGGCGGTGAGCGACGCACCGATGTACGGATTGATCTGCGACACCGTGCCATAGAGTGTGCCGGCCATCCCCGCCAGCGCGATTCCCAGGCCGAATGTCATCGCGTAAAGGTGCCGCGGTTCCACGCCGTGCAGGCGCGCCGCCACCAGGTTCTGGGCGGTGGCGCGAATCGCGCGTCCGAGCCGTGTGTGCAGCAGAAACAGCCACATGCTGACAGTCAGGATGATGGCCACCGAGAAAGCGGCCAGCCTCGCCACGGGCAGGACCAGCGGACCCAGCGCGATGCTGTTGCCGGCGTAGGGCGGATTGATGGTGCGAAAGTCGGCGGAGAACACCAGTTGGGCCAGGTCGGTCAGGACCACCTCCAGGCCGAAGGTGATCAGCAGCGTGTTGAACATCGGCGCGCGGATCACCAGGTTGAGCAGGCCGCGCTGCAGCGCGTAGCCGAACGCGAACATCACGACGGCGGTGATCGGCAGTCCCAGGAACGGATCAATGTGCAGGTAGGTGTACAGGTACCATGACGCGTAGCCGCCCAGCATGATGAACGCGCCATGCGCCAGATTGACGATATTGAGCACGCCCCAGACCAGGGCCAGTCCAAGCGCCATGACCGCATACAGCCCGCCCTGGAGCACGCCGTTGACGAGAATTTGCGCTAGCAGATCCACCTGATGACCCGTGCGGCGGACAGCTTAGCGCTTGTTCCAGGCGGGCATCGGATACTTCGGTTGATTGACCATGCCTTTCAGCCCATAGACTTTGACGACCTTGCCACCCTGTACCTGGATCACCATCTGCGGCAATTCGATCTGTCCTTGCGCGCTGAACGCGATCGGTCCGTACAGGCTGTCGAACTTGATCTTGGCCAGCGCATCGCGAACTTTTTGCGGGTCGAGACTATCGGCATCCTCCATGGCCTGCACCAGCGCTTCCACGTCGGCGGCGCCGGAGGCGGCGTGATAGTCTGGGTCATAGCCGAACTTCGCCTTGTACGCCCTGGCGAATTGGTCGGCATCGCCGAACCAGCGGTCCTTCAGTTCGGCGGACGGCAACCATGGCGTCATGCCAAACGCGTAGTCGGCATCCTTGCCCAGGGCTTTGCGGAAGTCTTCGCTCGGCACACCCACGGTGAACGAATACATCTTCGGTGCCACCTCCAGGCTCTTGGCCTGGCGCACGAAATTGAGGATCTCGGTTTCATGGCCGGCCACCAGCACCACGTCGGCCTGCTTGCTCTTGATCTGAGACAGCAGCGAGTTGAAGTCGGTTGCATTGGTGCTGTAACGCTCATCCATCACGACATTCAATCCTGCCTGCTTCAACAGCGGCCGGGTGCCATCCGCGACGGACACGTCAAAGGCGTCGTCGGCATACAGCAGAGCCACGGTCTGCGGCGCCGGTTTGAGCATTTTCAGCATACCGATGGTGCTGCCAAAATAA
This sequence comes from Gallionella sp., assembly GCA_049684555.1. Taxonomy (GTDB): domain Bacteria; phylum Pseudomonadota; class Gammaproteobacteria; order Burkholderiales; family Gallionellaceae; genus Gallionella. The sequence continues at coordinate 56,962 of JBAVGB010000076.1, read as the reverse complement.
TTGCTCGCAGGTGCCAGCGTGCCGAAAATGTATTTGAAATTGCGCGCAAAAATCTGGTCGGATGCGCCGCCGCCCTGTACCATGGGTATCCTGTACTTTTCTGAAATGGCGGAGTCGGCAAGCGCGAAATTGCTGGCGAACGGCCCCAGCAAGAGGTTGACCTTGTCGTCGGTCACCAGTTGCGTGTACTGGCGCATGCTCAGATTCACATCGGACTGGTTGTCGTAGAGTTTGAGCGCCAGCTTGTGAGTCTGGCCCGCGATCTTCACCCCGCCGGCAGCGTTGATCTTGTCGATCGCAAACTGATAGGAGTCGCGGTAATAGCGGCCGGTGTTGGCAATGGGGCCGGTTAGTTGCACCGATGCGCCCAATACGACATCCTGGGCTGCAACTGCAACCATGGGAGCCAACGTTACCAGGAGCATGAACAGACGGGAAAGGAAGCGCGAACGAACGGGTGACATGATGTATTTTCTCCCTTATTGTATGTTGTAATAGGACAGCCATGTTGCAATAATCAAATTCTGATGTCAACCGCCAATCATGCGGGAGTGGCTCCCGTACATGCCTTGGATTTATCATGACGCGATACGCCGGCAGCTGGCGGAGGTTTCACGGGATGCAGCGAGTTGTCGCGTTTCACGCGCCGTCTTGGGTGAGTTCAAACCTGTACTCCCGAGACGCGCGAATGCCAAACAAAGGAAGAACATGAAAGTCAACAGGATTGCGGTCATTCCGGGAGACGGAATCGGAAAGGAAGTCATGCCCGAAGGACTGCGCGTCCTCGATGCGGTCTCTCGCAAGTTCGGTATCGCGTTCCAGTGGCAGGAATTCGACTGGAGCTGTGACTACTATGTCAGGCACGGCAAGATGATGCCCGATAACTGGAAGGAGATACTCGTGGGAAAGGATGCGATCTTCTTCGGGGCGGTCGGCTGGCCCGCCACGGTTCCGGATCATGTCTCGCTGTGGGGGTCGCTGGTCAAGTTCCGGCAGGAATTCGACCAATACGTCAACCTGCGTCCGGCCAAACTCATGCCCGGCGTCAACTCCCCATTGGCCAACCGAAAAATCGGGGACATTGATTTTTACATCGTCCGCGAAAATACGGAGGGCGAATACTCATCTGTAGGCGGCCGCATGTTCCCCGGCACCGAGCGCGAATTCGTCGTGCAGCAAAGTGTCTTCACCCGAAAGGGCATCGACCGGGTCATGAAGTACGCGTTTGAGCTGGCAGCGACCCGCGCAAAGAAGCATGTCACCTCGGCCACCAAATCAAACGGCATTTCGATCTCGATGCCTTACTGGGACGAGCGGTTTGCAGAGATGGCTGCGGGTTACCCGGATATCCGGGCCGACAAATACCACATCGATATTTTGACCGCGAACTTTGTGCTGCACCCGGACTGGTTTGATGTCGTGGTTGCATCAAATCTGTTCGGCGACATACTCTCGGACCTGGGGCCGGCGTGCACCGGTACCATCGGCATCGCTCCGTCGGCAAACCTGAACCCGGAAAAGGCATTCCCGTCACTGTTCGAGCCGGTCCATGGCTCGGCGCCCGACATATACGGCAAGGGAATCGCAAATCCGATCGGCCAGATCTGGGCGGGCGCCATGATGCTCGAACACTTGGGATATCGGGATGCGGCAGCGGCGGTCGTTCACGCCATCGAAATCGTGCTCGCGGAAGGTCCCCGAACGCCTGACATGGGCGGCAAGGCCGGCACATCGGACGTCGGCAAGGCGGTTGCAGCAGTGATCGAATCAGCCGGGGTACCCGCCTGACCAATTAGCCCAATCTGCCGCGACGCGCCGATCAGATCAACTCCACCGCTTGCGGCCGGCAGAATTGACCGCATTCGGACTATGTATCCCCGGGCAGCCGGCCAAGCCACTGCCCTCTGCAGCGGACGAAGGAGCTGCATCAAAATGCTTCCAGGTTACCTCTTTAATCCGGTTATCTGATTGCTCAACGATATGAATTAACGGGCATTTGTACCAATCCTGTCATTGCGGCTCCGCATTCAACCTTGCTCCCGAACACTATTTAAAAAAATACTTGACGTGTGTAAATATGACACGTATGATGACTTCATCGTGTGCAAAATGCACACATTAACGGTAGATAAGTTGCCGGATCCACAAATGGGAGCAGCATGAAATATTTGCGATGCGCTGCGGTTTTTAATCTTTGCAAATTGCTTCAACTTTTAAGGAGAGATGAAATGAAACAGAAACACGGAGAAATCGGCAATAACAAAAGCAGTCAGGATTATGGATCGATCCATGCGACATTTGCCTGGTTGGCCGCATTGTCGGTGTCGATTGCAGCATGGGCATTGGCGTAACGCGCAACTCGGGTTCAGTTTGAAACCAAATTTCTAACCTGAAGGAGAGTCTGATCATGGAACAACATCTGGATACCCAAACATTGAGGGTCGTTCAACAGGACAAGCTGAAGGAGTTGGAGGGCCAGCAGGAGAATCTGCAGAAACTGAGATCCGAGCTGGAAAGGATCAATGCAAAGCTCAACAAGCATGAGAAACTGTCTGCAGACGACACGAAATATTTGTCCAGCCTGGGCTGGTTAAGCGCCTTGTCAGTGACGATCGCCAGCTTGGCGGTAACTCTGTCGTAGGCAGAACGGTTGTGCTGCTTAAATGCGCCACAACCGGCAATTAAGCCCTGCAATTTGATCAATCATATGCAGGCGCTCTAACGGAATACTGAAGGGGTCAGCCAACGGCTGACCCCTTCAGTTGCATGCCGGTCCATCACATCCCGGCACCGTCTTGAGGTGAAGCCGATTGCAAGTCGGCTATGGGGAAAATGTGCAGGGGGAAATGTCTAGGGAGAAATGCGGCCGGTCTTCTCGACACGGATAGATGGGATCATCGCCCCGATGTCCAGCTTCGCCTCAAGGCGGTATGCAACCTGGCCGCGCCCATTCTGCAGCATGTCATTCACGAAGCGTATGCCTTCAACCAGGCCGACACTCGCGGTAACCTTGAACTCCGCCTCACCGTATGCCGGCACGACAGGCAATTCATTGGCCGCGCCTTCCACGACCCGGAAATCATTCAGCAAGACTTTGTAGCTGACACCGCGCAGGCGCAGTTCGGTCGCGTTGGGATTCACGATGCGCATGCCGATTTCGAACTGTGGCGTCAGATTAGGGGAGGGCAGCAGCTTGAAGGAGGTGACATCAAGCGAAGGGTTCTCGAAGGCCGGGTGGAGTGAGGCGCAACCCGCAACAAGGAAAATCGAAAGAAAGAGCATGAACAGGCCGCGTAAGGAGTTCATGTTGCGACAGCGGGAAAGCGCGCTTGTACAAGGTCGATTCATGCTGCCCATTATAGGTAGATTCACAAATGGCCGGTAAGGACAGCCTGAACTTGTTCCGGGAAGGCGCGACGAAACTGGGCGCTATGCTTGCCGTTTCCCGGATTCAATTATTTGGCGCTGGTGCTTTTGGTTTGCCCTGGTTCTTTAGCTTGCTGCTGGGCCATGTGGTTGCGCTGTTCTTCTATTGCCTTGCCTATCGTCATGTTTTCCGGGATCGGGCTGGCATTGCTTTTGTCATCTACCCCGGAGAGATGTCGTATGACGAACTGTGAGAACAATATCCGTTCCTCGGGCGTCAGTTTCTGCAGGGATGGCTTTACCGCAGTGCTCCACTTGGAAATGTCAGTGGGCAACTTGGTGTCGTGCGGATCGCCGCATGCAACCAGTAATAAGGCAAAACAAAATATGGCAATCAATCTCATGGCCGAATCCCTTTTCTTGTCTGGGTCGATAGTAATACAAAACTATCAGAGTATTGCAAATATCATTACATCGCATGGAAGTGGCCGAATTGATATCGGTTCATGGATCCACTAATTTGATCGGCGCTTGAAGTCCGGACTTTAATGACACCTCTGATTGGGGCCGGGTGACAGGATGACAATTCCGGGTATTAATTAAATTGGCATCAGATGATGGGAACAGGCGGCGTTTCCGGGCATCAGATGCGATGTCTGAAAGCTGCGCGTCCTTCATCTGGTGCACCTGCTATAACCCCGCCGTAAAAAGCGCTATTATTGGCAGGCTTTTGGAATCCATCCGCTTACAAATTACCGACCCAGGTCAAATGTTCCCATTCAAATTGAAACGATCGACGCGCGGGCTGTTGCTGCTGCTTTCGAGTCTGCCCGCGACATTAGTGCTGCTTGCGCTGCTCTACATGTTCGGCATGGACTACCTTGAGCACAGTTCGCGCGACTTCTGGTCGAGTCTCGAATGGGCAGCCGAGACCATCACCACTACCGGTTACGGCGCAGACTCCCACTGGGACAGCCCCATCATGGTGCTGCTGGTGATCGCCACGCAGTTTCTCGGCATCTTTCTGGTGTTGCTCATATTTCCGTTTTATGTGCTGCCCTTTTTCGAGGAACGCTTCGAAGGGCGGCTTTCCACCGCGTTGCCGGTGACGACCGGTAGGAGGTGCGTTTTTGTCTACCGCTACGGGCCCGCGGTCGCGATGCTGATCGACGATCTTGCGCGCTTCGGGCGGCGCGTCGTGGTGATCGATGAGGATAGGGATGTCGCGCGGCGGCTCAAGGAACGCGGCCTCGAGGTGGTGAACGCCGGCCTCGGCGACGAGTATCTCGATCTGGCCCCGCTGCGCGGCGCGGAAGCGATCGTCGCGAACGGCGAGGACCACGACAACGCGGCGCTGGTGCTTATCGCGCGCGAACTCGGCTTCAAGGGACCGATCTTTGCGCTGGTGGATGAGCCATTGCACCGCCATCCGCTGCAGACCGCGGGTGCGACCGCCGTGTATACCCCGCGCCATGTGTTGGCCGCGGCGCTGTCGGCCAAGGCGAGCAGGCGCATCCAGCGGCGCGTGAGCGGGCTGCAGCAGATCGGCGAGCACGTCAAGGTGGCGGAGATGCGCATCCATCCGCAGAGCAGTCTCGCGGGGCGCACCCTTGCCGACATTCGGTCGCCCGAGCGTTTCGGGGTGTCGGTCGTCGGGCGTTGGGTGGAAGGCGAGTTCAGGCCCGGCATCTCGGGGCAAGCCCGGCTCGAGCCGGGCAACATCATCGTCGTGATCGGCAGTCCCCAGGGCGTCGCGCGGCTGGGCGAATCCGCGACGCCGCTGAAGCAGGGCGGCAAGATCGTGGTGTTCGGCTACGGCGAGGTGGGCCGCAAGATCGTCGAGTTGCTGCACGATGCCGGCGAGCCGACCACGGTCATCGACACCGAGCCGCTACCGGGTGTGGACGTGGTCGGCAACGCGCTGGATCAGGCGGTGCTCGAGCGCGCCGGGGTGCGCGACGCGAGCGCCGTCGTGCTCGCGCTCAGCAACGACAACGAGGCGCTGTTTGCGGCCACCGTGGTGCGCGACTTCGCGCCCCAGGTGCCGCTGATTGCGCGCGTCAACCAGGCGCAGACGGTCAAGCGGCTGTACCAGGTTGGCACCGACTTCGCGCTTTCCATCGGACAGGTGGCGGGCCAACTGCTGGCCCACCAGATGCTCGGCGAAGAATACGTGAGCATCGAGCCGACCGTGAAGATAATCAAGGTTGACGGCTCGCCGTTCGCGGGACAGCATCCGCTTCATACCGACCTGCGCGGGCGCGCCGACGTGCTGGTGGTCGCGCTGGAGCGGCACGGCGGGGTGGTGGTGGAATTTGGCAACGAATTCCGCATCGCGGAGGGCGATGCACTGTTCTTGTGCGGGGCGCCCAACGCCCTCGATGCCTGCTGCGCGAAGTTTCCCGAGCTCCGTGCACGGACTTCCGTTCAAAGTGCTGCCGATTCCGGCAAGGCATAGTTTCACATCACGGCAGAAATCTCAGCGAACGGTTTTGGGGTAAGGGGGAGGGCGTAACCCAGTGTTCGGAGCATATTCATCCCGGCCGACCAGCTCTGGTTCATTTGATGCCGGCCTGATAAATCAACTCAGTCGCCGGCCGAAAAAAAGCGCCGCGACTCATGATGAGTCGCGGCGAAGTCCCGCGATGCGGAAGACGGTAACGTTCAGCGTAACCGCCAGCCGCCATTCATGTTGCGCCTGGAAATCATGTTTCAGTCGCGAATCTCCAGGCGCCGGTTGTTTCAGTGACCGAATGGATTCATCCGCACATTCTTGAAATCCGGCTGATCGAAGTCAAACATCTGGAACAAATCTCCGATTGCCGGCGAGTTCACCGGTACATAGGGATTGTCCGCCAGCTGTCTCGGATCAGGCAGGTTATCGCGGCTGCGGTTGGAAATCGGTGACAGACCCCAGTTGCGTTCGATGAACTTCACGATGGACACGTGATCGGTGTAAGTATGGTCGACATGTCCGCCCCTGGAATAGGGCGATACCACGATCATCGGGATACGCGAACCGTCACCGAAGAAATCCACCGGCTGGATATAGCCGGAGTCATAGTAACCACCGCCCTCGTCGAACGTGACCATGATCGCCGTGCTTGCCCACAGCTTGGGATCGCTCTGCACCGCTTGCACCAGCTTCCTCACGAAACCTTCGAACAGGTCGAGCTTCGAGGAGGCCGGATGGCCATCCAGCAGCCAACCCGGCTTTACGAAGGAAACGGCGGGCAGCTTGCCATTGGCGATATCGGCATACAGATCGGTCGTATCCTTCAGGTGCTCGGAAACAAGCGCCGGGTTGCTCATGATCGAGGTTTCATACAGGAACGGATTGCAGATGTTGCAATACACGCTCTCCGGCGAGTTCGCGACGAAGCTGTTCCAGCCTTCACCGTAGTACTTCCACGGTATGTTTTTCGCGATCAGCGAGTCTGCTATGGACGGCACCGAGGACGGCGGGATGGTGAACGCGCTGGTGTTGACGCTGCCATCGCCGTTGTAGCCGGGGTTGTAGTTGTTCAGCAGATAATACGCACCGGGCGCGCAGTTCGGCTTCGGATGATTCGGCAGCGAATTCAGGTAGCCGAGGATTGCACCGACACCGGGCTGGGACGCGTCGGCACATTCACTGTATGAGCCGCCGGAGTAGCCATCCTGGGTGTAATAATTGTTGGTGCCCGGCTGCGGGTTCGGGTTTTCGATTTCGTCTGCAGGGGGAGTCGCCATGTGGCCCTGGCCATCGGAGTAATACATGGCATCGGCCGTCCCGAGCATGATGTGATTGGCGCCGGTACCGCCCTGAACCGCCTGATGATAGTTGTCGCTGATCGCGTAGTCCCGGGCGAGCTCGGTCAGATAAGGCGCGTCGCCCTTGCCTACATTATAGAAGCCCATCGCCGTGGAGCCTTCTCCGGTGCTGAGATCGTTGAACCCGGCCGGTTGGGCAGCGCCGTTGCTGCCCGCGCCGATGCTTGTTTCAACCCAGGGATACAGGTCCGCCAGGCAGCCGCTGGGATTGGTTCGCGTGGCATGGGCCACGCTGCAGTCTGCCTGCTGCCAACCCTGGTAGAAACGATGCACCGGGCTGGCTGCGTAATCGTCATACGAAAGGCTGGGCGTGAGCGGGAATGGACCGCTGGGCAGGCTGTTCACGTTGGCAATCCGCGTGTCGATGCTGTACTGCGGCAGGCCGGTGGCGCCGGTGGTCAGCAGCGGGATATCTTCGGGAAGCAGTACGCCGCCCTCGGCCAGCGTTGCAAGGGCAAGAGTGGCAAGGGGCGGCGGGTTCGTATCGCTGGCTACAGTGTTGGCGCTTCCGGCAAGCGGTGCGGGAAGCACTTGGTAAGGCGTCTTTGCGTTCGGGCTGAGCGTGAATTTGGCCGGCGCGGTCAAGGTGGCCTGATATTGCGTCGCAAGCGCGAAATTCGGACCGGGCGAGCCGTCCGCATTAACGATGCCCTTGGACAGCAGATTCGAAATGGTCTGTCCGCGCGGCGGGCGATACGTGCCGAAGACGTGATCGAAAGTCCTGTTCTCGCCGATGATCACGATCACGTGCTTGATCGGCGTGGCGGTTCGGTTCTGTGCGGAACGGTCGTTCATCTGTTCCGCTGCGGCAAGCGTCGGGATACCCAGCGACGAGAATCCAAAGCATGCCAGCGTCACGTAGGCGACGATGCGTTTTGCATTCAGTTGCATTGATGTTTGTTCGTGTTTCATGGTTGCCTCCTGATGAAGGGTAGCTGTACGGGTTGATGACAAGGTAAGTTGTGACATGCGTCCATGGCACGTCGGGCATCGTGGCAGATAACCATGACAAGATCGTGATGCGGCCATGACAACCCCGTGATGCGGCCATGACAGAACCATGATGCATCCATGACAAAATGATCCGGGGTCAAGGTTCTACCAGCGGTCCGAACGGGCTACCGGTCAGAGGGGATTGCGCTTCAGTGAGGGATTACTATCTGCAAAGTTAGCATCGCGTGCAACAGAGCGGCGATGCTTGATATGAATCGGGGGATATGAATCGGGGGCGATTCAGCCGGTCAGTCTTGGCAGTGGACCAGCGGGGATAGTGAATTTCGGGCGGGCAGCGGTGATGTGCCCGATTTGTTCAACAGATTAGCGACCCTGATGTTTTGCGGGGATGAACAATTCTGGATCGACCATCGCCCCGTTGAGCACCACGCTCCAGTGCAGGTGCGGGCCCGTGGCGCGCCCGGTCATTCCGGAAAATCCGATGCGCTGGCCCTTGCTGACCGTTTCGCCCGGCTTCACGCCGATCCGGTCCAGGTGGCAGTACATGGTGATCAGCCCATCGCCGTGGTCGATAAAGACCGTCTTGCCGTTAAAAAAATAATCGCCTACCGCCAGCACCTCGCCCTGCGCGCTGGCCCTGACCGGCGTGCCGCGCGCGACCGCCACATCGAGGCCGGCATGCGGCGAGCGCGGCTCCCCGTTGAAGAAACGGCGCACGCCGAAACGCCCGCCCAGTCTGCCCTTGGCGGGAAGGATAAGCGCCAGGTCGGTATCCCTCGCGGCGCGCCAGTGATGTTTAAGTTCCATGATGGCCGCGATCTCGCGTTCGGCGCGCGCCTCGTCCGCGGGGGACAGCTCGACCTTGCTCTTGTCCTTGAGGATGATGCGCTGCTCGGGGTAATCCTTTGTGCCGACCATGAAGTCCTGCATTCTCGTCACGTCACCGATCTTGATGCGCAGCTCATGCGAACCCGGTGCGATATCCAGCGGCAGGCCGACTACCGCATACCATTCGTCGTGATCGGCGGTCACCAGGACCGGCTGGTCGCCCACCCAGGTTTGCGGCATCCCGGCACCGGCCGAAACGCTGCCGAGCGGAATCACCGCAACACCGCCCGGCACACTCGAAGACTGGGGCAGGCTTGCATGTGCAAGCAGCGGCAAGGCCAGAGCAAACAGGCCGGATCGGAATAAGGTTCGGCGCATGATGGAAATTATCGTCTGCATGATCCTGTGATGTGAAACCATGGTCGGTCTCCCATTCTTCCCCTCACTTGTCGTCCTCTGGCGGCGTCAATGAACAGCGCCAACTCGTGACCTTGGAATCCTTCGGGACCGCATTGCTTGCAAGAATCTCTGCGATCGCCTGTTGCGCGGCAGAATTGCATTTCTCGATCGTTGGAATGTAAGGATTGAACACCCAGTACTGATGGACATTCTCCGAATTTTCCAGTTCGAGGATCAGAACAGTTCCATTTTCCTTTTGCTGGCTTTGCGCCAATTCAAACAACAGGCCAAGCACCGCCAGCAGTGCCAGCACCGCAATGATCTTCAAGGTTGCCTGGGGAAAGAGCTTTCGATTTTTAAGCATAATGTGCGAATGTTAACCCCTTATCGGCATGTTGTGGCGTAATGCGATGGCTTGATGCCAAAATCGATCCGCGCAGCGCCGCTTGCTGCGGCTGTCCTGTTATTCAAATCAGCCGTTCAATATCGCCCCGCAGAAAATACGCTAAGCGCTTACCGCTATTGGCTGGCCGCTGGCTCCGGCCCTGTGCATCGCGCTTTCGGATTTGTCGAAAACTTCCGATATCGATGCCGGCGGATTTTCAAAAGATGCATAACCGATGCTGGTCGACAAAGGGAGCGATGCATCCTCCATCTGTTTCGAGATCTCCCGGGAGAGCTGCTTGCAGAGCGACTCGCATTCCGCCGCATTGGTATTCGGCATCAGGATCGCGAATTCATCGCCGCCGATCCGTGACGGCGTGTCGATTTGCCGGATGTTTTCCCGAATCACCTGGGCGACAAGCTTGATCGCTTTGTCGCCGCCAGCATATCCCCTGGTTTCATTCAATTCCTTGAGGTTGTTGAGGTCGATGTAGGCAAACGAAAAAACTGCCTTCCTCTGCCTTTGCCTGTCGATTTCAATATCCGTGATCAGCTCAAAACTCAGCCGATTGCGCAGCCCGGTCAACCGATCGAAGGATGAAAGCTGTTCGACCTCGATAAAGTTTGTCCGCGCGATTCTGGCGACAAAGACCACCGTGATATTTGTCAGCAATACCATTATCGCGTTGATGATTTTTGAGGACATCGGGATGGTGTCCATCGCAATGTGAATGCCCTGGAGCAACAGCGCCAATATGACGGCCCCGCTGATCAGTCTCATGCGCTCGCAATGCAAAGCGATCACGACCAGCGGAAAGATATAAAGCAGTTCCATCTGAATGGTGGAAGGCGTGACGATGTCGATCAAGAAAATCGCGACTATCGTAAAAATTGCAAAATAACTGCCATGGGCGACCAGGGTCCGAGAGAAGCCCCGCGGCGTGACCACACTCCTCAAGCGCTTGAACCTGACGTTCGACGTGACAGGATGATCCGGGCCGGTTCTGGTATGCAGCAATGCGGAAAGGCATGAACGCAAATCAACCGCCAGGTCATTGGCATTTTTGTAGCGGTCATCAGGCGATTTTGCAAGGCACTTGAATATAACCGTATCCAGCGCTTCCGAAATGCCGGGGTTCAATGAACTGGGTTTTTCCGGGACAACGCCAATGATCTGGTTCATGAGCAAATTGATGTCCTCCTCCGGAAAGGGCAATCGTTCAGTCAGCACGTAATATAAAACAACGCCGAGTGAAAAAATGTCCGAGCGGGCGTCGATCGGTTTGCCCTGGATTTGTTCGGGCGACATGAACGGAGGCGTTCCATAAACCGCGTTCCCTTGCTTGATCTCCTTGGAGGAAGCCATTTTTGCGATGCCGAAGTCGGCGATCTTCACATGATTGTCGCCCAGGATCATGATGTTCGAAGGTTTGATATCTCCATGCACCACCCCTCGTTGATGTGCATAGGACAGTCCCGCCGCCACCTGGATTGCAATGTTCAGCGCATCGGTAACCAGCAGGCGCCGTTTGCCCTGAATGATCTCCTGCAAGTCCCGGCCCTCCATCAGCTCCATCGCGATGTATGCCATGTCGCCGCTTTCGCCCAGGTCGTAAATGGTAACGATGTTGGGGTGGCTCAAGTGTCCCGCTGCCTTGGCCTCATGATAGAACCTTGCCTCGTATTCCGCCCTTTCCGTCCCGGACAGAACCTGCAGATTGATGGTCTTGATCGCGACGAAGCGCTCGATGAACGGGTCATAGGCCTTGTAAACAACGCCCATCGCGCCCCGCCCCAATTCTTCGAGAATCTCGTATCGCCCGAGATGGCTTAGCATTTTCTTGCTCCCGTATGTCCGGAAATGGCTCCGGCGGAAAATTCGGCGTTCATGGTACACCGCAACCAAGCCGCCATGGATACTTTGCGATCAACAGATCTATTCCGGCCGCTTGCAAGCCGTAACGCGGGCAGCGGCGCAAGCGACACGCGAAGGAAGTCCGGATTATCCAACGCAGAGGATCAAGATTTATTAAAGGGGATGGAACGAGCAGGCCACTTTAGCCAGCATTATCATTCTTAGTTCGTATGGGTGACAACTCAGAATTTTGGAATCCGTATGCGGCTGACCATCAGCGAGCCGGAAAGCGCGAACAACAGTACCAGCGGATGAAGCGTGAAGCCGGCCAGCACGACCCCGCCGAACCAGAGCGACTCGCCCAACGCGCCCTGCATGGCGGCCGCGAACATCACGGCGACCAGCAGCAGGGATGTCGGGATGGGCGTTCCCTCGAAGTGCTTCACTTTGTCTGCGCCTTCGGACATCGCCTCGGTCGTGATGTTGTAGCGCGCCAGGCGCGACACGCCGCATGCGACAAAATAGCCGAGGACAATGCGGTCGTAGAAGCCCTGCATGCCGCAACCGTATGCGATCACCGCCGGCGCCACGCCGAAGGAAATGACGTCGGCGAGCGAATCGAGCTCGCGGCCCATCGCGGAAGCCTGTTGACGCCACCGGGCGATCCGCCCGTCCAGGATATCGAAGATCAGCGCGGCAACAACCAGCCCGCACGCAAAGTAGACGTGCATGACATGGGTCGTTTGGAGGTAGGTAAGCATGGAAAACAATGCCCCCGTGCCGCAGACCGCGTTTGCCAGCGTAAACCAGTCGGCAAGATGGAACTCGCGAATCATGGAGAAAGGCTTTTTCATTTCGTGGTCACTCCTGGATGGTTGTTTGATGGGAACGAATTCATTTTTGGGCAAGCCGGGTTGGCTCACTCCGTCGCCATGCAATTCTGCCCGTAATTCCGAGTCCCTTCTATCGAAACTCTTTATCGTTTCAAGAATTCCTGCACACAAGGGAACTGGCAAAATCACAAGGGGCGGTTTCCCCGCTTCTTGATTGCATTCTTTGACTGGGGGCAGACTTTACCAAATATTCAGTTATTAAACATGGCCAAAGCAATTTGATGTGAATGGACATGCCCTGATTCGATCGTTCACGTCTCTTTGGTCTGTTCTGTTAATGCGGGTGCCTTTCAAGAAATGGATATCAGGATTCATTGAAATGAAACTGAAATACTGCTTGAAGATAATCACGGTCTCCATTTAACTCAAAGGAAGCCCCGAGATGAAGACTGACATGAGATCTTTTACGAAAGCACTGGGATTGAGCGCCTGTGCGCTGCTGTTTTGCGCAAGCGCTTTCGCTACTGAAGTGACGGGTGCCGGAAGCACGGCGATCTATCCCGTGCTGTCGCAATGGGCGAGCACCTACAAGGATAAGACCGGCATATCGATCAATTACCAATCCATCGGCTCCGGTGGCGGCATCAAGCAGATCGAGGCGAAGACGGTCCATTTCGGCGACAGCGACATGCCGTTGACACCCGACCAGCTCAAGCAAGCGAATCTGGTTCAATTTCCCGCGGTGATCATCGGCATCACCCCGATCGTCAATATTCCCGGCGTGAAACCCGGCGAAATGGTTCTGGACGACAACGTTCTGGCCGACATCTACCTCGGCAAGATCACCAATTGGAACGATCCGGCAATCAAGAAACTGAATCCGAAGCTGAGCCTTCCAGACCTGGCGATCACGGTTGTGCATCGTGCCGACGGTTCGGGTACCACCTTCTACTTCACCGACTACCTGTCCAAGGTCAGCCCGGAATGGAAGACAAAAGTGGGTTCCAATACCTCTGTTGACTGGCCTGCGGGCGTGGGCGGCAAAGGAAGCGAAGGCGTTGCATCCTATGTACACCAGGTCAACGGTGCCATCGGCTACGACGAGTATGCCTATGCCATGCAGACCCATCTGACCTGGACTCGCATGATCAACAGCGATGGCAAGATCGTTTCCCCGAAACCGAAGAACTTCCAGGCGGCATCGGCCAAGACTGACTTTGCCAACGCCAGCGACTTCTACGTGATCATGACCGATGCGCCCGGTGCAGACAGCTGGCCGCTGACCGCCACGACTTACTTCCTGCTGCGCACGGACGCTGCCAAGGCGGACAATGCTCAAGTGGTCAAGTTCGCAAAGTGGTTCCTTAATCACGGCCAGTCGCAGGCCGAAAAACTTGACTATGTGCCGCTGCCCCAGGCAACCGTCAAGCTGATCGAAAGCTATACCAAGAGCAAGCTCGGCGTGTAATAATTTTCAAAAATGCTGTCAGAAGCTGTAAGAAGAAGGGCCGCAATGCGGCCCTTTTTTTTGTAATTCCAGCTATCAAATCGCTTCGCATACGCATTCGACAACAGAGACGTCCATGACTTCTTTCAATATTGCAAAGCGCAATCGAAATGCTGTGCTGGCAGGTTTTGTTTTATTTTGTATTTCACTGGGTCAAGCCCACGCATCCAACCCGGACGCATTATGGAATATCGTCAGTGGTCAGTGCCTGCGGCATCAAATTGAACTGGGCAATCCCCTGCCCTGCGCCCAGGTCGATCTGCGACCCGGGGCGGGTTACGCCGTGCTCAAGGACATCGTCGGAATTGCCCAGTTCCTGGTGATCCCGACCAGGCGGATCAGCGGGGTGGAGAGTCCGCAACTTCTTGCCGCCGGGTCACCCAACTACTGGTCTGATGCCTGGCAGGCCAAGGCGGATGTCGAAGACCGGCTGCATCGGAAATTGGCCCCGCAACCAGGTGGCGCTGGCAATCAATTCAGCATATGGAAGGACACAGAACCAACTTCACATTCATGTTGACTGTGTCCGCCCGGATGTCGACCGGATACTTCGCCAGCGCTTGTCGGCGATCGGCAATAAGTGGGCACCCCTGGGCATGCACCTCAACAATCACCCCTATTGGGCAATGCGCATCGTTGGATCGACGCCGGGCAACCATGACCCGTTCAAGCTCCTGGCCGAAGGTATGCCTGCCGCTCGCAACCATATGGATCGCCAGACTTTGGTGCTGATCGGCGCCTCATTCAATGATGGAAAGGAAGGATTCATTCTGCTGGCAGACCATGTCTATCCGTCCATTGGAGATCATGCCAGCGGCGAGGAACTGCAAGACCACGATTGCGAAATTGCGGACCAATAGCGTTGGCCGGGCAGGTGGAATTGGAAGAAAAACAACGCCAGAAATGGTGAAAAGTGATGGTTGGATTGAAGACAATGCCTGCTCAAAAAGCCAAAGTGGAGCCGGGTGATTAGCAGGTGTCCGATACTTTCGGGGCATGGCAGGCTGTCAAATCTTCATACCACGGGATAAAAAATCCCCAAGCCGAGGCTTGGGGAAAGAACGTAGTTCTAATGGAGCTCAGAACGCCTGCTCAAGGGAGGGGTGAGAAGACGATAACACTTGCTTGTTACCCTACGTAACCGGATTCTCCAATACAAGTGTTACGGGAAAATTAAATAAGCAATATATTCATATTGGTGTAACAGGCATTTGCTAACTTGAAACCACTTCAAAAAGGATGAAACATCATGAGCCAGGATCTGACGCCACTTTATGGGGAGCTTGTTATCACCCCGCCCAAAGAATATGAACCCGGCATTCCGGATGA
This sequence comes from Gallionella sp., assembly GCA_049684555.1. Taxonomy (GTDB): domain Bacteria; phylum Pseudomonadota; class Gammaproteobacteria; order Burkholderiales; family Gallionellaceae; genus Gallionella. The sequence goes on along the minus strand of JBAVGB010000076.1, from coordinate 41,694 downwards.
ACTCAATACCATGCAAGAGCAGACCCGCTTGATGATAGAAAAGGCCGCCTATTACCTGGCGGAAAAGAGAGGATTTGCGCCTGGCTATGAGTTGGACGATTGGCTTCAGGCTGAAGCACAAATCAGGAAATAATAATCGAGCCCCGTTTCAAAGCACGTCATTAAATCAAGCCCCGAAGGTATTGCGCCAGGTGATTTGACATGGTGGCGGAGCCCCCTCATTTCCTAAATCAGGGGCTCCGTCCCCATGCAATTGCACTTTAAATTCGACTACTATTATTCAGTGGTCTGTTCTAAGGCTGCCATCGCTGCGACGGCGATGGTTCGCAGTATCGATTCTGGCGGTGCGGCGATCGGACAGGGCGGCACGGCGGATCAATTCGTTCCAGATCACGTCGCTGGCTTCGGACTTGAATTGCAAATACAACGCGACTTCCTCGGGGTAAGCGCCGCTGCAGCCGAGCCGTTCGAGATGGCGTGTGCATTCTTCTGCACCGGGGGCGTTATCGGCCTCCCAGGCGCGCACGATGGCCTGCCACAGTGCCCGCTCGAACGGCTCGTCCGCATCGTCAAAACCGTACTGCCATTTCAGGAACGACGCTTCCGCGGAAGATAGTTCTGTGCTGCGAATCTTTATGCTCATGGCTCCTCCAATTGAACATTGGATAGACATGGGGACGGAGCCCCATTCATTTCACTAAATCACGGGGTCCGTCCCCATGTAATTGTCCCCATGTAATTCCCCGGAATTCGAATTTCAAAACTTCGTGCCAATTGACAACCATACTTCTCCAACAGCTGGTCCAGCTGGATCGAGACGGTTAGGTGAGTCACTCATAGGTATTCCAGCGTGACTAAATGCGGATGAAATGATATCAAGTGACTGCGGATATCCTTGGGCATCCCGAACCGTGAACCACATGCCTTTGGCGTCGCTACCGGAGATAAACGCGTTGTCGACCTGCACTGTCCAGCCAGCTTGATCCTGAAGGACGGTAGCAATCTCTTTACCGTATGTAAAAGCGTCGGGTGCTGCGACGCTGGCCTTTATCACGATGCGGCCTTTCGGCTTATCAGAAAGAAACTTTTTCAGATTCATCTTTTGTTCATTGCTCAGGTGGCGTGGAGCCTGCAACGCCTCTATGTCTGCCGCTTTTCGCCTTGCTTCGCTTGCAGCCCGCTCTGCCTCCTCAACTTGAGCCTTTAGTGATACTTCCCGTTCATGCTGGGCATTTTCGCGCTTTGCCAAATCCGCTTGTTGTCTAGCTGACGATAGCTCGGTGGCGCGACGGTCAACGTAGAACCGGAGTCCAGTCGACAACGCTGCGCCAATCGCAAGAAATAGGGCAGCCAACATAAGGCCGTGAGACAACGTCTTGACACTTTCTAAATTGTTCCAGAATTCCATTATGGATCATCCTTACAACAAGGTTTCGTCGCTGCGCCTTAGGCATCACCCGCACGCACCGATCGCCCCGCAACTGGTGCAGAACTCGCAGCCGTCCTTCTTGATCAGCGTTGCGTTGCCGCATTCCTTGCAGTGCTTGCCCGCCAGTGTCTTGGGTCCGGCGGCCTTGCTTTTCTTGTTCGGCATTTCCATCACGCCCATGTGCACGATCGGATAGCCGTTCTCGTCCAGGATGCCGAGCATCGCGTAGCGGTGGATGATCAGCTTGGCGACATAGGAAACCGTCGAGGGGTAGCTTTCCATCTTGATGCCGCCGGGCACGCGCGCCATGAAGTCGCCGAGCGGCTCGCCGAAGTTGAGCAGCTTGCGCAGCTTCATGCCGATCCAGGCCGGGTCGATCACGCGCATGTCCAGACTCAGCACCTTGCACAGCCCGTCAAGAGCGCGCGGATACACGCCGGCCAGCCACATCGAGTAGGGGCGGCGCTGCCCGTCCGGCAGCACCAGTTCCTTCAGGCCCAATACAAAATCGTCGCCGGTCCCGGCATTGGCGATGTCCACGGTCCAGCTCATCGTGCCGTCGGTGCCGGTCTTCGGTTCCTTCTTCGCGAACAGCGCATCCATCATCGGCGTGGTTTCGTCCGCGCTGGCTTCCAGCGCACCCAACGCCTCGATGCGGTATTTGAGCAAATGCGCGAACGCGGACACCAGGCTCGGCATGCGCTTGATCTCGCCGTCGGGCGGCATCGGCATGTCGAACGCGTCGTCGCCGGCGGTCTTCATCAGCATTTCCAGTTTCATGCGCACCCACACCGGGTCGCGCGCGCGCATGTCCATCGACAGCGACTTGGCCAGCGCGCCGAGCCCGCGCGGCTGCTCCGCGCCGTTCACCCACACCTCGAACGGATGGTTGTGGCCGTTTGTGGTGTGCGAGACGAAGATCACGAAGGTGCCGAGCGGATGCTTGACCACCTGCGAGACCCAGCCCTCGCTGCCGTTCGGCAGGTTGGGGCGGCCCGGCCAGCGCAGCGAGGCGAGGGCGGGTGTCGGTGTCGCCTCCAGCGTGATGCGCCGGTCCTGGTCGAAGATGAAATCCTGCGGTTGCTCGGTTTCGGCGACTTCGGTTTTTGCCTGCTTGATCTCCGGCGTGACCGACAGTACCGAGCCCAGCACATTGTTGGGGCGATAGGTGGCCAGGCCCTTCAAGCCGGCTTTCCATGCGGCGGTGTAGAGTCCCTTGAAGTCCTCGTAGGGATAGTCGGCGGGCACGTTGACGGTTTTGCTGATCGAGGTGTCGATGAACGGCGCGACCGCGGCAACCATCTTCATGTGGTCGAGCGCGGAGATCTCCAGCGCGGTGACGAAGGCGGGCGGCAGGTGGTTCGTGTCGCCGCCCATGTGCTTGTACAGGCGCCAGGCGTGGTCTTCCACCGCGTAATCCTTGGTGCCGCCCTCGGCCATGCGCTTCTTGCGCGTGTAGAACCACGAGAACGCCGGCTCGATGCCGTTCGAGGCGTTGTCCGCGAACGCGAGCGAGATGGTGCCGGTCGGCGCGATCGACAGCAGGTGGCTGTTGCGGATGCCGTGCGCGCGGATCTTGTCCTTGATCGTGTCGGGCAGGCGCGACGCGAAGCGCGGCGCGGACAGATACTGGCCGGCATCCAGCAGCGGGAACGCGCCGCGCTCCTGCGCCAGTTCCACCGACGCGAGATACGCCTCGTCGCGCATGATGCGCGTGATGTCCGAGGCAAACTCGCGCGCCTCGTCGGTGTCGTAGCGCAGGCCCAGCATCACCAGCGTGTCGCCCAGCCCGGTGAAGCCCAGCCCGACGCGGCGCTTGTTCTGCGCTTCCAGCTGCTGTTCGGGCAGCGGCCATGCGGTGACATCCAGCACGTTGTCCAGCATGCGCGTCGAGACGCGCACCAGTTGCTTGAACGGCTCGTGGTCGAAACTTGCCTGCGCCGAGAACGGCTTCTTGACCATGCGCGTCAGGTCGATCGAGCCCAGGCAGCAGCAGCCGTAGGGGGGGAGGGGTTGCTCGGCGCAGTTGTGGACATACAATCCATTGGCGTCGAAAGCATGCACATCGGCAATGGTCACGTCATACACATCTTCCACGCCATCCTCTTTCAGTGACCGCACGGTTGCGACGAAACGTTCCCCATTCGGCTTGCGTTGGTAATCGCACAGCAGACCATTCAGCCTTCCCATCTTGTCGCAATCCGCAAAGCCGACCAGGTCGGCATAACGCACGATGTTCTCGCCGCTGATGACCAGTTCATGCAATGCCTGGCAGGCATATTCCATGGAGCCGCCTTTGCCGTCGGGCAGTTCCTTCCTGCCTTCGGGGCGGCGATTCAGGTAGATGACGGAGATGATGCCGAGGCGCTGCAGCATGCGCTGCACTGCCTCGAGGTTGCCCAGGTCGATCTGCGTCAACCGCACGCTGATGCCCTTTTCCTGCGAGCCTTGCACCGAACCGTCGGCATCGAACATGCCGCGCAATACGCCGCGATAGAAATCGGACGAGCAGGTTTCCATCGCCGCAGTGAAGCGCTTGTTGCCGGGCGTCAGGCCCAGCTCCAGTGCCAGCGTGCGCAGCGCGCCCGTCGCCAGCCGGTATTCGCCGCGGCCTGCAACAGGCTTTTGCCAGCCGTTGAAATCAGCGCGGTGCGGCAACGAACGCGCCGCCTGTTCGGCCGCATTCATCACGCCGGTGACGCCGGCAGATGGCAGCATGTCGCTGCCGTTGGCAATTTTCAGTGCGGCGGCATCCCAAACGCTCAACACGGCCTTGTCGTTCTTGAGCGTGCCATCACCGATCAGCAGGCCGATCAGGTAGCCTTCGCTTTCGCTGTGCGCGCCGCTCCAGGATTGCAGCGCGCGATGATCGTGCAATACGATTTTGTCGTCGCTGCGCAATTCGCCGGCCTTGACCCATTCCGTTTCGCGCATGTGGCGGGCCATGCGCGAAACGCGCAACACCGGATGGTCTGCGGTCAGTCGCAACGAATGGCCTTCGGCGGTTTTCAGGCGCAATACCGGCTTGAAACCTGTATGAAAGAAACCCTGCGATTCGGTGGGGTAGGATTTTCCGTCAACCACGGCAGAACATGATGCGCCGATCAGGTCACGCACCTGGCGCGCACCACGGTCGGTCATCACCCAGGTATCGGCGGTGACGCAGGGGTTGGTGGCCTCGATCTGCTCGCAATAGGACAGGTTGTTGTCGCGGTTCATCAGGTCGATGAACAGCACGCCCGGCTCGGCGTGGTCGTAGGTGCTCTCCATGATCTGCTTCCACAGGTCGGCCGCCTGCACCTTGCGATATACCCATTTGCCGTCGGCGCGCCGGGCGGCGCCCTGTGCCTTGAGCGATTCCGACGGTTCCGCGCTGTGCACCAGTTCGAACGGCAGGTTGTGCTCCACCGCGTGCATCAGCGCATCGGTCACGCCGACCGAGATGTTGAAGTTGCGCAGGTCGCCCTGGTCCTTGGCGTGGATGAATTTCTCGATGTCCGGATGGTCGCAGCGCAGCACGCCCATCTGCGCGCCGCGCCGCGCACCGGCCGATTCCACGGTCTCGCAGGAGCGGTCGAACACGCGCATGTAGGAGATCGGCCCGCTGGCGCGGGAATTGGTGCCCTTGACCTGGGCGCCCTCGGGGCGGATCGACGAAAAATCGTAGCCGACGCCGCCGCCGCGCCGCATGGTTTCCGCGGCCTGCTGCAGCGCATCGTAGATGCCGGGTTTGCCGTCGATGATGCCGGAGATCGCATCGCCGACCGGCTGCACGAAGCAGTTGATCAGGGTCGCCTGGCTTTTCAACCCGGCGGCCGAGTTGATCCGGCCGGCCGGCACGAAGCCGTCCTCCAGCGCGCGGAAGAACACTTCTTCCCAGTGGGCGCGCTGTTCCGGCTTTTCGGCCTGGGCGAGGCCGCGCGCGACGCGGCGGCGCACGTCCCCGACCGTGTGCTCGCCGGGCTCGGCGTATTTTTCCAGCAATACTTCGGTGCTGATGTCCTGTGTCATGGCTTTGGGTGCCTTTGCCTCGGGTGTCATGGGCGCGCTTCCTGCGCTAACGGAATTCTGCGCCATTTTTTGGGTTATTTCGCCAATTATCTGCTGCCCGGACAGCGCATTGTCCGGATCTCCACTGACGGATGACGGGCCGGTGGAGGATGAATGGGGAACGCTTTCGATTTCAAACATGTAATTACTCCCTTCGGTGCGCGGGATGCATTGTCCCGGAAAAAGAAAAAACCACTACAGGTAGTGGCTTGCCGATCTATTTGAACTAATTGTAGGGGGCAAAGCGATTTTTGCAAGGGAAATATTTGGCCAATATTTTTTGGCGTGGCACTACAGCAACTTAGGCGCAACAATAAAAAACAAGGCACAGAATTTGCTGAAAAGCCGGAAGCCCGAAAAACGCGCAATCCGGCCGGCATGCCCCAAATCAGTGCCTGGCGGGCGCCGCTGGCGCGGTTTCGCTGGCAAGCTCGCTGCGAAATCGTTCCAGCTTGGCATGGAAGTCGTCCGCGTCGCCGTATTCCAGGAAATGTTTATAGCGGGCGTGCGCACCGAGTACCCTGCGCGCGTGCTTGATCGGGCAGAAATACTGCTCGGTGCGCGCGGTGATTTCCTGCGCATAAGCGAACAGGCCCACCGCGTACGAGCAATACAGGCAATGCGCCTTTTCGATCAGGTTCAGGTACTGCAGCTGGCTATGGTCGAACAGGATGTAGTCGGCATGCCTCACCCTGGCGATGCGATAGACCGGAAAGCAGACCAACTGATAGAGGGATACGCACAGGTCGAGCAATACCAGCGGCACGCCCAGTCCATAGATGACGGGCATGGTCAGGTAGTTCTGCGGACGCACGGTCATGAACCAGCGGAACACGCCCTGTTTGACGCGCCGGTGCGCTTCCCGGTAGGACTGCTCGAAAGCGACGCGCTTGCCTTCGATGCGGTAGCCGACCCGGTTTTCACCGGCCTCGGTCGCGGCGATCAGTTCGGCTTCCAGCCTGGCGATCTGGTCGATGATCCGGCGCATTTTTTCGTTCATGGCGATCCTTTCGGGTGAGTGAGGCATGATCGTGCTGCAACATGAGAGTGCCGGCGGGCCGGCGACGGGATCAATCGGGGGTTCAATTGGCGAACAGGTTGACCAGTCCGTCCAGCCCGACGAAATTGAAGGCATAGCTGGCCTGTTCGCGCACCACCGGCTTGGCATGGTAGGCGATGCTGATGCCGGCCTGCGCCATCATCTTCAAATCGTTCGCGCCGTCGCCCAGCGCAATGACCTGATCGCGCTTGAGGTGCAGCAGCTCGCGGGTGTTGACCAGACAGTCGGCCTTGCCCTGGGCGTCAAGTATCCTGCCCAGCACCCTGCCGGTGAGCTTTCCGTTGGCGATTTCGAGTGTGTTGGCGTGCGCGTAGTCGAGACCCAGTCTGGCCTTGAGGCGCTCGGTGAAGAAGACGAAGCCGCCCGATACCAGCAGTGTCCTGATGCCGCACTCCTTCAATTTGGCCAGCAGGGTTGCGGCGCCGGGATTGAGCTGCAGGCGTTCGTCATAAACGCGCTGCAGCGCGGCTTCGTCCAGGCCTTCCAGCAGCGCGACGCGGCGGCGCAGGCTTTCGGCGAAGTCGATCTCGCCGCGCATCGCTTGCTCGGTGATCGCCGCGACCCTGGGCTTCAGCCCCTGCATGTCGGCGATCTCGTCGATGCACTCGATGGAGATCAGCGTCGAATCCATATCCATCACCACCAGGCCGAAATCCTTCAGCTTGCGATCGCGCGGCACGAAAGCGCAGTCTAGCCGGTTCGCCATGCAATAGGGTGCGATCGCTTCATGCACGCGTGCCGCGGACAGGCGCCATGCGTGCTCGGCGATCTGGTCGCATTGCCTGCTCCGCGCCAGGCCGGCGAGATGGTCGAGATGCGTCTTGGCGATGGCGCCGGCGGACTGGATGACAAGGTTCATGTGTTCGGCAAGTAACAAAAAATTAATGTAGTGCTATGCCGGTGTATTCTAATTCAATTCCCGGTTCGGCCTGCCGTGTCGATCAGATGTTTATCAAGATATATGCCGTGGATGGAGGGCGGCAGCGGCTTCGTGTTAGAATGCGCCCCTTTTGATTTTTCGTGGAGAGAGACATGTTTATCAGCAATGCCTATGCAGATGCCGCCGCCGCAGCCCCGAGCAACGGGATCATGAGTTTTCTGCCGCTGATCGCATTGATTGCCGTATTTTATTTGCTGATCTTGCGTCCGCAAAGCAAGCGCGCCAAGGATCAGAAAGCGATGATTTCGGCATTGCAGCGCGGCGATGAGGTGGTCACTGTCGGCGGGGAAGTGGGCACCATCAGCAAGGTCTTCGATCAATACGTGGGCGTGGAGATCGCCGAGAACATCGAGGTGAAGGTGCAAAAGAGCGCGATCCAGACTGTGCTGCCCAAGGGAACGATCAAGTCAATAAAGTAATCAGATTCGCCAATCAATTCAAATTCCCGGATTCGTGTGCCGGTCTGACACGAACGCAGCAATCAAGAGGGTGTCATGAACCAATATCCGTTGTGGAAATATCTGCTGATCCTGGCCGCACTGCTGGCAGGATTGATCTACACCCTGCCCAATCTGTACGGTGAATCTCCCGCGGTGCAGGTATCGCCGTTGCGCAGCAATCTGAAAGCGGATGCCGCATTGAAGGAACGTGTCGAGAGTATCCTGAAGGCGGCCAACCTAGATCCCGAGCTGGTCTTGCTGGAAGACAACAGCGTCAAGGCCCGTTTTGCCAATACCGACAGCCAGCTGAAGGCCAAGGATGTGCTGGCAGCGCAGCTGGGCGACGATTATGTGGCCGCGCTCAACCTGTTGCCGCGCTCGCCGCGGTGGCTGACCGATATGCATGCGTTGCCGATGTATCTCGGCCTGGACTTGCGCGGCGGGGTGCATTTTCTGCTGCAGGTGGACATGAATGCCGCACTGACCAAGTCGCTGGACTCGGCCACCGAAGACATACGCGGCGCGCTGCGCGACAAGGATATCCCGTATACCGGCGTGGACCGCGACGGCGACATGCTGGTAGTGAAGTTCCGCGACGCCGATGCGCGCAGCAAGGGCGAAAGCGAGTTGAAGCAGCGCTATTCCGACTACGTGCTGAACGACAGGGATCAGGGCAAGGAACCCCAGCTGCTCGTTACGCTCAAGCCGGAAGCGGCGAAGCGCATCCAGGAATCCGCAGTGCAGCAGAACCTGCTCACCCTGCGCAACCGGGTGAACGAACTGGGTGTGGCCGAACCGGTGATCCAGCAGGAGGGCGCCGACCGCGTGGTGGTGCAACTGCCCGGCGTGCAGGACACGGCGCGCGCCAAGGAGATCCTGGGGCGTACCGCGACCCTGGAAGTGCGCATGGTGGATGAAACCCGCCAATACACGCCGGGTTCGGCCCCGCCGTTCGGCGATGACGTGTTCAAGGATCGCGAAGGCAGGTCGCTGCTGGTGAAGAAGCGGGTGGTACTCACCGGCGATCGCATCAACGACGCGCAACCCGGTTTTGACAGCCGCACCAACGAACCGTCGGTGAATATCAATCTGGATGGCGTCGGCGCGAGACTGTTCAAGGACGCGACGCGCGAGAATGTCGGCAAGCGCATGGCGATCATCCTGTTCGAGAAGGGCAAGGGCGAGATCGTCACCGCCCCGGTGATACGCGAGGAGATCGGCGGCGGCCGCGTGCAGATCAGCGGCAGCATGAGCAGCACCGAAGCGCAGGACACTGCACTGCTGCTGCGTGCCGGCGCGCTGGCGGCACCGATGAATATCATCGAGGAGCGCACCGTCGGACCCAGCCTGGGTGCTGAAAACATCACGCGCGGCTTCAATTCCACCAAGATCGGTTTCATCATGGTGGCGGTGTTCATGATGGCTTACTACCTGATGTTCGGCGTGATCTCGATGCTGGCACTGGCGGCCAACCTGCTGCTGCTGATCGCGCTGTTGTCCATGCTGCAGGCCACGCTTACCCTGCCGGGCATGGCGGGTATCGCATTGACGCTGGGTATGGCGATCGATGCGAACGTGCTGATCAACGAGCGCATCCGCGAGGAGCTGCGCAACGGTGTCACGCCGCAGGCCGCGATACATGCCGGATACGACCGGGCCTTTGCCACCATCCTCGACTCAAACGTGACCACATTCATCGCGGGGATCGCGTTGTTCATGTTCGGCTCGGGTTCGATCAAGGGATTCGCGGTGGTGCTGTGCATGGGCATCATGACTTCGATGTTCAGCGCGGTGCTGATTTCGCGCGCGATCGTGAATTTGATGTACGGCCGCAAGGCAAGACTGGCCAAAGTGGCGATAGGTTAAACCCTCTCCCTGAACCTCTCCCGCTTGCGGGGGAGGGAACGACGACTCATCCTGTGAGGATGAGTCGGAGCGTGAGGGGGAATTGATGAGGATAGGACAACATGGAATTTTTCAGAATCAAGCACGACATTCCGTTCATGAGCTACGGGCGTTTTACCACCTCGATCTCGCTGGTGACGTTTTTGTTCGCGGTCTTCTTTCTCGCCACCAAGGGATTGAATTTCGGTGTCGATTTTACCGGCGGCACGGTGATGGAAATGCATTACGCCCAGTCCGCCGACCTTCCCAAGGTGCGCGCGCAGCTTGCCGAGTCTGGCTTGCCGGATGCGATGGTGCAGAATTTCGGTTCCAGCTATGACGTGTTGATACAGGTGCCGGCCAAGCAGAATGCCGCCGGTTCCAAGCTCAGCGACCAGGTACTGGCGGCCCTGCGCAAGCAGGACAGCAGCGTGGAAATGCGCCGCGTGGAATTCGTCGGACCGCAAGTCGGAAAGGATCTGATCAACAACGGCGAAATGGCGCTGCTGCTGGTGTCGATGGGTATCGTCGGTTATCTGTGGATGCGCTTCGAGTGGAAGTTCGGCCTGGCCGCCATTATCGCCAACCTGCATGACGTGGTGATCATCCTCGGTTTCTTTGCATTTTTTCAGTGGGAATTCTCGCTGTCGGTGCTGGCAGCGGTGCTGGCGGTGCTGGGTTACTCGGTGAACGAGTCGGTGGTGGTGTTCGACCGGATCCGCGAGAATTTCCGCACCATGCGCAAGACCGAAGTCTCGCACATCATCGACAATGCGATCACCCGCACCATGTCGCGCACCATCATCACCCACGGCTGCACGCAGATGATGGTCGGCGCGATGCTGTTTCTGGGCGGCGAGACGCTGCACTATTTTGCGATGGCGTTGACGATCGGGATCCTGTTCAGCATCTACTCGTCGGTACTGGTCGCGAGTCCGCTGCTGATGATATTCGGCGTATCGCGCGAGGATTTCATCAAACCGGAAAAAGTCGAGACCGATGGCATACTGCCTTGAGGAACCTCTGATCAAGCCGGTCATGAATCGATCAGAAACGCGCTGATGCTTGCTGCATTGTTCGACATAATCCTGCACCTGGATGCACACCTGCTGGCACTTACCCAGCAGTACGGCGTGTGGGTGTATGCGATCCTGTTCCTGATCATCTACAGCGAAACCGGTCTGGTGATTGCGCCTTTCCTGCCCGGCGATTCGCTGCTGTTTGTCGCCGGCGCGCTGTGCGGGATGGGAGCGCTGCAACTGGAGTGGCTGGTGCCGTCGCTGGTGCTGGCGGCATTCGGCGGCGACAACACCAACTACTGGGTAGGCCGGCTGGTCGGGATGCAGTTGCTTCATCGCGCCGGCACCAGGCTCATCAGGCGCGAGCACATCGAAAAGACCCACGCATTCTATGAAAGGCACGGCGGCAAGACTGTCGTGCTTGCGCGTTTCCTGCCCATCGTGCGCACGTTTGCGCCGTTCGTGGCGGGCATCGGCCTGATGCACTACCGCAAGTTCGTGTTGTTCAGCGCGCTGGGCAGCGTGGCGTGGATAAGCAGCGTGTGCGTGGCAGGCTATCTGTTCGGCAATATCCCGCTGGTGAAGAACAACCTCACCCTGATCATACTCGGCATCATTGTGATTTCATTATTGCCCGCGGCCGGGGGGTTCTTCCGGAGAATCGGCAAGCAGGCCTGAAACAGCCGCGGGATTTTTAGGCGGTGATCCTTCCGGATCATGCCGGCTCAAAGCTGCTATGGGAATTAAAGCGGCCTTGGAAATTAAAGCGCTATCGCAATCAAGCCGGCAATTGCGTTGCCGTTGTGATCATTCCCCTTGCATCTGCCCCTAAAATCCCGTGCAATAGCGGATATATCGGACGAGACAGCAATGGCAAAGCGGCCGCTGGTTTTATTATTCTTGCTTGGCACGGGTTGTATCAACGTAAGAGCGGACGGGATTGTCCCGGCCACAATTGTCGATGCCACGCACAATTCAACCGATTACAGCGAAACCCTGTCCGGCGACTGGGGCGGCAGGCGCCGCGCCATGAGCGATGCGGGTTATGACTGGGAAATCGTCTACAAACTCGATGTGCTCGGCCCGGTCTCTCCGCCCGGCCAGAAGATCTACGGCCTGGATAATCTCGATATCAAACTTTCGCTGGATGGTGAAAAGATCGCCGGTATCGAGGGCAGCAGCGCGCTGCTCTATGTGCTGAGCAACCGCGGCGGCAAGCCGGTGGTGCAAGGCGATCACTCGGCAGGCCTGGACAACATCGAGACACCGGAGGGAGCCAATACCACCAAGCTGTACCAGGCATGGATCAGGCAAAACTTTCTGGACGGGCGACTATCGGTGCTGGCCGGATTGTACGACCTGAACTCCGAATTTTATGTGACCGAGTCATCGTCGATGTTCATCCAGCCCGTATACGGGATCGGCGCGGAAATGGCCGGTGCCGGGCAAAACGGCCCGTCCATTTTTCCGACAGCCTCGTTCGGGATGCGCGCCAGGGCGGAAGATGCCGGTTGCTACCTGCAAGCAGCAATCCTCGACGGCGTGCCGGGCGATCCCGGCAATCCCCACGGCACCCATGTGCAATTCAACAGCGGAGACGGGGCGCTGCAGGTGATGGAAGGCGCGATACCGCTGAGCGCGGCGGAAAACGTGTATGACAACAAGCTGGCGCTGGGCGCGTGGCGCTATACCGACCGTTTTGACGATTTGCTGGATCCGGCCATCAAGCGCATCAGTCATGGCTATTACGCCATCATCGATAAAGTGTTGCGCTACAAACCGTCAGGCGATGAGCCGGGCATCAGCGGCTTCGTGCGGGCCGGCAAGACGGACGGCGACACTTTCCAGTTCGACATGTCATGGAGCGCCGGGCTGGTATTCTCGGGGCCGATTGCGGGACGCGAACACGATCAACTGGGTATCGCTATGCACAGGAGCGCAACGGTGAAGAATGGCGTATCTATTCCGGCAACCCGGTTGTTTTCGAACGATCCATGGAATTGTCCTATCGCTATCAGGAAAGGCCGGGGTTGGTATTTCAGCCGCTGGCCCAGTACCTGGTCAACCACAGCAGCGATCCTGCCACCGACAAGAGCTGGTGGCTGGGCATGCGCCTGGAATTATCCTTGTAGCCGGCTCGACGGCCGGTCTGCGCAGCAGCGACGCAGGCCGATCAGCCGAACCTGCCGGTAATGTAGTGGCTTCGGCCGCCGCTCCGCGGCTTAACATCCGTCATGCTCATGTGAGCCTGCGCCGTTACATTACTGGTTGATTATCCGAAACGACCAGTTATGTAATCCTCTGTCTCTTTGCGTTTCGGGTTGGTGAACACGGTGCTGGTTTCGCCGAGCTCAATCAGGTCGCCCAGGTACATGTAGGCGGTATAGTCGGAGATGCGCGCGGCCTGCTGCATGTTGTGGGTGACGATCACGATGGTGAAGTCCTCCTTCAGTTCGTCCACCAGTTTCTCGATGTGCGCGGTCGAGATCGGGTCCAGCGCGGAAGTGGGTTCGTCCAGCAGCAGTATTTCCGGTTTGACCGCAATTGCGCGGGCAATGCACAAACGCTGCTGCTGTCCGCCGGAAAGACCGGTGCCGCTTTGATTGAGTTTGTCTTTCACCTCATCCCACAGCGCGGCCTTGCGCAGCGCCCATTCCACACGGGCTTCCATGTCATGCCGGCTGAGGTTTTCGTAAAGCTTCACCCCGAACGCGATGTTGTCGTGGATGGTCATCGGGAACGGCGTGGGTTTCTGGAACACCATGCCGATCTTCGCGCGCAGCATGTTCAGGTCCTGTTTTGGATCGAGGATATTCATGCCATCCAGCAGGATCTCCCCGGTGGCCTTTTGTTTCGGGTAGAGCTGGTACATGCGGTTGAAGGTGCGCAGCAGCGTGGATTTGCCGCAACCGGACGGGCCGATGAACGCGGTCACCATCTTTTCCGGGATGTTCAGGTTGATGTCCTTGAGCGCGCGGTAATTCCCGTAAAAGAAATTCAGGTCTTTGATAACCATCTTCGGATTGGCGACAATTTCGATATTCATGTGCATGCCTTTTGACCTTGTTTAATGTCCGGATTTAATTGGTATTTGCGCTTTGCCGGAACAGCACACGCGCGAGGATATTGAGTGTCAGCACGCTGACGGTGATCAGCAGCGCACCGGCCCAGGCAAGCCTTTGCCAGTCATCGTAGGGGCTCATCGCGAACTGGAAGATTACCACCGGCAGATTGGCCATCGGCTGTTGCATATTGTTGTTCCAGAACTGATTGTTCAGCGCGGTGAACAGCAGCGGCGCGGTTTCTCCGCTGATCCGCGCGACCGCCAGCAATACCCCGGTGATGATGCCGGCGCGCGCGGCGCGCAGCGTGACGAAATTGATCACTTTCCATTGCGGCGCCCCGAGTGCCGCGGCCGCTTCGCGCAGGGTGCTGGGAACCAGGCGCAGCATGTTTTCGGTGGTGCGGATGACGATAGGAATCACCAGTATGGCCAATGCAAAAGCGCCTGCCCATCCGGAGAAGTGCCTGATCTGGACCACATAGACCTCATAGACGAACAGGCCGATCACGATAGACGGTGCGGACAGCAGCACGTCGTTGATGAACCGTGTGATCGGGGCGATCCAGCCGCGCTGACCGAATTCGGCCAGATAGGTGCCGGCCAGGATGCCGATCGGCGTGCCGATCAGTGTGCCGACCACGGTCATGATGAGGCTGCCCGCGATGGCGTTGAGCAGGCCGCCAGAATTGCCCGGCGGCGGGGTCATCTGCGTAAACACCGCAGGGACCAGCGATGACAGCCCGTTATCCAGCAGGGTAAACAAGATCCAGCACAGCCAGAACAGACCGAACAGCATGGCGAGTACCGAGATGGTAAGTCCAACTGCGTTGGTAATGCGGCGGCGCGTGTACAGACTCACCATGGTCAGGAAACCTGTCCTTCCCGCGCCCCAAGCTTGTAAAGCATGTAGCGTGCAATGGCCAGCACGACGAATGTAATGAAGAACAGGATCAGGCCGAGTTCGATCAGCGAGGAGGTATACAGTTCGCCGACGGCCTCGGTGAATTCGTTGGCCAATGCGGAAGAGATGCTGTTTCCGGGCACCAGCAGCGACTTGCTCAGATCATGCGCATTGCCGATTACGAAAGTGACGGCCATGGTTTCGCCCAGTGCGCGCCCGAGCCCGAGCATGATGCCGCCGGCCACGCCCACCTTGGTGTAGGGCAGGACGATGTGCCACATCACTTCCCATGTAGTTGCGCCGACTGCATACGCGGACTCCTTGAGCATCGCTGGAACCACGTCAAAAACGTCACGCATCACCGAGGCGATGAACGGGATGACCATGATGGACAGTATGATGCCGGCAGTCAGTACGCCGATGCCCATGGGCGGTCCTTTGAAGAACGGGCCGATATAGGGCAGGGTAGCAATATGCTTGTTGAGCCACGGTTCGACATGGTCGGCGAACAGCGGCGCAAACACGAACAACCCCCACATGCCATAGATGATGCTGGGGATGCCGGCGAGCAATTCGATCGCAACGCCGAGCGGACGACGCAAGATGCGCGGCGAAAGTTCGGTCAGGAAAACAGCGATGCCGAAGCTCACAGGTATGGCGACAAGTAGCCCGATACCCGAGGTAACCAGTGTCCCGACTATCGGTATCAGCGCGCCAAATTGATCTTTGACCGGGTCCCAATCCGAGCTGAACAGAAAACCGAAGCCAAAAGCCTGAATGGCGGGCATGCTACCGATCAGCAGCGAGCCCATGATTGCCATCAGCAGCATCAATACCCCGAATGCGGAGATTCGGGTCAGATTGCGGAACAGCAAATCGAACAGTGTTTGTCGTTTGAGGCGCGCTTCTTGTGAGAACATCATCGGCATGATTATTTACATGGGTATGTGCGTGGTTAATAGAACGCGGGGGCCAACAGCCCCCGCGATTATAGCTGAAGGTTATGCAGTGTCAGCCACACTTACCGTGAACTTATTTCCAGACTGCTTTACCCGACTTGTCCTTGATTTTTTCTTTCCATTCGCGATGAATCAATTTCACCAAGCTATCCGGCAGCGGAACATAATCCAGTTCGGATGCCATATTGCCGCCGTTGGCGTATGCCCAGTCGAAGAACTTCAGCACTCCCTTCGCGGTTTCCGGTTTGTCCTGCACTTTGTGCATCAGGATGAAGGTCGCGCCGGTGATGGGCCAGCTTTCCTTGCCCGGCTGTTCGGTCAGGAGCAGGTACATGCCAGGAGCCTTGTCCCACCGAGCTCCAGCCGCCGCAGCCTTAAAGGATTCGTTGTTGGGCTTCACGAATTGACCATCCATGTTTTTCACCTGGCCGTAAGACATCTTGTTTTGCAGCGAGTAAGCATATTCCACATAACCGATGGAGCCCTTGATGCGCTGCACATAAGAAGCTACGCCTTCGTTGCCCTTGCCGCCAGTACCCGCAGGCCAAGCTACGGATGTGCCTTCACCAACCTTGGTTTTCCACTCGGGGCTGACCTTGGACAGGTAGTTTACCCAGATGAAGGTGGTGCCCGAACCATCCGAGCGGTGCACTACGGTGATGTCCTGATCGGGCAAATTGACCCCCCTGTTCAGTTCTGCAATCGCGGGATCATTCCACTTGGTGATCTTGCCCAGATAGATGTCGGCAAGCAACTCGCCGGTGAACTTGAGTTCGCCGGGACCGATACCGTCCAGGTTGTAAACCGGCACGTCGCCGCCCATTACTGTGGGGAATTGCATCAGGCCGTTCTTTTCCAAATCTTCCGGCTTCAGCGGCATATCGGATGCGCCAAAGGCTACCGTGTTTTCTTCGATCTGCTTGATGCCGCCGCCTGAGCCGATGGATTGGTAATTCAGTCCAATGCCGGTCTTGGTCTTGTAAGCATCAGCCCACTTGGCATAAATGGGGTAGGGGAATGTCGCACCCGCCCCGGTGATGTCGGTTGCCTGGCTTGCGCCCGCATAAGCTACAGCAGCGGTAGCCGCGATCCCTATCAAGAGTTGCTTCAGTTTGCTATTCATAAATGTCTCCAGTTGTGTGTTTATACATGCCGCTGATTGAGAATTCTAGTTAAGACAGCAACGCTTTGTTGCCGTACCCATGCTATGGCGGGTTTGTTACAAGAATATTACAACTTGTTTGCAACCGACGGAATATTCGAAAATAATTGTCTCAGGCGAGGAACTGAATAAGTGATTCCATGGTGGCGATATTGATACTAGTGAAAGTTATCGCCCACTTCGTCTTCGATCTCTTCGGTCGTTATATGGCGCACATCACGCCCTTTGACCATGTAGACCACGTATTCGGACATATTCTTGGCGTGGTCACCTATGCGCTCTATGGCCTTGGCAACGAGCAATATTTCCAGTGCGCTGGAAATGGTGCGAGGGTCTTCCATCATCAAAGAAACCATGTTTCGCAGGATGATGCGGAATTCCTCATCCACTATTTCATCCTGGCGCACCACCTCGGCGACCCTGGAAATGTCCATCTTGGCAAATGCGTCCAGCGATTTGTCCAGCATGTCCAGTGTGAGATTTGAAACTTGTGTGATCTTGTCAAAACGCGGCAAGGACGGTTTTTTTTCCTGCGCCAAAAGCTTGGCCGTGCTTGCGATCTTTTTCGCTTCATCACCGATGCGTTCGAGATCGGTAATTGTCTTGATCACCATGATCACCATGCGCAAGTCGACAGCCGTCGGTTGACGACGGGCGATGATCTGGGTGCAACTTTCGTCTATGGCCACTTCCAGCGCATTGACGAGGTGGTCATCGGAAATGATGCGGTCGATCATGGCGGGATCGCTTTCGCCCAGCGACGCGACGGCAAGCCGGACTTGTCTTATAACCAGATCACCCATCTGCAGCACCCGTGCCCGCACTGATTCAAGCTCAACGTCATACTGCTTCAAGGTGTGTTCGCTGATGTACATCCAATGACTCCCTGCCGAATTAGGATAAACGTGTGATGTTAACGTTGCATCATGACGGTTTTGTTACAGAGGGGTTTTTGTTCCCATTGCAGGAATAAATGACCCGGATAAGCAATTGACGTCAATCCGGTTTGCTCGGGCCGTTAGGGTGCAGGTGATGTTGCCGGTGATATAGATCGCCGTGACCGGCGACTCCAGTGCTCAAGGGTTAACCTGCAAATCTTCATGCTGCGGTTGTTTCATACGACGGCCGAGTTTGCGAATGTCATCACGACGTCATAAATGTTCCCTATAAGGATCATTCATGACGAGGCTTATCCTGTTCCTGATGATTTGCATGGCCAGCCATGCAGCCTGGCCGTATGACCCTCAACATGGATTGCATGTGGACGTGACAAGGAAGGGTGGCTTTTACACCCTCGTCGCCCGTATCGATACTTCCTTGACCAAATGTGCGGCCTACCATTACCTGACCGATTATGAAGGCGCCAAGGATTTGCCGGGTATGGTCAAGTCGGATTCTTATCGTGAATCCGCCAACATGGTTAAGGTTGACCGTATCGCCGAGGAACACATTCTGTTCTTTAATGTCCGCCTGCACTCGGTGGTCGAGTATACGGAAAAACCCTTTGAACGCGTTGCGTTCAAGCAACTGTCAGGCGACTCCAAAGTGTTTCAGGGGAGCTGGGATATCGTGCCGAACCAACAAGGCAGCACGCTCAGGTTCAGGGGGCTCTGGGAGCCGGATTCCCTGGTTCCCTTTTTCATTATCGATCATTTTGCAAAGAACGGGCTGATGGACAAGTTCAATGCAATCGCACAACTGGCCGAAAAGCGCAAAGACATGCTGTCAAATGGTTGCACGAACTGACAAGCGCCAGCAAGTGACATTCATGAAACATTTTGGTTACAAAAAATTAACGCAACTCAAACCGGACTGGGCAGTCTGAATCAAGCCCGGTCGATCAGGGTATGGCTGCAATTCATTTTCAACACCACTTTTCAAGGAGATCAATAATGAAGTCCGTTAACGACCGCTCTGTATACCCGCAAGATAACGACAATATGCTTGATACCGGCACTGAAACCAGCCGGGAGGATGACACCCGACTCGACGTCGACACCGAATTCAATGTCTTGTTCGGCTGGCTTGCGGCAATGTCTGTGTCGATTGCTAGCGCGGCACTGGCAACCCTTTCATAAGGGTCGGCCATGCTGCAGATTGCAAAGGAGGGGCGGTAATACCGCCCCTTGTCATTCCGATGTCAAAGAAATGAACCCGGATGTCTTCCGGATTCCGTATTTTTATCCACACATTGGGTTACAAGCTGATTGAGGGGTGTTATTGGTGTGCGTCTGCAACCACTTGTTGCAGTGCCTCTTTAGGTGAGGGGTTGGGGCTGCCCCGCCACTCGATGAGTTCCAGCCGGCCATCCAGATGCTCGACAATCGCAGTACAGCTGTCTACCCAGTCACCGCAATTGACATACAAAAGACCGCCGATATCCTTGACGGCGGCGCTGTGGATGTGCCCGCAAACCACACCATTCAGCCCGCGCTCCCGCACCGAGTGAATAACCGAATCTTCGAAATCAAAGACGAACGCCACTGCGGATTTGACCTTGCGCTTGGCATATCCGGCCAGCGACCAATAGCCGCCGATATGCAGGGTGCGGCGCCACCAGGACAGCCATCCGTTGATGCGTACCAGCAAGTCATAGCCGACATCGCCCAAAACGGCTACCCAGCGATGGTGCCGTGTCACCTGGTCGAATTGGTCTCCGTGGGTAAGCAGCAACCGCTTTCCATCGGCTGTTTCATGCAGCCATTCGAACGAGATCAGGATGTCCCCGAACAAGGTGCCGCTGTATTCCCTCAATACTTCGTCGTGATTGCCGGGGATGAAGACCACCTTTTCGCCGTGCCGTGCCCGGCGCAGGATCTTCTGCACGACCGTATTCTGCATTTGCGTCCATTGTATGCTGCGGCCCATCGACCAGAAGTCGATGATGTCGCCCAGCAGAAACAGGTGATCGCTTTCAAATTCGCGCAGGAATTCAAGCAGCCGGTCTGCCTGGCAACCGCGTGTGCCGAGATGGATGTCAGAGAGAAATATTGAGCGAACTTTCACGCCGCAAGATTAGCTTCGGGATATTACGCTTTGATTAAAAATTTGTTGCGTGGATATTTCAGATTAACGAGGTCTCATCCGACAAGCGCTTGGAAAATTGAAAATTATTTCTTGCAGATTGTCATATTTATTTAATACTTCTTTAATATGATGAAAATTACATATAACGAAAATATCCATGAATTATCGGAATCAGTTTGAAGAATGACGACTCGCAAAACCAGTTCACCCCAGATTGACGACCTGCATCCCTATGCCGGATTGCTGCAAGAACTGGAAGAATTGCGCAATGAACTGAAAGCACTTGAGCAACTGTTCGCTCCGTCACTGCAGCAAGTCAATCCCATCCACTTGGACAGCGCCATCAATCTGGTCCATTACCTCGGCATCAGGCGGCGGGACATGCGGCCTTTGCAGGAAAGACTGGCGGCCGCAGGCCTTTCATCGCTGGGCAGGATGGAATCCCATGTCCTGGCGAATTTGAATGCCATCATCGACCTGTTGCGTAGTGCTTTGGGGAAGAATCCCCCTGATGAAATTTTGCCTCCCAAAGCAGCGGCGGGCGCAGCGCAGCTGGAAATCAACACCAATAACCTGTTTGGCAAGCCTCCCTTGCAGCGCCGGGTCCGTATCATGGTCACGCTTCCGGGTGAAGTGGCTGACGATTACGGCTTGATCAGGGACATGCTCACACACGGAATGGATTGTGCGCGCATCAATTGTGCGCATGACTCGCAGGAAATATGGACGCGCATGATCGAGCAAATCGATCTGGCGCGCCGTGAAACAGGAAGGCATTGCCGCATCCTGATTGACCTGGGCGGACCCAAGCTGCGCACCGGCGAGATCGCCCACGGGCCGGCGGTGCTCAAATGGAAACCCAAGCGGGATATGTTCGGCAATGTGGTTGCGCCGGCGCGAATATGGTTGTATCCGGAATCTGACGCGTCTGCCAGTCCGGCTCCGGCCGATGCCAGCCTGCCGGTAAACGGTGAGTGGCTGGAAAAGGTTTCGACGCGCGACATCATTGAACTGGCTGACGCACGCGGGTCTTCGCGTACCCTGCAGATTGTCGAGCAGATCGGGACCGGCTTCTGGGCCGAGTCCCGGCATACCACCTATATCACACCCGGCATCGAACTCAGGCTGCTGCGGGTACCGATATCCGGACATCCGCGCAGGGTGGGGCGCACCGGCAGGGTGGGCGCATTGCCGCCGGTACCCGAAACGATACGCCTGCATACCGGGGATAGTCTGACCCTCACCCGCGATCCGTTGCCGGGCACGCCAGCCGAATATGATGCCAGTGGACGTTTGCTTCGTGCAGCCAGCATCGCATGCTCCCTGCCTGAGGTATTTCTGTCGGTGCAGCCCGGCGAACGCATTCTGATCGACGATGGCAGGATAGAAGGTGTTATCCGCAGTGTCAGCAAAAGCAAAATAGGGGTCGAAATCACGCAGGCCCGCGAAGGAGGGGAGAAACTGCTCGCGAACAAGGGCATCAATCTGCCGGACAGCAGGCTGGTTTTGAATGGCCTGACCACACAGGACATCGCAGACCTGGAATTCGTCGTTAAACATGCCGATATGGTCGGACTTTCATTCGTCCGGCATCCCGCCGATATCCAATTGCTGCAACATCATCTGAAACGGCTGAAAGCGGAGAAGCTCGGCATCGTGCTGAAAATCGAAACACGCGCGGCATTCGAAAATTTCCCGGAACTGTTATTCAGCCTGATGCAATCGCCGATCATAGGCGTGATGATTGCGCGGGGTGATCTGGCCGTGGAGTGCGGCTATGAGAGATTGGCGGAATTGCAGGAAGAGATACTCTGGCTGGCCGAGGCGGCACGTTTGCCGGTAATCTGGGCGACCCAGGTACTTGAAGGCTTGTCCAAGAGCGGCAAACCCAGCCGGGCTGAAATCACCGATGCGGCAATGGGTGTGCGCGCCGAATGTGTGATGCTGAACAAGGGGGCGCATGTTGTCGAGGCCATCCAGTCATTGGACGACATCCTGCATCGGATGCAATCTCACCAACAGAAAAAGAGCTCGTTGTTGCGGCGTCTCCACTGGTGAACCTGTTCGGATACATTGCTCTGCTTATACATGGATTCCAAGTCATTTAGGCAGGGAAATGTAAGATGCAGGACATGGATATATGTTACTTGTCAAAAGGTTAAGTTTGCTTGTCGTATGCACTGAGCGTATGCATAATCTTTTCCAAGTTGATTGCCTGATGCCGTTCCTGGCCGGTTGTGCCGCATTTCGGCAGCTTATCGGAGCGCGCAGTCAAATATTTCAATTGCAAGTGATATTCAAAAAAGCTAATCTTTCCAATTCGTAATGATTCGCAGCAACAAAGAGCATGGTCAGCCATTTCCGGCATGACTGAACAAGCAAGACAATTACACGGACGGATCGCATAATGACGAAAGCCAGCAAGCCAAATTATTTAGCCAAGGTTAAACAATTATCCAAGGTCGAAACCGAACGATTGTTATCCCGAATGGGCGGGAAAATCGACCGCAGACTGGAGAAAGGCAAGCTGAGTCAGGAAGAGGCGCTGGCCAAACAGTTGGAGCTGGAAGACGAGCAGCTTCAGGAGTGGCGCAGAGTCATGCATAGCCTGAAGAAAAAGGAAGAAGCCAAGGAAGCCAAGCATAAAGAAAAGGCCAAGGCCAAAGACAAGGCGCCGGCCAAGAAAACCAAAGCACAGGCCAAAGCAAAGGCGCCGGCCAAAGCAAAGGCCCCAGCCAAAGCAAAGGCCCCAGCCAAAGCCCCTGCCGTGACCAAAGGCGAATAACTCAGCATCTTTGCCGCCACAGTAACCACTGGGGATCGTTCTGTGTCCGCATTCTCAAAACCAGCTGTTTCCTGTCCTCGCTTGGCGAGTACAGGAACAGACGCTGCTTCAGGATTGCAGATTCAGCCAGTCCCGCACTTGTTGCGATACCCACATGCCATCGTCCAGCGGCAAATCATGACCTGCTGACGGATGCAATCTGATCGGGCAGTCCCATTCGTCAGCCAGTTTGAGCGAGCACTTGACATTGACCAGTCGGTCCTGCTGGCCCGCCAGCAACAACACCGGGACCGACGGCGGCGCCGGCAAGGATCGATAACGGGCTGCGGCCCACAGTTGGCGAAGGATATTGGTGCGCGTGATGGGACATTCCCGCGCATAGGCAATCCACCGATCCAGTATCGCCTGTTTGTCTACATTGCTTGCCATTGAACTGGTCAGATCAAGGACCAGACTTTCGCGCTGAATGACCGAGCCAAACAGCAGGCGGTGGAAAAGGACAGGATAATTTTCGGGACGCAGCCTGTGGTAAAAAGGGCTGTAGGGTGACAGGCTGGTATTGATCAGCACCAGGTTTTCCAGTTCGGACGGACACCGTTCGCTCCATGCCACCGCCACCATCGCTCCCAACGACAAGGCCAGCAGATTGTACGGCGGCAAATAACCCAGTTTTAAGAGTTCCTCATGGCAGTAATCCGCCATCTGCGCCACACTGGTGGGGCTGGTTTGCGTATGCAATCGGCCATTGCCGGGAAAATCCAGGGTTACCACATGCTGCGCACCGATGATGCGCTGAAATAGACTGGGGAATTCGCCCCAATGGCGTGTCTCGCGCATCAGCCCGCGCAAAAGCACCCAAGTGGTCATGGCCGGTACCAGCGCGCGACGGCGCGCTCCTGCAGACGGTCGCGGGCGGGACCATTGGTCAGCCAATTGCGATGGCTGCAGGCAGCGCGCACCAGAAAGTCGAGCCACACCGTGTGCCTGCGCAGTACCCTGTGCAAACGATGTTCTACCGAGGGATTGAACAGGCCCTGACGTGAAAACAGCTGGCGCGGATTTTTCTTTACCCACAACCAAGAGCCCATTTCCAGGGTCAAGGGGAGGAAGATCCTGTTCTTGTCCTGTTGCGCCCGCAAATAGAGGTAATCCCATACATCTCCATGGGTGCGGTATTGCAGGCTCTGCGGTTCGAACAGGTAACGGGTGTTGGGATGGGATTCGTGAAACAGTTGTTCAAGCGTCAGGATGTCAGCCAGATTCTCGATCGGATTTACGGTGTGTGCATGTGGAAACCAGACCCGGTCGCGCAAGCCGAAGCCTGAATGGCAATCCACAGCGATGCTGAAGGAACGGGTCAGCAATTCTTCGTCGACAACTCGGCAAAGTGCCTGATTCTCGATCTCCATCTCAACACCTGCCTGCCCGCGATACCAGGGCAAGTGCGGGCTGATGCGGTGTCCGCCGAGCAGGAAAGGAACGCTGCCTTCGGCTTCTATCGGCGCGTTGCGCATCAGGTCCACCCCCTGTGGATTGCAGCGCGTCGACTGCCACATGCCGCCCGGATTGATCAGTGGCATGAAAACCAGCCTCACTTCCTGGAGCATATGGTGCAGACTCTTGTCCCACTGTAACCGCATGAGCAGGCTGCGCAGAAAGTACAGCAGGACCTGCGTGCCGATGCGTTCCAGCCCATGGATGCCGCCAAAGAATCCGATCGCTGGCAATTGGGGATCCGGATTGCCAAGGGTCAGACGGTAAACGGGGAAACGTTTGTCTCCCGCGCTGACTTCGCATTCAACACGCACACCCAGCCGGCTCTGGCCAAGTTCGATCAGACGTTCCAGTTCGTTTAGTTCCGGGAGGCTGGGCATGGCGGATATGCAATAGAATTGTCCATGTGTCCGGTTATAAACCTTTTCGGATCATGCCGGCATATTTTTATCGGATGCCGAGGTTTTCCTTCCTGCTCTGCTGCAGCGTTTGTTTTGAGCGCACGGGGATGTCGCCGCATTACGGCAAGGATTGTAAACGGAGATTGAAAAAGACGGGTCTTATCAGAGACCCGTCAGGTATTGATCGCCGGGCAGTGCAGGGACGGATGGCTTTTTGCAACGCCTTTTTGGGAAATGCTTACGATTTCAGGAAATGTTTTGCATAACGGCTGCTCAGGCGTGACATCGGCAACAGGATGAACAGGTCGGCAGTATTGAACTCCGGATCCCATGCCGGTTCACCGCAGATGTAGGCACCCAGCCGGAGATAACCTTTCAGCAGCGGCGGTATGGGCGCTTCCAGATTCTGGTTGAGCGCCTGCAGTGGCAGCGGACAACGCGGGAACACGCTGTATTCGACAGGGGCCGCATGCAAACGGTGCAGTTTGCGATAGATGCTCGCAGCCACATGGCCGCCATCCGCCATGCTGATGCTGGCACATCCGATCAGATATTCGTGGCCGTGTTGCAGCATGTATTGGGCCAGACCACCCCAAAGTTGGGTGATGGTTGCGCCATCTCTAAAATCGCGATGCACGCAGGATCGCCCGACTTCCACCATCCGATCGCCGAGATGCAGCAGACGGGTCAGATCGAATTCGGTTTCAGCGTAATATCCGCCGATCTTTTCCGCCTGATCGGGAGAGAGTATGCGATAGGTTCCGATAACCTTGTTCTCGTTGCTCTCGCGCACCAGCAGATGTTCGCAGTAATTGTCGAAGATATCGCGATCGATTTCTTCATTCGCACTGGGCAGCGTTGCACCCATTTCTTCGGCGAATACCTTGTAGCGCAGTCTTTGCGCCTCGATGACATCCTTGTCGTTGCGGGCGAACGCGGTGATCAGATGTCGCTGGGAGGAGGGTTGTGGTTGTCGGTCGAGTTCCAGCATCATGTTCCCTTTTTGGTTGAAGACGGGAACAGGATATGAGCGTGATGTTGCAGGGCGATGAAGGTAATGTGAAGGAACTATGAATCCTCAGCAGGGAGCTGGTTCAACAGCGGATCAGCGAGCAATTCATATCCGGATAGCGAAGGGAGCGGGGATTTCCGCTTGTCAGATTCCTCCAGCTGCATGACTGTCTGCCGGCGTGAACCGATGGTTTGCAGCGCATGTGAAATGGCTTCATGTGCGGTGCGCGCCAATAAGCGGCGATTTGCATTCTCGGCTGCCAGTGCCGGAGTGAATACGACCAATGCATTTTGACCGCTGCAACGCAGGATTTGCCAGATGGACTGTGCCAGCGTCATGTCGCCAACGAACGCAGCGGCGGATTCTGGTTCGCCATCCTTGCGCTGATAGCGCAGCGCGATCGGCAACAGCCGGATTCCCGCGTCGATCGCGGGCTGGATGAGGGCAGAGTGAAAGGGTCCGACCTGTTTCCCGTCTGTTGTCGTGCCCTCGGGAAACAGCCCGATGGAAACGTCCTGCTCGAGCAGCTGGCTAATACGCCGGTTGACCACAGAGGCATTCTGGCGCAGCGAGCGTTCGATAAAAACCGTACCGCAGCGCCTGCATAACCAGCCGATGACGGGCCAATCCCGCACTTCCGATTTGGCGATGAAACGCGATGGATGGATCGCATTCATCACGACGATGTCCAGCCATGAGACATGGTTTGCGACGATCAGGCATCCGCCCTTGCCCTGCGCGGGCTGCTGCCCTTCGATCAGGATGCCGATGTTGAATATGATCAGCAGCTGTCTGTTCCAGTTTTTCAGGATGCGGTTTTGCCGACCCTGACTCAGGTGCGGATAAATGGTTGCAAGCAACAATCCGTAAACCAGATGCAGACAGACCCGGCAGCATCTGAACACGCTGACCAGGATTTCCGCCGATTGCTTAACCATAATTTACATCCTTGTTCTCATATTTAGCGTCCACGGTTTTGTCCGATTGCTGGCGACGCCTTTCAATGAACAGGCTGTTGCCGGATTTTTCCTTGGCCATTTTTTTTGCATCTGTGGCTGCTTTTGCCACTTCATGATGCGAACTGAAACATTCCGGGTTAACCCAGGTCACGCCGATAGAAAGAGTGGGCAGGGGGTGATGAATGATGCGGCCCTTGCGGTCGCTGCTCAGATAACCACCTGCCGAGCGATGCTCGTTATCGAACAAGGCCGGCGAAGTTTGTGCAAATGCGGAGAGCGCGCGATGGCATCGGTGCTTCCAATCTGTGCTTTGCATGACCAGGATGAAATCATCGCCGCCGATATGCCCGATGAAATCATGCATTGGATCGCATACAGAGCCGAGCAGCCTAGCGGTGAACTGGATCAGTTCATCTCCTTTGGGGTAACCGCACACGTCGTTGAATGGCTTGAAGTTGTCGATATCGCCATAACAAACGGCAAATGACTTGCCGGTTTGCAGCAGATATTCGATATGTTCATTGATGGGCACATTTCCCGGCAATAAGGTCAACGGGTTGGCATGGCGGGCGGTTTCGATCTGCGCCTTGGTTATTTCGCGCAACAGGTCCTGTCCTGTGCCGATCCCGAGGTAACGGCCCTGCTCGGTGATGATGAAACCATCGGTGAAATGGCGGATTTCGGATTCACTCAGAAATCCGCTCAATTCATGAATAGGGGTTGATTTTTCCACCAGCAATGGCTCCGCATTCATCAAACTTGAACAGGGCTTTTTGCTCAGCAACTCGCGTCGGTAAGGCTGGGCGATGCTGTCGACGAATTCGTGGCGGTTGATCAAGCCGACCGGACGTCCATTCTTTACGACTGGTATGGCGCGGAGGCTCTTTTGCTCCGAAAAGCAAAAAAAAATCTTTTCGATATCTGTTTCGGGATGAACCGGTTCCACATAACTCAGTATGGACTCGATCGTGGCGATTCGGGCGTTTCTATGGGGTTGTTCAGCGAGATGTTTGGAGTTGATCAGGCAACTGACCTCAGCCGGCAGGTTCAGCGACGGTATGTGAGTCGGGCGGGCGATGAAGTAGCCCTGTCCTCCGGCAATCCCGATATCGCATATGGTCCTGAATTCCGCTGCCGTTTCGATGCCTTCGGCGATCACCTGTGTACCGGAACTCAATGCGATGCCCTGGATTGATCTCAGAAATTGCTGTTTGAGCGGGTCGGCATTCACGCCCTGGACAAAATGCATATCCACTTTCACAAATTCAGGGCGCAATTCGGACCACAATCGCAAACTGGAAAATCCCTCACCCAGATCATCCAGCGCGATCTTGAAACCCAAGTTGCGGTAGTACAGCAGTGCTTCGCGCATACCGGCGAAATCAAAGGTGGGCTGATTTTCGGTGACTTCGATGATTACCCGTTCAGGGGCTATGCCGATTTCTTCAAGGTAGGCGAGTGTTTGCTCGTTCTTGAAAGCCGTGTGCGTCAGGACATCCGGGCTGACATTCAGGAATAGCTGACCGGGCAGGTTTTGGGCGGCAAAAACTTCCATGACGACCTGGCGGCAGAGCATTTCGATTTCGAAAAATAGCCCCTGTTGCCGGGCTGCACCGAAAAGGTTAACAGGTGAATGCAGCGGATTGTCGGCAGGCCCGCGTATCAGGCCCTCAAAACCCAGGATCGTGCCGCTCGAAAAATCAATGATTGGTTGAAAAAGTACGGATAGATCGCGCTGGTCAATTATTTCCTGCAGCGATTTCATCGGGATTTTCCGGACAGTGTCATGGGCGGCAGAATAACTAGAAATTGTTTCAGTTTGGTTAAGGCAAGGTTCCAGGCCGGATGCGATTAAAATAATCAGCAAGACAGGGAATGCGGATGCAGAGGCTTGCTAGAGGATGAGCGAAAGGCCGGAGATGGTCGCGCCGATCGCGGTACCGGCCAGCACATCGCTGGGATAGTGCAATCCGAGCACCAGACGCGAAGCCGCAACCAGTGCGGTGAAAGGCAACAGCAGCCAGGCTAGAACCGGATAGTAGGCCAGCGCCACGACACTGAAGGCGACCGCATGCAGGGTATGCCCGGAGGGAAAGCTGAACTTGTCCAGCGGTGCGATACCACAGTTGATCGCCGGATTAAGGTTGCATGGTCGGGGGCGATGTGTCTTGCGCTTCAGCCATTTGTACAGCAAGGCGCAAACCAGTCCGGCTGCGCCCATGTGAAGCACTGGCAGCAGCGCGGCTGCCCGGTATTCGGCCAGCAGCCACAGCATCAGGCAGCACCAGAAAATACCGTCACCCAGCCGACCGACCAAGCGGAAAGTATTTCTTATCGGAAGGTTGACGATCGCGCGGTTGAAGCGCAAACAGCAGGCTTCATCCCAGGTTTGGATCCGGCGCAGGCTGTAGATTCGAAGTTACATGGCGCGGTTCCTGTCTGGAAGCCAGATTTGCAAGGGCCTGCTCGAACTCGTCCACGATGTTTTGCCAATCGAGCTTCTGCATTGTTTGGTGGGCTTGCCTGCGCATTTTGTCGACAAGCGCACCATCGTTGGCCAGCGTGCATGACACTTGGATGAATTCATCGGCATTGCCATACTCGGCAAGCAAGCCGTTCTCTCCATGCGCGATATGTTCGGCAGCCGCTGCATAACGGTAGGCGACCACGGCAAGACCGCTTGCCATAGCTTCCACGGTCACGTTGCCGTAGGTTTCGGTCATGCTCGGGAACAGGAAGATATCCCCGGAGGCATAATGCGCCGCAAGATCCTCGCCGGTTCGCATGCCGGCGAAAATATAGTCGGGATTTTTCTGCTGAAATTCCGCGCGCACCGGGCCATCCCCGACCATGACCAGTTTCAGTTTTGGGTTGATCGCCTGCATGGCCTTGAAAGTGCGCAGCACCAGGGGCAGGTTCTTTTCTGCGGAGATGCGGCCCACATAAATGACCGCCAATTCGTCATCGGCTACCAACCCCCATTGCCGGCGTAATT
Organism: Gallionella sp.; assembly: GCA_049684555.1. Lineage (GTDB taxonomy): Bacteria > Pseudomonadota > Gammaproteobacteria > Burkholderiales > Gallionellaceae > Gallionella. The sequence continues at coordinate 12,113 of JBAVGB010000076.1, read as the reverse complement.
CTGCGCTGCGCTTGCCGGGATGGAACAGTGCGGTTTCCACACCGCGCGCGACGACCTGCAGCTTCTGGTACCCCTCCCGCTCTAGCGTGTCGAGCAACTCATTGGTCGGTACCAGTGTGGTGTCGGTGCGGTTGTGGAGATTGCGCAGATAGGCGGCAACGGTTTTTTGCAGCCAACCGAAGCCGTAATGCTGGCTGTAACTGTGGAAATTGGTGTGGAAATCGCTGCTGACCGGGATGCCAAGCTTGCGTGCTGCGGACAATGCGGAAGAGCCGAGCGGGCCTTCGGTAACCAGGTGAACCACGTCGGGCCGTTGGCTGGTCCAGAGTTTGATCAAGCGGTGTTTGGCCGGGAGACCCAGTTGCAAACCCTGATAGCGGGGAAGGGGGAAGCCGCGCACCAGGACTTCCTGCATGCTGGCCTCCTGCTTTGCGTTGTCCTGGGCGTTTTGGCGCGGACGTATCAGTTCAACCACGTGCTTTTGGCGCAAACCTTCCACCATGCGGTGGATGGTCATCGCCACACCGTTGATTTCCGGCGGATAGGTCTCGGTTACTACCGCGATTCGCAACTTACGCTCGGTCATCTACCTTCCTCTGCTTGTGGATGTTCATGCCATCAACTTTCTCATTCCATCAAGACGGTTTGATGAAGGATTTGTGATCGTTTTGTGACGACTTCAATGCAGCAGGATCAGCAGCCAGACCAGAACGACGTTCAGCAAGCTCAGCAGCACAGCCGCGCTGCCGATGTCTTTGGCGCGTTTTGCCAGTTTGTGCTGGTCCAGCGAGGTGTGATCCACGGCAGCTTCCACCGCCGAATTGAGCAGTTCGACGATCAGCACCAGCAATACGCTGGCGATCATCAGCGCCTTGCCGATTCCATCAACCGGCAGGAACATCGCGGCGGGAATCAGGATGCATGCCAGCAGCACTTCCTGGCGGAATGCATCCTCATGGCGGATTGCGGCGCGCAACCCGGCCAGTGAATAGAACAAAGCACTCCAGACGCGCTTCAAACCGGTCTTGCCTTTGTAGGGGCTTTCCATCATTTATCCTGTAAATTGTTGTTAATACCCAAGCAGCGGGCAGGGCGGGAGCTTATGTCAGGAATGTTTCAGTTTGGTTACGGCACCGAACGCGGCGAAATTGACGATACCCCGCAAAAAAATCAGGTTGAACATTCCGGCCGACTTCGGTAGAATCCGCGCTCTTTTGAGATCGGTTGGAGTAGAACCATGGCACGTGTCTGTCAAGTAACGGGGAAAGCCCCGATGACCGGGAACAATATTTCCCATGCGAACAATAAAACCAAGCGCCGTTTTTTGCCGAATCTGCAACGCCGCCGCTTCTGGGTCGAGAGCGAGAACCGCTGGGTCAGCATGCGCCTGACCAATGCAGCCCTGCGCACCATCGACAAGAACGGTATCGACGCGGTGCTGGCCGAGATGCGCGCCCGCGGCGATAAAATCTAAGGAGCTGGAAAATGCGCGAAAAAATCAAACTCGAATCCAGTGCCGGAACCGGTCATTTCTATACCGCAACCAAGAACAAGCGCACCACGCCCGAGAAGATCGAAATGAAAAAATACGATCCCAAGGCCCGCAAGCACGTCATGTACAAGGAAACCAAGCTCAAGTAGTTCTGCTTGGCTTCATCATGCAATCAACATAACCCGCGCAAGCGGGTTTGTTTTTGGGAGCAGCGATGAAGTGAATGGCCGCACCAGTGTACTGACCGCCTTGGCATGGATTCAGCCAGCGAAGCATGGGCCGGCCACCGCTAAACGAAGTGAAAACTGGGATGAAATCAAAAATTATCAAAACAATTGCAGCCACCGCCATACTCGCATTGTTGTTTTGTCGTAACGTAATGGCAACCGAGATGCCAGGTTTGGCCATACAACATAAATGTAATCTTTGTCATTCAATCGACAACAAGATTGTAGGCCCGGCCTGGAGGGATATTGCGAAGCATTACAGGTCTGTCACTACTTTTGCATACAAGGGGAAAGTGTACCCGCTGAAGGAAGGTTTGTTATTGAAGGTGTCCAATGGCGGGGCAGGGAACTGGGGGGATATGCCTATGTACCCCATCGATCCAGACGATCTGAGTCAGAGTGATCTAAAGAAATTAATCGATTTCATATTGAAACTGCCCGATTGATCTTGCGGCTTTTGTGGTGTCTTGCTCCATGGCTGAATCTTCCCTCTCCGGACGGCACAGTCAATGCGGAATCCTCTCTGGCAGGTCGGTGACGCAGTTTATGCAAAACCAGCATCAACACGCGTTGGCCCTATCAATTCGCAGACACTATTTATCCTGCTTATTTTCGGTCACCGGCAGGATCAGCGTTTCCTTAACTTCTTCCATGACGATGTAGCTTCTCGATTCCTGGGCGCCCGGTAACGTAAGCAGGATGTCACCCAGCAGTTCCCGGTAGTCGGCCATCTTCGGTATGCGTGCCTTGACCAGGTAATCATAATCTCCGGACACCAGATGGCATTCCAGTATGTTCGGGACCTTGACGATTTCCTGTTTGAATTTATCGAAGATCACACCGGATTTGGCGGCAAGCTTGATTTCGACGAACACCAGCAGCGACAGTTCCAGTGCATCAGGGTCGAGCCGGGCATGGTAACCGAGTATCACGCGCTCTTTCTCCATGCGCTTGATTCGCTCGCTGCAGGGGGTGACAGACAGGCTGACCTGTTCGGCCAGGTCGGTTATCGAGATGCGGGCATCTTTTTGCAAAACGGAAAGAATCTTGCGATCGATCCTGTCCAGTTCGCGGATGGCCTGAGTGCGAATTCGCATGAGATTTGGTCCTTTTGGCAGTGGAATTGAAGTATCTGCATTTTCGAGAAAAACAGAACTCGTGACGATAAATTATAGTCAATTGTCCTGAATAATTGTAAATATATAGCAAAAACAGCTGATAAACACGATATAAACTTCGCATATTGACTGTAATTTCCAAATCGATATTCTGGAGGTGTGCGATGAAAGTCGTCGTTCTTGGAAGTGGTGTGGTGGGGATAGCCAGCGCCTATTATCTGGCTCGCTCCGGGTTTGAGGTCACCGTGGTGGATCGCCAGCCCGGACCGGGTATGGAGACAAGCTTTGCCAACGCCGGCCAGGTGTCTCCGGGTTATTCGGCACCCTGGGCGGCACCGGGTATCCCGCTCAAAGGTTTGAAATGGCTCTTTCAGCGTCATGCGCCGCTATCGATCCGGCCGGACGGCTCGCTCTGGCAGTTGCAATGGGCCGCGATGATGTTGCGCAACTGCACCGCCGAACGTTATGCAACCAACAAGTCCAGAATGGTGCGCCTGGCAGAATACAGCCGGGATTGCCTGCGCGAACTGCGTGCCGACACAGGGATTGAGTATGAGCAGCGCGCGCAGGGCACGCTCCAGGTGTTTCGCACCCAGCAGCAACTGGAAGCGGCAGCCAAGGATATCGCGGTGCTGGCCGAATGCGGCGTGCCTTATGAGCTGCTTGACCGCGACGGATGCGCAAGGGTGGAACCGGCACTGGGCCTGGTCAAGGACAAGCTGGTGGGCGGCCTGCGTTTGCCGGGTGACGAGACCGGCGATTGCCAGTTGTTTGCCACCCGCCTGGAGGAGGAAGCCAGGAAACTGGGCGTGGTGTTCCGCTACAACTTGCCGATAGACCGGTTGCTCAGCGCCAATGGCAGTATTGTCGGCGTGGAGGCATCGGGGGAACGTATCGATGGCGACCAGTTCGTGGTTGCGATGGGCAGCTACTCCCGCCCGTTGTTAAAGGAGCTGGGACTTGGTATCCCGGTGTATCCGGTCAAAGGCTATTCGTTGACCGTGCCAATCACCAATCCCTCCGCTGCGCCTGTTTCCACGATCATGGACGAAACCTACAAGGTTGCCATCACCCGGTTTGAAGACCGCATTCGTGTCGGCGGCATGGCTGAACTGGCCGGCTTCGATCTGTCCCTGAATCCGCGCCGCCGCGAAACATTGGAAATGGTGGTCGGCGACCTATTTCCGGATGGCGGCAATATTCCCGACGCGACGTTCTGGACAGGCTTGCGCCCGATGACGCCGGACGGCACCCCTGTCATCGGCGCGACCCGATACGGCAACCTGTGGCTCAATACCGGCCATGGCACGCTGGGCTGGACCATGTCCTGCGGTTCTGCAAAAGTGCTGACCGATCTGGTGGCCAGGCGCGCGCCTGCCATCAGGGTGGACGACCTCGGCCTGAGCCGTTACGATGCCAGGCCCGCGACTCGCCATCCCAAAGCTGCGGTCGGTAGCCAGCTGGCAGGCTGAGCGAAATAACAATATGAGCAGGCCCGCCGTTGCCCGTATCCGTCTGGATGCGTTGCGTCACAACTACAGGCTGGCGAAACAGGTACATGGCGGCCGCGCACTGGCGGTGGTCAAGGCCAATGCCTACGGGCACGGGTCCGTGCAGTGTGCGCGGGCGATTGCAGACGAGGCTGACGGGTTTGCGGTGGCCTCGATCGAGGAAGCGCTGACGCTGCGCGAAGCCGGGATCGCTGCTCCGATATTGCTGCTGGAGGGATTTTTCGAGGTTGCGGAACTGCCCGAGATCGCAGCGAACAAGCTGTGGATCGTGGTGCATCACCTGTGGCAGGTCGAAGCGCTAATGACTGCCAGATTGCACAGCCCGCTCACCATCTGGCTGAAAATGGACAGCGGCATGCATCGGGTCGGCCTCGCGCCTGATACCTATCTGTCCGCGTACCAACGCTTGCGACTATCCCCCAATGTCGCGCAGATCGTATTGATGAGCCATTTTGCCTGTGCGGATGATCCGGCCAGTGCGCACCTGCCTCAACAAGTCGAAACTTTTCGCATGGCAATTGCCGGCATCGATGCACCGCTGAGCCTGTCCAATTCGGCGGGCATTCTGTGCTGGCCGAGTGCGCGTGCCGATTGGGCCCGGCCCGGCATCATGCTGTACGGGGCAGATCCGCAGGCTGGCATGGGCACCACCTCGGGCAAGCGCCTGCGGCCGGTGATGCAACTCGAATCGTCGGTGATCTCGGTGCGTGACATTGCCGCCGGTGAGCCGGTCGGCTACGGTTGTTCCTTTGTCGCCGAGCGAACCACCCGGGTCGGGGTCGTGGCGTGCGGTTATGCAGACGGATATCCGCGGGTCGCCACTACAGGCACGCCGGTGGCGGTGGATGGGAAGGTGACACGATTGATCGGGCGCGTCTCGATGGACATGCTGACCGTCGACCTGACCGATCTGCCGGCGGCCGGGCTGGGCAGCCATGTCGAATTATGGGGCGACCGTATCAGCGTGGGCGCGGTGGCGAATCATGCGGGTACGATCGCCTATGAATTGCTGTGCAATGTCAAACGCGCGCGGTTCCAGTATTCGGATATCCCGCATTCGGATATGCCGTCTTCGGATATTCAGGCATAAGCGCATCGATTCCCTGCCCGGGGAACAAGCGGCGTTGATTTCACCACTTCTAGCTTTGCCAGCTTAGCGGGGCGTTTTCCCCCAGCTCATCATGTGGCTACGCCGCATCGATGATAGCCTGAACCCGATTGAAAAAAACGGCCGGGACAAGCAACTGTCCCGGCCGCGACGACGCGTCTAGCCCGATCAGAAATTGACGATGGTCTGCAGCCCGACCGTATCGTTGGTCTTCTGGAAGGTATTGTCGGTGAAATTGTAGAACGCCGCTGTCGTCGCCATATCGTGGCGCACTTCGCCGCGCAGGGCCACGTATTGCGACAGCCGGTAGGTCGCGGACAGGCTGATCGAAGTCCGGTTCGCACCCTTGTTCAGGTCAGCGTTGGGATCGCCGCCCGGACCAAATCCGTTGATGCCATCGCCGACAACATTGCCAAGAGTTGGATTGGTAGATAAGAAATTGGCATTGGTGTTGTACACGTTGAACGTTCCGCCGCCGTTCTTCTGGTTGTTCAGGTAATCCAAGCGTCCGGCGAAAGTCAGCTTGGGCATGACGCGTTCGGAAACCAGGTAGGAGAGGCCCCACCATCCCGCATCACCGCCGTTCATCGCCGCATCCTTCTGGCGTCCCAACGTGTACTGCAGGTTGGTATTGAAATCGGCGCGCGTCCACCAGGCATCGACCTCAATCTGGTCCAGACGGCTGGCTCCACCCGCGGTCCAGTTGGCGACCCTGCCCTCATAGCCGGTGAACTCGTAGCCCCAGTACTCTTCCTTGGCATAGGTCGCGTTATAGATGAATGTCGGGCTGGTTTTAGCCGCGTAGCCGCATGGTCCGGTGCAATCGTTGCTCGCCGAGTTGAAGTTCGCCAGGATCAGCTTGGTTTCCCACGGCCCGCTGGTGATATCCATGCCGGCACCGGTGTAGAAGGTCGCCGCGGTGAAATCGAACATCAGGTTTTTGGTGATGAAATACTCAGGGAAGCCGTAATACAACTGGTTGTCGTAGACGGCGTTGGCGCCGTCGAAGGTATTCACGAACGGCTGGTAACCCGATACGTCGGGCATTTGTCCGACCATCAATCGCATAGCCGGATCGCCGTTGAGTGGTATCGACGCGGTCGCTTCGTGCACGATATTGCCGAGGTTATATCCCGATGCTGCGCTCTTGCTTGGCGCCAGGGTGATGCGCATTTTGGTGCCGTCTTCCATCTGTTTCTGGACGTCGATATAGGCCATGCCAAAATAGGAATTGTCGTAGGAATAGGAATCCGTCATGCCGTTCAGGGGTGCAAAATTGTTCAGGAACTTGAACGTTGCGGTGCCCTTGTCCCTGTTGTACATGTAAACGGGATCGATTCCGGCGCTGATGCGCAGCCCGGTGAGACCAGCTGTATCCATGCTGTCCTGCATCGCGTCGACCTTGATCGAGAGTTGATCGAACGCGGCCGGATCGACAGCATCCGCTTGGGCGCTGGCATACGGAAGTACCAGCAACATGGCGATTGTTATCTGTTTGAGTTTTAACATGGGTAGTACTCCCTTCAAAAGTTGAAAATATGACGGATCGCTGAGATCCCGGCCGCGCGGTTGAAAATCCTTAGACATTTCCCCTTCCTCCCTTTTAATAACAACGATGATGGATCGTCGACAACCCGATCACGTAGTTTAAATATTTTTCCACTTTGCAATACGACACCATGTTGAAACATCATGCAGCCATTGCCTGCATGCCCTCACGATAGGCGGCGGCCTGTTCTGCTGCCCGTATGCGCTCTTGGCGGCTCATCCACAGGCTGCCCGCGACCACTCCAACCGCCACCACGGCCACCGTGATCGTCGCGATCGCATTCACGGTCGGGTCCAAACCAAGGCGCGCGCGCGACAGGATGACCAGCGGCAGGGTTGTGGACCCGGGTCCGGACAGGAATGCTGTGGTGACCACATCGTCCAGCGAGATGGTAAAGGTCAGCAGCCATGCTGACATCAGCGATTGGGCGATCAACGGAAGCGTGACCAGATAAAACACCTGAAAGGGTTTGCAGCCCAGATCCATCGCGGCTTCCTCGAGCGACTTGTCCATTTCCAGCAAACGCGACTGGATGATCACCGCGGCATAGGATAGGCCGAACGAAGTGTGTCCCATCCAGATGGTGAACAGGCCGCGCTCGGGGGCGCCAAACAATCGTTCACACATCACAAAGAACAGCAGCAGGGACAGGCCGGTGATCACCTCGGGCACAACCAGGGGCGCATTGATATGGGCAAAAAAAGCGGTGCGGCCGAAGAACGTCTTATAGCGCACCATTGCAAAGGCGGCGAACATGCCGAGCACGACCGAAGCCGTCGCGGTCAAAAGTGCGATCTTCATCGACAGGATAAATCCATTTATGACCTCGGTGTCATGAGCAATCACGCCATACCATTTCAGGCTGAAGCCGCTCCACAGGGTCACCATCTTCGATTCATTGAAAGAGAAGATAATCAGCGTCAGTATCGGCACGTAGAGGAATACGTACCCTGCGATCAACCACGATTTGCCGAGTTTGCTATCCATGCTTCATAACCCCCGCACGCCGCCGGAATCGGCCTGGTATTTGTTGAAGATGGCCATCGGAATCAGAATCAGCACCACCATGCTTACCGCGACTGCCGATGCCATTGCCCAGTCGTTGTTGCTGAAGAATTCATCCCAGAGCACGCGCCCGATCATCAGCGTGCTGGGCCCGCCCAGCAGTTCCGGAATCACGTATTCGCCGACACTGGGTATGAATACCAGCATGGAGCCGGCGATAATGCCGTTCTTCGACAAGGGGACAGTGATCAGCCAGAATGCCTTCCAAGGCGTCGCCCCGAGATCCTTGGCGGCCTCAAGCAGGCGCAGATCCATCTTCACCAGCGTGGCATAGACAGGCAATATCATGAATGGCACGTAGGTGTACACCATGCCTATGGTCATGGAAAATCCGGTGTACATCATCTTCATCGGGTCGTGGATCACATGCATCCAGATCAGGATGTTGTTGATCACGCCATTGTCGTCAAGCAGGCCCTTCCAGGCATAGACCCGCAGCAAATAGGAGGTCCAGAACGGCAGCGACACCATCATCAACAGGGCCGGGCGCATGTTGGCGGGTGATCTTGCCATGAAATAGGCGAACGGGTAGCCGATCAACAGGCAGATTAAGGTGTTGATCGCAGCAAACTTGATCGATGACCAGTAGGTTTCGATATACAGCGAGTCCGAGGTCAGGAAAAGGTAATTCGACAGCTTGATCTTGAGCTGGAATATGCCATCGGCATAGCTGGTGAGGTCCTGAAAGTGTATCCCAAGCTCATCCGTGCTTGACACGCTGATTTTCAGTACCACCAGAAACGGTAACGAGAAAAACAGGATCAGAAAGCCGTAGGGAATGCCAATGACGGTGCGCCGTCCCCAACCCCGCTTGAGAGATCGCACAATGCCATTGTTGGCTACGCTGTTCGCAATGTTCATGATCTTCGCTCCCGGCTAGTTCGCCAACGCGACGACATCACTGCCGTCCCACCATGCGTATACCTGCTGGCCGCGCACGAGTTGTGCTTCTTCATGGCGCGCAACGTTCTCGCGCGAAGCCTTGATCACCATGCCGCTATCCAGTCTGACCTGGAACTGCGTGAATTTCCCGAAGTAGGCAATCCCGTCTATCGTGCCGCGCGCAACGTTGTAGCCTTGCTCTTCAGGGGACTCGCGCTGTTCGAGGGTCGGCTCATGATCCTGCAGGCATATCTTCTCGGGACGCAGGGCAATACTCACCTGCATGCCGATCGTTCCGGTAATACCGTGATTGACGTACTGGCGGCACTCGGGCGTATCGATGACGACATGGTCCGGTTCATCGACTACGACCTTGCCCTTGAACAGGTTCACGTCGCCAATGAAGCCCGCCACGAATACGCAACTGGGCGTCTCGTATATCTCGCGAGGGTGCCCAACCTGCAAGAAACGCCCTTCCTGCATGACCGCGATCCGGTCAGCCATGATCATGGCTTCTTCCTGGTCATGCGTCACCATGACGCAGGTAACCCCCACCTTCTTGATGATATTGACCAGTTCAAACTGGGTCTCCTCACGCAGTTTTCGATCCAGCGCCCCAAGCGGTTCGTCAAGCAGCAGCAGCTTCGGACTCTTCGCCAGACAGCGCGCCAGCGCGACCCGTTGCTGCTGGCCTCCCGAGAGTTGATGCGGCTTGCGCTTGGCATAGGGTTTGAGTTTTACGATGCCGAGCATCGCTTCGACGCGCTCCGCGATCTGATCCTTGGGCATGCCGTCGCGTTTGAGACCAAACGCGACGTTCTCCCAAACGGTGAGGTGCGGAAACAGCGCATAGGACTGGAACATCATGTTGATCGGGCGCTCGTACGGCGGCATCTTTGCAATATCTTCGCCATCCAGGTACATATTGCCCGAGGTGGGTACCTCGAATCCGGCCAGCATGCGAAGCAGTGTTGATTTGCCGCAACCCGAAGAACCGAGCAGCGCAAAGATCTCGCCTTTCTTGATATCCACTGAAACGTCATCGACTGCCGCAACTTCGTCGAAATACTTGCTCAACCGGTCAATTCTAAGGAATCGAGAGTCATCTCCGCGACCAGTAGAATCCGCAACAGAATCCGCCATGCCCTGCGCCCCTTTATTTCAAACTTTAAGTATCGTGGGAGTGGCCACCGCAGCCACTCCCTGTTTCTGCCCGATTAATCAGAGGCCGGTCTTGAACGTTGTGTATAGTCTTGTGCGCAGGCGGCGGATATCGCTCGACACCATATCGGGCGGAACCATCCGGGACAGATCTTCCGGTGACATGAATACGGTCTTGTCGGAACGGATTTCGGGTTTGATGTATTTGGCAGCACTCGGCACCGGATTCGAATAGAAGACTTTGTTCACGATTCCTGCGTTAACATCCGGGCGATAGATGTAACTCATCCACTTGTAAGCGTTTTCCACGTGCTGCGCATCTGCCGGGATCGCCATCGTGTCAAAGAACAATATCGCGCCGGTCTTGGGCAGCAATACCTGGATTTTGATGCCGTTCTTTGCTTCCTCTGCACGCCTTTTCGAGATGCTCATGTCGCCATTCCAGCCGAGTGACACACATAGTGCACCGCTGGCCAGGTCGTTGATGTAGCCGGACGATGAAAACAGGGTGACGTATGGGCGAATCTTGTTAAGCAGTTCGGCAGCCGCCTTGTAATCTGCGGGATTGCGGCTATATGGCGGTTTGCCGAGGTAGCGCAGTGCGGCTGGAAAGACTTCGTCACCGGAGTCAAGCATCGATACGCCGCATGACTTCAGTTTGCTGACATATTCTGGTTTGAAGATCAGGTCCCATGCATTGTCCGGCATCGGCAGATTGCCCAGCGCTTCCTTGACTTTGTCGACGTTGATGCCGACGGTGGTGATCCCCCACATCCAGGGAACGAGGTACTGGTTTCCCGGGTCCATGGTCGCGAGATTCTTCATGACGAACGGATCGAGGTTGCCGTAGGTGGTGATCTTGCTCTTGTCCAGTTTCATCAAGAGTCCGCCTTCGAGCTGTATCTTGGCCCAGTTCGATGAAGGCACTACGATGTCGTAACCTGTTTTCCCGGCCACCAGCTTGGCATGCAACGTTTCGTTGCTATCGAAGGTGTCGTAGCGAACCTTGATGCCGGTTTCCTTCTCGAAATCCTTTATAGTGTTTTCGCCGATGTAATCAGACCAGTTGTATATATTGAGCACATTGTCATCTGCAGCCATGGAAATACCGGGCATGCAAAGCGACGACAAGACCGTTGCCAGCATAGCGCCGAGCAGTCCCACTCGATTCTTCAGGTTACTACCGAACATAATATTCTCCTTAGTTACATCGGTTAATAAAGCCCAACACTTCAGGCGATAGACGTGAATGGAAAGCTGCTACGCGGCCACTGTTCAGAAGTCGCAATCACATCACGGGCTGTGGGAATGCAAATTTTGCGCCATTACCCCCATACATCCAGTCACTGCCATCAATTATATTGCCTAAATAAATCTAAACCCAATGAATCAAAATAATTCAAGAAAAACCCTGCTTAGCAAAGCAAATACAACGCACTGATTTTTATATATTATTTATTTAAATTGCCTATACCAGGCCGATTCTCCACTGGAATTGGCAATCAAACAAGAGCCATTTGGGTAATTTTGATGGGTCCATATTTTATTTTTTGCAGTGAACCGGGGTAGTGAACTGTGGTTGATCCCGCCCCAAAAAACATGCCCTTCTGTCCGCCAGGTGCACCGCCAAGAGCTGGCGAGAACACGCCGCACTGAACATATCCTGGCGTCTGGAGCCTTCACGAAGCGGCATGTATACAAGTTTTGAGTATAGGGACCAAGGTAGTACGTTGATGGATGCCTTCTCTGCAGAACAATTGCGCAAATTTCAAACATACCTCTTGCTTTTGTAGTTGAAAAATATAAAAGTGACTCTTGCGGGAAAATTGCGCCAATAAAATTAATTAGTGAAATTATTTTGCCTCATAGCCTTGCGCATCACCACAACATTTAAGGAGATTCAATGAAACAAATTCAAACCCATGATGCGCCCGCGGCAATCGGGCCGTATTCCCAGGCAATGGTATCAGGCGATCTCATGTTTACCTCCGGACAAATAC
>JBAVGB010000075.1:0-2292 GCA_049684555.1 Gallionella sp. | reverse complement strand
AAGGGCAAAGTTAGTTTGGAAGATATTATCTACTTCCAAAAGTTCTAAGAATATCTCTCATAATGTGGTAAAAGATGGTGGTTTTTAGGCCACCACCCTTTTACACACCTTTCGCCAACGGCTAGCCCATGGGCCGCCTTTTTTTTGTTGGCTAATCCCCGGTCAATCCCGCTCGCCGCTGAATGCCATCAGCAGGCTCAACAGATTGATGAAGATATTGTAGATGTCCAGATACAGGCTCATCGTCGCCATCACATAGTTGGTCTCGCCGCCCTGCACGATCCGGCTGACGTCGAACAGGATGTAGGCCGAGAAAATCAGCACGGCAATCGCGGAAAGGGTCAGCGCCAGTGCCGGGATATGGAAGAACATGTTGGCCAGCGACGCAACGATCAGCAGGATCAGGCCGATGAACAGGAATTTGCCCATGAAGCTGAAATCGCGTTTGCTGACGGTTGCCAGCGTCGCGAGGCTGAAGAAGATGATCCCGGTTCCGCCCGCCGCCATGCCGACCAGTTGCGCGCCGTTTTTCAGGTGCAGCGCAATCTGCAGGATGGGGCCGAGAAAGAACCCGGCGACGAAGGTGAAGGCCAGCAGCAACGCGACACCCCAGATGCTGTTGCGCATTGCGGTGACGCCGAACATCAGGCCCATCATCGCGCCGAACATCATCAGCGAGAACATGACCGGATGCTGCGCCATGAAGGCGAAGTTGGTGGACATGCCGACGAATGCGCCGATCACCGTCGGGATCATGGTGAGTGCCAGCATCATGTAGGTATTGCGCAAAACCCTGTTCTGCCCGGTTGCGATCGTGCCGACTTGGGCTGCGCGAATATATTGTTGTTCCATTTAATTAAGCCTCCAAATTGTTGTGCGTCTATTCAACTACCTGCTTCAGACCAGCGTAACACGGATAAAGTTTCATTCGTCGACGCGGCAATGCTTGGTTTGATGTGCGAGGACCCTATGTTATGTATTGCGCACCGGCCTTGATTTCGAGGTACGGGGTAATTATACCCGCAAAGCAGGGCGTGCTCATAAGGTTCGCCGGATTGGCAAGTGGAGAGGCATATCGGCGTTTTGCCATATGAGCCGAATGAATGCCGGAATAAAGGTCTGAAATGAAAACGCCGGGGGAATCCTGCCACCGGCGTAACCTTGATAATTTCTCAAGCCTGGGTGCTGATCACGGAGCCAGCAGCGCTTTGGCTGCTTGCATTCAACTGCTGCAGCAGGCTTTCAATACCCGCGGTCATCTGGGTGCCGCCACCACCATGATGGTGGCCATGGTGGTGAACAGCGGGAGTGGAAGAGCTCCCGGTTGAACTATTGCCAGTCGAAGTATTAGCGCTCTGCTTAGACCCGCTTCCCTGGCCCAGGGAAGCAAACAAATTTTGCAGGAAGGCGTGTAAAGCCTCCGCGGGGGTTTGCGTCGTGCCAGAGGCAGTGCTGGAACCCGGGGCAGCGCTTGAACCCGACGAAGCCGTGGCGGGCGACGGGGTAGCGGCCGATGAGAAGGTGGCGCTGCCCGACAAACTCTGCTCGAGAGCCTGGACGATTGTGTTCAGAAAATTCGCCTGTTCTGCTGACGAGGAGCTTGCTATGCTCGAACTGCCATCCCCATCGGAATCCGCTCCTCCCAACGGCTGTGTAGAACTGGATGTATTGCTGGCTGGTTGTAACCAGGACCAATTGGTTGAACCTGCAACAGTGTTGATAGAGCTTAAGATAAATTCCTTCGATGAAATGGGAAATGACATGGGATCACAACTGAACCCATTCAAATTCGATTATCGGTAAAGTTCTGTTCGCCATTAATCAAAATAGAGGGTAAAAAACCGCCTAAGTAGCGGAACTGTCGGCGCAAGGCGGGTTTTGCAAAGCAGGAAATTGATATTGAAAGAATATTATCTCGAGCCGCTTTGAAAATTACATGGAGTATTTTTTGTAAGAAATTGTAATGACCAGACGGTAATGGTCGCCTTTGTAGTCAAGACTTGATCTGAAACAAACTGCCGGATTGCATCATTCGCTCATGCGGGCGCACCATCAAACAATTTGAAATTGTACTGCCCGAAAGCAGGCAGTGGCGACCGGCAAGGATAGACCCAACAAGCGACAAATGAATATCTAAATTCGCAGCCCGAAACTGGACATTCGGATTTCTTGCCACCTGCCGCCAGATGTGATTTATATAGGGAAACGCCGAACAAGCCCCCGCGTAGTGCAGGTGTAGTGTTGACGAATCCGAATTGTTGAACAAAAAGTCGTTTTTCATCTGTAATGGCT
>JBAVGB010000074.1:0-51396 GCA_049684555.1 Gallionella sp. | reverse complement strand
CCGGACAAATACCGCTTCGTCTGGATGGCAGCCTTGCAGAAGGGGGGATCGACGTGCAAACGCAACAGGTCTTGGATAATTTGCGCGCGGTAATCGGGGCTGCCGGTGCCACGATGGGGCAGGTGGTAAAAACCACGGTGTTTTTGAAGGACCTGCAAGATTTTGCCGCGATGAATGGCGTCTACGCGGCGGCATTCGGCAGTCATTGTCCTGCGCGTTCCACAGTGCAGGTTGCCCGCCTGCCGCGCGACGTGCTGGTTGAGATCGAAGCGATCGTCTCCCTGTCCGAATCCAAGTAGGAATCCGAAAAGCATGCCTACACTGAAACGGATCGATTCCGTCGTCGATTTTTCCACCCATTCTGCAACTGTTGAAGAGACGGTCATCACCCCTGAAAAAATGGTGACGCATGCTCCCTGTCATACCCGGACATGGAATCACTATACTGATCCCACTGAACAATTCTTCTCCGGAATTTGGGCCTCCGATATCGGTGCATTCAAGGTCTCCTATAGTGAAGAGGAACTTTGTCTGCTGGTCGAAGGGAGAGTCAGGCTGACCGATAGCAGCGGCGAGTCATGTGAATTCGGGCCCGGCGGCGCATTTGTGATTCCGGCCGGCTTCGAGGGCATGTGGGAAAACCTGGAACCGGTAAAAAAGATTTATGCCATTTGGCAGGCACCGAATGCAAGCGCATGACTCCCGATCGCCGCATTGACTGGCGCACGATCACTTTTCTGAACGCTGTTTCGCTTTTGTCGCAGATTGGCCAGTTCGGCATCGGCTTTGTGGTGTTGCCACTCTGGATTAGTCAACATGGCCTGAATGCCGCGCAACTGGGCTTGTTTGCTTCCACGGAATGGTTGGGCATGCTGGTCGGATTGGCTGTCGCCCCGGGACTGAACAGCAAGTTCGGGTACCGCATGGTCATCGCCTTGGGCGCGTTCGCCAGCATGCTCGGCTTCGCGGGGGTACCGATTGCCGGTTGGTTGGTCCGGATTCCGGCTGCAACCCTAGTCGGGCTGGGCATGGGATTGCGCTGGATCGGGCTTGAGCCCTGGCTATACCGGATCGCGCCGAACCACGCGCGCGGCCGGCTGGTGGGCTTTCATGAGACGCTGATCGGTCTGGCCGCGATTATCGCGCCCATATTGACGAAGTGGTTCGGGATTGCCGGAAATGCACCGATATTATTGGGAATTGCTTTCACGGGTTCGGCATTGTTTCCGCTTGCATATGCTCGGCCTATCCCCGTTGCGCCGGATGAACCGCGAAACAGTCATGGCTTCGATCCGGCACATAACAGGATACTTGCTTTGGGCGTAGCGGTAGGCATCATCGCCGGAATCACGGAAGCTGCTTTCTCCGGCCTTTTCCCTATATTCGGCCTGGGCCGCGGCCTCAACGCTGACCAGATGGCAACCCTGCTTGCGGTATTTGGTTTGGGGGGGCTGTTGCTGCAATATCTGGTCGGCTGGCTTGCCGACCATCGCGGTTTGGCGTTTGCGATACTGGCATGTTCGATCAGCACCGTTATCATTGCCGTGATTGCGGCTCTCCCGCTCGGTTTCAGCGGTCTCGCCATCACCATTTTTGCGCTGGGCGGCACCATCACCGCCTATCTGACCTTGTCCATCATCGCCGCGACCCAAAGCGGTGAAGGCGATTTGTCGATCAATGTCAGGCGCGTCTCCATGGCTTACACGGCGAGCGCGATCATCGGTCCGCTGATTGCCGGTACAGCAATGAAACGGCTGGGCAGCGAGGCGCTGGTCTGGCAGGTCGGGTTGCTTGCCGCTGCCTTGTGCGGGTACGTGCTGCTAAAAGCCCGGCAAGATCGCTGACAGCCGGAAAGCTTTCACACTCCGGCTTTAGCGCCAAGTGCCAGCAGGCAGTCTTCGAACACATCAAGCAGTTTTCTTACGTCTGCCTTGCTGGTGGCAGGGCATACCAGCATCATGTTATGGAAAGGCGTCAGCAGCACGCCCCGGTTCAGCAGGAAAAGATGAATGGCGTGTTCCAATTCGTCATTCTGGGCTGCGCGCGCCTGCCTGGCATTGGTTGGCGCGACTGCACAGAACTGAAGTTCGAGCCGCGCGCCGATTCGTGTTATGCACCAGGGAAGAGAGTATTTCTGCAGCAACACGTTAAGGCCATCTTCCAGAATATTCGCGAGTTCGAGCATATGCGCATATGCATTTGAAGTCGCGACTTCGGTCAGCGTGGCATGTATGGCGGCGAGGGTCATCATGTTACCCGAAAGTGTCGTGCCGATGCCGGAGTGACCGGCGGGTGCGGCGTCTTTGGCGGATTTCATCCGTGCGGCAAGTTGCTCGCTGAATGCGTAGGCTGCCGCCGGCAGCCCGCCTGCAATCGGTTTGCCGATCACAATGAAATCCGGCTGTATGCCCGCACTGCGCGCCCAGCCGCCACGTGCGCTGGAAATGGTATGGGTCTCGTCCAGAATCAGCAGGGTGCCATGACGACGGGTCAATTCCCGCAAGCTTGCGATGAAACCGGGCATTGCAGGCACCATGCCACAGTTGGTTAGCGCAGGTTCGGTGAGCAGGCAGGCAAATTCTCCGCTTGCCAGTTCACGCTCGACAGCAGTCAGGTCGTTGAAATCGACGGCAACCGTATACAGTCCCAGATCGGTTGTCTGCCCGAGCAGGCTTGCCCGGCTGACCGTTCGCCCGGCATCAACATCCACCATGGTGTCGTCCACTGTGCCGTGGTAGCAACCGTCGAACACCAGCAGTTTCTTGCGCCCGGTAACGGCGCGCGCCCAACGCAGAACAAAACGGTTGGCATCCGTTGCGGTGGTGGTCAGCTGCCAGCAGGGCAGGCCGAATTGTTCGGCCAGCGCAGCCCCAACCTGGGGTGTGATCACATTGGGCAGCATGGTGGTGTAGCCGCTCCGGGCCTGTTTCTGCAGCGCCATGGCGACCGGTTCGGGGCTGTGGCCAAACATGGCGCCGGTATCCCCCAGGCAAAAATCCGCATAATCGATTCCGTCGGCACAGGTAAAATGTGCCCCGTGCGCCTGGCTGACAAACAGCGGAGCCGGAGTACCCCAGTCATTCATCCAGTGCATCGGCACGCCATACAAAAAGTGCTGGCTGGCGAGTTGCCCAAGCTTGCATGACCCGGGGTGCAGCTCCAGAAAGCGCTGGCGCTCTTCTGCGATCAGGTTTGTGGCATTGCTGCACATTTTATTGTTTGGCACGTGTTTGGCAGACATAACAACCTTTGCAGTTGGCGTTGATTTTTTGAGCAGTACCACAAAGTGGCACTTCCAGACTGGTAAAAGTGGCTCTGGTGACTGAGCCATTGGCTAAGCTAATATGCTACCCAACGGCTTATCCTCATGGCAAGTTTATACCGGATATCCAAACTCTGGATTGTTGAGTTGGATATCCTGATTGCGGACCGGCAACAGCATTCGCATGAATGCGACGCACAGTCCCGAGAATTGTTTCCGAAGGATTTTAATGGAGTAAGGCCTTGAATCATGCTTTCGCATTTTTGTCCGGCGGCGGATTTCTGGGTTTGCCGATAACCGCGGACGCCGCTGCTGCGGTGACGAGCGGGAAACAATTCGCCATCGCTGGCGTGAACTGGGATGGCAGTGTCACCAACCGCCCGGGAGCCCGGTTCGGGCCGGGCGCAATCCGGCAGGCCAGCCGCATGCTGTGCGATGCCACCCATCCCTTTTTCAATACCAGTCCTCTTGAGCATCTGGTTGACGTGGGCGATCTGCGGCTACCCAATACGAGTCTGGAAAGCATGCGCGCCGCACTGATGCCGCAGGCACATGCGCTGATTTCCAGCCATGAAATGATCTGGATGGGCGGGGATCACTCGATCACCCTGCCGCTAATGCGCGCATACCGGGCCCATTACGGGCGTCCGCTTGCCTGTATTCATTTCGATGCGCATTGCGATACCTGGACAGATCATTTTGGCGAGCCTTCCGGGCACGGCACCTGGGTGTACGAAGCGTTCACCGAAGGATTGGTCGTCCCCGAAGCATTCGTGCAAGTCGGCATACGGTCTTCCGGCGATCGCACCGCACGCGAGTTTGTGAATGACCACGGCGGGCGCATCTACACCGGCCGCGAGTTGCGCGGCCGGGACGGCACCGCATTGCAGGCAGTGATTGACGAGGTGCGTGCGCGCATGGCCAAGGCAGGTAACCCGCCGCTGTACCTGACGTTTGACATCGATGCACTGGATCCGGCCTATGCGCCAGGTACCGGGACCCCGGAACCGGGCGGATTGACCAGTGCGCAGGCCATGACTTTGCTGGAAGGTTGGCATGACCTTAACTGGATCGGCATGGATTGCACCGAAGTGGCGCCGCCCTACGATCATGCCGAACTGACCAGCAATGCTGCTGCAACCTTGATCTGGACTTGGCTGTGCGGGCGGATTGCCGCACAAGCCGAATATTGAAGGAAGGCGTGTTTATGTTGGTAAACGAGCAAACGCTGGTGCAGCACTCATACTACACTGCAAGTGCAAACTCCCGGCCGCATTACCCCAGACTGGATGGAGATGTTGAGGCGGATGTATGCGTGGTCGGTGGCGGACTGGCTGGCCTTTCTGCAGCCATCGAACTGGCCGACCGGGGCTACTCGGTGCTGGTGCTGGAAGCAGAAACCGTGGGCTGGGGGGCGAGCGGACGCAATGGCGGCCAGATCATTGCCGGACTGGCCTGCGAACAATCGGTGATCGAGAAGGCGATTGGACAAGACGCTGCACGCCAGGTCTGGAATATCACGCTCGAAGCGCTCGATCTGGTGCGTGAGCGTATCAAACGGTTCGGCATCAAATGCGACCTGGTGGATGGTTTTCTCGGCGTGGCGGTAGGCGAGCGCAAGGGGACCGCGCTGCGCAAATGGTATGAGGATATGGCCAAACGCTACCACTATGATGCCGACGCCGAGTGGATAGAGCCAACCAATTTGCGATCATGGATAGACAGTCCGCGATTCCATAGCGGTTATCACGACCGCCGTTCCGGCCACCTGCACCCGCTCAACTACACGCTCGGCCTTGCACGCGGCGCGGCGAGCCTGGGCGTGCGGATTTGCGAACACTCGGCGGTGAGATCGATGAGTCCGGGCGATCCTGCGCTGTTGCGCACCGACAGCGGCAGCGTCAAGGCGCGCTATGTCGTGCTCGCGGGAAACATGTATCTTCCCGAAGTGGCGCCGGGCCTTGCACCTAAACTGGCGCGGCGGATCATGCCGGTCGGTACCTACATCGTCGGCACTGAGCAGATCGATCCTGCCATGGTAGCCAGCCTGATCCCGACGAGATCGGCAGTCTGCGATTCCAATTTCGTACTCGATTATTTCCGCTTCTCTGCCGACCAGCGCTTGCTGTTTGGTGGACGGGTCAGCTACAGCACGATGACACCGCTCAATCTGATGGCTGACATGCAAAAGCGCATGAGGCTGGTATTTCCACAGTTGGCGGGTACCAAAGTGGAATATTCCTGGGGTGGATTTGTCGATATCACGATGAATCGTGCGCCTGATTTTGGCAGGCTGGCAGCGAATGTCTATTACCTGCAGGGTTTCTCTGGCCATGGCGTGGCGCTCACCGGTATGGCCGGAAAGGTGGCCGCCGAAGCCATAGACGGCCAAGCGGCGCGCCTCGACCTGATGGCGCGTATCCCGCACCACAATTTTCCGGGCGGCAAGCTGCTCAGAACGCCCGCATTGGTACTGGGTATGCTGTGGTATCGACTGCGGGACGCGCTAGGCTGATATTGATTCGGTGGCCAGCGCTGCCTGGATGACATCCGCAAGAATGCGGCCGTATACGGTGATGCGTTCCGTGGCGGCGTAGGCGTAGCCGATAATCAGGCCTTTTTCGCGATGCTCACCTATTCCGTAGCACGACAGCGGGTAAACCCGCAGACCCTGCTCTGCAGCCAGTCCGGCTACCCGGACATCGTCGCAGTGAGGCGGCAGCCCCACCATCAGGTGTAGGCCTGAACCGGCCACGGGCAGACTGGCTCCGACACCGGTTATTGGCGACAGCGCGTCCTGCAACAGGCGCCGCCGTTCGCCATAAATCTGACGCAGCCGCCTGATATGGCTGGCAAAATGACCCTCTTCAATGAACTCGGCCAGCGCAGCCTGGATGACCACCTGGCCTGGTCGCTGCAATTCATACAGGCCGAATTTGAAGCTTTCCGCCAGACCGGCCGGCACAACCAGATAGCCAAGCTTGATGCCGGGGTACATCACTTTGGAGAAGGTGCCCAGATACAGGACACGGTCGTTCTGATCCATGCCTTGCAGCGATGAGAGCGGGTGACCCCCGAAGCGGAATTCGCTGTCGTAGTCATCTTCCAATATCCATGATCCGACGCTGGCGGCGTAGTCGAGCAACAAACGACGACGTCCATAGCTCATGACCACTCCCTTGGGGTACTGGTGTGATGGTGTGGTGTAGATAAGACGCGGGGGAGCTCGAAAATCATCGCTAGCAGGCGCTATTCCCTCGTCATCCACCGGCACGGGATGAAGGCGCAGGCCGTTGACTTCCAATACCCTGCGGGCTCCCCAATAGCAAGGGTCCTCCACCCAGACGAGGTCACCGTGATCGGTGAGCAGGCGCGCGCAGAGATCGATTGATTGCTGCGTGCCGGAAGTGATCAGGATCTGTTCCACTGTCAGGCTTACCGCACGAGACATGCGCAGGTAATTGGCAATGGCGCGGCGCAAAGGCAGGTATCCGCCGGCATGCCCATAGTCGAGATGGGCCGGCTGCGGATCGCGCCATTGGCGATTGAGAAGACGCCGCCAAAGCTGGGTCGGGAACGCGGAAAAATCGTCTTCTCCCGGCGCAAATGGCTGAACTTCATAACTGGTCTGGTCGGCTTCCCCCGCCGCAACCGTGCCGCGGACCGACAGGCCGCTGGCGCTTCTGGTGCCATCGGCTTTTTCAGCCTCGATGGCCACATCAGCTTCACTGAAATCTTCCGGCAAGGTCAGGGCAACCCGCGTGCCGCTCCCGACCTGGGAAATGACGTAGCCCTCATCGTGCAATTGCTCGAAGGCGGCCAACAGCGTGTTGCGCGATAACTCGAGATCCTCGGCCAGGCTGCGCGTGGAGGGCAAACGTGTACCCGGCAGGAGGTGATGGCTGACAATCGCGCGGCGTATCGATTCATATACCCTGCGATGGGCCGGCATACGCGGCGGGAAGCGTCCGTGCTTCAGTTCGGCAAGCAACCATTCGGATATGATCAGTGATTCCACGAAGCGCTCCCGGGTTGGCAAATGGTACTGTTGAATTAACCTAAATGGCTCTTGTAAGATTGCCAATTAAAGCGAAGAATACACTCGCCATGGATAGCAATGCAATAACATATTTATATAAAACAGTGTGTTGGATTGTTCACGGTGTTTCTTGATGGTAGGCGCGAGACTGGACGATGTGTTGCGCCTTGATCTTGATACAGTGCCAATTAGCTACTATTCGTTTAGTGGTTTCGATCAAATCCAGGATTCTTAAATGACCAAAAATCGCACGCCGGTCGTACTGCTTCCGGCTGATTACAGGCAGCTCGGAGACCATCCCTTTCATGTCGTTGGTCACAAGTATGTCGATGCTGTCATGCAGGCGGCGCGGGCCTTTCCCCTGATCGTCCCGGCGCTGGGTACGGCAAGCGAATTAGCAACCGCGCTCGAAGTGGCCGACGGTATCCTGTTGCCGGGTGCAGTATCCAATGTCCATCCTTCCCATTTTGCCCAGGATGTGCGTGATCCATCCTTGCCGCTTGATCCCGAGCGTGACGGTTTGACTTTGCGCCTGATCCATGCGGCGGTGGATGCAGGAATACCCGTGCTTGGAATCTGCCGTGGCTTGCAGGAGATCAATGTCGCATTTGGAGGCAGCCTGCATCAGGCGGTGCATGAAACCGAAGGAATGTCGGATCACCGTGAAGCAAAAACCGGGTCGCTCGACGAACGTTATGGTCAGGTGCATCCGGTGCGCACGGTGGAGGGAGGCAAACTGGCTGAAATCACGGGATGCAGTGAAATCATGGTTAATTCCCTGCATGGCCAGGGTATCGATCGACTTGGCAAAGGGCTGGTGCCCGAAGCTTATGCGCCGGATGGATTGATCGAAGCTTTCAGTATCTCAGGCGCAAAATCATTCGCACTGGCTGTGCAGTGGCATCCGGAGTGGAATGTGTTGAGCAACAAACCCTACCTCGCGATTTTCCAGGCATTTGGCGAGGCCTGCCGGTCAAAATCCGCACAACGTAAGACCTGAAACAATCGAAAAGAAATATTGGAGAGCACAAATGGCTGAACGTAAAGTTTTTATTGATAGCGACATGCATAACTGGCTGGCCGAGAAGCGTGTGACAGAAATGGAATGCCTGGTTCCCGACCTGACCGGTGTGGCGCGCGGCAAAATTCTGCCGCGCGAAAAATTTACTGCCGAACGCGCGATGCGCTTGCCGGAAGCGGTTCTGGGAGTGACGGTGACCGGAGAATCGCCAGAGGAAAACGAGGGTTACGACGAGGTATTCGGCTTCACCGACAAGGATATGGTATTGATTCCGGATCCGACCACGGTGCGGCTGGTACCCTGGGCCACAGATCCGACCGCGCAGGTCATCATGGACTGTTTTTTTCATGACGGCACTCCGGTTGATTTTGCCCCACGCAACGTGTTGCGCCGGGTTATGAATCTGTATCGGGAAATGGGCTGGACACCGATCGTCGCACCGGAACTGGAATTTTATCTGCTGGCGCGCAATATCGATCCGAATCAGCCGCTGGTGCCGCCTATTGGCCGGAGCGGCCGTTCCGAAACCAGCCGGCAGTTGTACAGCATTGATGCGGTAAACGAGTTCGATCCGCTGTTCGAGGATATCTACGATTACTGCGACATCATGGAACTGGAGCTCGACACGCTGATCCACGAATTCGGCGCCGGGCAGATGGAAATCAACTTTCTGCACGACGAGCCGATGATTTTGGCCGACAAGGTATTTTTCTTCAAACGCACCTTGCGCGAAGCGGCATTGCGCCACGATATGTATGCCACCTTCATGGCCAAGCCCATGACCAATGAGCCGGGATCGGCCATGCACATACACCAGAGCGTGGTTGATACCAAGACCGGCCTGAATATCTTCAGCAATCCGGATGGCACCGAGTCTCCGCTGTTCATGCACTACATCGCCGGATTGCAGAAATATCTGCCGTCCGCAATGGCATTGCTTGCTCCTTACGTCAATTCCTATCGTCGCGTGGTGCGCGGCGGGGCGGCGCCGATCAATATCGAATGGGGCTATGACAATCGCACGGTGGGAATACGCGTACCCATTTCAGAACCCGATGCCCGCCGCGTCGAAAACCGCGTGGTTGGAGCGGATGCGAATCCTTACCTGGCCATGGCCGTCACTTTGGCCTGCGGTTACCTGGGCATCATGGAAAAATTGCAGCCGAGCAAAGTGACGACCGGCAGCGCCTACGACGCCAAATATCAATTGCCCAGGGGGCTGTCGGAAGCCCTGGACATGCTGAAAGAGGCCAAACCGCTGCATGATGCGCTGGGCAAGCGTTTCATCGATGTCTATGTGGCGGTCAAAGAAGCCGAGTATGAAGAATTCATGCGCGTGATCAGTCCCTGGGAACGTGAACATCTGCTGATGCACGTTTGATATTCACTTACAAACCAGGATATAACCAAGGAAGAAAACATCATGGCGCTTAGTACCCGGGAAATTCAGGCACTGGATTCGGCACACTATATGCATCCCTTTACCGACCATAAATCGCTGGCCGGCAAAGGCGCCCGTGTGATTACACGGGGCGAAGGCGTGTATATCTGGGATTCGGAGGGCAAGAAGATATTCGACGGCATGTCCGGACTGTGGTGCGTCAATGTCGGATATGGCCGCAAGGAACTGATCGAGGCGGCGACACGGCAGATGGAAGTGCTGCCTTTCTACAACAGCTTTTTCCAGACCACCAATGTTCCCGCAACGCAATTGGCGGACCGGATTGTCGGATTGGCCGGGAACCGGTTTTCCCATGTGTTCTATGGCACATCGGGTTCCGAATCGAACGATACCATCGTGCGCATGGTGCGCCATTACTGGGCCACACTGGGACAGCCGGATCGCAGCGTGATCATCAGCCGGAAAAATGCCTACCATGGCTCGACCATGTGCGGCGCCTCGCTCGGCGGCATGTCCGGGATGCATGCCCAGGGCGGTTTGCCGATCCCCGGCATCGTGCATATCGAACAGCCTTATCACTATGGATTGGCGCCGGACAAGGACAAGGACGATTTTGGCATTGAAGCGGCCGGCTGGCTGGAACAGAAAATCCTCGATGTCGGCCCGGACAAGGTTGCCGCATTCATCGGCGAACCGGTGCAGGGCGCGGGTGGAGTGATCATCCCGCCGAAAACCTACTGGCCGGAAATCCAGCGCATTTGCGACAAGTACGGCATCCTGCTGATCTGCGATGAAGTGATCTGCGGGTTCGGGCGATTGGGCAGCTGGTTCGGTTCGGAACGGATGGGCGCAAAACCGGACTTGATGACCTTCGCCAAGGGGGTGACTTCCGGCTACATTCCGCTGGGCGGGGTGGTTGTCGGCAAAAGGGTTGCCGAGGTATTGATCGAGAAGGGCGGGGAATTCAACCACGGTTATACCTATTCCGGCCATCCGGTGGCGTGTGCAGTCGCGCTGGCCAATCTGGATATCATCGAGCGTGAAGGACTGGTAGGGCGGGTAAGGGATGAAACCGGCCCCTATCTGGCCAAACAATTTGCCGCACTGACAGATCATCCGCTGGTTGCCGCACCGGAAACACTGGGCATGGTGGGCGGTTTCGTGCTGATGAAAGACAAGACGCGGCATATTGCCTTCGATCAATCTCTGGACGTCGGCATGGTTTGCCGCAATCACTGCTTTGCGAACGGGCTGATCATGCGTGCGGTGGGCGACCGAATGATCATCGCGCCGCCGCTGATCTGTAAGACCTCAGATATCGATGAGATGATGAAGCTGGTTCGCATCTGTCTTGATGCGACATTGAAGGACCTGCAGTCACGGGGCTGGCTGGACTAGGCAACATAATCGATCTGTCATGCCAACCGGCTGGGCAGCTTGCGTGACGGTTTAATTCAGGTTGTGCCAGGCATGATTTGATCTGGGCAGTCTGCCGAAATTTCGGGTGATGCTTTTGCCCGCGAATTCATTTAGGGTGGGGTATTTATGTCTTTAGAATTGAGTCATCCGGCACTTCTCAAACAGACTTCAGCCTGGCTGGGGGGAAAATGGGTTGGTGCCGATTCCGGTAAAACCTTCGATGTCAGAAACCCGGCAAGCGGAGAAATCGTGGCCCGCGTCCCGGTCATGGGCGGCGCCGAAACCGGGCGTGCAATTGCTGCCGCAGCCGTCGCCCAAAAACAGTGGCGGGTGCTTGCCGCAAAGGAGCGCTCCGCACTCCTGAAAAAATGGTTCGCATTGATCATGCAGCACCAGGAGGACCTAGCCCGCATTCTGACCGCGGAACAGGGCAAACCGCTGGCCGAAGCGCGCGGCGAGATCGCCTATGGCGCCAGCTTTATCGAGTGGTTTGCCGAGGAAGCCAAGCGGGTGTATGGCGAGGTGATCCCGTCACCCACTACTGACAGACGCCTGGTGGTGTTGAAACAGCCGATCGGTGTCACGGCGGCCATCACACCGTGGAATTTCCCGACCGCGATGATAACCCGCAAAGCTGCACCGGCACTTGCTGCCGGCTGCACGATGATCGTAAAGCCCGCGGAGCAGACGCCCCTGTCGGCGCTTGCGCTGGCGGTGCTGGCCGAAGAGGCCGGTATCCCGGGCGGCGTGTTCCAGGTGATCACCGGCGACGCGCGGCAAATCGGCGCGGCCATTTGCGAAAGCCAGGTGGTGACCAAGCTGTCGTTTACCGGATCGACCGAGGTGGGCAGAATCCTGATGCGCCAGAGCGCGGACACCATCAAGAAACTGTCGCTTGAACTCGGCGGCAATGCGCCCTTTATCGTATTCGACGATGCGGACCTGGATGCCGCGGTGGAAGGCGCGATTGCCAGCAAATATCGCAATGCCGGCCAGACCTGCGTGTGCGCCAACCGGCTGTTCGTGCAGGACGGCGTGTTTGACGCCTTCGCGAAAAAGCTGGCAGAGCGCGTGGCGCAACTGCAGGTGGGCGACGGGTTCACGGCCGGCGTGACGCAGGGGCCGCTGATCGATGACGCCGCACTCGCGAAGGTGGAGAGCCATGTTGCGGACGCGATTGCCAAAGGCGCCCGCCTGGTTGCCGGGGGCAAGCGCCATGCACTGGGGGGCACTTATTACGAGCCCACCGTGCTGGCCGACGTGAGTCCGGATTCGATGATATTCCGCGAGGAAACTTTCGGGCCGGTGGCACCCCTGTTCCGTTTCAAGACCGATGATGAAGTCGTCGAGTTGGCCAATCGCACCGAATTCGGGCTGGCTTCGTATTTCTTCAGCCGCGACATCGGCCGTATCTGGCGCGTCGCGGAAGCGCTGGAATATGGCATGGTCGGCGTCAATACCGGCATCATCTCCAACGAAGTGGCGCCGTTCGGCGGGGTCAAGCAGTCCGGCCTGGGGCGAGAGGGATCGCACCACGGCATCGACGAATATCTGGAAATCAAATATGTCGCGATGGCCGGATTGTAGGCCCGGCGGGCGTTTACAGCAGAGGATGTGAAATGAATACGACCGACTGGCATGCCCGTGCTGCCGCACTGGCAATAGATGGAAAGGCCTTTATCGATGGCAAGCGTGTGGAGGCCATCGACAAGGACACGTTTGAATGCCTGTCTCCGGTGGACGGGCGCAAGCTGGCGGACGTTGCGCGCTGCAAAACGGCCGATGTCGATCGTGCCGTGGCTGCGGCGCGCGCCGCTTTCGAGGATAGACGCTGGGCCGGACTGTCTCCCGGCGAGCGCAAGCGTGTGATGATCCGGTTTGCCGATCTGGTGATGGCAAACCGCGAGGAACTCGCATTGCTGGAAACGCTGGATATGGGCAAGCCGATCAGCGCCTGCATGAATACCGACGTGCCGGCCACCGCCAACACCCTGCGCTGGTATGGCGAGGCGATCGACAAGGTATACGACGAGATCGCACCGACCAATGATCACACGCTGGCGCTGATCACGCGCGAGCCGATGGGTGTGGTCGGCGCGGTGGTGCCGTGGAATTATCCGATGCTGATGGCGTCATGGAAGATCGCGCCGGCACTGGTGTCGGGAAACAGTGTGGTGCTCAAGCCTTCGGAAAAATCCCCGCTGACCGCGCTGCGATTGGGAGAACTGGCCTTGCAAGCCGGCATACCGGCGGGCGTGTTCAACGTGGTGCCGGGTTTCGGCGCGGAGGCGGGTTCGCCGTTGGCGTCGCATATGGATGTCGATTGCATCGCGTTTACCGGTTCGACCGGTGTCGGCAAGAAAATCCAGGTCATGGCCGGGCAGAGCAATCTCAAGCGTGCCTGGTGCGAACTCGGCGGCAAGTCCCCCAACATCGTGTTTGCCGACTGCCCCGACCTTGATCGTGCGGTTGCGGCGGCAGCGGGATCGATTTTTTACAATCAGGGCGAAAGCTGCAACGCCCCTTCGCGCCTGCTCGTCGAGCGCAGCATACGCGACGAGTTCGTCGAGAAACTCAAGCAGTATTCTCCCAGGCACATGCCCGGCGATCCGCTCGATCCGGATACGGCGATGGGGGCGCTGGTCGATCAGGGGCAGATGGACAATGTGCTCAAATACATCGAGTCCGGCAAACAGCAGGGCGCCCGCCTGTGCTGCGGCGGGGAGCGCGTGCGCATCGAGTCTGGCGGCTACTACGTGGCGCCGACCATCTTCGACCAGGTCACCAACGACATGACCATCGCCAGCGAGGAGATCTTCGGGCCGGTTCTGGCAATCATCACTTTCGACACCCAGGAAGAGGCCATCCGCATCGCCAACGATACCAATTACGGCCTGGCTGCTGCAGTGTGGACCCGCGATATTTCCCGCGCCCACCTGGTCGCCCGCGCGCTGCGCGCGGGTACCGTGCATGTCAACAGTTACGATGAGGACGATATCACCGTGCCGTTCGGCGGTTTCAAGCAATCGGGCAACGGCCGCGACAAGTCGCTGCATGCGCTGGAAAAATACACCGAACTGAAAACCACCTGGATCAGCCTCAATTAATTCACAAAATCAATTCCCCAAATCCATTCACCGGGAAAGGAACATCAACATGAACGCAAAAGTGCCCGCACAAAACAACAATGCCTCACTGCATCAACGCCGCCTGGCCGCCACACCGCGCGGCATTGGCGTAATGGCGGGGTTCTATATCGACCGCGCGCAGAACGCCGAAGTGTGGGATGTGGAAGGCAGGCGCTATATCGATTTTGCCGGCGGCATCGCAGTGCTCAATACCGGTCACCGTCATCCGCTGATGATCGCGGCGATCGAGGAACAGCTCAGGCGCTTTACCCATACCTGCTACCAGGTGCTGCCCTATGAAAGCTATGTCAGCCTGGCCGAGCGCATCAATGCGCTGACTCCGGGCAATTATGCCAAAAAGACCGCGTTTTTTTCGAGCGGAGCAGAAGCGGTCGAAAATGCGATCAAGATCGCCCGCTCCAGCACCGGCCGTTCCGGCATCATTTCCTTTTCCGGCGGCTTCCACGGCCGCACCATGATGGGCTGTGCGCTGACCGGCAAGGTGGTGCCTTACAAGGTCGGTTTCGGGCCGTTTCCTGCCGAGATCTACCACGTGCCATTCCCGACCACGCTTCATGGCGTCAGCGTAGCCGACACCATGAATGCGCTGCAGACGCTGTTCAAATCCGATGTCGATCCAAAGCGGGTGGCCGCAATCATGATCGAGCCGGTGCAGGGAGAGGGCGGCTTCTATATTGCCCCGCCGGAATTGATGCGCGCATTGCGCAAGACATGCGACGAGCACGGCATACTGCTGATTTTCGACGAGATACAAACCGGCTTCGGGCGCACCGGCAAGCTGTTTGCCGCCGAGCACTATGACGTGCTACCGGACATCATGACGATCGCGAAGAGCATGGCGGGCGGCATGACCCTGTCCGCGGTATGCGGCAAGGCGGAGGTGATGGATGGACCAGCACCGGGCGGACTGGGCGGGACCTATGCGGGCAATCCGCTGGCGATTGCCGCATCGCATGCGGTGATCGACATCATCGAAAAAGAGAAGCTGGTCGAACGCTCCAACCTGCTCGGACAAAAATTGATCGCGCGGCTCAAGGCGGCCCAGGCAAAAGTGCCCGCGCTGAAGGAAGTGCGCGGACTGGGTTCCATGGTGGCGGCCGAGTTTTTTGACCCTGGCACCGGCGAACCTTCGCCTGACGCGGTCAAGCGCGTGCAGCAGGCGGCGCTGGATGCAGGCCTGATCCTGCTGACCTGCGGCGTCTATGCCAACGTGATACGTTTTCTTTATCCGCTTACCACCGAAGACGCGATATTTGACGAGGCGCTGGAAATTATCGACCGGTCCCTGACAAAGGCATAGCATGACTGCTTCCGACGATCACGCGATCGCGTTTGCTGCGGCGGTGAGCCAGGCCGAACAAAAATTGGCGGCGATGGGCGTGCATACCATCATTGCCCAATTTGTCGATATCCACGGCTCGGCCAAGGGAAAATATGTTCCATTGGCGCACATGGCGGATATCGTGGGCGCGGGAGTCGGGTTTGCCGGCCCTTCCATCTGGGGTCTGGGTCTGCCGCGCAACGGCCCGAGTTCCGAGTATTACGGACGCGGCGATCTGGATACGCTGCAAGCGTTGCCCTGGATGCCCGGCTATGCCCGTATCGTGTGCAACGGAGTGGTCGCCGGAGAACCCTTCGGACGCTGTTCGCGCCGCATACTCAAGCGCCAGGTTGCGCGCCTGGTTGCGCGCGGCTGGACCCTGAACGTTGGCATCGAACCGGAATTTTTCCTGCTGCATCAGGATGCAGCGGGCCGCCCGGTATTATCCGACCGCGCCGACTTGCTCGAAAAGCCGTCCTACGATCTCAAGGCGATGGCGCGGGTGCGCGAAGTGCTCAGGGGCATGGAAAAGGGATTGGGCGAATGCGGGTTTGACGTG
This sequence comes from Gallionella sp., assembly GCA_049684555.1. Lineage (GTDB taxonomy): Bacteria > Pseudomonadota > Gammaproteobacteria > Burkholderiales > Gallionellaceae > Gallionella. The sequence continues at coordinate 35,224 of JBAVGB010000074.1, read as the reverse complement.
TTCCAGATCGACCACGAGGACGCCGGCGGCCAGTTTGAGCTCAATTACCACTACAGCGATGCGCTGACCGCCGCAGATCGTTTCATCCTGTTCAAGATGGCGGCCCACCACATCGCCGAGGAAGCCGGGCTGGTTTTCTCGCTGATGCCGAAACCCTTTCCCGATCGCCCCGGCAGCGGCCTGCATATGCACCTTTCGCTCGCGGATCGCGAGGGCCGGGCCGTGATGGCAGACCCGAAAGATACGCATGGGCTGTCCGGAACTGGCCGCCAATGCATTGCGGGCCTGCTTGCGCACAGTTCTGCACTGGCTGCATTGCATGCGCCAACCGTCAATTCCTACAAGCGGCTGGTGGTGGGACGTTCGCTGTCCGGCACAACTTGGGCGCCCGCCCATATCGCCTGGGGCGACAACAACCGCACCACGGTGGCCCGTGTCACCGGGGGGCGTATCGAATTCCGGCTCACCGACGGCAGCTGCAATATTTATCTGGCGCTGGCATCGGCCATTGCGGCGATGCTGGACGGGGTTGAACGGCAGCTGCAGGCGCCTGAGCCGGTTGACGAGGATATTTACGAATGGCCGCAGGCGCACTTTGCCGAAAGGGGCGTGACGACCCTGCCGCAGACACTCGGCCAGGCGCTTGATGCGCTGGAAACAGACGCAACACTTTCTGCCGCAATGGGCGATGATTTTGTGGCAGAATTTCTCGATACCAAACGCGCTGAGTGGATCGACTTTTGTCGTTCAGTCAGCGACTGGGAATATCATCGAAACCTGACCTGGCCCTGATCGTAATGAAGCAGCAAATCTATTGGCTATATCTGGCAATCGCGATTGTCACCGAGGTGATCGGCACCAGCGCGCTTAAATCCTCGGAAGGGTTTACCCGGTTGCTGCCAGCAGCGGTGGTGCTGGTCAGCTATTCCATTTCGTTCTATTTGCTCTCGCTCACGCTGCGCACGATCCCGGTCGGCATCGTGTATGCGATCTGGTCGGGTGCCGGCATTGTGCTGCTCGCATTTATCGGCACATTTTTCTTCAGGCAAACGCTGGATACCCCGGCCATCATCGGCATCAGCCTGATTCTGGCCGGGGTGGTGGTGATCAACCTGTTTTCCCAAACGACGGTCGACTAGTTCTGTGCCTCGCCGCGGATTGGATTATGCGGCTTTGCCCAGAACCTGTTGCTGCCGATGGATTTCCTGCTGGTGCGCGGCCCATTGCTGTTCATCTTTCAGGTATCGGGTGAAATCCAAACCTTTGTCTCCTTCGGCCGCAATCGACGTGAGTGCTTCGGCAATACAACTGAAGATGCGGTCGATCTCGTTCTTCTCGATGGTCAGCGGAGGCGAGATCGCGATCACGTCGCCGGTATAGCGAACCAGAACGCCCATCTCGTAACATTTCAGATAGGCGGCAAAAGCCCGCGCACCGGGTTTGCCCGGGGTCGGTTCCAGTTCGATGCCGGCTACCAGGCCGATATTGCGCACGTCCCTGACAAACGGTATTCCCTTGAGGTTATGCGCGGCCTGTTCGAAATGCCCGCTCAGGCCGGCGGCACGATCGACCAGCTTTTCCGCAGCAAATATCTTGTTCGTCGCGATCGCCGCTGCACAGGCAACCGGATGGGCGGTGTAGGTGTAGCCATGCGGCAGTTCGATCGCATTGGCAGGACTGTTGGACATGAAAGCATCGTGGATCTCGCGCTTGACTGCGACCGCGCCCATCGGCAACGCGCCATTGGTCAATGCCTTGGCACACGTGAGGATGTCCGGCACGACACCGAAATAATCGGATGCGAAGCGCGTGCCGAGCCGGCCAAATCCGGTGATGACCTCGTCGAAGATCAGCAGGATGCCATGCTTGTCGCAGATCTCGCGCAAGCGCTTCAGGTAGCCGACCGGGGGCAGAACCACGCCGGCCGAGCCCTGCATCGGTTCGACGATCAGCGCGGCTACGGTCGCGGGATCATGCAGCGTGGTGATGCGCTGCTCGAATTCGTTGGCAAGTTCGACACCACCGTCTTTCGGCAAACCCCGGGTAAACGCGTTGCGGCCGATATCCAGCGGATGCCGGATATGGTCCACGCCGGCCAGGCCGTTGCCGAAAGATTTGCTGTTGCCGGCAATTCCGCCAACCGAAACACCGCCAAAATTGACGCCGTGATAGCCGCGCTCGCGGCCGATCAGCTTGTTGCGCAACGGGTTGCCGGTCACGCGATGGTAGGCCAGTGCGATCTTGAGCGCCGTGTCGGCTGACTCGGAACCGGACCCGGTAAAGAATATCCTGTCGAGCCCGTGCGGCATGAATTGCGCCAGCCGCTCGGCCGCCTCGAAAGCCAGCGGGTGGCTGTTCTGGAACGCGGGCGCATAGTCCAGCGTGCGCAACTGGTGTGCCACTGCGCTCGCGATCTCCTCGCGGCCGTGACCGCAGGCCACGCACCACAGCCCGGCGGTCCCGTCCAGCAGGGTGCGGTCGTCGATGGTGGTGTAGTAGTTGCCTTTTGCAGCCTTGAACAGCCGCGGCATGCTTTTGAACTGGCGGTTCGCGGTAAACGGAAGCCAGTAATGGTCGAGATTTGGTAAGTTTGGCACGATATATCCCAAGTTGAAAAAAGGTGAGTCTCGGTGTGTTCATCATATGCTGTCAAGAAGGTATTCCGGTCAAATTAGCATGTTGATTATATGCAGACAGAATGGCATGCTGTTATCGGATATTTAACAGACTTAACATTCGCGGGGAGTGTACAAAATGGATCAGGAAGTCGGCTTTAGATTGCGCCTGGTCAGGTTGCGCCACCAGTTGTCCCAGCGTGCGCTGGCCAAACGCGTCGGGGTGGCACACGCAACCATTTCGCTGATTGAATCGGGGCGTACCAACCCGTCGGTCAGCGCTCTCAAGCGCATACTGGCGGGTATCCCGATGACGCTGGCCGAATTCTTTTCAGATGAATTGCCGCCGGCTCAAAGCAATATATTCTATCGTGCCGCGGAACTGACCGAGATCAGTGGTGGTGAGGGGATTTCCTACCGCCAGATAGGTTCGGCACGCGAAGGGCATGTCCTGCAGATAATGTTCGAGCGCTACGAAACCGGTGCCGATACCGGTGTGATCATGCTGCGCCACGAGGGAGAAGAGGGCGGGTTCATCCTGTCCGGGCAGCTTGAGGTGTCGGTCGGAGGATCGACCCGCATGCTGAATCCCGGGGATGCCTATTATTTCAACAGCAGGCAGCCGCACCGGTTTCGCAATGTGGGTTCGGAGCCGTGCACGCTGGTCAGTTCATGCAGTCCACCCTCATTCTGACGGCATGCCCCTTGTCATGCATCAATGTCGAATCGGAAGTTGCTTCAGGCATGTTTTTGCCTGCCATCCAGCTCCCAGTAAATCACCTTGCCGACCCTTTGGGTCCTAGGACTGAACCCAGGCCTTCGCTTCCTCGTAATCCGTGAACACGCGTATATCGGCATCGACGAAAATTCGCGACAGCCACGCCGTCCAGGTGAGCCACTGGTTGTCGGTGACGATGGCGATCTTGGTGAAGTCGTGGTTGTGTTCGCGGCGGAAGAACTTTATGTCTTCCCAGAGCACGTCGAGGGAGTAGCCGACCATCCCGCGCAGGTCGAACAAAAGATCCAGTTCGCCGGGAGACTTCAGTTTGTAGAGAGCCTGCTCCTCGAATGTCTTGAAGTCGGCAATGGTGAATTCGCCGAGGACGGCGATGTTGACGAGGTTTTCGGTTTGTTCGATGGTGATCATTAATGCTGCTCCTTGATTTATTGTTTTGGAGACGGGTGGTCGCGTGTCAACCATAAGCTTAACACACCGCCCGCGATGATGAGCGCCATGCCCAGCCAGCTCGAGAGCGGCAGTACTTCATTCCACAGCAGCATGCCGAACAGGCTGGCAAAAACGATGGTGCTGTATGCCAGGCTGCCGACCACCAGCGTGTTGCCGGTGCGATATGCGTGTGTCATCGCGAGTTGCGCCAGGGTGCCGGTGCTGCCCAGGCCGAGCAGAATGGCAAAGCCTTGCGGGGTGATCGCATGCGCCATGCCGAACAGCAGCCATAAACCGCTGCCGATTGAGGCGGTCAGGCTGAAATAGAACACCGTGCGCAACGACGGTTCGCCGAGGGTGCCGAGCTGCTTGACGTTGATGTAGGCGATACCGGCGAGGAAGCCCGAGACCAGCCCCAGCAGCCCGGGCAGCATTTGCTCGCGCGCCATGGTCGGGTGCAGCAGCAGCACCACGCCGCAGAACCCGAGCAGGATCGCGAGGGACATGGGCAGGTGGAATCTTTCCTTGTACACGATCATCATAAACAGGGTGAGAAACAGCGGCGCGGTGTAGTTGAGCGTCACCGCAGTGGCGAGCGGCAGCACGGTGATGCAGTAAAAGAACAGCGCGAGTGACACACCGCCGGAAATGCCGCGCCACAGGTGGGCGCGCCAGTGAAGCGTGACCGGGCTTACGCGCTTGGAGCGCATGATGGCATAGACCAGCAGGAGTCCGAAGAACGAGCGGTAGAACACCAGCTCGACATCCGAAAAGTGGGAAGCGCCGAGTTTGACGAATACCCCCATGCAGCCGAACATGAGTCCGGCGCCCAGCATCCAGCGAGAGCCGGTTAATTTCAACATTCCAGCCGTGTCAATCAGAGGTGAGGTGCAAGATTGCGGCGCAGATACTCATGGAAGTGCAGCATGCCGTCCTCGGTGGGCGACTGGTAAGGGCCGTGCTCCTCGATGCCGCGCTGGTACAGCGACTTTCGCCCCTGATGCATCCTCAGACAAATGGTATCGTCTTCTCTGGCGGTTTCGTTGTAGGCCTTTTGTTCCGCTTCTACGTATTCGCGCTCGAACAATGCAATGTCCTCGAGGTAATAGAACTCGACGATGTTGGTGCAGGCTTCCGGGCCGCGCGGCACCAAGGTACTGATGACCAGTGTTCCGGGATACCACTCGACCATGATATTGGGGTAGTAAGTCAGCCATATCGCGCCGCATCCGGGCAGCTTGTCGCCGTGATAGCGCAACACCTGCTCCTGCCACTTGCCATACACATCGCTGCCGGTTTTGCGCAGCCCGTTGCGGATGCCGACTGTCTGCACGCTGTAGTGCTCACCGAACTCCCACTTGAGATTGTCGCAGTCAACGAAATTGCCCAGGCCGGGATGGAACGGCACGACGTGGTAATCCTCAAGATAAACTTCGATAAAGTTTTTCCAGTTGAACGCGTATTCGTCCACTTGCACCCTATCCAGCATGTAGCCCGAGAAGTCCAGGTCTTTCATCACGCCGACCTTGGCCAGGTCTTTCGCGACATCGCGCCGGCCGGAAAACAGTAGCCCGTTCCAGTTTTGCAACGGTGTCTTGTTCAGGTTCAGGCAGGGGTTTTGCGGGAAATGCGGTGCGCCGAGCAGCTCGCCGTCGGTCTTGTACGTCCATCGATGCAGCGGGCAGACGATGTGCTGTATATTGCCGCGGCCTTCCAGCATTACCGACTGGCGGTGGCGGCAGATATTGCTGAGCAACTCCACGCCGTTTTGGTTGCGCACCAGCACCTGTCCCGCGCCTTCCAGCACATGGTAGTCGCCGTTGTTCGGGACCATCAGTTCATGGCCGACATAATTCGGTCCCGGTTCGAACAGCAGGCGTTGCTCGACTTCCATTACTCCCGAGTCGAAGTACCAGCTGAGCGGAGGGTGGACCGGAACCCGGATGAACTGTTTAATGTTGGCGATATCTGACATGACCGGAATATTAAGTCTGCATCAAGGTGTAAGGGATTGTCCCCGAATTTTATTTGTCGGGCAACAAAAATTGGCCCAGTCGGAACGGGTTGGGTAAAATGCACAGCTTTCGCTGGTATGTTTCTGGATATACCCTTCATATTATGGTGTTGATCAGCCTCGTGTGCATATGAAGCAAATAATGCGCAATATAAGCACATAACCACTCATACGCCTGATGTTGAACAATTAGAAATTTGAACATCATTCACAGTTAAAGGTTCCTCATGGCTGGTAAATCGCAAAAGACGCCCGGTTTCGAAACGGCAATGGCAGAGCTGGAAAAAATCGTCGCCGATATGGAGTCGGGCAAATTGTCGCTGGAAGATTCGCTGGCTGCCTACAAGCGCGGCGCCGAATTGCTGTCGTTCTGCCGCACTCGTCTTGAGGATGCGCAGACACAGGTGCGGGTGCTGGAAGATGGGATACTGAAAGATTTTCCCGGGACCGGCGGTTCCGGACAATCCGCTGCGTCGGGCCCGGGGCAGGACTGATGCAGGCGGACTTTCAGGGCTGGATATCCGCGCAGCAGGCGCGCTTCGAAGTCGAGTTGGGCGAATTGTTGCCGCAATCGGTAACGGCTCCGCAGCGGCTACATGAGGCGATGCGCTACGCTGTGCTGGATGGCGGCAAGCGCGTGCGGCCGTTGCTGGCGTTCGCCGCGGGCGAACTGGCCGGCGCGGCAGCGGACCGTTTGAATATCGTCGCTGCGGCGGTCGAGCTGATCCATGCCTATTCGCTGGTGCATGACGACATGCCGTGCATGGACGATGACGTGTTGCGCCGCGGCAAGCCGACTTGCCATGTTCAATATGATGAGGCGACCGCATTGCTGGTCGGGGACAGCCTGCAAGCGTTGGCGTTTCAGTTGCTCGCTGAACACCGTTTGAGCGATGACGCGCAGCGCCAGCTGGAAATGGTCAAACTGCTGGCAACCGCTTCCGGTTCGCGCGGCATGGCGGGCGGGCAGGCGATAGACCTTGCCAGTGTGGGCAAGTCGCTCACGCTGCCGGAACTGGAATTCATGCATATCCACAAGACCGGCGCATTGATACGCGCAGCGGTTTTGCTGGGAGCGCATTGCGGATCGGTTTCCTCCGCACAACTCGAAAAGCTGGATCATTTTGCCAAGCTGATCGGCCTGGCATTCCAGGTCGTGGACGATGTGCTGGACTGCGAAGCGGATACCGCCACGCTGGGCAAAACCGCGGGCAAGGATGCGGATAACGGCAAGCCTACATACGTCAGTCTGCTCGGCATACAGGGCGCGCGCGACATGGCGCAACGGTTGCACCGCGAAGCACTGGAAGAACTGGCCGGCTTCGGTGGCTCCGCCCAGCGCTTGCGCCAGCTTGCCGACTTCATTGTACTGAGAAAGTTCTGATGTATAAGTTGCTTGATACTATCAATACACCCGCCGACTTGCGTGCGCTGGATCGTGAACAATTGCCGCAATTGGCGGGCGAGTTGCGCGAATTCCTGGTCGAGTCGGTCAGCAAGACCGGGGGGCATCTGTCCTCGAATCTGGGTACGGTCGAGCTGACCATCGCGCTGCACTATGTCTACAACACGCCGGAAGACAAGCTGGTCTGGGATGTCGGTCACCAGACCTACGTTCATAAAATTCTGACCGGACGCCGCAACGGCATGAGCAAGCTGCGCATGGCAGGCGGCATCTCGGGATTCCCGAAGCGCGAAGAAAGTCCGTATGACACTTTCGGTACCGGTCATTCAAGTACTTCGATCTCTGCGGCGCTGGGCATGGCGGTCGCGGCGCAACTGCAGGGATCAGAGCACCGTGCCGTAGCAATCATCGGCGATGGCGCGATGAGCGGCGGCATGGCCTTCGAGGCACTGAACAATGCCGGCGTGATGGACGCGAATCTGCTGGTGATACTCAATGACAACGATATGTCCATTTCGCGGCCGGTCGGCGCATTGAACAATTATCTGGCCAAGCTGATGTCGGGGCGCTTCTATGCGGCAATGCGGCGCGGCAGCGAGAAGGTCTTGAAAGGGATGCCTCCGGTGCTGGAATTCGCCAAGCGCGCCGAGGAACACTTCAAGGGGATGGTGATACCCGGCACGCTGTTTGAGGAATTCGGCTTCAATTACATCGGCCCGATCGACGGGCATGACATGGATGTGCTGCTGGATACGCTCGGCAATATCCGCAAGTTGAGCGGGCCGCAGTTCCTGCATATCGTCACGCAAAAGGGCAAGGGTTATGCGCTGGCCGAAGAAAATTGCCTGCTGTACCACGGCGTCAGCAAATTCGACCGCACCCAGGGCATCGTGGCCAAGCCCGACCAGGCAAAAGCCAACGGACAACTTGCCAAGCCGACCTACACTCAGGTTTTCGGTCAGTGGCTGTGCGACATGGCGGCGCAGGACGAGCGTGTGCTGGGTATCACCCCGGCGATGTGCGAGGGCTCGGGCTTGTCCCAATTCGCCGAGCGTTTTCCGGAACGCTATTTTGACGTGGGTATAGCGGAACAACATGCGCTGACCTTTGCCGCGGGTTTGGCATGTGAAGGATACAAGCCGGTGGTGGCGATCTACTCGACATTCCTGCAGCGCGCTTACGACCAGCTTATCCACGACATTGCGATACAGCGCCTGCCGGTGGTGTTCGCAATCGATCGGGCCGGCCTGGTCGGTGCGGACGGTGCCACCCATGCAGGCAGCTTCGATCTATCCTATTTGCGCTGCATTCCGAACATGACGGTGATGGCGCCGGCCGACGAGAATGAATGCCGCCAGATGCTGTATACCGCCATGCAGCTGAATTCCCCCGTTGCGGTACGCTATCCGCGCGGCACCGGTCCGGGTGTCGCGATCAGCGAGGAAATGAGCGCACTGCCGATCGGCGAAGGCGAATTGCGCCGCGAAGGCAAACGGGTTGCGATTCTGGCATTCGGCAGCATGCTGGCGCCGGCCCTGCTGGCCGGGGAACAGCTCGATGCGACGGTGGCGAACATGCGTTTCGTCAAGCCGCTGGATGGAGAATTGGTCATGCGTCTGGCACTCGAACACCAACTGCTGGTCACGGTGGAAGAAAATACCGTCCAGGGCGGCGCCGGCAGTGCGGTCGCGGAATATCTGTTGCGGCAAGGACACGGCGTGCCTGTGCTGCAACTCGGACTGCCTGACCGGTTCATCGAGCAGGGCGACCATGCGCAAATGCTTGCGGATTGCGGCCTCGATGCCAACGGTTTGATTATGATGATTAAAAGAAAATTACCATAGTAAGATTGTCGGGATTGGTTATAATATATTGTCAACTATGTCAAAGAGGAATTCAGCCATGAATAGCCCCAAGCCAGATTTCATACCAGATGTGCAAAGTTCCGCCGATACACGCCACCTTGCAATCGACCGGGTCGGCATCAAAGGCATACGTCATCCGGTCAGGGTCAAGGACAAGAGTGTAGGCGTGCAGCACACCATCGCCACTTTCAATATGTATGTGCATCTGCCCCATAATTTCAAGGGTACCCACATGTCGCGGTTCGTCGAGATCCTGAACCACCATGAACGCGAGATATCGGTCGAATCTTTCGAGCGGATACTGGAAGAAATGGTGGAGCGCCTGGAAGCGAAATCCGGATACATCGAAATGAGTTTTCCCTATTTTGTGAACAAGACCGCGCCGGTGTCGGGTGTGCAAAGCCTGCTCGATTATGATGTCACGCTGATCGGCGAAACGGTAAACGGCAAACCCAGCGTCACGATGAAAGTGCTGGTGCCGGTCACCAGCCTGTGCCCGTGTTCGAAGAAGATATCCGACCGCGGCGCGCATAACCAGCGATCGCATGTCACGCTTTCTATACGCACCAACGAATTCGTCTGGATCGAGGACGTGATCCGCATCGCCGAAGACCAGGCTTCCTGCGAACTGTACGGCCTGTTGAAGCGCCCCGACGAGAAGTTCGTCACCGAACGCGCCTATGACAATCCGAAATTCGTCGAGGATATAGTGCGCGATGTGGCTACGGTGCTGGACAAGGACAAGCGTATCGATGCGTATATCGTTGAGTCGGAAAATTTCGAATCGATACACAACCATTCCGCCTATGCGCTTATCGAGCGGGATAAAACAAAAAATTGATCATAATTATGGCTTGCGTACAAAAGGTTAACGAAAAAAAGTTCCTGTTGAAATTTGTCCGTTTGGCTATAATGGCGCAGCTTCCGCGGTACATGGAACGTTTAAAACAAATATATATTTGATATAAGGAGAACTTGATGAACAAACTGATTTCATTGGCATGCCTGGGTTTTGCGGTTGCTGTTTCTGCGCCGGCTTTTGCGGGTTCACAGCAGGACAAGATGAGGGGATGCAATGCGGAAGCCAAGGCCGACAACCTGAAGGGTGCCGAGCGCAAGGCCTTTATGAGCAAGTGCCTGAAGAAGGATTACGTGCTGAAGGCTGACGCGGCCAAGGGCGCCGCCAAGGCGGATACGAAGGCTGCCGCTGGTGCTGCTGATTCCGGAAAGACCAAGCAACAGGACAAGATGAAGTCTTGCAATGCTGACGCCAAGGCAAAAGGACTCAAGGGCGCAGAACGCAAGGCGTTCATGAGTTCATGTCTCAAGAAATAAGGTTTTCCCGCTCCAATAGAAACGCGCTGCAAGGCGCGTTTTTATTTGGGACTGTATAATCTTCCCCTTTTCTGCATCGGCGTTTCATTTCACATTTTAAGGTTGCATGATAAAAAAGTTCCTCAAGCGCGTATTTAACCAGTCTGCCGGAAAACGGGCGGCGGGAAATGCCCAGGTGATCCCGTTCAGGCAGCATGGCGTGGCGCGGGAACAGATCAGCTACGGTGCACTGAAGGTCACCGATGGCCTGCAGGCGGCCGGTTATCAGGCATACGTGGTTGGCGGTGCGGTCCGTGATCTGTTGCTGGATCGCAAGCCCAAGGATTTCGATATCGCTACCGATGCGACGCCGGAAGAGGTGCGCCGCGTGTTCCGTCGGGCACGCATCATCGGAAGACGCTTCAGGCTTGTGCATGTGATGTTCGGGGAGGAGGTGGTCGAGGTATCCACCTTCCGTCGCATGATCGAAGCGGAGGATGCTCAGATCGACGAGCATGGCCGGTTGCTGCGCGACAACGAATTCGGCGACCAGGAGCAGGATGCCGCGCGCAGGGACTTTACCGCCAACGCGCTGTTTTACGATCCGTCCTCACAGGAGATCTATGATTTTCACGGCGGTTACGCCGATACCCGCAACCGCCTGTTGCGCGTCATCGGCGATCCGCTGGTGCGTTACCGTGAAGACCCGGTGCGCATGCTTCGCGCGGTGCGACTGTCAGCCAAGCTGGGCATGAAGCTCGATGCGGCAACCGCCGCGCCGATAGCCGGAATGAAATCACTCCTCGACAATGTGCCCAAGGCGCGCTTGCTCGATGAGGTTCTCAAGATGCTGTTGTCGGGACATTCGCTGGAATGCATCCAGCAACTGCGCAAAATGAACCTGCATCATGGCCTCTTGCCTTTGCTGGATGTGATCTGGGAGCAGCCGCTGGGGGAAAAATTCATCATGCTGGCGTTGCGCAATACAGACGAGCGCCTCAGTCAGGACAAAACCGTTTCACCGGCATTTCTGTTTGCCGCCTTGTTGTGGCATGAGGTGCTGGCAGCGTGGAATCTCCGCGTTCAGAACGGTGCGCGTCCGGTGGGTGCAATGCACGAGGCGATGGATGAGGTGCTGGCCAGGCAGCGGGCGCAACTTGCCATCCCTCATCGGCAGGACGCAGTGATGAAGGAAATCTGGCTGATGCAGCAGCGCTTCGAGCAACGCTCCGGGCAGCGGCCGTTCCGCCTGCTCGAGCAGCCGCGCTTCCGCGCCGGTTTCGACTTCCTGTTGTTGCGCTGCGCCAGCGGAGAAGTGGATGACCAGCTAGGTCTGTGGTGGGACGAGTTCCAGGATGCCAGCACCGAGCGCCAAACCGAGATGTTGCAGCCCGAGGTTGGCGGCGAGAAAAAGCGCCGCCGCCGTAAACCGCGCAAGAAACAGGGGGTGGCAGCCGGGGATGAATTGGTCAACAACGAACATTCAGCATAATTCCGGGAACCGTTTCCAAAGCAATGCCACACATCGCCTATATCGGACTCGGCAGCAATCTTGGTGAGCCGCACAGCCAATTGCGGCGCGCGTTCGCCGACCTCGATGGCTTGCCTGGCACGCGGTTGGCAGCCAGGTCTTCGCTGTATCGCAGTGCCCCGCTTGGTTGCCCAAACCTGCCCGATGCCCAGACGCAGCCCGACTTTGTGAATGCAGTTGCGAAAATCGAAACGAATCTATCGCCGCAAACGCTGTTGCATGCGCTGTTGGGCATCGAACATCAGCATGGCCGCAAGCGCACCTTTCGCAACGCGCCGCGCACACTGGATATGGATGTGCTGTTGTATGACGATGTTCAACTGAGCGAACATGGCCTGACGATCCCGCATGTCCAGATGCACAGGCGCGCATTTGTATTGCAACCCCTGCTGGAGATCGCGCCGGATATCAACATACCGGGTTTCGGAAGTGCGCTACTTGCCCTGGAAAAGTGCCGTGATCAAATTCTTCACAGGATATCCAATGCTGCCTGAAAGATATCGCTATGTCGTTGTGGAAGGGCCGATAGGTGTGGGCAAAACCAGCCTTGCGCTGCGGCTTGCCCAGCATATCGGTTCTGCTACGCTGCTGGAAAAGCCGGATGAAAACCCGTTCCTTGCCCGGTTCTACCAGGATCCGCCGCGATATGCGCTGGCGACCCAGTTGTTTTTCCTGTTCCAGCGCGGCAACGAAGTGCGCGATCTTGCGCAAATGGATATGTTTCGCGAGCACACCGTGGCCGATTATCTTTTCGACAAGGACCCGCTGTTCGCCCGCCTCAATCTGAATGAGGAGGAATTTGCGTTGTACCAGCAGATCTACCGCTCCCTGCAATTGCAGGCACCCGTGCCGGATCTGGTGATCTATTTGCAGGCCGCGCCGGAGACGCTGGTTGAACGCGTGCATCGGCGCGCGCAACCCTACGAGTCAGGCATTGCAGAAAGTTATTTGGAGCGCCTGTCACAAAGCTACAGCGATTTCTTCTATCATTACGATTCGGCGCCGGTACTGATGGTGAACAGCGAGCATCTTAATTTTGCCGATAACGATGAGGATTTCGCCCTGTTGTTGAAACGCATCGGGGAGATGCGTGGGCCGCGCGAATTTTTTAGCAGGGGGAGTTGATGCGCACTACGCTTACCAAATTGCAAGCCATGAGCGGCAAAGGCGAAAAGATCGCGGTGCTGACCTGCTATGACTCGAGCTTTGCCGCGCTGCTGGAGAATCAGGGCATAGACGTGTTGCTGGTCGGCGATTCGCTCGGCATGGTGTTGCAGGGGCATGAAACCACGCTGCCCGTCACGCTGGCCGACATGATGTACCACACCGGCTGCGTGGCACGCGGCTCCCGGCAGGCGTTCATTCTCAGCGATATGCCATTCGGGACTTTTCAGGTCAGTCCCCAGGAAACCTGCGCGCATGCCGCAAGATTGATGGCGGCCGGCGCGCAGATGGTCAAGCTGGAAGGCGGCGCGACGATGGTCGAAACCGTGCGCTTTCTCACCGAACGCGGCATTGCGGTGTGCGGGCATGTTGGGCTGACCCCGCAATCGGTGCACCAGCTTGGCGGCTATAGAGTCCAGGGCAAGGAGTCCGCTGCCGCGCAAAAGTTGCTGTCCGATGCGGTCGCTCTCGAACAGGCCGGTGCCGGCATGATCGTGCTGGAAGCCATACCCGCGCTGCTGGCAGCCGAAATCACTTCGCAGCTGATCATACCGACCATCGGCATCGGCGCCGGCGCATCTTGTTCCGGCCAGGTGCTGGTACTGCATGACATGCTGGACATCTATCCGGGCAAGAAGGCGCGTTTCGTGAAGAATTACATGGAAGATGCACCCGGTATTGCGGCAGCAGTGGCGAATTATGTCGCCGAGGTAAAAGCGGGCACTTTTCCGTCCAAGCATCACAGTTTTTGATGCAGGTCGCATTGACCATTGCCGAATTGCGCGCGCGACTGGCGCAAGAAAACGCAATCGCGTTCGTGCCGACCATGGGCAATCTGCATGAAGGCCATCTCGAGTTGATGCGTCGCGCGCGTGAACATGGGCACTGTGTGGCGGCCAGCATTTTCGTCAATCCGCTGCAGTTCGCTCCCAACGAGGATTTTGACAGATACCCGCGCACGCTGGAAACGGACTGTGCCAAGCTGCAAGGTTTGGCGGACGTCGTGTTTGCGCCGTCGGTCAGCGCAATGTATCCCGAGCCGCAGATGGTATTCGTGGTGCCGCCGCCTATCGCCGATGATCTGGAAGGAACCACGCGTCCAGGCCATTTTCGCGGCGTGGCCACGGTAGTGCTCAAGTTGTTGAACATCGTGCAGCCACAGGCGGTACTTTTCGGCAAGAAGGATTACCAGCAATTGCACATCATCCGCAGGATGGTTGCGCAACTTGATCTGCCGGTAAGCATCATCGGCTGCGAGACGGTGCGAGCTGCAGACGGGCTGGCGCTGAGTTCGCGCAACCAGTACTTGAGCCGGTTGGAACGAAACGAGGCAGTTTTTCTTTTCCAGACGCTGACTGGGATGCGCCAGGCCATGCTGCAGGGCGAGCGTGATCTGGAGCGTCTGCGGGGACAGGCAATCGAGCAGCTATCCAGGCGGGGATGGTCGGTGGATTATGTGGAAGTCCGCAACCAATCGGATTTGCTGCCGGCAACCGGGAATAAGCCGGATTCGTTACAACGTGATTTTGTGGTATTGGCTGCAGCCAGGCTGGGCAATACCCGATTGATTGATAACGTCGAAGTAAGCATCGCTGATTGGTGATTGCCCGCTGATCGCCCATTGATTGCATGAGCGGTTGCAATGTATTCCGAATCCACCGACCAAGTATTTCTTTCGCAAACATCCTGCTTGCGATCCGGCTGCATCGGGTACATTTAACCCGCGCCGGGTAGGACGGAGATGTTGCGCCTAGCCTGTTTTCTTTCCGCTTGTTATCAACCGCGGACAACAGGGATGGCTTTAAAAGACGTAATCACCTTGTTTGACACGTTGGCGATATCGGCCAGCGTATATTTGTCGAGTATTTGCAGGAAGCTGGCTTGGGCATTGAACAGGACGCCCTTCAGGCTGCAGGAACGCGAAATAACGCATTTGTCCGTGGCAGGGTTGAAACATTCGAGCAGGTCGAGGTCAGGTTCGGTTGAACGCACGACTTCACCCAGGCGTATCTCCTTGGCAGGACGAGATAGCCTGATGCCGCCGTTTCTCCCCCTGCTGGTCTGGATATAGCCCTTCAGGCCGAGATTGTGCACCACCTTGACGAGATGGTTGCGCGAAATCTTGTAGAAATCCGCCAATTCTGTGATCGTCACCGATTCGTCTTCGCGTCCGGCCAGATAAATCAGGACGCGCAGGGAATAATCGGTGTAAAGGGTCAAGCGCATGTTGTACCTTCCGGGTCTAACTAAAGCAATTCTCCGGGCGTATTGCGCCCAACTCCGTACGATGGTTTATAGCATGATATCTCGCCGATATCCTGCCCGCCTGTTTACGCTCCGACATGATTATTTACAATTTGGCCAAGTTTTCATCTTGACAGCAATCACAACAGACATATAAGATGTATTTAGAATATATATTTAAGTTGTGCTCGTCAAAGGCAGTTCGAAATATATATTTTGAACGGGTTTAAAGGTATGCCGGAAATTCCGGCAGCAACATCAAATTAATCTGGAGAATGAACATGAGCTTATATGAACAGTTAGGTGGTGAAGGTGCGGTAAACGCGGCAGTGGATATATTTTATCGCAAGGTCTTGAAGGATGACCGTATCAAGCGTTTCTTCGAGGGCGTCGATATGGAAAAGCAGGCAGCCAAGCAAAAAGCCTTTCTGACCATGGCTTTTGGCGGGCCTAACAAGTATACCCATAAGGACATGAGAGACGGGCACGCGCATCTGGTGAAAATGGGACTTAACGATGCGCATTTTGATGCTGTGGTGGAGGATCTGGGAGCCACGCTGAAGGAACTCAAGGTTGCTGATAACCTGATCGCACAAGTCGCCGCACTGTGCGAAACCACGAGAAAAGACGTTCTGGGCAGGTAGGGAAAAGGCACCCATGGCCAAAGTTATTTATGACGGGCAGTCATACGAGTGCGGGAAAGATTCGGTTCTGGACTGTTTGGTTGCCCATGGGGTTCCGGTCCCTTCTTCCTGCCATTCCGGTATCTGCCAGTCATGTCTGATGCGAGCGGTCAAGGGTGCGGTGCCGGAGAAGGCGAAGGCCGGCTTGAAGCTGACTCTGGCAGCCCAGAACTATTTCATGGCCTGTTCGTGTTACCCGGAACAGGACATCGAGGTGGTTCTGCCGGAAGCAGGGATGGGTAAACTTTCGGCCAAGGTGACCAAGGTCGAATTCCTCAATGCGGACACGCTCGGTATCCGGCTGAAACCTTCCCGGCCCTTCGAATACAAGGCCGGGCAGTTCATCAGTCTTTACAAGGAGGAAACCCTTTCACGATGCTATTCCCTGGCAAGCGTTCCTGAGCTGCACGAAGAACTTTTCATCAACGTGAGGAAGGTTCCGAGTGGCTTGGTTAGCGGCTGGATATTTTCGAATCTTAAGGAGGGCGACGACATCACGATATCGGAGGCGACCGGCGACTGCTTTTATGTCCCTGGCAATCCGGAACAAAATATTCTTCTGATTGCAACCGGCTGCGGCCTGGCTCCCTTGTATGGCATCATTCGTGACGCGCTATTGCACGGACATCAGGGCAAACTCAGTCTCTACCATGGAAGCTATAGCACCGGAGGATTTTATCTGGTCGACAAATTGAGAGATCTCGCACAAACCCATTCAAATTTCAGTTATGTGCCCTGTGTGTCAGACGGGGAAGCGCCTGCAGGGTATGCGGCGGGTATGGTTCTGGATGTTGCGCTAGCCGATAATCCTGACCTTTCCGGCTGGCGTGTATTTCTATGCGGCAATCCGGACATGGTCAATGCGGCAAAAAAACAAACTTTCTTTGCGGGCGCCTCAATGAGCCAAATTCACGTCGATCCGTTTCAGTCTGCCTACTCAACCGGTATTTGCTAACGTTTGCATTCGAAATCTTCCGGGTGACGCAGATACGCGTAACCACAAGGATTCAAGCCGATTCTCGTATATTTTGTCCGGCCGGATTCATTGACCTCACCAGTGTTCGCAGGTAGCATTCGCCCATTCAGAAGCTAAGGGGTGAAAACGGGATGCGCCGCAAACTTGTCGTTGGAAACTGGAAGATGCATGGCCGTCTGGCGCGCAATCAAGCGTTGCTGCAAGCGATCCTCGCCGGGGTGCGCGACCTTAGCAAAGCCGACTATGCTGTGTGTGTTCCCTATCCATACCTGGCGCAGGCGCAATCCTTGCTGCAGGGCAGCAATGTGGCCTGGGGGGCGCAAAATCTGAGCCAGCACGAAGAAGGCGCTTTTACGGGAGCCGTGGCACCGGGCATGCTGGTCGACTTTGGTTGCAGTTATGTAATCATCGGCCATTCGGAGCGGCGCGGACTGTTTCATGAGAGCAACGAGATAGCCTCCGCCAAGTTTGACGCGGCCATCAAGGCGGGCATGAAACCGATCTTTTGCGTGGGTGAAACCTTGACCGAACGCGAGTCCGGTATCACCGAACAAGTCGTTGCCACACAGCTGGATGCAGTCTTGAACCATGCCGGAGCTGAAGCCTTATCCAGGGCAGTGATTGCTTATGAGCCGGTTTGGGCGATCGGAACAGGGAAAACGGCCTCACCCCAGCAGGCACAGGCCGTCCATGCGTTCATTCGTCAGCGCGTTGCACAACATAATAGCCAGGTAGCACAGAGCTTGTGTATACTCTACGGCGGTAGTGTGAAAGCAGCCAATGCAGCCGAGTTGTTCGGAATGCCGGATATAGACGGCGGCCTGATAGGCGGTGCTTCACTGGTGGCGGAAGAGTTCGTGGCAATATGCCGCGCAGCCCAGTTTTAATTCATGAATATGGAGTAGTTTGTGGAAACAATAGTTTGGGTAGTGCATGTTTTGACGGCAGTGGTATTGATCGGCCTGGTGCTGATGCAACACGGCAAAGGAGCCGACATGGGCGCGGCTTTCGGGACAGGTTCGGCGGGAAGTCTGTTCGGCTCCAGCGGCTCTGCGAATTTTCTCAGCCGCAGCACGGCAGTCGCAGCGACGCTGTTCTTTGTTACCAGCCTGTCGCTGACATACCTGTATTCCCATCCGGCGCAACAGCAGGGAATCATGGACAAAGTAAATCCGGTTAGCACTCAACCTGCGCCGGTCGTTCCGGCGACCATTCCGGCAGGGGCCAGTCCGGTCGACAACTCGGGTTCCAAAGATATTTCCAGGGATATTCCAAAATAATTCTCAGGATATGGCGGTTGTGGTGGAATTGGTAGACACGCAAGCTTGAGGTGCTTGTGCCCGCAAGGGCGTGGGAGTTCGAGTCTCCCCATCCGCACCAAATAAAAAAACGGCACATCGACTGTCGATACGACGATAAGAATAATAGAAGTTAATGGCTTAGCTCACGAATCAATTGCAAAAAAAGGGGGAGGGGGCTCTTATGCTGGAAAATTATTTCCCGGTTTTGCTGTTTATCTGCGTTGGTGTTGCGATGGGCGTTGTTCCCGTGGTGCTGGGCAAGCTGGCGGCACCCAATCGGCCGGACGACAAGAAGTTGTCTCCATACGAATGCGGTTTTGAGGCGTTCGAGGATGCGCGCATGAAATTCGACGTGCGCTATTACCTCGTTGCCATCCTGTTCATACTCTTCGATCTTGAAATTGCGTTTCTTTTCCCCTGGGCGATCGTGCTCAAGGAAATCGGTACATTCGGCTTTGTCTCGATGATGATCTTTCTGGCCATTCTGGTGGTGGGCTTTGTTTATGAATGGATGAAGGGAGCCCTGGAATGGGAATAGAAGGCGTGCTGGAAAAAGGTGTCGTCACCACGACCCTCGATACCATCATAAATTACACGCGCACCGGCTCGCTGTGGCCGATGACGTTCGGGTTGGCCTGTTGTGCGGTCGAAATGATGCATGCCGGCGCGGCCCGTTACGATCTTGACCGTTTTGGAGTGGTGTTCCGTCCCAGCCCCCGCCAATCCGACGTGATGATAGTCGCGGGCACACTGTGCAACAAGATGGCTCCCGCCCTGCGCAAGGTCTACGACCAGATGGCCGAGCCGCGCTGGGTGATCTCGATGGGTTCCTGCGCGAACGGCGGCGGCTACTATCACTACTCCTATTCGGTGGTGCGCGGCTGCGATCGGATCGTGCCGGTGGATGTATATGTGCCGGGTTGCCCGCCGACGGCCGAGGCTTTGCTTTACGGGATCATCCAGTTGCAAAAAAAAATCAAACGAACCAACACGATCGCGCGCTAGGATGAGCTATGACTGCTGAATTGGGCGCCTTGCGTGCCAACTTGTCGACGTTGCTGGGCGACAAACTGGCCAGCCTCGAAGAGAGGCTCGGTGAATTGACGGTGGTGGTCAGGGCGGCGGAGATGCTGGAGGTACTGGCCCGCATGCGCGATGAAAAAGCGCTGCGCTTCGAGCAGTTGATAGACCTGTGCGGGGTCGATTATTCCGCTTACGGCAGTGATATTTCCGAAGGCGGCGCTTATTTTGGGTCTGACATTTCTACATCGACCACGGCTCACCCGAATCGATTCGCCGTGGTCTATAACCTGCTTTCCGTTACAAACAACGCTCGCATCCGCGTGCGCATTTTTGCCGAGGACGAAAAATTTCCGGTGTTGTCTTCGGTGATCGATATCTGGCCTTCCGCCAACTGGTATGAACGCGAAGCTTTCGACTTGTATGGCATCGTGTTCACCGGGCATCCTGATCTGCGCCGCATCCTGACCGACTACGGCTTTGTCGGCAACCCTTTCCGCAAGGATTTTCCGCTGTCGGGCAATGTGGAAATGCGTTATGACCCCGAACAGCAGCGTGTGGTGTACCAGCCGGTTTCGATCGATCCGCGCGAAGTGACGCCGCGTATCGTGCGTGAAGAAAATTACGCCAGCAATCCGGAGATCAAGTGATGGCGGAAATCAAGAATTACACAATGAACTTCGGGCCCCAGCATCCGGCCGCGCATGGTGTGTTGCGCCTGGTTCTGGAACTGGACGGCGAGGTGATCGAGCGTGCAGACCCCCACATCGGATTGCTGCACCGCGCCACCGAGAAACTCGCCGAGCACAAGACCTTTCTGCAGGCTTTGCCATACATGGATCGGCTGGATTACGTCTCGATGATGAGCAACGAGCATGCCTATGTACTGGCGGTCGAAAAACTCGCGGGCATCGAGGTTCCCTTGCGCGCACAATACATCCGCGTGATGTACGATGAAATTACGCGGCTGCTGAATCACCTGCTTTGGCTGGGCGCGCACGGGCTGGATATCGGCGCGATGACCATATTCCTGTATTGTTTCCGCGAGCGCGAGGATCTGATGGATGCCTACGAGGCCGCATCCGGGGCGCGTTTGCACGCTTCCTACTATCGCCCCGGCGGCGTGTACCGGGATCTGCCGGACAGCATGCCGCAATATCAGGCTTCCAAGATACACAACGCCGCAGCGGTAAAAAAACTCAACGAGAACCGCCAGGGGTCGCTGCTCGATTTTCTCGATGACTTCACCGACCGTTTTCCCAAGTGCGTGGATGAATACGAAACCCTGCTGACGGATAACCGCATATGGAAACAGCGTACCGTGGGTATCGGGGTGGTCACGCCGGAGCGCGCGCTGGCGCTTGGTTTTACCGGACCGATGCTGCGCGGCTCGGGAGTGGAATGGGATTTGCGCAAGAAACAGCCCTATGAGGTGTACGACCGCCTGGATTTTGATATACCGGTCGGAAAAACCGGCGATACCTATGACCGGTACTTGGTGCGCGTCGAAGAAATGAGGCAAAGCAACCGTATCATCAAGCAATGTATCAATTGGCTGCGCAACAACCCCGGCCCGGTGATGACGGACAACCACAAGTTTGCGCCGCCGCTCCGCGAATCCATGAAGGAGAACATGGAAGAACTGATCCACCATTTCAAGCTGTTCACCGAGGGGATGCATGTGCCGGTCGGCGAGGCTTATGCAGCCGTCGAGCATCCCAAGGGGGAGTTCGGCATCTACCTGATCTCCGACGGGGCGAACAAGCCTTACCGCATGAAGATACGCGCGCCCGGCTTTGCGCATATTGCCGGACTGGACGAGATGGCACGCGGACACATGATTGCCGACGTGGTAACCATCATCGGCACCCAGGACATCGTTTTTGGCGAGGTGGACCGCTGATGCTATCCGAACAAATACAAAACAAGATCAACCGCGAGTTGAGGAAATATCCGGCCGATCAAAAACAATCTGCGGTGATGGCGGCTTTGCGCTTCGTGCAGGACGAAAAGGACTGGATTTCCACCGATGACATGACGGACATCGCAGCATATCTGGGCATGCCGCAAATGGCTGTTTATGAAGTGGCGACTTTCTACCACATGTATAACCTCAAACCGATGGGCAGGCACACGATCACGGTGTGTACCAACCTGTCCTGCCAGTTGAGCGGAGCCAATGAAACGGTGGACTATCTCAAACAGAAGCTGGGCATCGGCCTGGGCGAGGCGACCGCGGACGGCAAGTATGGATTGCGCGAGGGCGAGTGCATGGGTGCGTGTGTCGATGCGCCGCTGTTCACGATCAGCAATAAAAGAATGTGCAGCCGCATGACGCCAGAAAAGATCGACCTGATTTTAGCGGAGCTCGACAAGACATGAACGGCCCGGTGATATTTACCACGATGGATTTCGACCAGCCCTGGACGCTGGAGAATTATCTCAAGGTTGGCGGTTACCAAGCTTTGCGCAAGGTGTTGACCGAGAAGATGACGCCGGACGAGATTATCGCCGAGGTCAAGGCATCGGCATTGCGCGGGCGCGGCGGCGCGGGTTTCCCGACCGGCTTGAAGTGGAGCTTCATGCCGAAGAATTATACCGGGGACAAATATATCGTCTGCAACTCCGACGAGGGCGAGCCGGGCACCTGCAAGGACTGGGACATCCTGCGCTATAACCCCCATCAGTTGATCGAAGGCATGGCCATCGCCGCTTATGCGATGGGCGTGAAGACCGGATACAACTATGTGCATGGCGAGATCTTCGAGGCCTATGAGCGCATGGAGGAAGCCTGCGAACTGGCGCGCAAGGCCGGCTATCTGGGCGACCATATCATGGGCACCGGATTCTGCTTCGACCTGCACAACCATCTCGGCTATGGCGCGTATATTTGCGGCGAAGAAACGGCCTTGCTGGAATCCATCGAGGGCAAAAAAGGCCAGCCGCGATTCAAGCCGCCGTTCCCGGCCAGCTTTGGCCTGTATGGGAAGCCGACCACGATCAACAATACCGAGACTTTTGCGAGCATTCCGTACATCATCAAGAACGGCGGCCAGGCATTCCTCAACTTGGGCAGGCCCAACAACGGCGGCACCAAGCTGTTTTCGGTTTCCGGTCATGTGAATAAGCCGGGCAACTTTGAAGTGCCGCTGGGAACGCCTTTCAAGAAGCTGCTCGAGATGGCCGGCGGCATGCGCGGCGGACGCAAGCTCAAGGCCTGCATACCGGGTGGTTCATCGATGCCGGTATTGCCGGGCGAGATCATGATGGATCTGGACATGGACTACGACTCGATTGCCAAGGCGGGATCGATGCTGGGCACCGGCGCGGTGATCATCATGGACGACACCACCTGCATGGTGCGCGCGCTGGAACGTTTGTCCTATTTCTATTACGAGGAGTCCTGCGGCCAGTGCACGCCGTGCCGGGAGGGCACCGGCTGGCTGTATCGCATCCTGCACCGCATCGAGCATGGCGAGGGGCGGAAGGAAGATCTGGATCTGCTGTTGAGCATGGGTGAGAACATCGCCGGGCGCACCATCTGCGCACTGGGCGAAGCCGCGGTCTGGCCGGTGCAGGGCATGCTCAGGCATTTTCGCGACGAATTCGAATATCACATCGAACACAGGCGCTGCTTGGTGTGAAGCTGACGGGTCAGGTGAGTAATGATCAACATTGAAATTGATGGCAAACCGGTCGAGGCGGAACGCGGTTCCACGGTGATGGACGCGGCGAACAGTCTCGGCGTCTATATTCCGCATTTCTGCTACCACAAGAAACTTTCCATCGCGGCCAATTGCCGCATGTGCCTGGTTGAAATCGAGAAGGCGCCCAAGCCGCTGCCCGCCTGCGCCACCCCGGTTGCGGAAGGCATGAAGGTGCGCACCCATTCGGAGATGGCTGTCAAGGCGCAGAAGGGTGTGATGGAATTCCTGCTGATCAATCATCCGCTCGACTGCCCGATCTGCGACCAGGGCGGCGAATGCGAACTGCAGGACCTGGCCGTCGGTTATGGCGGCAGCGCATCGCGCTATCACGAGCCCAAGCGCAGCGTGATGCCCAAGGACATCGGCCATCTGATTTCCACCGAAGAGATGAACCGCTGCATCCAGTGTACGCGTTGCGTCCGGTTCGGACAGGAGATCGCCGGGATCATGGAGTTGGGCATGGCGTTCCGCGGCGAGCATTCCGAGATCATGAGTTTTGTGAACAGTTCGGTGGATTCGGAATTGTCCGGCAACATGATCGACCTGTGCCCGGTCGGTGCGCTGACCAGCAAGCCGTTCCGTTACACCGCGCGCAACTGGGAGTTGTCGCGGCGCAAATCGGTCAGCCCGCATGACGGTCTGGGTTCCAATCTGGCGGTGCAGGTGATGGACAACAAGGTCATGCGCGTGCTGCCGATCGAGAATGAAGCAATCAACGAATGCTGGATTTCGGACAAGGACAGATTCAGCTACCAGGGACTGAACGCGCCGGAACGATTGACGAAGCCGATGATCAAGCAGGACGGAAAGTGGATCGAGGTTGATTGGCAAGTCGCGCTGGAATATGTGGCGAACGGCTTGCGCCAGATTGGCAGTTCTGCGGGCGCCGATCAGATCGCAGCCCTGGCGACGCCGCACAGCACGCTGGAAGAGCTGTATCTACTGCAGAAACTGGTGCGCGGCTTGGGCAGCGGCAACGTGGATTTTCGTTTGCGCCATTCCGATTTCACCGCTGACGGCAAGCGGGCGGGTGCACCGTGGCTGGGTATGCCTGCCGCGGGAATCAATACCATGGACCGCTTCCTGATCGTCGGCAGCTTTTTGCGCAAGGACCATCCCCTGCTGGCGAGCCGCGTGCGCCAGGCCGTCAAGAAAGGCGCGCAAAGCAATATCGTTCATTCGAGCGATGATGACTTGCTGATGAAAGTGGCTAACAAGTCCATAGTCGCCCCGGGCGAACTGGCAAGCAGCCTCGCCCAGATACTGAATGCGCTGGCGGCCGAAAAGTCGGCAACGCTGTCAGGAGAATTGCAGAAAGTCGTCGGCGCGGTTCAACCGACCACGCAGGCACGTGCCATTGCGCATAGTCTGGCGAGCGGTGAACGTGCTGCGGTTCTGCTGGGCAATTTCGCGCAACAACACCCCCAAGCTGTTCAGATAGCCGTGCTGGCCGAGCAGATCGCCGCATTGTGCGCCGCAAAATTCGGCTATCTGGGCGAGGCGGCGAACAGTGTCGGCGGCTACCTGGCCGGGGCGCTGCCATCCGCCGGGAAAGGCATGAATGCTGCGCAAATGGTTGAATCGCCGCGCAAGGCCTATCTGCTGCTGAATGTCGAGGCGGAACTCGATCTGCATGACCCGCAACAGGCGGTGGCGGCGATGCACGCTGCCGACATGGTGGTGGCCTTGTCGGCATACAGGCACCGCGCGGCAGAATACGCCGATGTGATGCTGCCGATCGCACCGTTCACAGAAACGTCGGGCACCTTTGTCAGTACCGAAGGCCGCGTGCAAAGTTTCAGGGGCGCGGTCAAGCCGCTGGGCGAAGCCAGACCGGCATGGAAGGTGCTGCGCGTATTGGGCAACCTGCTGGAGCTGCCGGGCTTTGATTATGATTCCGGCGAAGCGGTGCTGGCCGAAATACTGCCCGGGAAAGTTGGGGAAAAGAGCATCGCCGGCAAACTGGATAATCATATCGAAGGCGTTGCACTGCAAAAAACCGCAGCCGGCCATCAGGGCTTGCAGCGGGTCAGTGATGTGCCGATCTACGCAGCCGATGCGGTGGTGCGCCGCGCGGCGGCACTGCAATTGACGCGCGATGCCGCCACACCTTGCGTGGCCATGCACAGCAGCGAACTGCACAAGCTGGGAGTGAAGTCCGGCGACAGCGTCAAGGTCAGTCAGGACAGCGGAAGTGTGTGCCTGGCCATCGTGGCGAACGACAGCCTGCCGATGCACACCGCCCGCGTTCCGGCGGGACATCCGGTCACGGCGGAACTGGGCGCGATGTTCGGGACGATCACCGTGGAACCAATTGTCGGGGGCCGGGCATGATGGCGCTACTGCAAACGCTGGAACAGGCGGGCCAGAACCTGCTCGGTCCGTACTGGCTGACAGTCTGGACGCTGATCAAGATCATGCTCATCATCGCGCCGATCATGGGGGCCGTGGCCTATCTGACACTGGCCGAGCGCAAGGTCATCGGCTACATGCAGATCCGTATCGGCCCGAATCGGGTCGGCTATTTCGGGTTGTTGCAACCGATCGCCGACGGCGTGAAGTTATTCCTCAAGGAAATCATCATACCGAGCGGGTCGAGCAAGTTCCTGTTCGTTGTTGCCCCGGTCATGGCACTGGCACCGGCGCTGGCAGCATGGGCGGTCGTCCCGTTTGACGACGGCATGGCGCTGGCCAATGTCAATGCCGGGCTGCTGTATATCCTGACCATGACCTCGCTGGGCATATACGGCATCATCATCGCGGGCTGGGCATCCAACTCCAAGTATGCGTTTCTCGGTGCGGTGCGCTCCGCGGCGCAGATCGTGTCGTACGAGATCGCGATGGGCTTCGCGCTGGTATGCGTGCTGATGGCCTCGCAAAGCATGAATCTGACCGACATCGTGCGCGGCCAGCACGGCCACTGGGGTGCGCTGAACTGGTATGTGATCCCGCTGTTCCCGATGTTCATGGTGTACCTGATCTCGGGCGTGGCGGAGACCAACCGGGCACCGTTCGACATGGCCGAGGGCGAGTCCGAGATCGTCGCGGGTTTCCATGTGGAATATTCCGGCATGGCGTTCGCGCTGTTCTTCCTGGCCGAATATGCCAACATGATCCTGATCGCGTTCCTGACCTCGATCATGTTTCTGGGCGGATGGTTGTCTCCGGTGCCGTTCCTGCCGGACAGCTTCATCTGGCTGCTGGGCAAGGTTGCCTTCATTTTGTTCCTGTTCCTGTGGTTCCGGGCGACGTTCCCGCGCTATCGCTATGACCAGCTGATGCGCCTGGGCTGGAAAGTGTTCATTCCGCTCACCATCATCTGGGTGGTGGTGATTGCGGTGTGGATGCAGACCTCGCTCTGGGTCTGGTAAAGGGCAGAGGAGACGAATATGCAAATGATCAAGAAATTCTTCAAGACCTTCCTGCTTTACGAACTGGTCAAAGGGATGGCACTGACCGGCCGCTATTTCTTTGCGCGCAAGATCACGGTCCAGTTTCCCGAGGAAAAAACGCCGCAGAGCAACCGGTTTCGCGGGCTGCACGCGCTGCGCCGTTATCCAAACGGCGAAGAGCGCTGCATCGGCTGCAAGCTGTGCGAGGCGGTCTGTCCGGCACTGGCGATCAAGATCGAAGTGGCCGAGCGCGAGGACGGCACGCGGCGCACCACGCAATACGATATCGATCTGGTCAAGTGCATCTTCTGCGGATTCTGCGAAGAAGCCTGTCCCGTGGATGCGATCGTCGAAACGCGCGTGTTCGAATACCATGGAGAAAAACGCGGCGATTTGTATTACAACAAGGAAATGTTGCTGGCAATGGGCGACAAATACGAGGCGCAGATCGCCGCAGACCGGGCGGCGGACGCCAAGTACCGGTAATTGGCAGAGCAGCGGTGACGAAGCAGGGATAGAGGGCAAGTGAATGAATTTTGAAGCCATCGTGTTTTACATGTTTGCAGCACTGGTCGTGATTGCCGCCTTGGGTGTGATCACCTCGCGCAATCCGGTGCATGCCGTGCTGTTCCTAGTGCTCGCGTTCATCAGCTCCGCCGGCATCTGGATGTTGCTTGAAGCCGAGTTCCTGGCCATCGCGCTGGTGCTGGTGTATGTGGGCGCGGTGATGGTGCTGTTCCTGTTCGTGGTGATGATGCTGGATATCAACCTAGTCAGGCTGCGCGAAGGATTCTGGCGCTGGCTGCCGTTCGGCGCGGCATTGGCCGGGCTGATGGCATTCGAGATGATCTGGGTGGTCGGTTCGACGAAGCCGTCCGGCGGCGCGGTCGCCGTCAGGCACGCTGCGGATTACAGCAACACCAAAGTGCTCGGGCGGCTGCTCTATACCGATTATGTCTATCCGTTCGAGATCGCCGCGGTGATCTTGCTGGTGGCGATGGTGGCCGCGATCGCGCTGACCTTGCGCCGGCGCAAGGATGCCAAATCGCAGGTGGTCTCGGAACAGGTCGCGGTCAAAAAGGCTGATCGGTTGCGCATTGTTCCGATGAAATCGGCGCGTAAAGATTAATGAAGGGAGCGAGCAGAATTATGAAAACCTCCAAAAAGCGTAGCGAGCGGTTCGAGAGCAAGGCGCACGGCGCACAGCGACAAAGACATATCAACGGGATAGGCGAGGAGCGAGCACTGTGCAACGCCGCTGTCGAATTGCGCAGTAGGTTTTTGGAGGTTTTTAAGTGATAACACTGTCGCATTATCTGGTCCTTAGCGCCGTGCTGTTCGCGATCAGTGTGGTCGGTATATTTTTGAACCGCAAGAATCTGATCGTGCTGCTGATGGCCATCGAAATGATGCTGCTGGCGGTGAATACCAACTTTCTGGCTTTTGCGCACTATCTGAACGATACCGCGGGACAGATCTTCGTATTCTTTATTCTGACCGTTGCCGCCGCCGAGGCGGCAATCGGCCTGGCGATTCTGGTGGTTTTGTTCCGCAATCTGAGCACCATCAACGTCGATGATCTGGACAGCTTGAAAGGTTGATGCGAATGGAAACCTCTAAAAATCTACTGCGCGTTTCGATAGCTGCGTTGCGCGGTGCTCGCTCCTCGCCTACCCATTCGGTATGTCTCGTTCGCTATGCTCCGTGCGCCTTGCTCTCGAACCACTCGCTACGATTTTTAAAGGTTTCATTATGAATATGCAAAACCTTTATCTTTTGGTTCCGCTGGCACCGCTGGCCGGTGCGATCATTGCAGGGTTGTTTGGCAAATGGCTGGGGCGCACCTGGTCGCACCGCATCACGATCGCGCTGGTGGCGGTTTCCTTCTTGGCCTCCCTGGCGATATTCAAGGATGTCCAGGATGGCCAACGCTTCAATGGCTCGGTCTACACCTGGCTGACATCCGGCGATGCCAGGTTTCAGGTCGGTTTTCTGATCGACAACCTCAGCGCATTGATGATCCTGGTGGTCACCTTCGTTTCGCTGATGGTGCACATCTATACCATCGGCTACATGGCGGATGATCCGGGATACCAGCGCTTCTTCAGTTACATTTCATTGTTCACCTTTTCCATGCTGATGCTGGTGATGGCGAACAATTTCATGCAGCTGTTCTTCGGATGGGAAGCGGTGGGGCTGGTTTCCTACCTGCTGATCGGTTTCTGGTACGACAGGCCGACCGCGATCTATGCCAACCTGAAGGCGTTTCTGGTGAACCGCGTCGGCGACTTCGGCTTTCTGCTCGGCATCGCGCTGGTGCTGATGGTGTTCGGCACCCTGGATTATGCCGCGGTGTTCGCCAATGCGGCCGGCCATGCCGGTGACATGGCGCCCATCCCCGGCTTGCCGGTGAATTTGCTGACGGCGATTTGCATCTTGCTGTTCATCGGCGCGATGGGCAAATCGGCGCAGTTTCCGCTGCATGTCTGGCTGCCCGATTCGATGGAAGGTCCGACACCGATCTCCGCGCTGATACACGCCGCAACCATGGTCACCGCCGGCATCTTCATGGTGGCGCGCATGTCGCCGCTGTTCGAGCTGTCGGATGTCGCGCTGTCATTCGTGATGGTGATCGGCGCGATCACCGCGCTGTTCATGGGCTTCCTCGGCATGATCCAGAATGACATCAAGCGCGTGATCGCCTATTCGACCCTGTCGCAGCTCGGCTACATGACCGTGGCGCTGGGCGCTTCAGCCTATTCCGTGGCGATCTTCCATCTGATGACCCACGCCTTCTTCAAGGCGCTTTTATTCCTGGCTGCCGGCAGTGTGATCATTGCGATGCACCATGATCAGGACATCCGCAACATGGGCGGTCTCAGGAAATACATGCCGATCACATGGATCACCTTCCTGGTCGGTTCGCTGGCCCTGATCGGCACGCCGTTCTTCTCCGGTTTCTATTCCAAGGACAGCATCATCGAAGCCGTGGAACGGTCTCACCTGCCGGGTTCCGGATTTGCCTATTTTGCCGTGGTGGCGGGGGTGTTCGTCACCGCATTTTATACATTCCGTTTGTATTTCCTCGTGTTCCACGGCGAGGAACGGTTCGGCAAGCCCGGCCATCATGACGCAGCACAAACAGCGGACCATCACCATGGACTCACGCCGGGACAGAAGCCGTACGAATCGCCCTGGGTGGTTACCCTGCCGCTGGTCATGCTGGCGATCCCGTCGGTAGTCATCGGCTACTTCACCATCGAACCGCTCTTGTTTGGCAACTATTTCAGGGAATCGATTTACGTCTCGACCGTTCATCCGGTGATGGCCGAACTGGCAATCGGGTTTCATGGGCCAGTCGAGATGGTCCTGCACGCGCTACACGGATACCCGTTCTGGTTTGCCCTGTCGGGTGTTTTGACGGCGTGGGTGTTCTATTTGCTGCGCCCCGGGATCCCCGCCGTGTTGCAACGGCGATTCCGTTTCATCTATACCCTGCTGGACAACAAATATTACTTCGACCGCTTCAACGACTGGTTCTTTGCCGGCGGTGCGCGCGGAACCAGCGGTATTTTGTGGAAGTTCGGCGATATAAAACTGATCGACGGGGTGATGGTGAACGGAACGGCGAAGTTGATCGGCCTGTTTTCCGGGGTGCTGAGGCGTCTCCAGTCGGGTTATATCTACCACTATGCGTTTTCCATGATCATAGGCGTGTTCGTGCTGCTGACGGTGCGGAACTGGTTTCATTGATACCTGGATAGTACGGCGCGACAGCGGCGGGAAAGTAAAGGAATAAAGCATGTTTTTGGGATTACCTGTGATTAGTGTTGCGATCTGGCTGCCGATCCTGTTCGGCATTCTGGTGCTGGCAACCGGCGACGACAAGAATGCCCCGCTGGCGCGCATGCTGGCGCTGGTTGGTTCGGTGCTGGGCTTTGTGGTGACCATCCCGCTGTATACCGGTTTCATTCGCGACACTTCGGACATGCAGTTCGTCGAGATGCACAACTGGATCACGCGCTTCAACATTCACTATCACGTCGGCGTGGATGGTATTTCGGTGTTGTTCATCCTGCTCACTTCCTTCTTCACGCCGATCGTGGTGCTGGCCGGGTGGCGGGTGATCGAGAAGCGGGTCGCGCAATACATGGCGTCATTCCTGATCATGTCCGGCATCATGATCGGTGTGTTTGCGGCGCTGGATGCCATCCTGTTCTACGTGTTCTGGGAAGCCATGCTGATCCCGATGTTCCTGATCATCGGCGTATGGGGCGGGGCCAATCGCGTGTATGCCGCGGTCAAGTTCTTTCTCTACACGCTGCTCGGTTCCCTGCTGATGCTGGTTGCATTGATCTACCTCTACAATCAAACGGGTGGCAGCTTCGAGATCCTTGATTTTCACCGGGTCGCGATCCCGATGACCGCGCAAATACTGATATTCATGGCCTTTTTCTTCGCCTTTGCGGTCAAGGTGCCGATGGTCCCGGTCCATACCTGGTTGCCGGATGCGCACGTCGAAGCGCCGACCGGAGGATCGGTGATCCTGGCGGCGATCATGCTGAAAATGGGTGCTTACGGATTCCTGCGCCTGTCCATTCCGATCGTGCCCGATGCCAGCCATCATTTGTCCGGGATGATGATCACCCTGTCGCTGATCGCGGTGGTGTACATCGGCCTGGTGGCGCTGACCCAGACCGACATGAAGAAACTGGTGGCCTATTCGTCCATCTCCCACATGGGCTTTGTCACGCTCGGCCTGTTCATCTTCAACGATTACGGCACGGAAGGCGCGTTGCTGCAAATGATTTCGCACGGCTTTGTGTCCGGCGCGTTGTTCCTGTGCATCGGGGTGCTGTACGACCGGATGCACTCGCGCAACATTGCCGACTATGGCGGTGTGGCCAAAACCATGCCGGTGTTCGCCGCATTCTTCATGCTGTTCGCGATGGCCAATGTCGGATTGCCGGGCACCAGCGGTTTCGTCGGCGAATTCATGGTGATACTCGGAGCGGTGAGAACGAATTTCTGGTATGCCTTCGCTGCCGCCTCCACGCTGATCTTCGGCGCGGCCTACACGCTGTGGATGTACAAGCGGGTGATTTTCGGCGCAATTGCCAACGCGCAAGTTGCCAAGCTGACAGACATCACCCTGCGCGAAAAATTGATTTTTGCGGTTCTGGCACTTGCCGTGCTGGGCATGGGGTTGTATCCGTTGCCGTTCAGCGAGATATTGCATGTTTCGGTCAATGATTTGCTGGTGCACGCGGCACGATCCAAATTGCCGTGATCGCAAAACCGTATCGGAAAACCGTCTCTGGCCGCTGGTTAGCAGTTCAAGAAACCGGCCGCTTTCAGCCAGAGAATAACGACTAACGACTGAGTTTGAGATGAATATGGACTTGATGACGAACTTGATGCCTGCCGGCGCGGAAATTTTCCTGCTGATCATGACCTGCGTGATTCTGATCGCCGATACGCTGATCCGGCAAAACGGCAGGCTGATCACCTACCTGCTGGTGCAGCTTACCCTGATGGGGTGTGCACTGATCACCGTGGGCACGCATGTGAGCGGCGTGGCGCAGGTCTTTCACAACATGTTCGTGGACGACCTGATGTCCGATGTGTTGAAGCTGCTGACTTATCTTTCTGTTTCCATGATGCTGGTCTATTCAAGGCAGTACCTCACTGTGCGTGACCTGTTCAGCGGTGAATTCATGGTGCTGGCGCTGTTTGCCACGCTTGGCATGATGGTGATGATCTCCGCCGATCATTTCCTTACGCTTTATCTTGGTTTGGAACTGCTCTCGCTTAGCCTTTACGCAATGGTTGCATTGCAGCGCGATTCGGCCCTCGCAACCGAAGCCGCGATGAAATACTTCATTCTCGGCGCGCTGGCTTCCGGTTTGCTGTTGTACGGCATGTCCATGTTGTATGGCGCGACCGGTTCGCTGGAACTGGGCTCGGTGTCAAACGCGATTCGAACCGGTCATGCAGACAAGAGCTTGCTGGTGTTCGGGCTGGTATTCGTGGTGTCCGGAGTGGCTTTCAAACTCGGTGTCGTGCCATTCCATATGTGGCTGCCCGATGTGTACCACGGCGCCCCGACGGCGATGACCATGTTCATCGGATCGGCTCCAAAGCTCGCTGCTTTCGCATTTGTTTCGCGTCTCCTGGTGTCGGGTCTGCAACCGCTGGTGCAGCACTGGTCGGGTATGCTGATCATTCTTTCCATCGGCTCGATGGCGCTCGGCAACATCACCGCGATTGCACAAACCAACCTGAAGCGCATGCTGGCGTACTCGACCATCGCGCACATGGGCTTTCTGCTGCTTGGATTCATCAGCGGCGACAATGAAGGATATGGTTCGTCGATGTTCTACGCCGTAATCTATGTGCTGATGACGCTGGGCTCGTTCGGTGTGATCATGATGCTGTCCAGGGTCGGTTTCGAGGCGGATAACCTGAATGACTTCAAGGGCCTTAACCAGCGCAGCCCATGGCTTGCCTTCCTGATGCTACTGCTGATGTTCTCCATGGCAGGCGTGCCGCCCACCGTGGGTTTTTACGCAAAATTCTCGGTGCTCAATGCGGTGGTGCAATCCGGGCACGTCTGGTTGGCTGTCGCGGCGGTACTGTTTTCCCTGATCGGCGCGTTCTACTATCTGCGCATCGTCAAGCTGATGTATTTCGATGTGCCGGAAAGTCATGAGCCGATCATCTTCGGACAGGATACCGCGCTGCTGATCAGCCTGAACGGACTTGGCCTGTTGTTGCTCGGTATCCTGCCCGGCAAGCTGATGTCGGTATGCGCGGTGTCGGTCCAGCAATCACTGTTGCTGCATTAGGGGTGTTCTAAAACCGCAGGAACATCAAACTCCCTGCCGGATTTTGATAGCAGGGCGTTTTACGGTATCATCGCGCCCCATGACTAAGTACATCTTCATAACCGGCGGCGTTGTCTCTTCTTTGGGAAAAGGCATCGCCGCCGCTTCGCTTGCTGCAATCCTTGAGTCGCGCGGCCTGAAGGTGACGATGCTCAAGCTCGACCCGTATATCAACGTCGATCCCGGCACCATGAGTCCGTTTCAGCACGGGGAGGTGTTCGTGACCGAGGACGGTGCGGAAACCGATCTGGACCTGGGTCACTACGAGCGCTTTATTTCCGCGAAGATGCGCAAGTCCAACAACTTTACCACCGGCCAGATCTACGACAGCGTGATCCGCAAGGAGCGGCGCGGCGAATACCTCGGCAAGACGGTTCAGGTGATCCCCCACATCACCAACGAAATCCAGGAATTCATCGAGCGCGGGGCTGCCGCTTCCCACGACGGCAACGCAGACGTGGCGATCATCGAGATCGGCGGGACGGTCGGTGATATCGAGTCGCTCCCCTTTCTCGAAGCAGCCCGGCAGATGGGTTTGCGCATGGGGCGCAATCAGGTTGCTTACGTGCATCTAACGCTGGTTCCCTATATCGCCACTGCCGGCGAACTGAAGACCAAGCCGACCCAGCATAGCGTGCAAAAATTGCGCGAGATCGGTATTTTCCCCACAGCATTGATCTGCCGTGCCGACAGACGCATTCCCGACGACGAGCGTGCCAAGATATCGCTGTTCGCCAATGTGCGCGAGGAAGCGGTGATTTCGATGTGGGACGTGGACAGCATTTACAAGGTGCCGCAAATGCTCAACCAGCAAGGTCTGGATCGCATCGTTTGCGAGGAGCTGAGGCTCGATCTGCCTCCCGCAGACCTGTCTGTATGGGCAAAACTGGTGACCGCCCAGGAAAATCCGAAGCACCGGATCACCATCGGCATGGTCGGAAAATATGTCGACCTGACCGAATCTTACAAGTCGTTGATCGAGGCGTTGCGCCATGCCGGGATACATACCGCAACGCAAGTGAACATCGAATATATTGATTCGGAAGCGCTTGAAACCGCCGGCATGAAAGGTCTGGAACATTTCGATGCGATACTGGTTCCGGGAGGATTCGGCAAGCGCGGCACGGAAGGGAAGATTGCCGCGATACGTTTTGCGCGTGAAAACAAGGTACCCTATCTCGGTATCTGCCTCGGCATGCAGCTGGCGGTGATCGAGTTTGCGCGCGACGTGGCCGGGATGGGTGATGCGAACAGTACCGAATTCAATCCAACAACCGAGCATCCGGTGGTCGCGCTGATCAACGAATGGCTGGACCGCGACGGCAAGGTTGAGACGCGCGACGCCGACTCAGATCTGGGCGGAACCATGCGCCTCGGTTCACAGCGTTGCCCGGTCAAGCCCGGCACGATGGCGCAAAGCATTTACGGCGACGAAGTCAACGAACGCCACCGCCATCGCTATGAAGTCAATAATCATTACGTGCCGGAACTTGAAAAATCGGGGATGATCATTTCGGCCCGCACACCCAGTGAAAATTTGCCTGAGATCATGGAATTGCCAAAATCCCTGCATCCCTGGTTCATGGGCGTGCAGTTCCATCCCGAATTTACCTCGACGCCGCGTAACGGGCATCCATTGTTCAAATCATTTGTTGAAGCAGCGCTGCAACGCCAGACTACGCATGTGAAAGAAAAGGTGTCCGCGTGAAGTTGTGTGGATTTGATGTACAGCCCGGACACGGTGGCGCACAGCTCCCGGTAACAAAGTCAGGCAATCCATTATGCGATAAATCGCATGTGGAATTGACACTGCGGGAAGGGCTTGCCCGACATCAGACTGTGAGTGTTGAATTATGAAGCTTTGTGGATTTGATGTGCAGCCCGGACACGGCGGCGCGAAGCGCTTGGGGCGGGAAGGGCTTGCCCGACATCAGACTG
>JBAVGB010000073.1:0-48923 GCA_049684555.1 Gallionella sp. | reverse complement strand
GTGCTTGTGCTAACCGAGCGCACTGAACATCTGGATGCTATTCAAGCCGCGTTGACTGGAAAGATACCGTCGCTTTTCATCCGACACGGGCGGGTGAACAAAAAACTGCGTACCACATTGATTACGGAACTTAACGCACTCTCGCCTGATGAACCGCGTGTCTTGCTAGCAACAGGGAAATTGGTTGGTGAAGGTTTTGATCATCCGCCGCTTGATACACTGGTTCTGGCAATGCCAATTTCATGGGCGGGAACGTTGCAGCAATACGCAGGTCGGTTGCATCGCGAGCACGCAACTAAAACCGATGTGAGAGTGATTGATTTTGTTGATACGGGCCATCCCGCTCTGCTGCGAATGTGGGACAAGCGTCAACGTGGTTACCGGGCGATGGGTTACAAAATCAAGGAGTGATTCAACAGGGCTGACTTCGTCGTCGACTCAATATTTTCAAAACCGGCTTTGATCAATCCCAAAAAGTGCCCAGATTCATCCTGTTGGATGGCATGTTGAATTAGCAGAATTCCCTTATAACATAAGGAAATTCTGGAATGTGGTGCGCTCGGCGGGAGTCGAACCCACGACCCTCGGCTTCGGAAACCGATACTCTATCCAGCTGAGCTACGAGCGCGTATTTGAAAAACTAAGAAACGCTCACAAAACCGCATTTGAGACTTGTGGTCATTTTACCTCACCGCGCCCAAATGACCATAGGCTTCGGAAACCAATACTCTATCCAGCTGAGCTACGGGCGCGTGGAAGGAAATTCAAGACGCGCATTCTACCCCAGAATGTTCTCGGTACGATTCGATGAAATCTTATGCCAATCTGATTCCCCAACCTGATTTCAGGGGTGCTTGCCATGAAGGTTTAACGGTCATATCTATTACTGTATGCGATAGATTTGCGTCTTAGCCTCTTATACAGCGATTATTCCATAACTATATAGGGGCTTTAGGCCTTAACTTTTCCCGCGCGTCGTCCGATCTACTTTACTTGGACCGGCAATCTTTGTATTGCCATGCAATGAGGTCAATTTGCTACAACGGCCCAAAACTGAGGTATTATCCCTTCCCCGACAACAATCGGGGTTACCGTTTCATGATAGAGTTTTATGCATTACAGTTCGTAATGAATACAATAAACAATAAAACTTATAAAGGAGAGTGTCATGTCAAACCGCAAGTCAAATTCCTATAACCTTGATCGCCGCAACTTTCTACGCACCGGCCTGACCGTTGCAGGCGCACTTGCTCTGCCAACAGGGTTCGCAACCCGAGCCTTCGCAGCGGATCATCCGGCGATCGGCACCTATCCTGCCGGCTCGTCGGGCGACTCGGTGTTCATCGGCATCACCGTGCCGCGCACCGGTGCTTATGCGCTTCAGGGCGAGGACGAGCTCAAGGGCTATCTGCTTGCCATTGAGCACATCAATGAAGGCAATCCGCTGATCAAGAAGATTTCGCCCAAGACCAAAAAGGGCGTGCTCGGCAAGAAAGTAACATATGGCGTCGCCGATTCCGCGGCCAAGCCGAACGATGCGGTGCAGGCGGAGCAGCGCTTCATCAGCGAGAACAAGGCGATACTGATGACCGGCTCGACCTCCAGCGCCGTCGCGGTGGCGCTCAACAAGCTCGCCCAGCGCGAAAAGGTGCTTTACGTTGCCGGCATCTCCGGTTCCAACGACACGACCGGCAAGGATTGCGTGCGCTACGGTTTCCGCCAGTGTTTTTACGGCCAGACTGCCGCTGCCGCGATCGGCCCGGTTCTGGTCAAGGCATTCGGCAAGAATCTGAAGGCTGCTTATATGACACCCGACTACACCTACGGGCACACTGTCACGAAATCGATGCAGGACTACCTCGCCACGGCGGGGTGGACGACGGCCACCGATCAGGTTTCGCCGCTCGGTTCGCCAGACTTCTCCTCGTATCTGCTCAACGTCGCCAATTCCGGCGCCGACGTGCTGATCAACGTCAACTGGGGCCATGACGCGGTGTTGTCCATCCAGCAGGCCAAGCAATTCGGCATCCTCGACAAGATGAAGCTGGTGGTCCCGTACCAGGTGCCATTCCTTGCACGGGAAGTCGGCGGTGGTCTGCTGGCCGGGGTGTATGCAGCCACCGATTTCTGGTGGACGCTGGAAGACCAGTACCCGCTCGCCAAGATGTTCGTCGAGGCCTTCGACAAGAAATACGGCTACAAGCCGGAATGGGGTGCCGAAAACGCCTATATGGAATTCGCCCTGTGGGCGGAGGCCGTGGAGAACGCCGGCACCTTCTATCCTCCCGACGTCATCAAGTCCTATGAAGCCGGCCGCAAGATAGACTCGCTGGTCGGCGAAGTGTATTGGCGCGCAGCGGATCACCAGCTGGTCAGGCCGGTATTCATCGTCAAGGGCAAGCAGCCCTCGGCGATGAAGAACAAGGAAGATTACTGGGATGTCGTGGAAACCTTACCCGGCCTGCCGCTGATGCAGAAGCCGGATGAGTTCGGTTGCAATCTCGGGCCTTACACCTAAGTTCTAACCGCACGGACCGGCACCACAGGCGGCAACCGCCGCCTGTGGTGCCCAGTTTGAGGCTGTGCGGGCATCATGCCCGGACCGTCTGTACCGCATAAAAATTACTATGGTTAACTGGACTAATTTTCTTTCTCAATTATTCAACGGACTGGTGCTAGGCGCGCTGCTCGCGCTGATCAGTTCCGGCCTTACGATCATCTACGGCACGCTCGGCGTGCTGAATCTGGCGCATGGCGCGATGTTCATGCTCGGCGGTTATGCCGGCTATGTCGCATACCAGTTGTCCGGCTCATTCCTCGTCGCGGTAATCGCCGCGACACTGTTCATGCTGGTGTTTGGCGTACTCCTGGAACGGCTCATCATCCGCCATTTTTACGACCGTCCGGACGAGGACCAGCTTCTTGTCACGTTCGGCCTCTCCATCTGCATCGTTGAAATCGTCCGCTATTTCTTTTCGAGCATGTCCAAATCGGTTCCGCCGCCGTCCCTGTTTTCGGGCATTACCTCGCTCGGCGGCGTGTTCTTCCCGACTTATCGTCTTGCCCTGATCGGCATCGTCGCGGTGGCGCTGCTTCTACTTTATATTATCCTGTACCGGACACGGCTCGGCTTGATCGTGCGCGCGGGCATCGAGGATTCCGTGATGGTGGATTCACTCGGGATTAATGTGTACCGCGTGTTCATGGTCGTGTTTGGAATCGGCGCGATGGCCGCCGGATTTGCCGGTATCGTGAATGCGCCGGTGGTCTCGCTCACGCCCGGCATGGGCGAGACGATTTTGGTGCAGACCTTCGTCGTTGTCGTTATCGGCGGGGTCGGGTCGTTCCCCGGGGCGGTGCTTGGAGGCTTGATCGCCGGCGAGATAATCAGCATCACCTCGATGATCGACCCCGCCTACGCATACATCATGCTGTTCGCGGCCATGACGCTGGTCCTGGTGTTTAGACCGCATGGCCTGCTTGGCACGAAGGGTCGCGAATGAGCATAGGTAAATTTTTCATGCAACGCCGCTATTTGATTGAAACGCTGACGGCAATCTGCCTGATCGCCGTGCCATTTGTTCTGCCCCATATCGATGCCGCCCCCAACACGGTCAACCGCATTTTGGTCTGGGGTCTGTTCGGCATCGGTTTCGACATCCTGTTCGGCTATACCGGACTGCTTTCATTCGGCCAGTCTGCCTTCTACGGTACCGGCGGATTCGTCGCCGCCTATCTGCTCACCCAGGCGGGTTTTCCGTATGTCATTCTCGCACTGATCATCGGCATGGTCGCAGCCGCCTTTGTTGGCTACCTGATCGGACTGCTCGCTTTGCGCAGCACCGGCATCTACTTCGCGATGATTACGGTTGCCATCGCGGAGATCTTCTTTTTCGTCGAGTTCAATCCCCTGTCGGCATGGACTGGCGGCGAGAACGGTTTGCCCGGTGTCCCGACACCGACCATTTATCTCGGCTTCAAAACCATCCATTTCACCAGCGGCTGGTCGCTTTATCCATTTCTGGCTTTCTGCTACTTCATCGGCATCGTGATCGCACTGCGCATCGTTCGCTCGCCGGTCGGGGCCATCTTCACCGCGATCCGTGAAAATCCGCTGCGCGCGGCAGCCGTGGGCCATAACGTCCAGGGCTACAAACTAACCTCATTCGTCATTGCCGCCGCCTACGCCGGATTGGCAGGCGGACTGCTAGGTGTGATGCAGGCCTTTATGCCGCCGGACGCTTTCATGTTCGATACTTCGGGTCAACTTGTGATGCAGACTGCCATTGGCGGACGCGCCACGCTGTTCGGCCCGCTGGTCGGCGCGGGAGTTTGGCTGTTTCTGCAGGATTTCCTGCAAGCGACGCTGGGTCTGGGCGCAGAATGGAAACTGGTGCTGGGCGTGGTGTTCGTGTTGCTGGTCGTTTTCCTGCGCCAGGGGATCATCGGAGGGATCAGGGATCTCTATCTGTTCGTGAAGGGCAAGGTGTCGGCAAAGGCGGAACTATCCCCGGCGCGAGACACTGTCCCGGTCCACAATAGTCCTGCAGGGACAGCCCAGGCAGCCCGCAAGCCCATCCCGATGCGGCCGCACCATCCTGTACCCAAGAGCTTCAAGGGGCCCATCCTGGAAGTTACCGGCCTGACCAAACATTACGGCGGCGTGCTCGCCAATACCGACATCGATTTTTCGGTGACCCAGGGCGAGTTGCGCGGAATCATCGGACCGAACGGTGCCGGCAAGTCAACCTTTTTCAAAATGCTGACCTGCGAGGTACATCCTTCCTCAGGAAAGATCCTGTTCGAGGGCCGCGACATCACCGGCATGAGCGTGACCGACGTCTGTCAACTCGGCTTGACCAAGAGTTACCAGGTCAACCAACTGTTCAACAGCCTGACGGTGCGCCAGAACCTGACAATCTCGGCCTTGGCCGAACTGCGCGGCAAGTTCCGGCTCGACATGCTGTCCAGCCTGTCGAATGTGCCCGGGTTAAACGAACACGTGGAACATACGCTTGAACTGGTCAACCTGACCGGACGCTGCGACACGCCCGTGTCGGAGCTCGCCTATGGCGAGAAGCGCCGCCTCGAGGTGGGTCTTGCGCTCGCATCGTCGCCATCCCTGCTGCTGCTTGACGAACCGCTCGCGGGCATGAGTCCGCAGGAACGGGTCGAAACGGTCAAGCTTCTGAAGTCGATCAGCCAGGGCCGCACCATGATCATCATCGATCACGACATGGACGCGCTGTTCGAACTGGCTGAGCGCATTACGGTGCTGCAGGAAGGCCGTGTGCTGGTCGAAGGCACGCCCGATGAGATCAAGGGAAACGCCAAGGTGCAGGAAGCGTACCTTGGCGGCGTGCAAGAGGAGTTCAAGTTATGAGCCTGCTGGAAGTCAACGGGCTGCACAGCTATTACGGGGATTCGCACATCCTCTTCGATGTCTCGCTGCGCGTGGAAAAAAACGAGGTGGTCGCGCTGCTCGGCCGCAACGGCGCCGGCAAGAGTACAACCCTGAAAAGCCTGATGGGCGTGGTGACACCGCGCGCGGGATCGGTAAAACTTGACGGGGTCGAATTGGTCGGCAAAAAAAGCCACACCATCGCGCAAGCCGGCATGCAGCTTGTGCACGAAGACCGCCGCATTTTCGGCAGTCTTGATGTCGAGGAAAACCTGAACCTTGCCGCCCTCACTGCACCGAACAAATGGCCGCTGGACCGCATCTACGAAATGTTCCCGCGGCTTAGACAGCGGCGCGGCAGCAGCGGCACCGACTTGTCCGGGGGAGAACAGCAAATGCTGGCGATTGCCCGTGCGTTGATCCGCGACCCCAAGATCATCCTGCTGGACGAACCGTTCGAAGGGCTGGCACCGGTGATCGTGCGCGACCTGATGGTGGCATGCCGCGAGCTTGCCGCGGCCGGGCAGACCATCGTGCTGGTGGAACAGAATCTCGCTGCGACGCTGGCACTGGCGCAGCGCGTCTATATCATCAACAATGGACATATCGTCCACGAAGGCCCGGCCCAGGAAATCAAGGCACAACCGGACGTATTGCAGCGTTACCTCGCTGTGTAACTGCGCGCTGTGCAACTGCACCCTCCATGCAGAATATGGGTGTTGCCCAAGGTTTCCATCCCGGATCCGTTTCGCAAACAACATTCTCGGTGTTTGAATTTCCGCAGGCATCAGACTGTGTTTCCGTCCCGAAGCGCACACCAGATGCCGGGTGACGCCTGCTTGCATGCTTAGATGACTTTACCGGGGGCAAACCTGCCAAGATCCAATGATGCATAAATTCATTGGTCGCGCGTAAAATAGTACCCGACTCGGTAACCCCGCCGAACAACTTTCTAGGACAGCTCCATGCAATTCACCAATCCCGGAGCAGATGAAATCAGCCGTCTGCTGCGCAAAGTGCACAGCATCGCCGTACAGGGCCTGTCGCCCAACCCGGCGCGGCCCAGTTTTCGCGTTGCACAGGGATTGCAGGGTTTTGGTTACCGCATCATCCCGGTACGTCCGATGATTGCAGAGGTATTGGGCGAAAGGGCCTACCCTGACCTGGAAAGCCTGCCCGAATTACCGGACATGGTTGACGTGTTTCGCGCATCCGAACATGTGCCCGCTATTGTGGAGAGCTGCATCGGGCTAGGCATCAGGAATCTGTGGCTGCAGGAAGGCGTGGTTAACGAAGCGGCCGCACTGCACGCCAGGGAAGCAGGCATCACCGTGGTGATGGATCTGTGCCTTTGGCGCGAGGTGGTACGGTCAGGGGCGCGCCCATCATGAACCCTGCACACCATGACCCGGAAAGCATCGCCTTGCCGCGCTGTGCCTGGGCGGGCGATGATCCCCGGTATCGCCAATATCACGACACCGAATGGGGCGTCCCGCTGCACGATGACCGCTCACTGTTCGAATTTCTGATCCTGGAAGGGGCGCAGGCAGGCCTGAGCTGGATCACCATCCTGCGCAAGCGAGAAAACTATCGGGCCGCTTTCGATAATTTTGACGCTGCTCGCATTGCCGCTTTTGGCGCAAATAAAATAGAATCGCTGCTGCAGAACGCCGGAATCGTGCGCAATCGCCTGAAAGTGGCGGCCGCGGTCGTCAACGCGCAGAAGTTTCTCGACCTGCAGGACGAATTCGGGAGCTTTGATTCTTTCATCTGGCGCTTCGTCGATTGCAAGCCCAAACAGAACAACTGGCGCAGCCCGGCCGATATTCCGGCAAGCACGCCCGAGTCGGACGCGATGAGCAAGGAACTGAAACGGCGCGGCTTCAAATTCGTTGGCAGCACCATCTGCTACGCCCTGATGCAGGCCACCGGCATGGTCAACGACCACACTACCGATTGTTTCAGGCACAAGGAATTGAACGGATGAGCCTAAAATTCACAAAAATGCATGGCGCCGGCAACGACTTCGTGATGATCGACGGCGTGCGCCAGAACATCCAGCTCACTCCCGAACAGCTGCGACTGCTCGCCGACCGGCATTTCGGGGTGGGTTGCGACCAGATTTTGATCGTCGAAAAATCACAGGACAAAGAAGCCGATTTTCGCTATCGCATCTTCAATGCGGACGGCGGAGAAGTCGAACAGTGCGGCAACGGCGCGCGCTGCTTCATGCGTTTCGTGCATGACCAGAAACTTACCAGCAAGCGGGAGATTCTGGTTGAGACCCGTGGTGGCCTGATCAGTCCGCGTCTAGAACAGGACGGGCGCATAACGGTCAATATGGGCCCGCCGATTTTTGATCCGGCACTTGTCCCCTTTCAGGGCGGCAGCGGTGCGGTCAGCGAACCGCTGGAAGTCGGCGGAAAGGTACTTGAGATCAGCGCGCTGTCTATGGGCAATCCCCATGCCGTTCAGCTCGTAGATGATGTCGAGCATGCGCCGGTTGAAAAGCTGGGTCGGCTGATCGAACATCATCCGCGTTTTCCCAAGCACGTCAACGCGGGATTCATGCAGGTGATGGATCGCCATTCCCTGCGGCTGCGCGTGTATGAACGCGGCGCGGGGGAAACCCTGTCGTGCGGTACCGGCGCCTGCGCCGCG
Organism: Gallionella sp.; assembly: GCA_049684555.1. Taxonomy (GTDB): domain Bacteria; phylum Pseudomonadota; class Gammaproteobacteria; order Burkholderiales; family Gallionellaceae; genus Gallionella. Next base: position 40,861 of record JBAVGB010000073.1, on the reverse strand, counting down.
GTCGTTGCCGGCATACGGCGCGACTTGCTGGACAGCCCGGTGAACGTGGCCACACGCGGCGGCGTGCTGACTGTCAGCTGGGAAGGCAATGGGTTGCCGGTGCTGATGACAGGTCCGGCAATCAGCGTATTCGAGGGTGAAATCAATATATAGGGTGATCGTCATGAGAGCAGAAGAAGTCGCGCAATATTTGCAGAACAACCCCCAGTTCTTTGAGGAACACGTCGATACGCTGGCGCAAATCAATCTTCCCCACCCGCATGGCGGGCGCACGATTTCATTAAGCGAGCGTCAACTGCTTGCGTTGCGGGAAAAGAACAAGGAACTGGAAAAACGTCTGGGTGAAATGCTCGCGTTTGCGCAGGATAACGATGCCCTGCAGCACAAAGTGCATCAATTCGTCATCGCTCTGTTCGCCGCTCGCGACCTGGCTACACTTCAGGAAATGATCCCCCATCTGTTGCGCGAAATATTTTCCATACCGCACACCGCGCTGCACCTGTGGCAGACTGACCCGCCCAGCGCGGAAGTCCTTGCATTCGCCGATGCTCAGCAACAACCGGTCTGCCTGCACCATGCGGCACACGATACCGCGACATGGTTCGGCGAACAGGCCGCGCAATTGCACTCCTATGCCTACTTGCCGCTGCGAACGGGCAGCGAGACAGTCGGCCTGCTGGTACTGGCAAGCGAAGACAAGCAGCGCTTTTACCCCGAGATGGGCACCGTGTTCCTGCAACGTATCGCCGAAGCAGTGGCCGGTGCGCTGCGTCCCTTTCTGCAACAATGACAGGGTGATGCAAAACTTCTGTTAGTCATGTCGAAAACTTCATTGGCGAACCAGCTATACCTGAGCGGCTTCCTGGCTTGGCTGCGCAACGAGAAACAGTATTCCGAACTGACCGCGGAGAATTATGCACGCGACCTACGGCGTCTGTTCGAACTGGCCGCGGACACTCCGCTTGTCGACCTGAAGATACATCATATCCGCCGTTATATCGCACAACTGCACAGCAATGGTTTGGGTGGCCGTTCACTTGCGCGACTGCTGTCGGCCTGGCGCGGCTTTTTCACTTATCTGATGCGCGATCACGGCTTGGTTGACAATCCCTGCACCGGCCTGCGTGCTCCCAAGTCGCCGAAAACGCTGCCGCAGGCATTGTCGCCCGACGAGGCGGCACGCATGGTCGACCTGCCGACCGGCAGTATTGCTGCATTACGCGACAAGGCGATGTTCGAATTGTTTTATTCGTCCGGGTTGCGTCTGGCAGAACTGGTCGCTCTCGACCTTGAACCGATGCGGGCGGACATTGCTTCGGGTGAAGTTCGCGTGACCGGCAAAGGCAGCAAGACCCGTATCGTCCCGCTGGGCAAGTTTGCCATCGCCGCACTGAAAGCATGGCTGGTCGTCCGTAACCAACTGGCCAGGGAAGGCGAGATTGCACTGTTCGTCGGCGAGCGCGGCTCGCGCATCTCCCCGCGCGTGGTGCAACTGCGCATGAAACAATGGGGTATCAAACAGGGTGTCACCAGCAACGTGCATCCTCACCTGCTGCGTCACTCGTTCGCGACCCATGTGCTGCAGTCTTCCGGTGACCTGCGTGCCGTGCAGGAGATGCTCGGTCATGCCAGCATTTCCACCACCCAGGTCTATACCCATCTCGATTTCCAGTACCTCAGCAAGATCTACGATGCCGCACACCCGCGCGCCAGAAAGAAATCCAGCAAAAATCCATGACCAGGCCAAAAACAAGTTCACCTTCCTCGCCGAATCGTTCATCGCGGGGAAACCGCGATTTTCGCAATCGCGCCAGACACAAGGCGCAGACTGCCGATATCCGGCTTAACCGCAGCACGGCGCACAGCGGCGCACCCGACGCGCCTCCATGCATCATCCTCAAGCCGGGACGCGAGAAGTCGCTGCTGCGCCGCCACCCCTGGATATTTTCCGGTGCGATCGAGCGTGTGGACGGCATGGTGGCAAGCGGCGACACGTTGCCGGTGCGCGACAGTGCGGGAAATTTTCTGGGCTGGGCAGCCTGCAATCCGGATTCGCACATCGCTGCACGGGTCTGGTCGTGGCGCGAAGCGGAAGATATCGATATCGATTTTTTTCGCGGCAAAATTTCAAGCGCGATGGCGGCACGCAATGAATTGCTTCTTGCTAAAAACAGCAACGGAATGCGCCTTATTCATGCCGAGTCCGACGGCCTGCCGGGACTGATCGTTGACCGCTATTGCGATGTCCTGGTGATGCAGATCGGCAGTGCGGGACCGGAGCGCTGGCGCGACACCATTGCCGACCTTCTGCAGGAACAGTGCGATCCACTGTGCATCTACGAACGCTCCGATTCCGATTCGCGCGCGCTGGAAGGGCTGGCACCGCGCAACGGCGCGCTGCGCGGTGCCTTGCCGGACAACCTGGAAGTGACCGAGAACGGCCTGCGATTCAAGGTGGATGTGGCAGCTGGACAGAAGACCGGCTTCTATCTCGACCAGCGCAACAACCGCGCGCTGACCGAAACACTGGCTGCCAATCGTGACGTGCTGAATTGCTTTTGCTACACCGGCGGCTTTTCGCTGTATGCGTTGCGCGGCGGTGCGAAGTCGGTACTGTCGATAGATGCATCGGACGAAGCTCTGCAGATTGCACAGCATAATCTCGGGTTGAATGAACTGGATCAGTCACGTGCAGAGTGGCAATGTGCCGACGTGTTCCAGGCGCTGCGCATGCTGCGCGACCAGAGCCGGAAATTCGACCTGATCATCCTCGACCCGCCGAAGTTCGCCCCCACCGCGGCTTTCGCCGAGAAAGCCGCGCGCGGCTACAAGGATATCAACCTGTTAGCCTTCAAGTTGCTCAGGCCAGGCGGCCTGTTGTTCACCTACTCCTGCTCGGGCGGGATCAGCGAAGACCTGTTCCAGAAGATCGTCGCCGGCGCGGCGCTCGATGCCGGCGTGGACGCGCAGATCGTGCACCATCTGCACGCCAGCGCCGATCATCCGGTGTTGCTGAGTTTCCCGGAGGGTGCATATTTGAAAGGGTTGGTGTTGAGAATCGTGAATTGATCAAATTGTTGGACGTAACCGCCACCCGGCAATGCTTGGGAACCCTGCAACTATCACCAAGGACCTGGCCAGCCATATTTGCTGGTTTGGCCGGGGACAAGTTCATCATTGCGCCATAAGTTGATGTGCTCAACTCAAGCAACGACCCTGCTGGCATCGTTTGCAAGCACAGCATTTGTTTTTCCCGGGTTCAAGTAGTCTGGGGAAATCGCGTCAGAATGATGGCTCTCACAAATCCGACAAAGGTTTATCGGCATAATTGTTGTCCCGGATTCGCAATTGCTCTATTACCTTTATCAAGGAGTTATCCAAAGCTTGCAACGCCGATTCTGGTAGTTCCTGCAATGCTTCCGGCAATATGCCTTTAGCCGGCCCTGGAGCATTACTCAGAATTTTTGCAGCCTCTTCCGTCAAACACACTCCAACCCGGCGCTGATCTTCCATGCTCCGTTCTTTAATGATCAGGCCGTGACTCACCAGCTTTTCAACAAGTTGACTGCAGGTTGATTGGTGAATGGATAAGCGATTGGCAAGTTCGGAAACACCTACGCAGGGGGTTTTTGCAACTTCATGCAATATCCACAACTGTGATCCCGTGACACCGGAATTTCGTTCCACTTCGCGGAATTGCTGGCGAACGGAGCCATAAATGATGCGGAATTTCTTGAGCACTTGAAGTGAAAGCTGGCTTTTGCTGCGTTTACTCAATTTGTTGCATCCCCTTAATTTATTGCATCAAATACTTCCACAGCATTATACCGCCTTGCTATCATATTCATATAATTTCCATTTATGTCAACTTTAATGCAATGAAAGCGTTCTACTACTGCTTCAATGGCCTTTATTTTTCAAACAAGGATAATAAATATGAAACAAATTGCAGTTGTTTTGGCTTCACTTCTTTTTGCAGCCTGTGCAAGCACCCCAAAACCAGCGTCACAAGCGGTCGAAAAGGGCGCGCCACCGATACCAAGCGTTACAACTGCAACCGTTTCTACGGCCGATCTGGAATCGAAAAAATTGACCGCGGAAATACAAAATCTTCAACAGCAGAGCATCTACTTTGAGCTGGACAAGTCGATCATTGGTCCGGAGTATCGGGATGTCCTGCAGAAGCAGGCTGATTTCATCAAGGCCCATAAAAACGACATCGTCACAATCCAGGGCAATTGCGACGAGCGCGGCAGCGCCGAATATAACTTGGCGCTAGGCCAAAGACGAGCCGGCGCTGCACAAAAAAACTTGGAATTATTGGGCGTGCCTGCGCAACAAATCAACACAATAAGCTTTGGCTCTGAAAAACCACGCCTCACATGCCATGAGGAAAAATGCTGGAAAGAGAATCGCAGGGACGATTTTATACATACATTCGATTGATGGCAGCACCATAAAACAGGAAAAGGTTGGGCATTTGCCCAACCTTTTTTTTGTAGCACGTCAGACTATGCTTGCTATCTAGGCTGCCCGATCCACTTACGTTGATGGGTGTTGTTGGTCGCTGTATACCTGCAAAATCGATTTTGGTCCTTGCAACTCGCGGAAGTAATCGCATCGTATTAATATTGGTTTAGCGATAAACAGCAAACCCGATCTATGGCAAGTTCACCATCGGCTTGAATCCAAGTTTGGCTTCCATGCTGTCCGCGCTGCTGCGCGCTTCGCTCTGGCTTGCGTACGGCCCGATATGCACCCGCACCAATCCGTCCTTGCTGGAAAGTTTGAGCTGCTTGCCGTTGTCTCCAAGTTCGCTGCGCATTTTCGCCAGATAAGCTTCAGCAGCGTCCTGCGTTTTGAATGCACCGAGCTGCAGATATACGGCCGTATCCTTGCTTTGCAATGGCGACAATGTGGCCGCGATCGCGGTGACCGGTGCCGGACTCTCCGGGGCGGCAGCCACAGCAGAGACTGCCGAGACAGCAGCAACGGAAGAAGCGGCATCATTAACAGGCAGCGCAACCAAATTGACGGGCGGGCTGCTTTCCAGCGGTTGGCTTTGTACTGTGCTGGCAGCAATGGCATTGACCGTGACATTGGGATCGATGCTGTCCACTTCCACTTCCGCGCCGCCGTTGGCAATCATGCCCAGCTTGTATGCCGCAGTATAGGAAAGGTCGATGATGCGATCATTCATGAACGGCCCACGGTCATTGATGCGCACGATGACCGATTTGTGATTGGCGAGATTCGTCACCCGGGCATAGCTGGGCAGTGGCAGCGTCGGGTGGGCGGCGGTCATGGCGTACATGTCATAAATCTCTCCGCTCGAAGTTCGCTCGCCGTTGAATTTTTTTCCATACCAGGAGGCCATGCCCCGTTCCCTGAAATTTCCGACCACGGTCATCGGCGTGTAGGTCTTGCCGAGCGCGATATAGGGCCGGTTGGCATATCGGTGCAACGGCTCGACTTTTGGCACAGCATCAGGAATCGCGTCGAGATTGACCGGGATATTCTTGCCGGGACCATCGCCGGGCAGGTAACCGCCGCCGCTTGGTCCGGCGGCTTGTGCCGGGGTAGCTTCCTTGTGTTGCGGAACGGTGCCGCAGGCAGCGAGCAAGAGTGTTGTTGCGATCAAAACGGCAGCTTTTTTATACATTCAATCTCCTATTAATCAACCAGCACCGGACTGTCATTCAACCGGGTGCCTTTATCTCCGATTGAAAGCCAGGCGGCACGGCTGATTTATCAAGTTTTAACCAGTTTCTTGTGCGTCTCTATGCTCATCAGCATACCAAAACCGAGCAACAGGGTCAGCATGGATGTTCCGCCATAACTGATCAGCGGCAAAGGCACGCCAACCACCGGAAGGATACCGCTGACCATGGCCATGTTAACGAATGCATAGGTTGCAAAGGTCAGCGTGATGGAGCCGGCCATCAATCTGGTAAAATAGGTCGAGGCATGCGAGGTGATGATGAAGCCGCGCCAGATTACCAGGGCGTATAGCGACAGCAGGATCAGATTGCCGATCAATCCGAACTCTTCGGAATAAACCGCGAATATGAAATCGGTGGTGCGTTCAGGCAAAAAATCAAGATGGGTCTGGGTGCCGTTCAGGTAGCCTTTGCCGAGAATTCCGCCTGACCCCACCGCGATGCTTGCCTGGATGGTGTGATAGCCGTTGCCAAGCGCGTCCTGCGAAGGGTCGAGCAGCATCATGATGCGATGGCGCTGGTATTCGTGCATCATCGACCACATCACCGGCGCGCTGGCGATACCGGCGACGAGCAAGGCGCCCATCACGCGCCAGCTCAGGCCGGCCAGAAACAGCACATAAAACCCGCTCGCGGAGATCAGCAGCGACGTGCCCAGATCCGGCTGGCGCGCAATCAGCAGGATCGGCATCAGCAACAGCAGCGCGGCGATAAAATAATTCTTCAGTGTAAGCGTGGCTTCATGCCGCTCGAAATACCAAGCCATCATCATCGGCACGCCGATCTTCATCAATTCGGACGGCTGGATGGTCATCAATCCGAGGTTCAGCCAGCGTCGCGCGCCGTGGCTGATTTCCCCGAACAGCGCCACGCCGACAAGCAATACCATCCCGAGCACATAGATCGGCACTGCGGTGCGCATCAGGTAATGCAGCGGCATATTGGCCACCAGCCACATGCAGGCCAACGCCACCAGAATGTTGCGCAGCTGGCTCATCGGCCGGTCCCAGCTAGCATTATCCGCACTGTACAACACCAGCAGGCTGGTCAGCAGAAGCAGGCTGATGCCCAGCAGCAGCTGCCGGTCGATATGCGAGATGAGACGCTCCCAGAGTTGTCGCCTAGTCATGTTCACCTTCCTCTTTCACTTCCGCGGGAGTCAAGGGCTTCGGTTCCTTGCCGAGCAGGTAATAATCGAACACCTTGCGCGCAATGGGCGCCGCCGTGGTCCCGCCATGGCCGCCGTTTTCGACCAGCACCGCCAAAGCGATCCTGGGGTTGTCGGCAGGCGCATAGGCGATGAACCAGGCGTGGTCCCGATGCCGCTCGCTGAAATCCTTCGCGTTATATTTCTCTCCCTGCTTCATCGCAACGACCTGTGCCGTACCGGTCTTGCCGGCAATATCATAGGACGCGCCCAAGGATGCATATACCGCCGTGCCGCCGGGCTGCGTGACCGCGATCATGGCGCGCCTGACCAGGTCCAGCGCCTTGGGGTCGATGTGCAAATCATACAGGGGTTGCGTGTCGATGGAACGATTCTCGCTGCTGCGCGGACTTTGCACTTCCTTTACCAGATGCGGCTGGTATGCCACACCGTTGTTAGCCAGCGTGGCGGTGGCAAACGCCAGCTGCATAGGGGTGACCAGGCTATAGCCCTGTCCGATGCCGACCGATACGGTGTCCCCCGGGTACCATATTTGATTGTAGCGTTTCATTTTCCAGTCTCGCGAAGGCAGCAAACCGGAAGCTTCGCCCTCCAGGTCGATACCCGTTTTCTTGCCAAAACCGAAGCGCGACAAGTAGTTGTATATGTCATCTATCCCCATGTCGTTTGCCAGGCCATAGAAATAAGTGTCGCAAGACATCTGTATGGCCTTGAACATGTTCACCAAACCGTGCCCGCCCGCTTTCCAGTCGCGATACTGCCGACTGCTGCCCGGCAAATAATAGACCCCGGGATCGTTGATGGTTTGCTCCGGGGTACGGATGTGATAATACAGTCCAGCCAGCGCCATGAACGGCTTGATGGTTGAACCCGACGGATACTGGCCGCGCAACGCCCGGTTGTTGAGCGGCTTATCGGGCGAGTTGTTCAATTCATCCCAGCTTTGCGGATCGATGCCGTCAATGAACAGGTTGGGGTCGTATCCGGGCTTGCTGACGAAGGCCAGCACTTCTCCGTTATTCGGATCTATCGCAACCAGCGCGCCGCGATATTGGCCAAACGCTTTCTCGGCGATCTCCTGCAACTTTATATCGATGCTCAATACCAGCGTATTGCCTGGGATGGGCGCCGTGCGCGACAGCACCCGCACCGCACGGCCGTTTGCATCCACTTCGACCTGTTCGATGCCGGTGGTGCCGTGCAAATCACTTTCGTAGCTCTGTTCCAGGCCGGTCTTGCCGATGTAATCGGAGCCGCGATAATTGGCGGTCAGGCCTTCCTCTGCAAGTTGATTCTGATCGTCATCGTTGATGCGCCCGATATAACCGAGCATATGGGAGGTATTTTCACCAAACGGGTAATCGCGAAACAATCGCGCCTTGATCTCGACACCCGGAAAGCGGTATTGCTGCGCGGCAAAGCGCGCGACTTCAACATCGCTCAGGTGATCACGGATCACCAGTGTCTCAAAGTTGTGGCTCTCGTCGAGCTGTTTTTTGAAACGTCTGCGATCCTTGTTGGTAACCTCTATCAGCGTGGCCAGATTGTTTATCGTGGCATCGATATCCGCTGTTTTATTGGGGTTAATTTCCAGCGTGTAGCCGGAATAGTTGCGCGCCAGCACCACGCCGTTGCGGTCGAGTATCAGGCCGCGATTGGGAACGATGGGAATGATGGCGATGCGGTTGCTTTCCGACAGCGTCTGGTAATAGCTGTGGCGCACCCCCTGGAGGTAAACGAAACGCACCAGCAGGATCGCCAGCAATACCAGCACGAAACCGATGCCGAAGACCAGGCGCAACTGGAAGAAAAATATCTCGCGCTGGTGGTTCTTGAACTCAACCCGCCTGTTCATGGACGATTACGTTCCAATCTGAATTGCCGCATTGCCCGGAACATCACACTGAGTGGTATCCAGAGCAGCGTCGAGGTCACGCAGCCAAGCAGATAGGGCCACACCACGTAGCCGTTCGCCTGCCAACTCACCACCACATAGACTGCGTAAGTCAGCGCGAATATCCCGAACACCTGAACGGTCTGCTGGCGCAAATCGAACATCTGCAGCCTGCGGTGTAGCACCACTCCGCCGAAGGCAAGCAGCGTGTAAGCCAGCGCGTGCTGGCCAAACAGGGTGGCATCCGACACGTCGGCAAGTATTCCCACTACCCAGGACAACCCGATCCCGATACGCAATGGCTTGTGCATGCACCAATACAGCAATACCAGCGCAACAAAGTCGGGTCGCAACATCAGGCCGAGACCCGACCAGGGGAGCCCGTTCAAGAACAGCGCGGCCAGAATAGTCGAAACTATAAAAGTATTGCTGACCGGCCGCTGGATTTCCGTCTTGGCCTGCATGGCGGGAGAGGACATCTAGTTGTTTCTCCGCAACTTCACGGCATTGCCGGGGTTTTCAGCCGGTGATTTTTCGTCAGGACGGTTGGGCAGCTTGGGCAAGCCGGACAATATCAACAGGTGGCGGTGATTATCCACGCCGGCGATCGGCAGGCAGGTCACGTTCAGGAATGGATAGGCCGGATCGTGCTCGATCTTGATCACTCTCGCGACCGGGATACCCGGCGGGTAGGTGCCGTCTATGCCCGACGTGACCAGAATATCGCCGTTCTGGATATCCGCGCTGGCCGGCATATAACGCAGCGACAGCTGGCTGGTGTCTCCGGAGCCGAACACGATGGTGCGCAATCCGTTGCGCTGCACTTGCACCGGTACTGCCTGATCCTTTTCGGTGATCAAAGTGACTTCGGAAAGCCATGGATAGACGCGGGTGATCTGGCCGACGATACCGACATCATCCATCACCACTTGTCCGAGTCTCACATCGGCTTCCGAACCCTTGTTGACGAGGACCTTGCGCCTGAACACGTCGCGCTCGGCATAAATCACTTCGGCCAGGCTGGTGGTGTAATCGCCGCGTATCGGCAATGCGTCCAAACCACGCAAATGCTGGTTTTCCAGTTCCAGCGCCTTTAGCTTCAGCAATTGCGCGGCGTCGCTCTCATGCTGCAGTTTCAATTGTTCGTTCTGCTGCGCCAGATCACGCTGCTTGCTCTGCGTAATGAAAAAATCGCCGGCCTGTTGCCACAATGCGCCCGGCAGCGTCGCCAGACGCTGAATCGGCGAGATCAGGACCGATAACGCGCTGCGTGTCGATTCCAGGTAACGATAGCGGGCGTCCACAAACAAAAGCAATAACGAGAGTACCGCGAAGAAAACCAGACGGACCACCGGGCTGGGGCCGCGATTGAAAAACTGTAAAGATTGCGTGTTGTCTATCAACTAAATTCCATCGCTGATCTTTGGGAAAAAGCCCGGTATGGAGACACAACTGCGCCGGGCAGAATTGCGCTTTCTATTCCCCCACAGGGCAGTGAAATTATTCAGTGGTGAAAATGCTGGTCGACTTATCCATGTGTTCCAGCGCGATGCCGGAACCGCGCACCACACAGGTCAAAGGATCATCGGCGATCAATACGGGCAAGCCGGTTTCCTCCATCAGCAGTCGATCCAGATCGCGCAAGAGCGCACCGCCGCCGGTCAGCACCATGCCTTTGTTCGCAATATCCGCGCCAAGCTCCGGCGGAGTCTGCTCAAGCGCCGTCTTCACCGCACTGACGATATTGTTGAGCGGATCGGTCATCGCCTCGAGCACTTCATTGCTGGAAATGGTGAAACTGCGCGGCACGCCCTCGGCCAGATTACGCCCGGTCACCTCCATCTCGCGCACCTCGCTGCCCGGGAAGGCGGAACCGATGGTTTTCTTGATCTGTTCTGCGGTGGATTCGCCGATCAGCATGCCGTAATTGCGGCGGATGTAATTGATGATCGCTTCGTCAAACTTGTCTCCGCCGACGCGCACCGATCCGGAATACACGGCGCCGCCCAGCGACATCACGCCGACCTCGGTGGTGCCGCCGCCGATGTCCACCACCATCGAGCCGGTCGCCTCTTCCACCGGCAGGCCGGCGCCGATCGCCGCCGCCATCGGCTCTTCGATCAGTTCCACCCGGCGTGCGCCCGCACCAACCGCCGATTCGCGGATCGCGCGCCGTTCCACCTGGGTGGAACCGCACGGCACGCAGATCACGATACGCGGACTTGGGCTGAAAATTCCCGCCTTGTATACCTTGCGGATAAAATGCTTGAGCATCAGTTCGGTAACCGTGAAGTCGGCGATCACGCCATCCTTCATCGGGCGGATCACGCTGATGCTGCCCGGCGTGCGGCCCATCATCTGCTTCGCGGCAAGCCCGACCTGCTGGACAACCTTCTTGGCATTCGGCCCGACCTCCTGGCGGATCGCCACCACCGACGGTTCATCAAGCACGATGCCTTGTCCGCGCACCCAGATCAGGGTATTTGCCGTGCCAAGGTCAATCGCCAAATCATTCGTGAAATAGCCTTTCAAAAATCCAAACATGTCGTGTCCTGTAGTCGAGAAGTGGTGCGCCAATAAACCCTTATATGATACCCTATTAGCCCTATTCCCATAAAGTTTTTGCTATGCCCCCTACCATGATCCTGACCAATGCCGATGTCCGCAAAGTTGCCCGTCTTGCACGCCTGGCGATGACGGAAGCGGAAATCGAATCGTCCCGTGTGCAGCTTTCCGGGATTTTCGAACTGATCGCCGAAATGCAGGCAATTGATACCAAAGGCATCACCCCCATGTCCCATGCCCAGGACGTGTCCCAGCGGCTGCGCGAAGACGTGGTGACGGAAGCCGACCAGCGCGAACTGTTCCAGTGCATTGCTCCGCAATACAAAGGCTCGCCCCAGGTCGAGGCAGGCCTGTATCTGGTGCCAAAAGTGATCGAATAATCAGAACCATGCTCAATTCAAGTTTGCAACAAATCGGCAGCGCATTGCGCGCCCGAAAAATCAGCAGTATGGAGCTGACCCAGCTCTATCTCGACCGCATCGACCGGTTCAATCCCGCGTTCAACGCCTACATCACCACCAGCGCCGAAACCAGTCTGGCGCAGGCGCGCGCGGCGGATGCGCGGCTGGCCGCCGGGAACGCGGAACCGCTTACCGGCATTCCGATCGCGCAGAAGGACATCTTTTGCGCGAAGGGCTGGCGCACCACCTGCGGTTCGAAGATGCTGGAAAACTTCATCGCGCCCTACGACGCGCACGTCATTGCGCAGTTCAATGACGCCGGGGCGGTGAACCTGGGCAAGACCAACATGGATGAATTCGCGATGGGGTCAAGCAACGAAACATCGTACTTCGGTACCGTGAAAAATCCTTGGGATCGGGATGCGGTGCCCGGCGGCAGTTCCGGCGGAGCGGCCTGCGCGGTGGCGGCGCGGCTATGCGCTGCCGCGACCGGAACCGACACCGGCGGTTCGATACGCCAGCCTGCCGCGCTGTGCGGCATCTCCGGCATCAAACCGAGCTATGGCACGGTATCGCGCTACGGCATGATCGCCTTTGCGTCCAGTCTGGACCAGGCCGGCCCGATGGCGCGCAGCGCGGAGGATCTGGCGTTTTTGCTGAACGTGATGACCGGCTTCGACGCGCGCGATTCCACCAGTCTGCAGCGTGACAAGGAAGATTACACGCGCGACCTGAATAAACCTCTGTCCGGCCTGCGCATCGGTTTGCCCAAGGAATTTTTTGCCGAAGGTCTGGAGCAGGATGTCGCTGCTTGCGTGCACGCCGCGATTGACGAATACAAAAAGCTGGGCGCGACCATCATTGACATCAGCCTGCCGAATTCAAGACTGGCGGTGCCGGTCTATTATGTGCTGGCCCCGGCTGAAGCTTCCAGCAATCTCTCGCGCTACGACGGCGTGCGCTACGGCTACCGCGCGCCGGAATACGGCGACCTCACCGATATGTATGAAAGAAGCCGCGCGCAGGGTTTTGGCGATGAAGTGAAGCGCCGCATCATGATCGGCACATACGTGCTCTCGCACGGTTATTACGATGCCTATTACCTGCAGGCGCAAAAGATCCGCCGCCTGATCGCGCAGGATTTTGACGACGCGTTCAGGCGATGCGACGTGATCATGGGGCCGACGAGTCCTTCCACCGCATTCGATCTGGGCGAGAAAGGCGACGACCCGGTGCAGATGTACCTGTCCGACATCTATACCATCGCGGTGAATCTTGCCGGCCTGCCCGGCATGTCGATCCCGGCGGGTTTCGGCAGCAACGGCCGTCCCGTCGGACTGCAGATCATCGGCAACTATTTCGGCGAGGCGCGCATGCTGAACGCTGCGCACCAGTACCAGCTGGTGACTGATCATCATGGTCGCGCCCCGCAAAACATCGGGCTGTAACGACATGAGCATGCAATGGGAAATCGTCATCGGGCTGGAAGTGCACACCCAGCTGTCGACCAATAGCAAAATTTTCTCGGGGGCATCGACAGCCTACGGCGCCGAGCCGAACACGCAGGCTGATGCGGTGAGCATCGCGCTGCCCGGCGTGTTGCCGGTGCTGAACAAGGGCGCGGTGGAACGCGCGATCAAGTTCGGACTGGCGATTGGCGCGCACATCGCGCCGCGCTCGGTGTTCGCGCGCAAGAATTATTTTTACCCGGATCTGCCCAAGGGCTACCAGATCAGCCAGTTCGATCTGCCGGTGGTCGGGCAGGGCGCGCTGAAGATACAGGTCGAGCCGCTGTCAGGAAACGCCAAGCCTTATGAAAAAACGGTGCGCATCACCCGTGCCCACCTCGAGGAAGACGCCGGCAAATCGCTGCACGAGGATTTCCATGGCATGACCGGCATCGACCTGAACCGCGCCGGGACACCCTTGTTGGAAATCGTTTCCGAGCCGGACATGCGCTCCGCAGCCGAGGCGGTGGCCTATGCCAAAGCGCTGCACTCGCTGGTGCGCTGGATCGACATCTGCGATGGCAACATGCAGGAGGGCTCTTTCCGCTGCGACGTCAACGTGTCGGTGCGCCGCCCCGGCGAACCGCTCGGCACGCGCCGCGAGATCAAGAACCTGAACTCATTCAAGTTCATGCAGCAGGCCATCAACTACGAAGTGCAATGGCAGATCGACACGCTGGAGAACGGCGGGAAGATACAACAGTCCACCGTGCTGTTCAATCCGGATACCGGCGAAACGCGCATGATGCGCAGCAAGGAAGAGGCGCACGACTACCGCTATTTTCCGGACCCCGACCTGTTGCCGCTGGACATTACGCCCGCGATGCTGGAGCAGGTGCGCGCCACGCTTCCGGAGCTGCCGCAAGTCAAGCGCGAACGCTATGTAACCGAGCTCGGCCTGTCGTCCTATGATGCTGGTATTCTCACCGCCTCGCGCGAGATGGCAACCTACTTTGAAGCTTGCGTTGAAGCCGCGGGTAGAAATGGCGCAAAGATGTGTGCCAACTGGCTGATGGGCGAAGTAACTGCGCGGCTCAACCGTGAAGGTAAGGAAATTTCCGACTGCCCGGTTTCTGCCGAGGATCTTGCTGGAGTGATAATACGCATTACTGATGGGACACTTTCCAACAATTCTGCGAAGATAGGTTTCGATGCGCTTTGGACAGCCGATACAGTTAATGCTGGAGCGACAGCACAGAATCTGAAAATAACTACCCATCCAGCAACCGTAACTGTAAGCATAGATGCCATCATCGAAGCCAAGGGACTGAAGCAGGTTTCGGATGCCGGTGCAATCGAGAAGATCGTTGACGATATCATTGCCGCCAACGCCGACAAGGTTGCGGAATACCGCAGCGGGAAGGACAAGCTGTTCGGATTCTTCGTTGGCCTGGCGATGAAAGCCAGCAAGGGCCAGGCGAACCCGGCGCAGTTGAACGAAATACTGAAGAAAAAGCTAGCGGGATAGCTTGACGTTGCGCGACTTGTGCGGCGCTTTTGCGAACAGAAAATCGTAAAGCCGGTTCGGCAACAGCTTCAGCACGCGCCCGACCAGCGCCATTTGCCACGGTATCACGGCAAACGACCTCCCGCTTTTGATCACGCGCGTCATACGCCGTGCCGCTTCATCCACTTCCAAAATGAACGGCATCGGATAAGTATTGATGTCGGTCATTGGCGTCCTGATGTAGCCCGGACAAATCGTGATGACCTTCACGCCGCTGCCGCGCAACTCGACCCGCAGCGATTCCAGATAGGAGATGGCAGCAGCCTTGGAGGCAGAGTATGCACTGGCACCGGGCAGGCCGCGAAATCCCGCCACGCTGGCAATGCCGACCAGCTTGCCGCGCCCTTGCGCGCGCATCGCCGCCAGGAATGGCTGGAAGGTCTTCACCATGCCCAGCACATTGATATCCAACACCTGCTGGAATGCATCGAGGTCTTCGGCATGTTCGGTGAGCGTGCCGCGGCTCACCCCCGCATTGGCGACGACCGCATCCGGCACCCCGGTACGCGCGATAAAATCGGCGGCCGCCTGTTGTACTGCTGCAGCATCACGCACATCCAGCACGTAACCATAGACCTTTCCGGGAAATTCTGCTGCCAGACCCTGCAGCAACTCGCCGCGTCTGGCGAAAGCCCCGACTGTTGCACCATGCTCAAGATAGTGGCGCGCAAGCGCCAGGCCCAAACCGCTCGACGCACCGGTTATGACCAGAGACTTAATATGCGTCTTTCGCATGCATGGGAATTTGTCATTTGCCGTGTGTCTTGCGGGCCAACAGAATCACCTGCTTCAATGCCCGGATGAGATCTTCAGTCTGCATACCCTCAATCACATACTTCCCGTCCACCACCAGCGTAGGCGTGCCGTTAATGCCATAGCTGCGGATCATTTGCTCGGCGCGCGTCACCATGCTGTGCATCGCAAATGAGTTGTATGCGGCGATAAATTCTGCGTGGTCCACGCCATGTTTGGCCACAAAGTCGGCAATCTTGTCCTCGTCGACCAGAACCATATTGTCCTCGTTCCAGGCGCGATAAAGCGCATCGTGCAACTGCGTTTCCTTCCCCAGGCTTTCCAGCGCGTAATAGGTATATGCCATCGGCTCCCAGGAATCACGGAACACGGTGGGCACGTAGGTCAGTTCGACATCCTTGGGCTTGGTCTTGTCCCATGCGCTTAGCAGCGGGTGCAAATGATAGCAGTGCGGACAGCCGTAAAAGAAAAACTCAAGCACCTCTATTTTCTTGGTGCTGGTTGGTTTCGGCGGGTTCAGCAGACTGTAATCCTTGCCAAGTTGCGCTTCAGCCAACGCCGTACCGCTTGCCAGCAGGATTACCGCCACGATCAGACTCCGTATCAAGCTCTTCATGTACCGCTCCTCTATATGTATATGGTTTTAAAATTGCGACTATGGTGCACGCATCGGAGTGCTGTCCACCCCGTTTTGTTTCAAGAATCCGCGCGCCTTGTTCATATCTTCCGCATTTTTGTACGGTCCGACACGCACCCGGTACCACACTCCCTTGTCCTTGATTGTCGCGGACTGGATGCTGGCCTCGACTCCCAGCAATGCCAGTTTTGCCTTGAGGTTTTCGGCATCGTTCGCATTCGGGAACGAACCGGCCTGCAATATCTGCGGCTGGAATGGGGTGGTCTGGGGTTTCACCGGCTTGCCCTGATCGGCCGGGACGGCCGGCGCAACGGTGGGTGCCTTCTGCTTGTCGGTCAATATCTTGTAGAACTGAAAACGCTGACTGTCTTCGTTCGTCACCGCTGGCTGCTGCGCGGGCGTTGCCGGCTTGGTCGAATCCGGGATGGCCAAAGCGGGCTGCTCCCTGTTCACGAACGGGCTGGGCGACTTCCGCAGGAACCACGCCACTGCCGCGGCCAACGCGACGCCGATGACCATGCCGGCAAGAATGCCGACCCATAACGAATTCCCGCCCTTGCGTTGCCCCGCCGGTTTGTTGCCGTTTTCCCTTTTCATATCTTTCCGTTCG
The DNA here is from genome assembly GCA_049684555.1 of Gallionella sp. Classification (GTDB taxonomy): domain Bacteria; phylum Pseudomonadota; class Gammaproteobacteria; order Burkholderiales; family Gallionellaceae; genus Gallionella. Next base: position 24,098 of record JBAVGB010000073.1, on the reverse strand, counting down.
ATTTCATCGCTCTTTCCGAAGCACGGCTTCACATTTTTTCCGGCGCGCTGACACCCAGCAAGGCCAATCCGTTATGGATCACTTGTGCTACCGCTGCCGCCAATGCCAGACGCGCCAACTTGACCGACTCATCCTCGACCAGAAAGCGCGAGGCATTATAGTAGCTGTGGAAATCGGCCGCCAAGTCCTTGAGATAGAATGCGATCAGGTGCGGTGCCAGGTCTTGGGCGGCATTTTCGACTACCTGCGGATAGTCGATCAGCCGTTGCAGCAATGTCGTCTCGTATTCGCTATCGAGCCGGCTCACATCGGCTTGCAGCAATGCCTTCCTCTCGCCTTCCCACAGCGCCAGTACCCCGCTGATGCGGGCGTGGGCATATTGGATATAGTACACCGGGTTGTCGTTGCTCTTCGATTTTGCCAGATCGATATCGAACACCAGCTGGGAATCGGGATGACGAGCCGCAAGAAAATAGCGCGTCGCGTCGCATCCCACCTCGTCGATCAGATCGCGTAGCGTGACGAAACTGCCGGCGCGCTTGGAAATTTTCACTTCCTGGCCGTTGCGCAACACCGTTACCATCTGGTGCAGCACATAATCCGGCCAGCCTTGCGGAATGCCTTCGTCCAGGGCCTGCAGCCCTGCCCTGACCCGCGTGATCGTGCTGTGATGGTCGGCACCCTGCTCGTTGATGACGCGGACAAAGCCGCGCCGCCACTTGTCCAGATGATAGGCCACGTCCGGAACGAAATAGGTATAGGTGCCGTCGCTCTTGCGCATGACCCGGTCCTTGTCATCGCCAAAATCGGTGGTACGCAGCCACAGCGCATCGTCCTGTTCATAGGTGTGGCCGCTGGCGATCAGCCTGTCGACCGTTTCCTTGACCTTGCCGTCGGCATACAATGCCGATTCCAGCGAAAACACGTCGAAATTCACGCCGAACGCGCGCAGATCGATGTCCTGTTCGCGGCGCAGGTAGGCAACCGCAAAATGACGGATTGCGTCTGCATCGTTCACGTTTCCCGACGCCTTGACATGCTGGTCGTCCGCCTCCACCGTCTCCTGCGCCATAAAGGCCTCGGCGACATCCGCGATGTAGTCGCCGCGGTAACCCTCTTCCGGCCATGATGGATGATCCGGCGTGATGCCCTTGCAGCGCAATTGCACCGATCGCGTCAGGTTATCAATCTGCACGCCGGCATCGTTGTAGTAAAACTCGCGTGTTACAATCCAGCCTGCCGCATGCAGCACATTGCACAGGCAATCGCCGACCGCCGCTCCCCGTCCATGGCCCACATGCAGCGGTCCGGTCGGGTTCGCTGAAACGAATTCCACCCCCACCTTGCGGCCCCCTCCGAGATGGATGTGCCCATAGCCCGCGCCAGCTTGCAAAATGCCCCGCACCACCTGTTGCTTCGCTGATGTGGTGATGAAAACATTGATGAAGCCCGCCCCGGCGATCTCCAGCTTCCCGATCACGTCGGACTCCGGCAACGCGGCAATCAGCGCATGAGCGATATCGCGCGGAGATTTGCGCAAGGGCTTGGCCAGCTGCATCGCCAGGTTGCAGGCGTAATCGCCATGGGCCGCAATCTTGGGCCGTTCGATCACGATCTCGGTTTGTGTTGTGCCATTGCCAGCCAGCTCTGGTGCGATTTCACGCAATGCCTGCGCGAATAATTCGGACAAATGGACCTTGAAATTGAAAACGGCAGACATGAAACGGCACCCTTAAAGAGGCGCGAATTATAGCATTCCACAATGAGGCATTGATTACGGGCTGCAAAGAACTTCGGCCCCTGGTCATTCATCCGGTCACAACACCCATGACAGTGCACTGGTTTTGGCGGCTGGCAAGGTTTCCCTTGACGTTGCCCGGGGTGCACCGTTGTTATCGACAAATTCCCAAAGTCTCATTACAATAGTTAGCTTACTAATTATTAGGATGCCAGTTAATGATGAAACCATTGGACGAGCAATTCGCGGAATCGCTGCATCTGGTCGCGCATGCCTGGCGCACGGAGCTGGACCGGCGCCTGCGGCCGTCGGGATTTTCCCACTCCCGCTGGCTGCTGCTGCTGCACCTGTCGCGCCATGACGGCTGCACCCACCGCGAACTGGCGCAGCACATGGGCATCGAGGCCGCAACACTGGTCAGGCAGGTTGACCACATGGAACACGAAGGATTGCTCAAACGCCGCGGCAGCGAGACCGACCGGCGGGTCAAGCATCTGTTCCTGTCTGTTGCGGGCAAGAAAGCCGTGGAACATATCCGCAGCCATGCCGCCGAACTGCGCAAGGAGATATTGGCCGGTTCCAGCAGGGAAGATATCGGCATCTCGCTTGGGGTGTTTCAAAGTATTCGCGACAAACTGACAAAGACCCCTTGATTTAAGGAACTTACAAATGGAATTTTTCAAAGCCCACAAAAGAAATCTGCTGATTGCATTGACGGTCATCGCCATTGCCTGTGGTATCGCCTTCATCTATTACGCCGGGTTTTCGCGCAGCACCGACAACGCTTACATCAACGCGGACGTGGTGAACGTGGCGGCGCAAGTGTCGGGGCGCGTTACGGCGGTTTACATCAAGGATAACCAGCATGTGCACAAGGGTGATCCATTGTTCGACATCGATCCGGAACCTTTCATGATCGCGTTGTCGCGCGCCCGTGCCGATCTGGCGCTCGCCAGGCAGTCAGAACGCCAGGACAATGCGCAAATATCCGTTGCCCGGGCGAAAGTGTCCCGGGCAGAAAGCGATCTTGCCAATGCCCGAACCATCTATGCGCGCGACCAGGAACTGGTTGCACAGCACTTCCTGTCGCAACAATCCGTCGACGATGCGCATACCCGGTTGCTGTCTTTGCAGGCTGGACTAGAAGAAGCGCACGCCGAACTTGCCAAGGCGCTTGCCGCCCCGCAGCAACCGGACAAGCGCGGCGACATACTGAAAGCTCAGGCAGCAATCGAACAGACCACGCTCGATCTGCAACATACTCATGTCACGGCGCCCCAAGATGGACTGCTCAGCAATGTCACGCTCGCGGCAGGATCGCTGGTCGCCGCCGGCGAGCCCCAGTTTGCGCTGATCACCGACAACAGCTTCCACATCGATGCCAACTTCAAGGAAACCGAACTGGCGGGCATACATCCCGGCCAGAACGTGGATATCAGGATCGACATGTATCCGGACCGGCATTTCAGGGGAATCGTGCAAAGTCTGAGCGGCGGTACCGGCACGGCCTTTTCGCTGTTGCCGCCCCAGAACGCCACCGGCAACTGGGTGAAGATCGCGCAACGCATCCCGGTGCGCATCAAGTTCGATCAGATCGATGCGGACTATCCGCTGCGTATCGGCGCGACCGCGACCGTGAGCGTGCAGCTGAAATAGCCCCATGAACAGCGCCCGCGTATTGACCGGCATCGCCGTGATGGCCGCGACCATCATGCAGGTGCTGGACACCACCATCGTCAATGTCGCGCTGCCCGACATGGCGGGTGAGCTGAATGCCACGCCGGACAATATCGGCTGGGTGCTCACCTCCTACCTGATTGCTTCCGCGATCATCATGCCGCTCACCGGATACATCACCGATCGCATCGGCCAGAAAAGGTTTCTGCTGATCAGCATCACCGGTTTCGTCATCAGTTCGGCGCTATGCGGCATGGCGGCCAGCCTCACGGAAATCGTGCTGTTCCGTTTCATGCAGGGCGTGTTCGGCGCGTCGCTGGTGCCCCTGTCACAGTCGATCATGCTGCAGATATTCCCCGGCGAACAGCGCGGCAAGGCGATGGCGATCTGGAGCATGGGCGTGATGGTCGCTCCCATCATGGGACCGACACTGGGCGGCTGGCTCACAGATGAGTGGAGCTGGCGCTGGACGTTTTACATCAATCTGCCGGTGGGCATCCTTTCCGTTCTGCTCGCGCTGCGCCATGTGCATGACACACCACGCCGCGCGAGACGCATGGACTGGATAGGGTTTGCCACACTGGCACTGGGTATAGGCGCACTGCAACTGATACTGGATCGCGGCAACCAGGACGACTGGTTCAGCTCGCAGTTGCTGGTGTTCGCCGCTTTCGTTTCGGCTGCCTGTTTTATTGCCTTCTTCGTCTACACAGTCACCGGCAAACATCATCCGCTGTTCGACCTGCGCATCTTCCGCGACCGCAACTACCTGGCCGCCAGCCTGATCATGACCACCATCGGGATCGGCTTCTTTGGCGGCATGTTCCTGCAATCGCTGTTCCTGCAGAATTTCCTCGGTTATCCCACCTTTGAAGCCGGGCTGTATATGGCACCGCGCGGTCTGGCCTCGTTCCTGGTGATGATCTTCGTCGGCAAGTTCGTCGGCAGGATCCCGCCGCGCAATTTCATCTTCGCCGGGATACTCGCCAGCATCGCCGGCAATTATCTGATGACAGGCTTCACTTCCGATATCACGGCAAACGACCTGATCGTGCCGATGATGCTGCAGGGGGTGGGCATGGGGCTGATCTTCGTGCCGATCTCCACGCTCGCCTTCACCACGCTGCCCAGGGAGATCGCTGCGGAAGCTGCCGGGATCTACAGCCTGATTCGCGCGCTTGGTTCTTCGTTCGGCATTTCCATCCTCGCCACTTATTTTTCACGCGACACACAGCAGAACTGGAACTTGCTGCGCGGCCAGATCAACCAGTACAGCGATGCGCTGCACGCCTACCTCGCCCCGTTGCACATGGGTGCGCAAGATGCGCAGGGCGTTGCTATTGCCGCTCGCGAGGTGCTGCACCAGGCCCAGAACATCGGATACATAGACAGCTTCTGGTTCGCCACGGTCAATTTTGTGATGATGCTGCCGTTGCTATTGCTGTTGCGCACGCCGGCCAAAGGTACAACCTCACCGATACAGGTCAGCCCGGAATAGATCATTCCCCGCCCAGTCCGTTGCCCGGCATCCCCGGCGACTTAATAACCAGCAGGGTCAGGCCCTGCTGCATTGTTCTCCGACTTGCCGGGACAGGTCCAGCAGGCTTTTGATGGTAAGGGTAGGCTCGATTCCCCATGGATCGAACAAGGCTTGGGGTGAGCGCTTGACCCAGGCTGCCCGCATTCCGGAAGAAATCGCACCGATCACATCGAACGGATTGCTTGATACCAGCCAGGCATCGGCGCCAAGAGCGCCCGCCCTTCTCAGGAAATGACTGTATACGCCCGGGTTGGGTTTGTAGGACTTCATTTCATCGGTGCTGATTACCCCGATGAAATATTCTCTGATGCCGGCATGCCGCAACAATGTCTCCACCGCTTCGGCCCTGCCGTTCGAGAATGCATAGATCCTGTGGCCGGATTGCCTGGCCCGCGCCAATCCTTCCGCAACGTCATCAAACGCGGGCAATGTCCGGTACGCGGACATGACTTCCGCCTTGGCCGCCGGACTGAACGGGACATCAAGCAAGGCACTTGTGTAATCGAACGCATCGCCGGTGCATACCGAGAAGTTCTCGTAATTCTGCATCAGGCCGCGGCGAAATGAATACTCAAGCTGCTTGTCGCGCCAGATACGGGTAAATTCCGCTGCTTTATCGCCGGCAATCCTTTCCAGCGCGGCGATGATGCCATCGAGATCGATCAGCGTGCCGTAGACATCAAACCCGAGCGTTATTGCCATGTGGAACTCCCAAAAAATATTTACATGTATAGCGCTCTGTCCGAAAGTGCCCGGACACGGCCAAAACCCTTCCTGATCCAGCCGCAGGTCATGTGCCGGATTTACGGGCAAGCGCAATGAACAGCCAGACCAGGGCCAAGGGCAGCAGCAGAAACAGCAGCAACGGGAACGCACATCCCGCGAGGATGAGCCCGGCAATGATCACGCCGCCAAGGACGAAAATGCCGATTCCGGCAAACACGAACAGCAGGAAGATCGCCGCGCAAAACAGCGCGGTCATTCCGACAACGAGCCCGGCTGCTCCGATTGCGCCCTTGAGCGGCCCGACCAGCTCCTGGCCGTTGATGATGATCCTTGTTGATCCCGCCTCGATAAACACACCCCATGCAACGATGGCCAGCATGATGATTGCAAGAACGATTGCCATTTTTTTGATCATTTAAAACTCCTTGGATTGGCAGTGCTGCAGCTGCTAATTGCTTACAGCATTCTTTCGAAAAATAAGCCTGTTCTTCAATCCGCCGCAGGCAACCGTATCGTGTACTGCCCCGATTTCTCGTCGCGCACCACTGCCAGCAACTTGTGCTTCTGTGCATCCTCGACCAGGTCCTTGAACGAGCGGTAACCGTAATAGGATTCGGCAAATCCCGGCTTGCGCCGCTGCATGGTCGTCTTCACCATCGAGCCCCATATCTTTTCGTCCGAGCCGCGTTCCGCGATCAGCGCCTCGACAGTCTCGACGATGAAATCCAGCGCCTCCTGGCGTTTGTCATCCTCGTTCTTCGCCGGAGACGGTTTCGCCTTGCCCGTTGCGGTCTTCGCCGGGACTTTTTTCTCGGTGCGTTTTTGTTTGGCTTCCTGGGCGCGCACCAGATCGTCGTAGAAGATGAACTCGTCGCAATTGGCACGGAGCAGATCGGAAGTCGAGTCCTTCACGCCGATACCGATCACGTATTTGTTGTTCTCGCGCAGCTTGGAAACCAGCGGCGAGAAGTCCGAGTCACCGCTGATGATGACGAAGGTATCCACATGCGCCTTGGTGTAGCAAAGGTCGAGTGCGTCCACGACCATGCGGATGTCGGCCGAGTTCTTGCCGGACTGGCGCACATGCGGGATCTCGATCAGTTCGAAGGCCGCCTCGTGCATCGTCGCCTTGAATTCCTTGTAGCGTTCCCAGTCGCAATAGGCTTTTTTGACCACAATACTGCCCTTGAGCAGCAGGCGTTCCAGTACCTTCTTGATATCGAATTGCGCGTATTTCGCATCACGCACGCCTAATGCCACATTCTCGAAATCGCAGAACAGTGCCATGTTGGTAATCTCGGGTTGTGCTGCCATGTGCTTCTCCTATTTGCATTGCAAAATTTGCGGTCGAAATGAACCTCACCGGTTTCTACACTACTTTCCCGGGATTCATCAATCCGTGCGGATCCAGAGCCTGCTTGATGGCACCCATCAATTCGAGTTCCAGCGGGTCCTTGTATTCGCGTATGACATAGCGCTTGAGCTGTCCCAAGCCATGCTCGGCACTGATGCTGCCGTTCAGCTCGCGCACCACCGCATAGACAAGTCCGTTCACCGTTGCTTCATGCTGTTCAATGAAGGTCACGTTTTGCCTCGCATCCGGCATCGAGATGTTGTAATGAATGTTGCCGTCACCCATATGTCCGAACGCGACGATACGGATGCCCGGAAAGGCTTTGCGCAATGCGGCATCGGCGCGATCGATGAATTCGGCGACCAGACTGACCGGAACCGACACATCGTGCTTGATGCTGATGCCTTCGCGCTTCTGCGCCTCGCTGATGTTCCTGCGCAGTTTCCACCAGCGTTCGGCGTGATTTTTGTCGGATGAGACGTCGAACTCGGCGATGCCGGCCCCGAATGATCCCAGCGCGTCGCGCAGGGATGCATCCAGCGGTGTTGACAGCACATCGGCCAGTTGCGTGATGACGATCCATTCATGCTGGCCGGAGAACGGTTCGCTGGTGTCGGTCATGTGTTTGCAAACCAGCTCGAGGCTGGAACGCGAGATGATCTCGAAGGCGCTGATCCGGTCGCCGCAGCTTGCGCGCAGGTGTGCCAGCAACGCGACCGCCACGGCCGGATCGCGCACCGCCAGGCATGCCGTCGCCTCGGCCTGGGGACGCGGAAACAATTTCAGCACCGCAGCGGTGATGATGCCCAGCGTGCCTTCCGCACCCATGAACAAATGTTTCAGGTCGTAGCCGGAGTTATCCTTGCGCAGGCTGCGCAGGCCGTTCCAGATGCGTCCGTCAGGCAGCACCACTTCCATCCCGAGGACCAGATCGCGCGTATTGCCGTAGCGCAGCACATTGATGCCCCCCGCATTGGTGGAAAGGTTGCCGCCGATCTCGCAGACCTTTTGCGTGGCGGTCAGTCCCAGCGGAAAAAACCGGTTTCTGTTCTCGGCCGCGTTGCGCACATCCTCCAGCTTGCATCCGGCCTCCACGGTCATGCTGTAATTGGCGGGGTCGATGTCGCGAACGCGGTTCATGCGCGACAGATTCACGACAACCTGTGCACCATCAGAAAGCGGGACGCTCCCCCCGCACAAACTGGTATTGCCCCCCTGCGGCACGATTGCGATCCGGCTGGCGGCGCAAAGCTTCACCACCTCGGCGACCTGGCCGGTGCTGGCCGGAAACACCACCGCCAGTGCATCGCCCGAATAGCGTCCGCGCCAGTCGGTGCAAAAAGGCACAGCCGGTTCACCGGTCAATACCGCATCGTTGCCAACGATGGCTGTGAGAGATTGAATCAGACCGCTGTGTGACATTTATTTGTTATCCGATTGGCCAGACGTATGTTGTTCAACCGGCAAACGCCGGAATGACATCTTGCCATGTTGGTTTTCCTGTTCGATTGCCAGCTGCACACTCTAGAACTCCCGGTTGCACACTTTAGAACTCAAGGGGATCGATGTCCAGCGAACAGCGCAGTCTTTGTGATGTTAGCGCATCGAGCGATGGTTGCCAGGCACGCAGGAATTGTTGCAAGTCCTTGCGGGTCTTGCTTTGCACCAGCAATTGGGCGCGCAGGTGATTGGCGCGGCGCGGCAGTGCGGCAGGCACAACGCCGAGAATATCCACTTCATGGCGGAGTGCGATTCCTGCGGCACGCGCATCATTCAGATAGCCATACACCTCGCTTTCCTGCTTTCCCTCGGCGCGCAGCATGGCCTGATACATGAACGGCGGAAAGCCCGCCATCTGCCGCTCGGCCAGCTGCGAAGCGGCCCATCCTTCGAAGTCATGGGTCTGCAGGGCGCGGAACAAGGGGTGATCCGGAAAGGCGGTCTGGATGATCACTTCGCCCGGTTTGTCGGCGCGCCCGGCACGACCGGCTACCTGCACCAGCTGGGCGAACAGTTTCTCCGCGGCGCGGAAATCGCTGCTGTACAGCGCACTGTCGGGACTGAGCACGCCGACCAGCGTCAGTGCCGGAAAATCGTGCCCCTTGGCGAGCATCTGCGTGCCGACCAGGATATCCACTTCATTGCCATGTATCTGCTCGCGCATCGTCTGCCAGGCACGCCTGTTGCGCGTGCTGTCCCTGTCCACGCGCAATATGCGTGCATCCGGAAAGCGTTCCCGCAATACGCTTTCGACGCGCTGCGTGCCGCTGCCGACCGGATGCAGGTCGGCATTGCCGCAATCCGGGCAGGCTTGCGGCACGCGTATCTGGTAACCGCAATGATGGCAGCGCAGACGGCCATCCTGCAAATGCAGCACCATCTTTCCGGCGCAGTTTTTGCAGCCGGACAGCCAGCCGCAAGCGCTGCACATCAGCACCGGCGCATAGCCGCGCCGGTTGATGAACAACAGGCTCTGTTCGCGGTTCGCGATGCGCTTCCCGATCTCGCGCAGCAGGTTCTCGCTGATGCCGTGATGCATCACGGTCTGGTTGATATTGATACTGCGCACCGCCGGCAGGCGCGCTTCGGCAAGCGCGCGGCCGGTGAGCCTGAGCATGCGGTAGCGGCCGCTTTGCGCGTTATAGTAACTCTCCAGCGACGGCGTGGCCGAACCCAATACGACAGGCACCCCGCGCTGGCTGGCGCGGAAGATTGCAACGTCTCGCGCCGAATAGCGCAGGCCATCCTGCTGCTTGAATGAACTGTCATGCTCCTCGTCGACAATGATCAGGCCCAGCCCGGGCAGTTCGGCAAACACCGCCAGGCGTGTCCCGAGCACGACCTGTGCCGCTCCCGTTTGTGCCTGCTGCCAGTTATGCATTCGTTCGCCCTCGGACAACCCGCTGTGCAGGCTGACCATGTTCACGTCCGGAAAGCGGCTGCGGAAATAATCTTCCAGTTGCGGTGTCAGATTGATCTCGGGCACCAGCAACAGCACCTGTTTGCGCAGTTGCAGGATATGGTGCATCAGATACACATAAACCTCGGTCTTGCCGCTGCCGGTGATACCGTGCAGCAGGAAACAAGCGTAGCCGTGCGCAGCGGTGACGGCATCGACCGCCTGCTGCTGTTCCCCAGTTAGCGTGTGCGTCTTTTCGAATCTGCGTCCGGGAGTGGATGGTTCCTCGCCGCACTGCTCTACATAACCTTCCAGAAGCAGCGACTGTAGTTGTTTGACTGCCGTCGGCGAAAGGCTTTTAAGCTGCGCGAGACTGCACGTTTGCTCCGCAAGCCTGGCAAGAATGCGCCGCTGCACCACTTTGCGCCTGGGGAACGTTGCCAGATCTAGTACCGCTCCGCTCACGCTCAGCCGGTAATTCAAAGCCGGCTTATTGATGACCGGTTTATCGGAACGCAAGCGTGCCGGCAGCGCGGAATGTATGGTCTGTCCGATCGGATAGCGATAATAGTCGCTGCAAAAACGCAGCAGGTCGAGCAATTCCCGGGACAGCAGCAAGCTGTCATGCAGCGGCGACGCTGCCTTTATGCGCTCGGGCGGCACATCCGTAGCGGCAACGCACTCCATCACCACGCCGACCATCCGGCGCGGACCGAACGGCACGATCACACGTTGTCCGGTTGCAACAGCAATACCTTCGGCCACCGAGTAATCGAACAGGGTGGGAAGCGGCACATCAACGGCGACTCGGACGATGGACATATTTATTCGGGCATTCAACAGGGGGATTGTCGCAGAAATGCGAAAGCCGCAGGAAATACCCGCGGCTTTTTATTAAAACTGTTCAAACGCTCAGTGATACTTCTTGCTGAGCTCGTGCACCGACGCTACCAGCGCTGCCACGTGTTCCGGGTTGGTATGCTGCGAGATACCATGGCCCAGGTTGAAGACATGGCCGCTGCCGAATCCGTAGCTCCCCAGGATGTGTTCCACTTCGGTGCGGATGGCCGCGGGAGAGGCAAACAGCACGACAGGATCCATGTTGCCCTGCAGCGCAACCTTGTTGCCGACGCGCTGGCGCGCGCTGCCGATATCTATGGTCCAGTCCAGCCCGACTGCATCGCAGCCGGTATTGGCGATGCTCTCCAGCCACAGCCCGCCGCCCTTGGTGAACACGATGGACGGTATCCTCAAACCGTCTTTCTCCTTGATCAGGCCGGCAACGATGCGCTGCGTGTAGGCCAGCGAGAATTCGTGAAACGCCGCATGCGACAGCACCCCGCCCCATGAGTCGAAGATCATCACGGCCTGCGCGCCGGCTTCGATCTGCGCATTCAGGTAAGCGATCACGGCCTGCGCAGTCACCTCCAGGAGGTGGTGCATCAGCCCGGGTTCGTTGTACATCAGCGTCTTCACTCTGGCGTAATCGTCGCTGCCGCCACCCTCCACCATATAGCAGGACAGCGTGAACGGACTGCCCGAAAATCCGATCAGCGGCACGCGGCCATCCAGCGCCTTGCGGATCTGCGAAACGGCATCGGTGACGTATCTCAAATCCTTGCCGATATCGGGGACGCGCAATGCCTTGATCGAGGCTTCGTCGCGCAAAGGGCGCTCGAACTTCGGCCCTTCCCCGTCGGAAAAGTACAGGCCCAGCCCCATCGCGTCGGGTACGGTGAGTATGTCGGAAAACAGGATTGCCGCGTCGAGCGGGTAACGGTCCAGCGGCTGCAGCGTGACTTCCGTCGCGAAGTCCGGGTTCTTGCACAGGCCGAGAAAGCTGCCGGCACGCTTGCGCGTCTCGCGGTATTCCGGCAGGAAACGGCCGGCCTGGCGCATCATCCACATCGGGGTGTATTCGGTGGGCTGGCGCAGCAGCGCGCGCAGGAAGGTGTCGTTTTTCAGCTTGAAATTCATTTTTCTCTTTTTAATTAAATTCGGAAGCGGCACTAAACTCGCCCTGCTGCTTCGTGAAGCCCGGCACAGGCGTGTCTGGCGGGACGGTGGCCGGGGTCAACGGGGCAAAACCGATGATCCCATCAAAAACTCGTCGACGGCGCGCGCGCACTGGCGGCCCTCGCGTATCGCCCACACCACCAGAGATTGCCCGCGGCGCATGTCGCCTGCGGCAAATACCTTGTCCCTGTCGGTGCGGTAATTTTCAGTGTCGGCCTTGACGTTGCCACGCGCGTCCTTTTCCACGCCGAACGCTTCCAGCACCTTCTGCTCCGGGCTGACGAAGCCCATTGCCAGCAGCACCAGATCGGCCTTGATCTCGAATTCGCTACCGGGGATCTCGTGCATCTTGCCGTCCTTCCATTCCACGCGCACCGCGCGCAGCTTCTCGACCTTGCCGTTATTGCCGACCAATTCCCGGGTGACGATGGACCAGTCGCGCTGCGCGCCTTCCTCGTGAGAGCTCGAGGTGCGCAGCTTGATCGGCCAGTTCGGCCAGACCAGCGACTTGTTCTCATGCTCCGGCGGACGCGGCATCACCTCGAACTGGGTGACTGACAGCGCGCCGTGGCGATTCGAGGTACCCACGCAATCGGAGCCGGTGTCGCCGCCGCCGATCACCACCACATGCTTGCCCGCGGCCGAGATCGGATTCTTGCCGTCCCCCGCCACATCCCGCGACACGTTACTGGCGGAGCCAGCCGATTGCGGGAGCGGGTGTGAGGAGGCCATTCCCGCCCCGGAAGCTTCGCTACGCCGCCTCATGGCCTCCACTTCCTTGTTCTGCGGGATCAGAAATTCCAGCGCGAAATGCACCCCCTTCAGCTCTCGACCGGGCACCGGCAGGTCGCGCGGCGTTTCGGCTCCGCCCGACAGGATCACCGCATCGAATTTCTTCAGCAACTCGGCGGGGCTGATGGTTTTGACGGCATCATTGGCGATATTCCCTGCAGGGGCGCCCTTGCCGACAAATACCGAGGTCCTGAACTCGACGCCTTCGGCCTGCATCTGCGCCATGCGCCAGTCGATCAAGCGCTTGTCGAGCTTGAAGTCGGGAATGCCGTAGCGCAGCAATCCGCCGATGCGGCTGTTTTTCTCGAACACGGTCACCCTATGCCCGGCGCGCGCGAGCTGTTGCGCGGCGGCCAGCCCGGCGGGGCCGGAACCGACGATCGCGACTTTCTTGCCGGTCTTGCTCGAAGCCGGCTGCGGCACGACCCAGCCGTTTTCGCCGCCTTTGTCGATGATCGCGTGCTCTATGGACTTGATGCCCACCGCGTCGTTGTTGATGTTCAGCGTGCATGCCGCTTCGCACGGCGCGGGGCAGATGCGCCCGGTGAATTCGGGGAAATTGTTGGTCGAATGCAGCACGTCCAGCGCTTCGCGCCAGTTGCCGCGATATACCAGGTCATTCCAGTCCGGGATGATGTTGTTGACCGGGCAACCGGTGGTGCAGAACGGGATGCCGCAGTCCATGCAGCGCGCGCCCTGTATCTTCGCCTGGTCATCGGTCAGGTGCAGTACAAACTCCCGGTAGTTCCTGCGCCGCTCCGCCACGGGCAGGCTGGCTTCACTGAGGCGCTTGAACTCCATGAATCCGGTTGGCTTGCCCATTATGCGGCCTCCTTCTGCTTGACTTGTTGTGCCGCCATCTCCTGCAGTGCGCGCCGGTATTCGGTTGGCATCACCTTGGTGAATTTGGGCAGGTAAACCTGCCAGTGGTCCAGTATCTGCCTGGCACGCGGGCTGCCGGTGTAGCGCAGGTGCTTCTCGATCTGCTCGCGCAACGCGTGTTCATCGGCTTTGTCGAGATGGTTGAAATGCACGCGGCCATGCGCTTCCACTTCGCCGGTCTCGCTTGCCTCGACCTCGGACGGGACCGGCTCAAGCGCCACCATGGACAGATTGCAGCGCTTTTCAAAACCGCCGTCCTCGTCCAGCACATACGCGACGCCGCCGGACATGCCTGCCGCGAAGTTGCGCCCGGTCTGGCCCAGCACGATCACCATGCCGCCGGTCATGTATTCGCAGCCGTGGTCGCCCAACCCTTCCACCACCGCGATCGCGCCGGAGTTGCGCACCGCGAAACGCTCGCCCGCCACGCCGGAGAAATAACACTCGCCGGATGTCGCGCCGTACATCACGGTGTTGCCGACAATGATGTTCTCGTGCGTGACCAGCCTGGATTCGGCAGGCGGCATGATGCTGATGCGCCCGCCGCACAGACCCTTGCCCACATAGTCGTTGCCTTCGCCGCGCAACTCGAATGAAATCCCCTTCGCCAGAAATGCGGCAAAGCTCTGCCCGGCGGTGCCGGTGAATTTCACCTTGATGGTATCGTCGGGCAGGCCGGCCTGGCCGTAACGCCTGGCGATCTCGTACGACAGCATGGTGCCGGCGGTCCGGTCGACATTGCTTATCCTGCTTTCAATGACCACCGCCTGCCTGTTTTCCAGTGCGTTCCCGGCCTGCGCGACCAGTTCCCTGTCGAGCGCTTTTTCGAGGCCGTGATCCTGGCTCTGCGCGTGGCGTCGCGCCACGCTGGCGGCCACGTCCGGCTGATGGAACACCCTGGAGAAATCCAGGCCCTGTGCCTTCCAGTGCGCGATGCCGTGTTTCACATCGAGCAGGTCGCTGCGCCCGATCAGCTCATCGAACCCGCGTATGCCCATCTGCGCCATCAATTCGCGCACCTCTTCCGCCACGAAGAAGAAGTAGTTCACGACGTGCTCCGGCTGGCCGGTGAATTTCTTGCGCAGCTCCGGATCCTGGGTGGCGACGCCGACCGGGCAGGTGTTGAGATGGCATTTGCGCATCATGATGCAGCCTTCGACCACCAGCGGCGCAGTCGCGAAGCCGAATTCATCCGCGCCCAGCAACGCGCCGATCAGCACGTCCCGGCCGGTCTTGATCTGTCCGTCCACCTGCAATGCTACGCGGCCGCGCAGCTGGTTCAGCACCAGCGTTTGCTGCGCCTCGGACAAGCCGAGCTCCCAGGGTGTGCCGGCATGCTTGATCGAGGAGATCGGCGATGCGCCGGTGCCGCCGTCATGGCCGGATATCGTGATATGGTCGGCCTTGGCCTTGGACACACCCGCGGCGACCGTACCCACGCCCACTTCGGATACCAGCTTCACCGAAATCGCAGCGAACGGATTCGCATTCTTCAGGTCATGAATCAGCTGCGCCAGATCCTCGATGGAATAGATGTCGTGGTGCGGCGGCGGCGAGATCAACCCGACGCCGGGCACCGAGAAGCGCAGCTTGGCGATGTACTCGGATACCTTGTGGCCGGGCAACTGCCCGCCTTCGCCGGGCTTGGCGCCCTGCGCCATCTTGATCTGGATCAGGTCGGCACTGGCCAGGTACTCGGCGGTCACGCCGAAGCGGCCCGAAGCCACCTGCTTGATGCGCGAGCGCAGGGAGTCTCCTGCCTTCAGTTCGCGGTCGCTTGCGATGCGGTTCTTGCCGATGATGTCGGAAAGCATTTCGCCGCCCTTCAGTATCCTGTAGCGGGCCGCGTCTTCGCCGCCCTCGCCCGTGTTGGACATGCCGCCAATGCGGTTCATCGCGATGGCCAGCGTGGTATGCGCCTCGGTCGAGATCGAACCCAGCGACATCGCGCCGGTCGCGAAACGCTTGACGATCTCCCTGGCAGGTTCGACTTCGGCCAGCGGCACGGCCGCACCGGCCGGTTTGATCTCGAACAGCCCGCGCAGGGTTTTCAGCTTGGTGCTTTGCTCGTTGATCAGCTGCGCATATTCCCTGTAGGTCGCGGCATTGTTGGTGCGCGTCGCGTGCTGCAGTTTCGCGATGGTATCGGGCGTCCACATGTGCTCTTCGCCACGCACTCGCCATGCATATTCGCCGCCTGCGTCGAGTGCATTCGCCAGTACCGGGTCGTTGCCGAAGGCGCTGTGATGCGTGCGTATCGATTCTTCGGCCACTTCGGTCAAGCCGATGCCTTCGATCTGTGTTGCGGTACCGGTGAAATAGTCGGCGACGAATCCGGCATTCAGCCCGATCGCCTCGAATATCTGCGCGCCGCAGTATGATTGGTAAGTGGAGATACCCATCTTGGACATCACCTTCATCAACCCCTTGTTGATTGCCTTGATATAGCGTTTCTTGGCTTCTGCGGAAGGGTCGCCGCGATGCGGCGGGGCACCCGCCGGCGTACCCCTTGCGGGTGCCTTTGCATCCACCTTCGCGGGCAGGTTCAATGCCGAGATGGTTTCGTATGCCAGCCAAGGACAAACTGCCTCGGCGCCGTATCCGGCCAGCAGGGCGAAGTGATGCACCTCGCGCGCAGAGCCGGTGTCCATCACCAGTCCGGTGTTGGTTCGCAGCCCGGCCTGCACCAGGTGATGGTGCACCTTGGAACAGGCCGCCAGCGCTGGGATCGCCACTCGCTTCGCGGACATCGCCCGATCGGAAAGGATCAGCACGTTGTAGCCATCGGACACGGCCCGGTCGGCCGAGGCACATAATGCCTGGACCGCAACCTCGCAACCGGCCGCGCCCAGCGAAACCGGATAGGTGATATCCAGCACCAGCGATCGGTAACGGCCCTGTGTGAGCTGGTCAATATTTTGCAACTTCGCAATATCGTCGTTCGACAGCACCGGCTGGTGCACTTCCAGGCGCAGCATCGGTTTGGTCTCATCGATGCCGAGCAGGTTGGGTTTGGGGCCGATGAACGAGGTCAGCGACATCACGATCTCTTCGCGGATCGGATCAATCGGCGGGTTGGTCACCTGCGCGAACAACTGCTGGAAATAATCGTAGAACGAGCGGCTCCTGTTCGACAATACCGCAAGGGCGGCATCGGTACCCATCGAACCGGTCGGCTCTTCGCCGGCATTGACCATCGGGGTCAGGATGAACTTGATGTCTTCCTGGGAATAGCCGAAAGCCTGCTGGGTATCCAGCAGCGACGCGTTCAGTTTCAGCTTGCCCGCCACATCCGGCAGGTCGCCCAGAAAATAGCGGGATTGTTCGATCCACTGGCGGTATGGCTTGGCCGCGGCGAGCTGGTTCTTCAGTTCGCCATCGTCGACGATACGCCCGGCCTGCATGTCGATCAGGAACATCTTGCCGGGCTGCAAACGCCATTTCTTGACGATCTTGTGCTGCGGGATGTCCAGCACGCCCATCTCGGAAGCCATCAGCACCAGGTCATCGTCGGTGATCAGGTAGCGCGCCGGTCTCAGCCCGTTGCGGTCCAGTGTCGCGCCGATCATGCGACCGTCGGTAAATGCAACGGCTGCGGGCCCGTCCCACGGCTCCATCAGCGCGGCATGGTATTCGTAGAAAGCGCGGCGTTCCTCGTCCATCAGCGGATTGCCGGCCCAAGCTTCGGGTATCAGCAGCATCATCGCATGCGGCAGCGAATATCCGCCCGCCACCAGCAATTCCAGCGCGTTATCGAAACAGGCGGAGTCAGACTGGCCATCCACGATCAGCGGCCACAACTTTTCCAGGTCTTCTCCGAGCAGCCTGGAAGACATCGCGGCATGGCGCGCGGTCATCCAGTTCACGTTGCCTTGCACGGTGTTGATCTCGCCGTTATGCGCGATCATGCGGAACGGATGGGCCAGATCCCAGGTCGGGAATGTGTTGGTGGAGAATCGCTGGTGCACCAGCGCCAGCGCGCTGACCACCCTGGAGTCCTGCAGATCAAGGTAATACTTGCCAACCTGATTGGCCAGCAGCATGCCTTTGTAAACGATGGTGCGCGACGACAGGGAAGGGCAATAGAAACCCTTACGCTGACAATCGGCCAGATGGCTTACCGCATGTTCCATGGTCTTGCGGATCACGAACAACTTGCGCTCAAACGCGTCCTGGTCCTTGCAGTTTTTGCCGCGCCCGATGAACACCTGGCGCACCACGGGTTCGACCTTCTTGACGCTCTCGCCCAGGCCCGAGCTATCCACCGGCACGTCGCGCCAGCCGAGCACAGACTGGCCTTCGGCGGCAATCTTTTCGGCGACGATTCCCTCGCAAGCGGCACGCGCGCCCGCATCGCGCGGCAGGAACAGCATCCCGACCCCGTATTCGCCCGCGGGTGGCAGTTCTATTTTGCCCCAGCCCATCTCATCGCGGAGGAACTGGTCGGGTATTTGCAGCAAAATGCCCGCACCGTCGCCGGCCAGCGGGTCGGCACCCACCGCTCCGCGATGGGTCAGATTTTTCAGAATCTGCAAACCCTGACTGATCATGTCATGGCTTTGCTTGCCCTTGATATGGGCCACAAAGCCCACTCCACAGGCATCGCGCTCCTGGCGCGGATCGTACAAGCCCTGCTGCATCGGTAAGGAATTGTTACTCGCGGCGTTCACCATCTACATCCACCCGTCAAAATCAATCAAGCCAAAAAATGGCGACACATGTCGCCACATCAAAATTCAAAAGCGAAAGGGCGGAAATTCTACCTTGTCTGGTGATGATGGGCAACCGCCCCTGCTGGACTGGCCACTGTAGTTACACTGATTCTTCGACTGCAAAGATGCGGCGATGTTCGCGGATGGCATAACGATCCGTCATGCCGGCAATATAGTCTGCAACAGCTCGGGCACGGTCATGCTGGGCCAAGCTCTGAAATTGCGGCGGCAACAGGCGGCTGTCTGCCATGAAGATGCCGAACAGGTCGCCGATGATGCGCTGCGCCTTGGCGCTCATGCGCAGCACGCGGTAATGGCGGTACAAGTGTATGCGCAGAAAGTTCTTCAGCGAGCGTTGCTGTTCATTCATTCCCGCGCTGTATGCTATCAGTGCCGGGGCGCTGCGCACATCGTCCAGCTCAGCCGGTGCTTGCAAGGTTATATTGGACTCGCTCTGGCGGATCAGGTCTGTCACCAGTGTGTTGATCATGCGCCGGACGGTCTCATGCACCATGCGCCGTTCCGGCAGACCGGGATAGGCCTGACGTACTTCATTCAGTTGTGCTGCGACCAGCGGTACCTCTTCCAGTTGCTCCAGCGTGATCAAACCGGAACGCAAACCGTCATCCACGTCGTGATTGTTGTAGGCGATCTCGTCGGCAAGATTGGCGACTTGCGCTTCCAGCGAGGGTCGGCGCTTGTTCAGGAAACGTTCTCCGACGTCGCCCAGTTTCGCGGCGTTATCCGCCGAGCAATGCTTGAGGATGCCCTCGCGGGTTTCAAAGCACAGATTCAAGCCGTCGAACGCGGCATAACGTTCTTCCAGCTTGTCCACAACGCGCAACGATTGCAGGTTGTGCTCGAAGCCGCCATATACCTTCATGCAATCATTCAGCGCCTCCTGACCGGCATGGCCGAACGGCGTGTGCCCGAGGTCATGCGCCAACGAGATCGCTTCGGCGAGATCTTCGTTCAGCCGCAAACGCCGCGCGATGGAGCGCGCAATCTGAGCCACTTCGATGCTGTGGGTCAGGCGGGTGCGGAACAGGTCGCCTTCGTGATTGACGAATACCTGGGTCTTGTATTCGAGCCGGCGGAACGCGCCGGAATGGATGATACGGTCGCGGTCGCGCTGGAATTGGCTGCGCCCCTGCGGTGCGTCCTCGGTTATCTTCCTGCCGCGCGTGTTGTTCTCAGAAACCGCGTAAGTGGCGAGATCACCCATGCACGCACGCTTCCAGCGTCTGCCGCAACAGCTTCTCGGGCACCTCGCCATAAACCACTGCATGGCCGACTTGCTTGAGCAATACGAAGCGCATCTTGCCGCCTTCCACTTTCTTGTCCAAACCCATCAGTTCCAGATACTTGTCCGCTCCCAGATCGGGAGCGACCGCCGGCAACCCGGCTCGCTCGTACAGCCTGCGGATACGCGCCACATCCTGCGTGCTGATCCATCCGAGGCGCTGCGACAAATCAGCCGCCATGATTGTGCCTGCAGCGACGCCTTCACCATGCAGCCAGTTGCCGTAGCCCATGCCGGACTCGATGGCATGCCCGAAAGTATGTCCCAGATTCAACAGCGCACGTTCGCCGCTTTCGCGCTCATCCTTCGCAACCACCTCGGCCTTGTTCTGGCAACTGCGCGCGATCGCGTATTGAAGCGTGTCAGTATCCCGAGCCAGCAGCTTGTCCATGTTCTGTTCCAGCCATGCCAGAAACGGCAGGTCGCGGATCAGGCCGTACTTGATGACCTCGGCAAGGCCTGCCGACAATTCCTTGTCGGGCAGGGTATTCAAGGTATCGGTATCGGCCAGAACCAGTTGCGGCTGGTAGAACGCGCCTATCATGTTCTTGCCCAGCGGGTGATTGATGCCGGTCTTGCCGCCAACTGAGGAATCCACCTGCGCCAGCAGCGTCGTCGGTATCTGGATAAACGGGACACCGCGCAGATAGGTCGCAGCCGCATAGCCTGTCATGTCGCCGATCACTCCGCCGCCAAGCGCGATCAGCGGCGTGCTGCGCTCGCAACGTTTGCTCAGCAGCGCGTCGTAGATCAGGTTCAAAGTCTCGAAATTTTTAAATGCCTCCCCGTCCGGCAGAATAATTTCTTCGCTGCCGACTCCGATGCTTTGCAAGGTTAGCCTGAGCTTCGCCATATATAGCGGTGCGACCGTGGTATTCGACACGATGGCGACACGCCTGCGCGGAATGGCGGGCTGCAACAATGCTGCCTGGTCGAGCAGGCCGCTGCCGATGTGTATCGGATAACTGCGTTCGCCCAAGCCTACCGTCAATGTCTGCATGCTGGTTCAGTTCCAATGATATGTCTTTTGAATGCATCGATTTCATCCACCAGGCGCAACATCAGGGCATGCGCGCTCTGCTTGCCGCTTTGCACGATGATATCCGACACTTGCCGATAGAGCGGGTCGCGCTGCTGAAACAGTTCAACCAGCCTGGCATAGGGATTATCGGTCTGCAGCAACGGGCGATTGCGATCGTGGCGTGTGCGTTGCCATAAATCGTGCGCGTTGGCCTTGAGATATATGACGATTCCGTTCTGTTGCAACATCGTGCGGTTATGCCCGTCCAGTACCGCTCCGCCGCCGGTTGCCAGCACCATGTTGCAGCGCCCCGTCAATTCCCGGATTGCCGTGGTTTCTCGCTGGCGAAATCCGGCCTCGCCTTCCACATCGAAGATGTGCGGAACCGTCACGCCGGTCCGCTTTACAATTTCCTCATCGCTGTCCACAAAATCCTTGCCGAGATGCTTTGCCAGCGCCCGTCCCATCGTAGTTTTACCAGAGCCCATCATACCTACCAGAATCAGGTTGCCCGAAACCAGCTTGCGGCTGTTTGCCGGGCTTATGCCGGTATTCATGTTCTCTTGGTCGGTGTGCATACCAGATATTGTAAACGATAAAAACAAAAGCCCGGACAGCCCGGGCTTTTGAAAAATCACTCATTGCTACATTTGGCTGCGTTCCCTTACCGCAAACTCATTGCATCCTTGATGATCTTGGGTGTGATGAAAACCAGAAGTTCATCCTTGTTATCTAGCTTTGAATTACTTCTGAACAAATAGCCCAGCAACGGAACATCCCCGAGCAACGGCACCTTGTTCACGCCATCGCTTTGCTGCTGGGTATATACGCCACCGATCACTACCGTACCGCCGTTTTCCACCAGCACCTGGGTGGTTACCTTGTTGGTATTGATGCTGGGTACACCCGCATACAATTGTCCGACCGAATCCTTGTTGACCTGGATATCCATGATGATATTGTCATCCGGGGTGATTTGCGGCTTGACCGTCAAACTAAGCGTCGCGTCCTTGAACGCCACGTTCGTCGCACCACTGCTGCTGGCCTGCTGGTAGGGGATCTCGGTACCGGACGATATCGTGGCCGCGGTCTGGTCAGAGGTCACGACACGCGGACTGGAAATGATCTTGCCCTTGCTGTCGGTTTCCAGCGCGGTCAATTGCAGTGACAGTATTTTGCTCATCGAACTGTTGAACAGCAGCATCGAAAATGTGCCGGCAGTACCAGCAGAGGGCAAATTAACGTTGGGTGCGGTGACCGACGGGGACGTGGCAGTCAGGTTCGCATTGTTTCCTGCACCCATTACTGCGGTACTTGCACCTATATTTCCCTGTGCATTACCCACGTTAAACGAGTCATTGGAGCTATACCCGAGATTAACTCCCAGATTCTTGCTGAAGTCGTCCGTCGCTTCAACGATGCGCGCTTCGATCATCACCTGGCGTACCGGCACATCAATTTGCTTGATCAACTTGCGCGCTTCCTCCAGACGGTCGGAAGTGTCCTGGACGAACAGGGTATTGGTGCGCGCATCAACCACAGCGCTCCCGCGTTTGGACAGGATACGCTGCTTGTCGCTCGTCAACAGCGCGGCGATTGCGTCGGCTTTTTGATAGCTGATCTGGAAACTCTCGGTGCGCAGATCTTGCAACTCGGAAATTTCCTGGCGCGAAGTCAATTCCAGTTTTTCCTTGGCCGCAATCTCGGCTCTTGGCGCGACCTGTATCACATTCCCAATCTTGCGCATATCCAGTCCGCGGCTTTGCAGGATGATGTCGAGCGCCTGGTCCCAAGGCACATCCTTCAGTCGCAGCGTGATGTTGCCGCTCACCGTATCGCTGATCACCATGTTCGTTCCGGTGAAATCGGCGATCACATTCAGAGCTTCGCGAACGTCGATCTTCTGGAAATTCAATGTCAGCTTGTCGCCCGTATAGCGCGGCGCACCACCCTTGCCGGGTTCCGCAGTGGCGGCGACAGGCCTCACTTCAACGATGAATTTGTCATCGGTCTGGTACGCCGAATCCTCCCAGTTGCCCTTGGGCTCGATCACCATGCGCACGTTGTCGCCCTGCGCAAAGGTATCCACTCCTTGAACCGGAGTCGCAAAATCGACCACATCGAGCTTGCGCTGCAGATTGCGCGGCAGGCTGGTATTAAGGAAGTTCACAATCAATGAAGTACCCTGTTGTTTTATATCAATTCCGATGCCTGGATCGGAGAGATCGACTTCAATGCGACCTTCGCCATTAGCGCCGCGATGGAAATCTATATCACGCAACTCATGCTTCTGAGCACCTTCTTTTGCCTCGGCGAACCGCGAGGTTTTGCTGGCCATTAAATCGGGTGATTTCTCATGCAAGGTTATCATCAGATTTTTGCCATCAATTTTGCTGTCGTAGGTCAGCATTTGGTCAAGATTGACTACCAAACGCGTACGGTTGCCAGCCTGGACAATGTTGGCGCTGCGCAAATTTCCTGCGCTGAAATCCTGAACCGATTTTCCCGTACCATTTGCGGTATTCGGAAAATCGAAGGCAATGCGTGGCGGTGTATTGATGGTAAATGCGGCTGGCAATTTTGCCAGTGGCTGCTTCAATTCAACCTTGATAACCGTTACTCCATTACCGGTGCTGAGACTCAGTGCTGAAATGCTGTTCAGTTCATCGGCATTTACTTGAGGGACAAATACAAAAAAAGTGATAAGCATGCCCGTTAATTGAACTGCGTTCTTTACAATCCTAGAAAGATTGCTTTTGTCATCTCCAGGTTGATTCGATTGGATCCTGAATCGGCATTGCCGCAAGAATGTTCCTGCACTCACCGGACGATCACACCGGGCCGCAACTTTCGTGCGGATTCGTCCCAAGAACGAATTTATTGCCGTATCAGTAAGCTGTATCATTATTTTGCTCCTAATCATTCAATTAACTGCAGACTGCTCATGCGCTCGGTCCAGTCACCGGAACTGTCTTGCACAGTTTCCTTGATATTCACTTCAGTTTCGGTGACATCCTCGATCAAACCAAAATTCATGCCGATATGATTGCCTGCTTTGACCCGGTAAAGTTTGGAATCGGGGGCGCGAATCACTGCATAACCCACTTTGTTCATATAAAGATATCCGACCATTTTGAGGCTTTCGAGTGGAAATTCCTCCAAAGCCTCTTTGGGACGATTGAAGTCCGGCTGGTTAATACCTGTGCCGCCGCCTGCGCGTGACTCCTGTTTGCGCGGTTTGAAAGGGTCGGGCAGGTTTGTCGCATTATTGTAGGCAAAATATTCGTATGGTTTCACTTCGGGCGGCGGCTCTATCTTGCCGCGCATATCTGCACCTGAATTTTTCACGAAGTCGTGCAGATCCTGCATTTCATCGCCCCCGCAACCTGCCAGCAATAGCGAAACAAGCGCAAAATACATCATCGGCTTCATTATTTC
>JBAVGB010000072.1:0-94673 GCA_049684555.1 Gallionella sp. | reverse complement strand
CGAATTGATGCTCACGGTGATCTGCTCCACCGCCGCCGCCGTCGATGCCGCCGCCTCGCTCTGCGCCTGCGAACCCTCCGCGATCTTGTTTGAAGACTCGGTTAGTTGCGTCGCGGTGCCGGATATCGTCGTCGCGCCGCTGACCACCTGGCGGATGATCTTGGCAAAACCCTCGATCAGTGAATTGAAGGCTTGCGCGGTCTTGCCTATCTCGTCCTGGCTGCGCACCACAACGCGCCTGGACAAATCGCCGCTGGCCTGCATTGCCTGCATCGCTGATTGCAATTCGCTGGTCGGGCGCATCATCCGACTGATCAGCCAGCTGATCCCGAAATACAGGATGACCTGAAGAATGAGTTGCCCGACCCACAGTGCATAGTTCGCCTTCTTCAACATCGCATATTGCGAGGTCAGGTCCACCGTGATGCTTCCCGCGCCGTTGACCGAGCCGTCCTTGACCTGGTGGCAATTCAGGCAATTGGTACCGCGAAAGTTCGTGCTGACGATAAACGGATCGACCACGCGCAACGCATCCTTGCCATCCTTGACCAGCATAACGCTCTGAACCTTTTTGGTTTCGATCGCATCGCGATCCATTTGGTCCACCGCCTGCTCGGAGGGCAGCCCCGGACCGAACTGGTCCTGCACCTGCTTGGCGCGGATCACGCGCAGTTCCAGTACATTGGTAGAAGCCGCCATTTTATCGACCATCAGCGTGCGCAGGCTGGGATCGCTGATAATCCCGCCTTCCATCATCACATTCAGCCCGTTCAACAGTCCGTCGGCGGAAATCAGCGCCTTCTGTTTCGCTTCATCAAGGACATGATTTTTGTACTGATCCATCGCTACACGCTGCGTAAATACCAGCAACACCAGCAACAGCAATTGAATAGGTATCTGCAGCTTGCTTTTGATAGAAAGTCTGTTCCACCAGTCATTCATCATTGTTCCTCCCAAAAATCCTTTGTCGTCAAACGAGATCCCAAAATACGAAACCGGAGACACAATGAGTCTAACGGCATAAAACCGAGTTTCTTTAGGGGAACAGGGAAATAATTACCCGCCATTTCCCGAATTCGAATATAGCAGCGGGATACGCGATGAGCCGCATCCGGCACACATTAGCGGGGAAGGTATAGCGCGAAATGATGGTTCACTAGGGAAATAGCAGAAAGGCCTTAAACTTAAAGGGGTGCAGGGTTATTGTGCCGCAGGCGCGGGCATCGCCACAGGATTGCCGGCGGGGGCGGCCGTCGGCGCAACCGTAACCCCGGATACCGCCCCCAGGGTTTTCTG
The DNA here is from genome assembly GCA_049684555.1 of Gallionella sp. Taxonomy (GTDB): domain Bacteria; phylum Pseudomonadota; class Gammaproteobacteria; order Burkholderiales; family Gallionellaceae; genus Gallionella. The sequence goes on along the minus strand of JBAVGB010000072.1, from coordinate 93,377 downwards.
GATGGTATCGCCGTTCTCGGCATCGTCCGGCTCGCCATTCGCATTCACCACGCCGCCGTCATGCTGCGCCGCTTCTTCGGCTTTCTTGTTCATCACAATCAGGCTGATGCGGCGATTGACCGGATCCAACGGGTTATTTTTATCAAACAAAACCGAGGAAGAAAGGCCCACCACGCGAACGATCTTGTCCGGCTCCATGCCGCCGGCGATCAATTCGCGGCGCGACGCATTGGCCCGGTCGGCCGACAGCTCCCAATTGCTGAAACCTTTGCTGCCGCCGGCGTAGGGGGCGGCATCGGTGTGTCCGGACAGGCTGATCTTGTTGGGGACCTGGTTCAGCATCTTGCCGATCGCATGCAGGATTTCCCGGGTGTACGGCTCGAGCTGGGCGCTTCCGCTCTTGAACATGGGCCGGTTCTTTTCGTCGACGATCTGAATGCGCAGTCCTTCGGTGGTCATGTCGATCAGGATCTGGTTGCGGAATTTCTGCAAATTGGCGTTGCTGTCTATCATGTCCTCGATGCTGGCCTTCAGGGCCTTTAGCTTTTCGATTTCCTTGAGGCGCTCAAGCCTGAGATAGTCCTCCGGCGCAGCCTTGAGGTTGATGATCTTCTTTTCCGGCGGAAGTTCACCCTCCTTGACCTGGCCCTCGCTGCGCGTCAGGTCCTGTCCGCCGCCCTTGATAATGCTGGAACTGTCGCCGCTTCCGGTCCCGCCGAACAAAGCGACCTTGAGCGGAGTCTTGAAGTATTCCGAAATTCCCTTCAGTTCGCCCTTTGTCGTCGAGCCCAGCAGCCACATCAGCAGGAAGAACGCCATCATCGCGGTAACGAAGTCCGCATAGGCGATCTTCCATGCGCCGCCATGATGGCCGCCGGTCACCTTTTTGATGCGCTTTACGACGATGGGTCTTTTGTTCTTGTCTTCGGCCATGATTCAGAATTCAGGGATGGGCGGGTAACCGGGCAGCGGATCGACTGAAAGCGGAAACCGCTCTGCGACAATCCGGCATCAGCGTTTTTGTTTCACATGCGCTTCCAACTCGAGGAACCCCGGGCGCTCGGTCGAATTAAGCGCCTTGCGACCGAATTCGACGGCCATCGCCGGCGCATAACCGTTGAGATTGGCCAGCAGCGTGACCTTGATGGTCTGCAGCATCTTGGTGCCTTCTTCGGCTTTTTGCTCAAGCAGTGTTGCCAGCGGACCGACAAATCCGTAAGCCAGCAAAATGCCGAGGAACGTGCCAACCAGCGCGTGCGCCACCAACATTCCCAGTTCGGCTGGCGGAACCCCGACCGATTCCATGGTATGCACCACACCCATCACCGCGGCGACGATACCGAATGCAGGCATCCCATCGCCCAGCTTGGCAATGACATGCGACGAAACCATCGACTCATGATGATGAGTATCGATTTCCACATCCATCAGGTTCTCGATTTCCATCGAATTCAGATTGCCGCTGACCATGATGCGCAGATAGTCGGTCATGAATTCGATCGCATGATGGTCTTTCAGCACTTGGGGATATTTGGCAAAGATCGGGCTTTCCTCCGGCTGTTCCACATCGCCCTCTATCGACATCAATCCTTCCTTGCGCACTTTGCCGAGCAATTCATACAGCAACGCCATCAGTTCCATGTAGCTGTTCTTGTTGTATTTGCTGCCCTTCAGCACTTTCGGCAGATCTTTGAGTGTTGCCTTGATCGCCTTGCCGTTGTTGCCGACCAGAAACGCGCCTGCAGCTCCGCCGGCAATCATCAGCAATTCAATCGGCTGCAGCAGGGCAGCGAGGTGCCCTCCTGCCATTGCAAAGCCGCCGAATACCGCGCCCAACACCACCACATAACCGATGATCACTAACATGCTCTCACTCCCAGTTTTTTATTCTCCCGCACGAAAGAGATATTTGGATACCCGGCTGCCGATACCCCGGCCCTTCTGCCTTGGGCGCAACAATGCGAACATATCGCTGGCGATGCTGCGGGTAACCCTCTCACGCTTCCGCTGATTGCGGGTGATGATAACGTCGGGTGCATTCTAAAACAAATCCGTATCGCAAGAATGCGACTTTGGCGCCGCGATGGCCGGTTCACGGCATGGGACCGGAAACATGTTGCAGCCGGCCATCCGGAACCGCATCACCGGCATCCGTCACACCGTTTGTCAGGCGGCTTGCAATGAGTTGTTCGCGATTTTCCTGGCAGCATTTGTTTTACCGGCCCGCGCGGGTGCATGACAGATTCCGCACACATAATTGGCATGCAAGTCACCCGCATGCGTCACAAAATGACCGCCGCATTGCTTGCAGGATACGAGTTGCAGCATGCCGGCCTTGAAGAAACGGATCATGGACCATGCGCGGGTAATGCTCAGCACCGGTTCCGAGTTTTCGATGCCGTGCACCTGGTCGAGATACAGTCGATAAGCGGAAATCAGCGCTTGCACACCCTCGATCCCGGCATTCCTGACCAGGAACTGGTGTATGTCCATGAACAGGGACGAATGGATATTCGGCTGCCAGCTCATGAACCAATCGGTCGAGTAAGGCAGCATTCCCTTGGACGGTGACTCATTCTTTACTTCTTTGTAAAGTCTGAGCAGGCGCTCGCGGCTCAGCGAAGTTTCTTCCTGCAGCAATTGCAGGCGCGCGCCCATTTCGATCAGGTCGATCGCGATCTTCACCTGCTGGGCTTCACCGACTACGGTTTTGGTTGCCATGATCGCGCCCGCCTAAGCTAATTCTTCGACAGTTTGCGCCGACATCAGGATCGCCGCGTGTGCCTGGGACATCATGCGGTCCTTGCTGTAATCGGTCACCATGTTGAGCAACAGCTTTTCGTCGAAACGGAATCGGCACAACAGCATGTTGGATGCCGCCATTTTTATGATTTGTGGCGGCGTAAGCTGCCCAATCAGCTCCACCAGATCCTGTCCGATACCCAAACGGAAAATCGCTGCTGCTTTGTCCGCCTCGATCATTTGCTGAGCCAGCATCAGATAAGTCAGATTAATGTCCCGTATACCTTCCTGCAATTGTGTGATGTTCATATAGCTCCCCTTGTAAGCCTTTAATGCACGGATAACCTTGAAACATTGCTGCGTCATTCCAGAAGTTATTCTTATCGCAATCTCGATTAGCCGATTTCGACGCACGCATCATTGCTGAACTGGAGCGAACAATAAATTGGAAGCTCGCCAATTTTGCTGTACGAATCCCGGATGCGGTCTTGTAGGGTTTTTTCTTACAAAGAAATACCCTCTTTCTGATTGGGCAGAAAGAGGGTAGAAGTTAATGAAGGATACCTGCAAGGGGGGCCAGCACCGATCACTCGCTTTGTATGATCGTTATCGTCAGCATTCGGAAAAACTTTAGGGTAAAAGTAAAATATTTATTTTATTAAAATCAATGCAATATAAATTTCCTTAAAAATACTTGAAATAATTCGTTCAGTTCCGCGATTATCATGGTTCCTTCCGGACAGGATGAAATTGATACCCAGATGCGGCAAATATTCAGAAAACTCCCCCCTTCCATTGCTGCACTGCTGGTCCAATGCACGGCACTATTCTTCATCTGGCTGCCTTTTAAAATCGCCGGCACAAACACCTCACCAATGCTGCTTGCATGCTTTTGCGGGCTGCTGGCCGCACTGTTCAGTTATTTTTCCGGGCTCGCCGTTTGGTGGCTGCCGATACAACTGCTGTTCGCGCCAGCCCTGGTTGTGGTGCTCGGTGCCGGGTTGCCGCCCGGCCTTTTCCTTGCCGCATTCCTGATATCGGTACTGGTATATTGGGGTACGTTTCGCACCCAGGTGCCGTTGTATCTTTCCAGCGACAGGGTTTGGCATGCGCTGGAGGGCTTGTTGCCTGCCCCGGGAACTGATGGTGGTTACGCATTTCTCGACCTTGGCTCCGGTCTGGGCGGGGTGTTGACGCACCTTGCAACGGTCCGTCCGGACGGGTCCTATTCCGGCGTGGAAGCGGCGCCCCTGCCATTTCTCTGGAGTTGGCTGCGTATCCGGCTAAGCGGCTGCCGCAACATCAGCGTGCGTTGGGGTGATTTTTGGGATTGCGATCTGCCGCGATTCGACGTGGTGTTTGCCTATCTCTCGCCGGTGCCGATGGAAAAGCTCTGGCGCAAGGCGCAAGCCGAAATGCGTCCCGGTACCCTGTTCATCAGCAGCAGCTTTGCGGTCCCCGATCAAGCGCCGCATGAAACCGTGACCGTGGATGATATGCATCGCTCCGTCCTGTTCATCTGGCGCATGTAAGGGTCGGCGCGGCAATGGGAACACGGGGAACTTCCCGGTTGGCGTGAATCGCAGCAGCCGCGTTATTGCGGACCGGTGAAAAATCCGGTGTCCAGCAATTCCTTGGTCAACGCCATATAGTCCGCCGCGCCGGGACTGTGCTCCGCATAGGCAAACACGTCCACGTGATGCATCGGACTGGTTGCCAGCGCCACGTTTTCGCCTATGCGCGTGTTGCAGACCAGCGTTCCGTAGCGTTCCTTGAGTTTGTCGTAGATGTCGTATGAGAGCTTGCGCCGCGAATCGAAGCGCGTGACCACAATGCGCCGTTCCAGACTGCGCTGCAATTTTTTTTCCAGCACATTGAGCGCACTGTCCAGGCGATACACGCCCTGCAGGGAAAGATAATCCGCAGACACCGGGATCAGCACCCGGTCGCACGCCAGCAAAGCGTTGAGCGTCAGCACGCCCAGCATCGGACAGCAATCGATCAGGATAGGGGCGCCGGATAGCGCCAAATCTTCTCTCAAGCCCTGCTTGAGCAGGGTTGCCGCCTTCGCATCGCTGCCGTACAGCGCGTCTACCTTGGCCAGTTCCAGCGATGAGGGAATGATCTGCCAGCCGCGCGGCGTTTCATGCAGCAAATTTTGCAGCGGGGTTTTGTTTTTGAAGAATTCGACCAAACCGGTATCCGGGGCAATCGATTTGATCCCAGACGACAGGGTCAGGTGCGCCTGCGGATCGATATCCAGCGCGATCGGGAATTGCTGCAATATCTCCAGTGCAGCTGTCACATTCAGGCAGGTGGTGGTTTTGCCGACCCCGCCCTTTTGATTGAACACAGCGACAACCGTCATTTGTCACTCCGTGATCCGCGGATGGTCGCCGTTCTTCCGCAAATGCCTGCGATCATGCAACGCATAATATTGTTAATCTCCCAAATGATCGGTTAATTTCAGATTGCCCAGCACGAGATTCGTGGTCCGGCTGGCGTCTTCGGATTTTAACCCGCCCTGCCCGTCCTGATTGGCAGACACATTCTTGTCCGTGCGTGCCATCCCGTTGCGAACAGGTTGACCGACCACAGCAGGCTGTATGGTATCGATCTTCAAGGAAAATCCGACCAGGATCATGGCGGCGATCATTCCCCCCACTTTCCACGGCGTGCCGATTTGCCTGATCTTGTCCAGGCCTATCATCAGGCGCCGTGTCATCACTTCAGCGCGCGTATGAACGATTTGCGCATGCAGCCGCGCATTCCCGACTTCGTCAAGTGCGGCAAGCTGTTGCTCAGCATAACGCCGTGCTTGTTCGGCAATGTCGGCACGCGCCTGAGCAGCTTTGCACGCAGCCTGCTCGGCTTGCAGTTGTGCCTGCTCTGACAGGGCAGCCCGCTGTTCCTGCGCAACCCGTTGTTCATTCGCCTCCTCGATCAGGCGTCTCGATTCCTCAGCCTGGCGGTTGGCCGAATCGGCCAGGCCACTGGAACGCGCGATCGCCGCTTGTTCTGCAGCAATGTTCTGTTGTGTGGCCATCACTGCCCGGCGCTCCTCATCCAGACGGGACTGCAACAGCGACTCCGCTTCATCTGCAAGCGACTTGCGCTGCATGACTTGTGCCTGCAATTGACGCTCCTGGTCAAGGTGCCGCTGCTGCTGCACCAGCAATTGCATTTCAAGCTGCTCACGCTGCTCGGCTACGGAAATTGCCAGCGCCGCGACTTCGCTGCGCTTTTTCGCGGCCAGTGTGGCAAGCTCTTCGCGGCGGGCGCGTTCCATCTCGGTTTCGGCAGCCTTGTTTTCATCCTCGATGCGCTGCTTTGCCATATTTTCTGCATTGCTTGCTGCCTGCTCGCGGGCAAGCACTGCTGGGGCAATCCGCTTGCGAAATGCCACGGCAGCAATTGCTTCTGCGTGTATCCTTGCCTCCTCCGCCTTGAGTGCCTCGCTTTCGGCCTCGGTGCGAACCTTGGCGATGTTCAGGGCTCTGGCCTCCGCCTGTTCCAGCTTGCGTGCGGTTTGAACGGCCTGTTCATTGAGCTTATCCGTCTCTTTGGCCATTTCATGGGTGCGGACCTCGAGCTCCAGACGTTCGTTGTCCGCATTGATCGCGCGCAATTCAACCTCCATGCGCGCCTCGATCTCGGCGATTGTCTGCGCCTCGATTTCAGCCTGGTGTTCTGCGACATGGCGTGCCTGCTGCTCCAGCACAATACGCTCGTTCGCCACTGCGAGCTGTTTGGCTTCCGCCTGCAGCTTGAGCTCAACTGCGCGCGCCGCCTCGATTTCTGCTGCAGCCCGCTGTTCGGCCAGTGCGGCCAGATCCGACTCGGTTTGCAGTTTGCTTGCCGCGGCCTGGCTGGCCGCCATCTCGTGGTCCAGGCGCTCCCTGGCTTTCAGTTCAGCCTGGCGCAGCGATACGATGGCCTGTTCCTGATGCTGTGCAGCTTGTCTGTCGGCGTCGGCCTGTGACCGCAATACGGCAGCGGCATCCTGTTCCGCCTTGAGTTTGCGTTCAGACTCGACTCTCGCCATCTCCTTCGCCTTGTTGGTGCGATGCCTGGCTGCCTCGTAAGCCAGGTTATGTTCGCGTTCGCAGGCCTCGGCATCCGCCCTGGCCTGTTCCTCGAGTATCTTGCGCTGCAGGAAGGAATCGGCAGCGGCGCGTTCCGCTTCGGCTCTGGCCAGCGCGGCCATTTCAGCTTGCTGGGCGGCAACCATCCGCGCTTCGCTCTCGCTCGCCGCCAGCGACTCGGCGGCGGTACGCGCATCCAGCGCCAGGATTTCAGCCTGTTCGGCTTCCAGCTTCGAATTCACCAATGCGATGAGTTGTTGTTCCTTGCGGAGCTTCTCTTCCAGCGTGAGTGCGATCGCATTGTCAACCGACTCCCTTTCACGGACCAGCTTGACCTTCTCCTGTTCGAGCCTGGCCCGGTTCTCGGATGCCTGTACCGCGCATTGCTCGGCTTGGTTGCGCTGGTGGATGTTATCCAGTTCAGCTTGCTCGGCATCGATTTTCTTTTTTGCCAGTTGCACATATGCGGCATCGGCATCGGCCCGCTGCGCGGCCATGTCGCGAAGCCGGGTTTCCAGCTTCAGTTTTTCTTCCGCCCGGCTCAATTGCAGCTGTTCGGCGGCATAGCGCTCGGCGCTGACCTGTTCGGTACACACCACCATTTCGGCGACCGCATTCTGCAGCTGGCGCAGTTTATTCTCTGCCCCGAGCTGTGCATCCAGCTTTATTTTCCACTGATTCTCTGCCAGTGCGGCCAAATCGGCTTCCGCCTTGACCTTCGCTTCCGCCGCATTGCGGGCATTTTGTTCGTGCTGCAAGCGCTGCTTCAATTCTGCATGCGCCTGTTGCTCGGCCATCAGTCTTGCCTCGTTCTCCGCATGCAATTGCATCTCGGCATTCAGCCTTCCCTGGTGCTCGGCCTGTATCCGCAACTCGGCATTCAACCTGTTCTGGATCTCGGCCGTCGCCTGCTTTTCCGCTTGAAGATTGGCCTGGGCAATTTCGGCCAGCCGGGATTCATCCCGGCATTTCGCTTCCAGCAGCGCAGCCAGTTCCACCTCGGTACGCTCGCGGGTTTCAGCCAGCACTCTCGCATGGGCACTCAACCGGGCACGCGCCTGCGCAGAAAGCTCGGCCTGCATTTCGGCCTCGATATGCGCACGCGTTTCGTTGATGGCATCCGACTCGGCGTTATGCGGCTCGTCATTGTTTCTCGGAAATCTCACAACAGTTTGCTTCGACATGGTGTTGCCCTCGTGTTCCGGTTGATGGCGCATCGCCCAAAATTTGGACTTTTTGCGACCATGCAAAGGTAGCAGCTTGATTGGCAAGTAAAGCGTGGAATAGCGCAGGGAAACCGGGTTATTTCAGAGCGCGGCAGCCCGCAATAGTACAGTCAGGGTGCGACAGCGCGGCGAGCAATAGGCATGTATACCGGCATTTCGGATCAGGCCAATTGAGCCAGCCGGGCTGCCTTGTCGAGCGCGGCAATTGCCTGTGCGATGATGCGATCGGGCGCATCGTGCACAAGCGCGTGCACGACCAGGCGCGCGCTCAGGCAAAGGCGCAGCGCATTGCGTTCGGCGGCGTAGTTGACCGGCTGGCCGAGCTGGCAGCGCAGCGCACCGGACGGCAGGCCGCGGTAGACCTTGCGTGTCTGCTCCTCATCAAGCGGCTGCCTGCCCGATCCGGTGACCCGGTATAGCTGGAACGGGAAAATGGTCTGCTCCCGATCCCAGCCGGATTGTGCAAGCAATCCGCTGCGATCCAGACCGGGTACTGCGACAGGCGAGAACGCGGGACCGCCGGCAAGTTTTTCCTGTATCGCCAGTGCGAAGTTTTGCATGAATCGGGCGACATCCGCCTCATGCAACGCGCGGAACGCGCGCAATTCGCACAGCGCGGCATGCCAGCGCAGCAACAGGCCGAAGTTCCAGGATGCATCCAGCACATCCCGCACCGGCCAGCTGTCCGGCCAGTCTGCCGCGGCTGAATGGGTTGCCAATTTGAGTGGGAAGGGTCGTCTGCGCAACCGCTCGGCAGTCTTCGCCGGAATCAGCAGCGCGCCGGAAAAACTGGGGCCGCCGATGAATTTCGATCCGGTCAGCGCGACGCTGTAGCCATGCGACAGGCAGGCGCGCAAGGTGGCCGGGGCAATGCGAAACTGGCAGGCATCGATCAACACGTCGAGTTGCGCACCCAGTGCCTGCTGCAAGGCCGCAGTACAGTGATAGCTGGGCGCGATCATGCCGGTTTTCGAGACATCGGCTTGAATCAGCAGGACACGGCGGCCGGCGGCATGGGCCTGTTGCGCCAGCGCGGAAAAATCGGCATCGATCTCCCCGCTGCTGCGCGGCGACCCGTCGGCATTGCGCAACGCAACGTTGGCGACTTCGATGGCAGGGCCGGTCATCGCAGCCGAGACACCGCTGCCCGTTTCCGATTCGCCCACCATGATCGCGAGGATGGGCAGGTCGGAGGCGGCCTGCGCGAGCTGCGCGGCGATCCGGTGCAGATCGGTGCCCGACTCGGCAAAAACGACATCGGGATCGGGCAGATCGCCGAGTGCGCACAATGCCAGCAATTCCTGGCGCATGCGCGCCAGCTCGCGGGCATAGACGGCGGCTTGCGTCAGGCGCCGCAGATCCTGTTCCAGGCGACTGCGCAGCTGGCGGGCCGCCTGGAATGCCGTGTTGGAAATCACCGAGGCGGTGGCCGAGGCAAAATCAAGCAAGTCCGGATCTGGCATCGGGCCGCAGCCGTAACGGTTCACCCCGCGCTGCGGATCGAGCGTGATGCGCTTGTCGTCGCCCGCGACCAGAAGCCGGGGGGTTTCAGGCAGGAACTTGGTTGCGAGCTGTTCCATCATTCATGCCGCCCGATGGCGTGTACCAGCATGCCGCGGAACGCATCGAAAACCTTGCGCATTTGCGGCTGCTTGTAAGGATAGAGATCGGCCGGGTCCATGGTGTGGACCACCGCGCTGTTGTCCACCTCGAACAGCAGCAGCTTTCCGTCCCGTGTTTCGGCGCAGTCGATCACCAGATAGTCCAGCTGCATCTGGCGGTGGATCGCCTGCAATGCATACGCGTGCCGCTGTGCAAATGCGGTATCGAACTCTGCCATGAAGCGTGCTTCCTCCGCGCGTTTTTCCGCGCTGTCGGCCATGCCCGCGTTCACATAGTGAATCATCCAGTGTGCGGAAACCCCCATGTGCACGGCATAGGGCTTGCCTTCGATCAGCACGATGCGGTACTTGCGGAACAAACCGTCCGGGTCGCTGTAATCGATGAAGCGGGAAATGTAGAACGTGTCCTGCTGCATGGTTTGCAGATAATTCAGCAAGCCGGCCGGCTGCTCGATCTTTTCCAGGCCATGCCCGGCGTGGGATCCCACCGGGCGGATGATCAGCGGAAACGCTTCGCCGGGCAGACCATCCTGTGCAGTCAATGTGCCGGCGCCGAGTTTTTCCAGTTCCCGGCGGGTGATGCGTGTCGTGGCCGGCATGACCACGCCGGGCAATTCACCCAGCAGCTTGTAGGCGCGGTCGCGCGACAGCCAGGTGATGCGTTCGGCCTTGTTCAATACCGGTCTGGGCCAGTGTTCGAGCGCCATGCCGAGCTGATCCAGCAACTCCAGGGTGCCATCCGCCTCGCCGATGGCGACCAGCATGACATCGTGGTCGGGCACCATTTCCGGTACCGGCAGATGCGGCGCAACGTACAGGATGTCCAGCGCAATGTCGGAATCTTCCAGCAGAAAATCCAGCGGCATGTTCGCCATCAGGTTGCCCGGCGTCATCAGCGCGAGCAGCCGTATGCCCGTGGTGCCGCCCGGTGCGGGCAGATGGTAGAGCCGCTTGAGCTTGAGCGCATCGTTTTGTATCGACAGTGCGATCTCGTGGTTGCCCTTCAGCTGCAAGATGGTGGAAATATCCAGCAGCGCGTCGGCTCTCGACATGTTCGGTTCACGCCCGGCACGCGCGATCAATTCCACGCCCAGCGGGCCCAGGTCGGTGCCGGCATAAGCCATTCTCATCAGGGCGGCAGGACCGATAAAGGAATTTTCGGGAAACTGGTTGGGGCCGTTCATGTGAACTCCGGTCGATCAGGCCGCCATTCTGGCAGCCCCGAATTCGAGCGTAGCCCGGATTAGCGCGTCTATATCCCCCTTATTCGTGCGATGGTTGAAGATCGCGGCGCGTATCGCCACCTTGCCGTCCAGTGTGGTGGTCGACGGCGCAGCGATGCCCGATTCATGCAGCGCCACGACGATTTCCGCATTCACCCGGTCCACATCCGCACGTTCCGCATGCATCCCGTCCACATCCATCCGGCCCGTGCCGCTGCCACGGTGGCGGAAGCAGACGATATTCAGCGAGACGGGTGCCAGCAATTCGAGTTCCGGCGTCTGTGCGATGCATCGCTCCAGGTATCGCGCCAGTTCGCAAGTGTGCGCAATGACCTTGCCCATTTTTTCCGCGCCGTACACCTGCAGCGTGAACCATGCCTTGAGCGCCCTGAAGCCGCGCGACAGGTCGGGGCCGAAATCGCAGGGCCAGGGCGAACCCGCCGCCAGGCCGCGCGTATCGCGCCGCAGGTAAGCGGCTGGCGAGGAAAAGGTTTCCAGATGCGCGCGGCTGTCGCGAACCAGAATGAAACCGGCATCGTAGGGCACCTGCCCCCACTTGTGAAAATCGAATGCAACGGAATCGGCGCGCTCCAGACCGGCCAGACGCGGCGCCATCTCGGGAGAGAGCATGGCCAGCGCGCCATAGGCCCCATCCACATGAAACCACAGGCCCTCCCGTTTGGCGACATCGGCTACCGCGCCCAGCGGATCGATCGCACCGGTATTGACGGTACCGGCTGTGGCGGCGACGAAGAATGGCGTAAAGCCTTGCGCGCGATCCGCTGCGATGGTTTGTTCCAGCCTGGCGATATCCATCTGATGATTCGCGTTGACCGGGATCGCGCGCAGCGCGTCCGTGCCGATCCCGGCGATATCCATCATCTTGGCGATGGAGCCATGCGCCCCGGTGGAGGCATAGGCGGTCAGGCGCTTGCCGTCCGCGGCGATGCCCTCTGTGCGCACCCTGGTGCCGAGTTCGGCGCGGCTCGCGACCAGTATCGCGATCAGCGTGGCCATCGATGTGCCGGTCACGAACAGCCCGCTGGCGGTATCCGGGAAGCCGAACAATTCGCGTACCCAGCGCAACACCTGCCGCTCGACTTCGACGGGCATCTGGTCGCGCCCGCCGAGGTTCGCATTCAGGCCGGCGGCCAGCATCTCCGCCAGCATGCCCACCGGCGTGCCGCCGCCATGCACCCAGCCCATAAAGCCCGGGTGCGCATTGCCTGCCGCATAGGGCAGGATGGATTGCATGAACGTCTGATGGGCCGCGGCGATATCCGAAGGCTGTTGCGGCAGCGGCTGGCGAAATTGGTCGCGAACGCTGTCGGGTATCGGTTGCCAGACCGGGCGTGTACGGATCTGCTCCAGATAGTCGAACATGTCGTCCAGCATGCGGTGGCCCTGCTCGCGCAATGCATTCCAGTCATCGGGATCGAGCGTATCCGGGTGGGTATTTTCTGGTATGGGCATGAAGGAACGAGGAGAAGAGGATTCGGGAATGTTAGCAGGAAGCAGCCACCGTTCAAAATCGGGAATAGCGGGATTTATATCGGCAATAATCCGTATTGTGGGCTGCTATTACAGAAAATACTTGAGGGACGTATTGGATAATTCGGAATCGCTTCGCATCATCAAGCACTCCATGTCTTAGTCGTAGACTATAACAAAGATACAGCTTCCGAAAATGCTGGGGATTTTTGCTTTATAAATCGCTACCGTTCACAACTGGCAGTTTATGGTAGGCTGTTCGAGCGCGCAGAGTTCGGCTATGTGCCAATTGCGGACTCCCGTTGACGGTTGTATAGCATTGACGAAAATTACGTGTGATTTGTATGGTCAATTATAATTATTTAAGCAATCAATTGGATTTATTGACTGATAAAGCCTAATTTGCTCTGATTCGTAATGAGGCACGATAACCATTTTCAGATATTTGGGAATATCTTTTGGCAATTGGGGTAGACGGCAGATGTGCCATCTCTAAAACTACATAAATGTTTCCACATTGAAAAAGCCTGACATTCCACCAGACGAGCAGTTCCGTCTTGAGACTCTTCGCTCATTCAACATCCTTGACACGCCGCGGGAGGAGCGTTTTGATCGTTTTACGCGTATTGCAAAGCGGTTGTTCGATGTGCCCATTGCCTATATCAGCCTTATTGATGAGAACCGTCAATGGCTCAAGTCTAGTATGGGATTCAACGCAAGTGAAACATCTCGTGATATTTCATTTTGTGGTCATGCGATTCTAGGTGACCAGGTATTTATCATCCCAGACGCAACAAACGATGCGCGTTTCGCGGACAATCCGCTGGTATTGGGTAATCCCAAAATTTGCTTCTATGCCGGATGCCCACTCAGCGCCCCGAATGGACGCAAGCTAGGGACCTTATGCATTATTGACCATAAACCAAGACATCTTCGAACAGAAGATCTCGAAGCGCTGCGCGACCTTTCATCAATGGTGGAACATGAACTTGCGGCTGTCCAACTGGCGACACTGGACGAACTCACCAACATCCCAAACCGGCGTGGCTTTATGATGCTCGCCGAACACAGCCTGCACCTCTGCGCACGGCAGAAAATTCCCGCATCGCTGGTTTTCATGGACCTGGACAAATTCAAACTGATCAACGACACGTTTGGACATGCAGAAGGGGATCGGGCACTGGTTGACTTTGCCGAACCGATGAAAAACACGTTTCGGGTTTCTGACGTGTTCGCTCGGATGGGCGGGGACGAATTTGCCGTATTGCTCACCAATACATCAAAGAAAGCCGCAGAAGAGATTGTTGCCAAATTCCGTCAGTCACTGGAGAAGTACAACCAGGATGCCAATCGCGGATACGATATTTCGTTTTCATATGGCATTGTGAAATTTGATTCCGAGAAGCACCGTACAATCGAATCACTACTGGCGGACGGGGACTTGCTTATGTATGAGCGCAAAAAAGCGAAGAGGTAATATTGACAGCCAAAGAAACTACCTATCTCTTCCGAAGCGCGCCCAACAACGAGGGTTGACTGAGGCGGATGCTGAGCGGTTGCTTCCGATAATCTCAACCGACTGCAATGTCGATTGCAGTATTTGGCTAATGCCGGCTTTCGGGAATATGTTTAGTGCTGCAGTGAACCAAAACCATGTTGGTAAGACATCGCTTAAAAGCACATTCGTGCATTCAAATAAAAAAGGCCACTGATTAAAGTGGCCTCGATATATGTTTAACTGGTCGGGGCGAGAGGATTCGAACCTCCGACCACGTGCACCCCATGCACGTACGCTACCAGGCTGCGCTACGCCCCGAAGCCGCGCATTATACAGAGCAGGCAGCGCGATTGCCAAATCATTCTCGGGGCGAACATTCACCCGATAAACGGGTGGCTTGATGGGAACAACTTTACGGATAAATACCGGCATGGCGGGATTTGCAAAAGCTAATCCCAGCGGTCGTCCCTGACCTGAACCATGCCGTTTTGGATCCTCACCGGGAATGTCGCGGTCGGTTCGTAGGCCGGGGCAGACAGCGCTGCGCCTGTCCGGATCGAAAATCGTGCCCCATGGCGCGGGCAGACGATCACGTCATTCTCGACGCAACCGCCGGTGAGCTTGCCGCCGTCGTGGGTGCAGACATCCTCGATCGCATGGAATCCGTCGTCCAGCTTGAACACCGCGATGCCGGTGCCGTCAATTTCAACATGTACGGGATTCCCCGCGGTGATTTGATCCGCGCTGGCAACGTCCACCCAATCGCTCATACCACGACCACTTCGATATCGGGCTCTATGGTTCGCGCCAGGTTGCCGATCGCGGAAAGCGTGCCGGCAAGCGAGCTCGGGCAGCTTCCGCATGCGCCAAAGTAGCGTATCGCCAGCACGTTCCCTTCCAGGCCGACGATCTGCAGGTCGCCACCGTCTCCCACCAGCGCCGGCCTGACCTGCTCGTCCAGCAGTTTCCGGATCGCGGCGAGTCTGGGGTCGTCGTCATCGAAGCTCGATACCGCTTCATGTTCTGGCTTCTCGGCGGCGTCCGCCTCGCGGATCGGCATCGCAATCTCGCGCACCAGCTTCGGCCAGTCTGCCCCGCCGTCCTGAGTGACGGTGATCCATTTGTCCATGTAATACACGTTGGTGACATGCGGGATCGCGAACAATGCGCAGGCAAGCGGATCGCCGGCAGCCGCTTCGGGGCTGTCGAACGAACGCGCAGTGCCCCAGGTCAGCCTGTCTTTCAGGATGAACTTGACCGCGTTCGGGTTCGGGGTGTCTTCGATGTCGGCTATCTTAGGCATGGTCGGGTACCGGATCGGCTTCGCCTTCGGTTGAAATTGTCTGTTCGGCATTCAGCGCGGCGTGCAGCGTATGCCAGGGCAGGATCGCGCACTTGACCCGCGACGGCAGGTCCTTGACGCCGGCGAACACCTTGAGCTTGCCGAGATGGTTGGGCTGGGTTTCCGGATCGAGCGTGCCGGTCGTCATGCCGCGAAATTCGTCGACCATCATTTCGGCTTCCTCCACGGTCTTGCCCTTGACAGCGCTGGTCATCATCGAGGAAGACGCCTTGCAGATCGCGCAACCGTGGCCTTCGAACGCGATGCTTTCGATCATGTCGTCCTTGACGTTCAACGACAGCTTGATGTGGTCTCCGCACAAGGGATTGTGGCCGTCGGCATGGCGGTTCGGATTCGCGATCGCGCCCCAGTTCCGCGGCTTGCGGTTGTGGTCGAGGATGACTTCCTGATAGAGCTGTTTCATGTCGCTCATGCGAACATCTCCTGCACCTTGCGGATGCCATCGACCAGCTTGTCGATCTCTTCCTTGGTGTTATAGAAGGCAAACGAGGCGCGCGCTGTGGCGGGCACATGGAAACGGTCCATCACCGGCTGGGCGCAATGGTGGCCGGTACGGATCGCGATGCCGTCGGCGTTGAGCAGCGTGCCGACGTCGTGCGGATGCACGCCCTCGATCTCGAACGACATTACCGCCGCTTTTTTAGCAGCCGTGCCGATGATCCTGACACCGGGCATCGCGGCAACGCGCTGCGTCGCATACTCGAGCAACTCATGCTCGTATGCCTCGATATTGGCCAGCCCGATTCCGTTCAGGTAATCGATTGCCGCACCGAGCACGATGGCCGCCATGATCGGCGGCGTACCCGCCTCGAATTTTCCCGGGATCACGTTGTAGGTGGTCTTCGCGAAGGTCACCGACAGGATCATGTCGCCGCCGCCCTGGTAGGGCTGCATCTTCTCCAGCAAATGCCCCTTGCCATACAGCGCGCCGATACCCGTCGGACCGCACATCTTGTGCCCGGAAAAAGCGTAAAAATCGCAATCCAGGTCCTGCACGTCGATGGCAAGGTGGGGCGCCGCCTGCGCGCCGTCGAGCAGCACCGGCACGCCCTTGCCATGCGCGAACGCGACCATTTCCTTGACCGGATTGACCGTGCCGAGCGCGTTGGATACATGGGTCAGCCCGAGGAACCGGGTCTTGTCGTTGAACAGCTCCTTGAACTCGTCGATCAGCAATTCGCCATGATCGTTCATCGGGATCACGCGGATCACCGCGCCCTTCTCTTCTGCCAGCATCTGCCAGGGCACGATGTTCGCATGGTGTTCCAGGCCGGACAGGATGATCTCGTCGCCCTTGCCGATGAACGCGCGGCCGTAGCCGTGCATCACCAGGTTGATCGCCTCGGTGGTCCCCTTGGTGAAAATGATCTCCCTGGATTCCTTCGCATTCAGGAAGTGCTGGACCTTGACGCGCGCCTCCTCGTATTCCCTGGTGGCCAGCTCGCTCAGATAATGCACGGCGCGGTGGATGTTGGAGTGTTCTTCCTTCTGGTAGCGCACGATGCGGTCGATGACCTGCTGCGGCATCTGGCTGCTCGCGGCATTATCCAGGTAGACCAGCGGCTTGCCGGAAACCTGCAGCTTGAGTATCGGGAAGTCGGCCCTGATCCTTTCCAGCCTGGCTTGGTCGATCGCGCCTTTCGTTGCGGCTGCAGACATGTGTTCCATCTTCATTTCGTCACCCCGCCCGTGCGGTCACGATCCATGCGATCAAGGATGGTCCTGCCCAGCGACTCGACCAGAAACGGTACCGGGATCTTGTCGATGATCTCAGCCGCGAAAGCATGGGTGAGCAGATTCCTGGCCCGCTCCTCGGTCAGCCCGCGACTCTTCAGGAAGAACAGCGCGTCGGCATCGATCTGGCCTATCGTTGCGCCGTGCTTGCAGCTGACGTCGTCGTTGAAGATCTCGAGCTGCGGCTGGGTGTCGATGTGCGCCTTGCCGGACAGCAGCAGGTTGCGGCTGCTTTGCGCGGAGTCGGTTCCCGACGCGCCCATGCGCACCATGATCTTGCCGCTGAATATCGCATGGGACGCACCGTCGGCGATGCATTTGTGCAACTGGTTGCTCTTGCAACGCGGTGACGCATGGTCGATCCGGGTATGCGTGTCGGCGATCTGGCGGCCTCCGATCAGGGCCAGCCCGTCCAGTGTGGCCTCGGCACCCTCGCCCCGTAAAGTGACATGCAGTTCATGGCGGGAAACGCGCGCGCCGAATGCGAGCGCAGTCGAGGTATAGACACTGCCCTGTGCCGCATCGACCGAACAGTGTCCGATATGGAAGGCGCTCTTTTCCTCGCGCTGCACGCGCACATGCCGGAGCTGCGCATGGTCGTTCAGCACGACCTCGGTCACTGCATCGGTCAAATTGATGCCGTCGTTCAATCCCGCGTAGTCCTCGATAACGGTTGCACGGCTATGCGATGCCATCACCACAAGGCATCTCGGGTAGATTGCGGAAGAAGTATCCCGCCTGGTCGAGATATTCAGGATATGGATGGGTGCGGCCGCTTCGCCGGTCACATGAACATAAGCGCCGTCCTCGAAGAATCGTGTGTTCAATGCCGCAAAGGCATCCTGGTCGAAAGGCGCATGCCGGGCAAAATTGGCTTCGACTTGCTTGTCACCATAACGCTCAAGCAGCGAAGAAACAGTCACGCCGGCACCAGCCGACTTCATGTCGGAAAGCGCTGGCGCATGGCATCCGTCAACAAAAACCAGCCGTATTGAACCCGGAATCAGGAATGGATTAATGTCGGCCTGCGTTACCGACGCATAGGAATCGACCGGACGAAAATCGTGCTGGAACAGCGGCGACAGGTCGGTAAGACGCCAGTCGTCCTGTTTTGCCGTGGGAAAGTTCAGGGCCTGTGCACGAGCCCCTGCCCGGTCGCGGATCGGCGCCAGCCATCCTTCCGACTGTACGGTTTTACCGAGCAGCAATTGCTCGAAACATTGTTCCTTGCTAACGGGTTTTGCAGTCATGGTCACGCTGCCGCCCTGAGCCAGTCGTAGCCGCGCGCCTCCAGCTCCAGCGCGAGTTCCTTGCCGCCTGTCCTGACGATGCGTCCGCCGTCCATCACGTGAACGTAATCCGGCACGATGTAGTTCAACAGGCGCTGGTAGTGCGTCACCATCACCACGGCATTGTCTGGTGTGAGCAGCGTGTTCACGCCTTTGGCAACGATACGCAGCGCGTCAATATCGAGCCCGGAATCGGTCTCGTCCAGTATCGCCAGTTTGGGCTCGAGCACGGCCATTTGCAGGATCTCGTTGCGCTTCTTTTCGCCGCCGGAAAAACCCTCGTTCACGCTGCGATCGAGAAAGCTTGGATCCATCTCCACAACCTTGATCTTTTCCCGGATCAGGTCGTCGAATTCGAGCGGGTCGAGTTCTTCCAGCCCGCGTTCAGTCTGCAGTGTATTGTAGGCAAGTCGCAACAGCGCGCTGTTCGACACGCCGGGAATTTCGACCGGGTACTGAAACGCCAGGAACAAGCCGGCCTTGGCGCGCTCCTCGGGTTCCAGCGAAAGAAGATCCTTGCCCTCGAACATCGCGCTGCCGCCGGTGACCGCATAATCCGGATGACCTGCCAGCACCTTGGAGAAGGTGCTCTTGCCGGAACCGTTGATGCCCATGATGGCATGCACTTCACCGGCACGCACGGTAAGGTCGACACCTTTCAGTATCTCGATCCCGCCGACTTCCGCCTTGAGATTTTTGACTTCCAGCAACACTTTGCTTCCCTTGTTAATCACCCTACGCTCCCTTCAAGTTTCAGGCCGAGCAACTTGGTTGCCTCGACCGCAAATTCCATCGGCAGATGCACGAACACATCTTTGCAAAAGCCGTTGATGATCATCGAAATTGCCTCTTCCGAACCGATGCCGCGCTGCGCGAAGAAGAACATCTGGTCTTCGCCGATCTTCGACGTCGATGCCTCGTGCTCGATCGTCGCCGAGGTGTTCTGTACATCGATGGTGGGGAATGTGCTTGCCGCGCAACGGTCGCCTAGCAGCATCGAATCGCACTGAGAATAATTCCGTGCCCCGGTCGCGCGGCTGCCGACCTTTACCTGCCCGCGGTAGCAGTTGCTCGAATGTCCTGCCGAGATTCCCTTCGAGATGATCTTGCTGCGGGTGTTCTTGCCCACATGGATCATCTTGGTGCCGGTGTCGGCCTGTTGCAGATGATTGGTCAGCGCAACCGAATAGAATTCGCCGGTAGAGTTGTCGCCCAGCAGCACGCAGCTCGGATACTTCCAGGTGATTGCGGAACCGGTTTCGACCTGCGTCCATGAGATCTTGGAATTGACGCCCTTGCACAGGCCGCGCTTGGTGACGAAATTGTAGATGCCGCCCTTGCCGTTCTCGTCCCCGGCGTACCAGTTCTGCACCGTCGAATACTTGATGTCGGCATTGTCCAGCGCCACCAGTTCGACCACCGCCGCATGCAGCTGGTTGGTGTCGAACTGAGGTGCGGTACAGCCTTCCAGATAACATACCGAGGCGCCTTCTTCGGCCACGATCAGGGTGCGCTCGAACTGCCCGGAGCCTTCGGTGTTGATCCGGAAATAGGTGGACAGGTCCATCGGACACTTGACGCCCTTCGGGATGAAACAGAAAGAACCGTCGGTAAACACCGCCGAGTTGAGCGCGGCATAGAAGTTGTCGCCAGTCGGCACCACGCTGCCCAGATACTGTTTCACCAGTTCCGGATGTTCATGCACTGCTTCCGAAAACGAGCAGAAGATAATCCCGACTTCGGCCAGCTTGGCCTTGTAGGTGGTGGTGACCGACACGCTGTCGAAGATCACGTCGACCGCCACGCCGGCCATCAGCTTCTGTTCGTGCAACGGCACCCCGAGCTTTTCGAAGGTGCGCCGCAATTCCGGGTCGACTTCGTCCATGCTCGCGAGCTTCTTCTTCGGCTTGGGCTGTGAAAAATAGATGATGTCCTGGAAATCGATCTTCGGATAGCTCACGTTCGCCCATTCGGGTTCTACCATGGTCAGCCAGTGCCGATATGCACTCAGGCGGAATTCGAGCAGCCATTCCGGCTCGTTCTTCTTGGCCGAGATCAGCCGGATCACATTCTCGCTCAGACCTTTCGGTACGACCTCGGATTCAATATCGGTGACAAAACCGTGTTTGTAAGGCTGATTGACCAGCTTGTGCAATGCTGTGCTCATGATTGATTCCCCGACCGCAATACTTCAGACCGCAAAACTCTCGCCGCAGCCGCATTGATTCTTGACATTGGGATTGTTGAACTTGAAGACATGCCCCAATCCCTCCTTGACATATGCAAGCTCGGTCCCCTCGAGAAAAGGCAGGCTCTCCGCATCGACCAGCACCTTTGCGCCAAAGGCTTCGAAAACCGTGTCATCGCTCTGTACTTCCTTCGCAATATCCATGGTGTAGGCAAAGCCGCTGCATCCGGCTTTCTTCACACCCAGGCGCAGCCCGACACCGCTGCCGCTTTGCGCGATCTGGTTGCATATATGTTTTGCTGCCGCTTCAGTCAAAGTAATGGCCATCTTTCTCTCCGATAATAAATTCAAACAAAAGCTCCGCGTGGACGTATCCTGCTCACGTCCACGACCTGGGGCTTGGGCGCAATCATCTGGGCAAGATTCACCTTGTTGAGCGCATCGTGAATGATGTGATTGATCCCCTGCCAGTTGCTGCGGGTCGAGCAGGTCGACTCGCGCTCGCAAGAGGTGGTGGTGCTGCTGCATTCTGTGATCGAGATCGGGCCGTCCATCGCATAGATGATCTCGGCAATCGAAATCTCGCCGGGATCGCGCGCCAGCATGTAACCACCCTTGGCACCGAGCGAAGAAGCCACCAGATTCTCTCGCACCAGCATCTTGAGGATCTTGCTCACCGTGGGAATCGCGATACCCAGCCCCGCCGCAACTTCGCTGGCGCTATGCACGGCCCCGTCCCTGGCCATATAGACCATGACCTGAGTACCATAATCCGCGAACTTGCTTAAACGTAGCATTTGCCCACCTCACGAAACTAGGACTAGTTTAGTACTAGATGGTTCAGGATGCAACATTAAAATAGTCTTATTTGCTAATTACCCAGAAAATGGCCTGCGTATTGCGCGATCTTGAGTTACGGCACAAGACCGTGAACCAGCTCAAAGCGGGTGGGAATGAGCCGATGGGATTTTGACAGTTAGCTTAGTGCGAACATCAAAACATGGACTGTGGCAATAAATCTAGCTGACGATATTTGCGAAACGATCATCCACCGCCCTAAGCCTGTCCGCCATGGTCTGCAAAAATGCTTGATTGAAGCTTGATTGGCAATGATCGGAAGTTGCGGCGAGTACTTGCGGTGAAATTCGTATGACAGTTACATCTGAATTGGCTGTTACCGTTGTGGAGCGCGGAACTGCTTTACCGCTGATATATGCCATCTCCCCAAATGAATCGCCTTTCTTTATCAAATTGAGGAGGCGCTTGCCTTTTGTGACCCCGACAGTCCCCTCGATCAGGATGAAAAAATCTTGACCCAGTTCATCTTCACATATCAGGATAGAATTTGCCGGATATTTCTCCCATTCGCCGATGTGTACTATCTCCCACAACGCAATGTCGACGAAGTCCCTGAAAAAATGTATCTCCCGCAAAGCGCTGAATTTTTCCGGTGTGCTGACGTCTTGGCTTTTCGACTCGCACATCTCGATGCGGCCGCATGACGCCAGATCATTGCCAAATTCTTTCCATGTTTGGTAACGATCCTTTTTATCTTTCCGCGTCGCGCGAATGATGATTTTTTCGAGTTGTTCGGAGACTTCTGCGTTCAAACTTCTGACCGGAGGGATGCTAGTATTTAAAATCTGGTAAAACAAGCTGGCAAGGCTTGTAGCAGCGTAGGGTGTTCGACCGGTTAGCAGGCAAAACATAACCATCCCCAGCGAATAGATGTCTGTCTGGTGGGTAAGCGGTTCACCATTAATCTGTTCCGGCGACATATATGTCGGGGAGCCAATATCACTGACTTGTGAATGTTCAGCATTTAGAATAATCGCTGCCCCCATGTCCGATATTTTGATGTCTTTATCTTCCGTCAACAGTATATTTGCCGGCTTTATGTCCCGGTGTATAACACCGTTGAACTGCGCATAATTAAGCGCTCGGCAGCATTTGAACATGTATTCTGCGACCGCAGGTATCGGCAATAAGTTACTTGCATCAGTATGTTGTTCAAGAGTGCCGCCCGCGACATATTCCATAAAAACGTAGCTTTCATCTTCTTCGACGATCGCGTCATAAATATTGACAATATGCGGATGCGTTAGCTTACCCGCCAAGGACGCTTCGGTAAGGAGCTGCTTTTTATGAATGACCCCTATTTTGGGGTCGTTTAGGATTTTCTGATTCAAAACCTTGATTGCCACCTCGCGTTTGGCGGATAGATCGTAGCCGAGATAGACCATACTGGTTGCTCCCTGACCCAAGTGCTTTAACACCTGGTACTTACCAATGTTCGACGGCTGATCCATGTATGATTTTGAGTTGCTGGTCAGTTGTTTTAGGATACCAAAGGTCCTAATAAGGATGATTAATAAGTAGCATCATATACCAATATGATGCATTAGATGATTAATGCGTCATTAATTGACTGATTGTCCGTTGTATTTCGGGCTTCCCAATATCCTTCTGAAAGGATTTTGGCAATTCAAAAAACATCTCTGCATGGCAAGTGGCGCAAAAGCTAATATAAATGAAGTTTGCCAACCAATATTATGAGGCGGGGATGTTTCGTCGGGACAATTAAAACTGTCCACAATTGGGAAGTAGCGATGCCTCTTGTGGCTGGGAAGTGGTCGCTTAAGGTAGCGCAATTGCTGTGTCCACTAGGGACCAGATTTATCGCGTCGGGCGCGCCCGGGGCGATTTAAACGCCTTGACTATTTGTACGTAACATCCAAGACAAAAAATTGAAACAGCCTTTAAAGGAAAACTTGCTTACAGTGAAGCGAAGAAGGAAAAGCAAGCAGAGATGTTTACTTCATACCCCAAGCAGGGAAATGACTTCCTTGATTTCGTGGCGCAGTGCGTCGATATTCAAAGCCGGCGTCTTAGTCGCCAGCCGATGATCCGCCTGATTCTGGTGGTCAAGCAGGTTGCGCGCGCCGCTGATCGTGAAACCCTGCCCGTACAATAGATCGCGGATCTGCCGTATCAGCATCACTTCATGGTGTTGATAATAGCGACGGTTGCCGCTGCGCTTGACAGGATTGAGCTGGGTGAATTCCTGCTCCCAGTAGCGCAGCACGTGCGCCTTGACCCCGCACAACTCGCTGACCTCACCGATGGTGAAGTAGCGCTTTGCGGGAATCGGGGGAAGTTCGGCGTTAGGCTTGTGGTTTTCCATGATAGGACTTTTCCACCATGGTCTTCAATTTCTGGCTGGGATGAAATGTCACGACGCGTCGCGCGGTGATCGGTATTTCTTCTCCGGTCTTGGGATTGCGTCCGGGACGCTGCGGTTTGTCGCGCAATTGAAAATTGCCGAAACCGGATAGCTTTACGCTCTGGCCCTGTTCCAGTTGCAAACGAATTTCCTCAAAAAAGGCTTCCACCATATCCTTGGCTTCACGCTTGTTAAGGCCCACTTTTGCGAATAGCTGATCGGCCAGTTCGGCTTTGGTTAATGTCGTTGTCATACTTCTCCCTTTTCCCAATCCCTTATCACAGGGACTGCTTCAAATACACATTACATTCGCAACTGCGCACCTTTTCTTTGCAGGACTTCCACCAGCTGCGCGATGCTTGGATCAATTTCCGACTCCGAGAGTGTCTTACGAGTATCTTGTAATAACACACGGAATGCAAGGCTTTTTTTGCCTTGTTCGACGCCTTTCCCGCGATACACATCGAACAATGCAAGCTCGATCACGTAGGGTGCGGATTGGTTTTTCATCGCATCAAGCAAGGTCTGTGCCGCGACCCCCTCGTCGACCACAACCGCCAGATCGCGGCGCACCGGCAAGAATTTGCCGATTTCACCCATCTGCGGAACCTGCGTCCGCGTCAACGCGCCAAGCTCGATCTCGAACCATATGCAGGCCTGGGCGATGTTGTATTGTTGCTGCCAGTGCGGATGTAATTCGCCCAACCATCCGACTATCTGCTCGCCGCAATAAATCTGCGCGGAACGACCCGGATGCAGCGCCGGGTGGGCTGCAGCGACAAAGCGCAATGTCCGGGGTGCGAACAATGCTTCAACGTCCGCTTTCACATCGAAGAAATCAACCGTCCTTGCAGCCACACCCCATTGTTCGGCTTGCGCTGCTCCATAGCACAAGCCGGATAAACGCTGGGTCTGGATATAGCTATCGCCAGCCTTGGCAAAACAAGCGCCGACCTCGAACAGCCGGACGCGGGGTTGCTTGCGGTTCAGGTTGAAACGCAATGCGCCAACCAATCCGCCGATCAGGCTGCTGCGCATGACGGCCAGATTGCTGGCGATCGGGTTTTGCACCGCGACAGGATGCTCGTTGCCGCATAGCTCGCGCTCGACTTGCTCTTCAACAAAGGAATAGCTGACGATCTCCTGGTATTCACGCGCCACCAGCAATTTCTGGATATGTGCCAGCGGGCGTTGCAGCTCGCTGCAGGGCAATATCGTCAGGGCTGCATGCGGCGACAGCGCAGGTATGTTGTCATAGCCGTGCAGCCTTGCCAGCTCTTCGATCAAATCGGCCTCGATGGACAGGTCAAAGCGGAAACTCGGCGGTGTCACCCGGAAATCGTCGCCCGTCGCGCTAAAGTCGAACTGCAGGCGCTTGAACAGGGTTGCAATCTGTTGGTTCTCCAGCGCGATGCCGAGCACCCGTGCGACGCGCAAACGGCGCAGCGCGATCGCGGGACGCGCAGGCAACTGGCCGCGCACTTCGCTGATTTCGCCGGCACTGCCGCCGCAGATTTCCAGCAGTAATTGCGTGGCGCGTTCAAGCGCCTGGCGGGTAACGGCAAAATCCACCCCGCGCTCGAAGCGGAACGAGGAGTCGGTCGCCAATCCGAAACGCCGCGCCCTGCCGGCGATCGCATCGGGATGAAAAAAAGCACTTTCCAGAAACACATCCTGCGTGGCTGTTTCCACGCCGCTGCCGTGCCCGCCCATGATGCCGGCCAAGGCCAGGACCCTCGCATCGTCGGCGATGACCAGCACTTCTTCGTCCAGCTCGGCGTTCTGCTCGTTGAGCAAGGTCAGCGATTCGCCCTTGCGCGCCCTGCGAACCGTGATCCCGCCCGACAGCTTTGCCACATCAAAGGCATGCATCGGCTGCCCCATCTCCAGCATCACGTAGTTGGTAATATCGACCACCGCGCTGATTCTGCGCAGGCCGCTGCGCTCAAGACGGCGCAACATCCAGGTTGGCGTGGCGGCGGCCGCATTCACCCCGCGCACCAGGCGCCCGCAATATAACGGACAGCCGGCGGCATCCGCAACGCTGACCGGCAATTTTCCGGACAGGGTGGCTGGCTGCGTCCGGATATCCAGCGGCTTGAGCTTGCTGCCGGTCAGCGCGGAAACTTCACGCGCGATGCCAACCATGCCGGAACAGTCGCTGCGATTCGGCGTCAGCTTCAGCGTAAACAGATGATCGTCCAGCTCGAGATACTCGCGCAGCGGTTTCCCCACCGGCGCATCGCCGGGCAGCAGCCACAGGCCGTCACTCTCGGCAGCCAGGCCGAGTTCCTTTTGCGAGCACAGCATGCCGAACGACTCAACGCTGCGTACCTTGGCCTGCTTGATCACAAAATTGCCGGGCAGCACCGCACCGATGCGCGCGCACGGCACTTTCACGCCTACGGCGACATTCGCCGCGCCGCACACGATATTCAGCAGAACTGCCTCGCCGACATTCACCTTGCAGACATTCAGGCGGTCCGCGTTCGGATGTTTGACCACTTCAAGCACTTCGGCCACGACCACGTTATTGAAGGCGGGCGCAACCGGCTCCAGCGCCTCGACTTCCAGGCCGGCCATGGTCAGCACATGGCCCAATGCCTCGCTGGACAGGTCCGGATTGACCCAGGTTCTCAGCCAATTTTCAGAAAATTTCATGGTTATATATTCAGTTGAATTGCGTCAGGAAGCGCAGATCGCTTTCGTAAAACAGCCGCAAGTCATTCACGCCGTAGCGCAACATGGCCAAGCGTTCCACCCCCAGACCGAACGCGAATCCCAGATATTTCTCGCTGTCGATGTTGACGTGTTTCAGCACATTGGGGTGCACCATGCCGCAACCACCGATTTCAAGCCAACCGCCTTTCCAGCTCATGTCCATCTCGGCAGACGGCTCGGTAAACGGGAAGAATGACGGGCGGAAGCGCACTTTCAAATCTTCCTGCTCGAAGAAGTGCTGCAGGAAATCCTGGACCACGCCCTTGAGATTGGCGAAGCTGATGTATTCATCGACCCACAGGCCTTCCACCTGGTGGAACATCGGGGAATGCGTGGCGTCGGAATCGACCCGGTACACGCGGCCCGAGGAAATGATCTTCAACGGAGGTTGATGGCCTTCCATGTAGCGTACCTGCACCGGTGAAGTATGGGTGCGCAATACGTGCTGCGGATCGATATAAAAGGTATCGTGCATCGCGCGCGCGGGATGATTCTCCGGGATATTCAGCGCGGTGAAGTTGTAAAAGTCGCTTTCGATCTCCGGGCCAGACGCGGTCGCAAAACCGAGCGAATGAAACAGCTGTTCGATGCGCTCCAGCGTGCGCGTGACCGGATGCAGGCCGCCGGTGCCCATGCCGCGCCCCGGCAGCGTCACATCCAGCGATTCTGCCGCCAACTCTTGTGCCAGCCTGTTTTGCTGAAGCGCATCGCGGCGCTGCTGCAATGCCGCTTCGATACCCTGCTTGACCTGGTTGATGCGTGCGCCTGCGGCGGGACGTTCTTCCGCTGAAAGCTTGCCCAGTCCTTTCAGCAATAACGTCAGGCTTCCTTCCTTGCCAAGATAGCGCGCCTTGACCTGCTCCAATTCAGCCTCGTCGCTGATCAGCGCAAACTGCCGCAAAGCCTGGTCGAGAATTTGTTCTAGTTCTTCCATCCCTAATACCGGAATAATCAGTCACCAATATTTCAAAGAGACACCAGAAACAAAAAAGGAGGCAGTAAGCCTCCTTTTTGTTTCAGCGATCGTGCCTAAACGCCGAGGCCGGCCTTGGCCTGCACCACAAATTGTGCAAACGCGGGCTTGTCGAATACCGCGATATCCGACAAAACCTTGCGGTCGACCTGTATCGACGCTTTCTTCAGTCCGTTCATGAATACGCTGTATGTCATGCCCTGCTCGCGCGCCGCGGCATTGATACGCGCGATCCACAGGGTGCGGAACTGGCGCTTCTTTTGGCGGCGATCGCGATAGGCATACTGTCCCGCCTTCATCACCGCCTGCTTGGCAATGCGGTAGACGTTCTTGCGGCGGCCGCGGTAACCTTTGGCCAGTTCCAGAACCTTCTGGTGACTTGCGCGCGCTATGACTCCACGTTTTACTCTTGGCATGGTCTGCTCCTTATGCGTAAGGCATCATGGCGAAAACCGATGCTTTGTTGGTTGCGTGGACTTCTGCCGTGCCGCGAAGCTGTCTTTTGTTTTTGGTGGTCTTCTTGGTCAGGATATGACGCTTGAACGCTTGCGAGCGCTTGACACTACCGCCGGCACGGACCTTGAAACGCTTGGCCGCTCCGCTTTTGGTTTTCATCTTGGGCATGATTCTTCCTTTAAGTTGTGGTGCCAGGTGTTTTCCTGTGGAAAAGCTTGATACCCGTACACCACTTTTTATCGGGACTATTTGCTGCATCAACCCGACCGTCCCTTTGCTGTCGAGTCAACTATTATTCATTGTTGCCGGCCTTGCAGTACTCAGCCTGCTTTCTTGCCCGGCTTTGGTGCCAGCACCATCACCATCTGCCGGCCTTCCATCTTCGGAAACTGCTCGACCACACCGTACTCCGACAAATCCGCTCTTACGCGCTCGATCAGGCGCATGCCGATCTCCTGGTGTGCCATTTCACGTCCGCGAAAACGCAGCGTGACTTTGGTTTTGTCGCCTTCCTCCAGAAACTTGATCAGGTTGCGCAACTTGATGTTGTAGTCGCCTTCGTCGGTATTGGGACGAAACTTGATTTCCTTGATCTGTATCTGCTTCTGCTTGAGTTTGGCTTCATGCAGTTTCTTGCTTTCGGCATATTTGAATTTGCCGATGTCCATGATACGACACACGGGCGGATCGGCTAACGGCGAAATCTCCACCAAATCCAATTCTGCTTCATCGGCCATACGCAATGCTTCCGTGATGGTCACGATCCCCAGGGGTTCCTTCTCCACACCAATGAGCCGCACCTGCGGTGCGGTAATCATCTCATTCATGCGCTGCGATTTATCTTGTGCTATTGCAATATCTCCACTTGAACAATACTAAGCCGCGCTACCCGGACTTAATTTCGGTTTGCAAGCGCTGGAGCAAAACTTCCAGCGTCATTTGCCCGAGATCCTCACCACTGCGGGTTCGCACGGCCACCAAACCTGCTTCCACCTCCTTATCGCCGACGATCAGCTGATAGGGCAATTTCTGCAAGCTATGTTCGCGTATTTTATAGGTAATCTTCTCATTACGCAAATCCAGTTTGATACGCAGCCCGGCGGCACGCAATTTGTGCGCTACCCGGTTCGCATATTCCTCCTGGGCCTGCGAAATATTTATAAGAACCAGCTGGACCGGGGACAGCCACAACGGAAATGCACCGGCATGGTGCTCGATCAGGATGCCGATGAAGCGCTCAAGCGAACCCAGTATCGCGCGGTGCAACATTACCGGCACCTTGCGGCTATTGTCTTCATCGACGAATTCCGCCCCCAGCCGGCCCGGCATGGAGAAGTCGACCTGTATCGTTCCGCACTGCCAGGAACGGCCTATCGCATCCTTGATGTGGAATTCGATCTTCGGGCCATAGAATGCGCCCTCTCCCGGCAATTCTTCCCAAGCCATACCCGAAGCGCGCAAAGCACCACGCAAGGCATCTTCTGATTTATCCCAGATTTCGTCGGAACCGACCCGGCCTTCCGGGCGCAGTGCCAACTTCACTGCCACATCGTGAAAGCCGAAATCTTGATAAACTTTCAATACCAGCGCATTGAAAGCAGTCACTTCGGACTCGATCTGCCCCTCGGTACAGAATATGTGGCCATCGTCCTGCACAAAACCGCGCACCCGCATCAAGCCATGCAGTCCGCCAGACGGCTCGTTGCGATGACATGAGCCAAACTCGCCATAGCGTAGCGGAAGTTCTCGATAGGAACGCAGATCGGAATTAAACACCTGAATGTGTCCTGGGCAGTTCATCGGCTTGATCGCGAATTCGTGCTTTTCGGACTCGGTAGTGAACATGCCAGACTTGAAGTGTTCCCAGTGGCCGGACTTTTCCCACAGGACACGATCAATGATTTGAGGACAGCGGATCTCCTGATAACCATTGTCGCGATACACACTGCGCATGTACTGCTCGATCACTTGCCATAGCGACCACCCCTTCGGGTGCCAGAACACCATGCCCGGTGCTTCATCCTGCATGTGGAATAAATCAAGTTGCTTGCCCAGCTTGCGGTGGTCGCGCTTCTCCGCCTCTTCGAGCTGGTGCAGATAGGCATCCAGTTCTTCCTTTTTTGCCCAGGCCGTACCGTAGATGCGCTGCAGCATCTCGTTCTTGGAATCACCGCGCCAGTAGGCGCCGGCCAGCTTCATCAATTTGAACGCTTTCAGTTTGCCGGTCGACGGCACATGCGGGCCACGGCATAGATCGGTGAAATCCCCCTCGGTATACAGCGACACATCCTGGTCGGCAGGAATGGAAGCGATGATCTCCGCCTTGTAATGCTCGTTGATACCCTTGAAGTATTCCACCGCTTCGTCACGCGGCAATACCTTGCGCGTCACCGGGATGTCACGTTTGGCCAGTTCAACCATGCGTTTTTCGATTGCAACCAGGTCTTCGGGCGTGAACGGGCGGTGAAAGGAAAAATCGTAGTAGAAGCCGTTTTCGATCACCGGTCCGATGGTCACCTGCGCGTCGGGAAACAGTTCCTTCACCGCATAGGCCATCAAATGGGCGGTGGAATGGCGAATGATCTCCAGGCCATCCGGATCCTTGTCGGTAATGATCGCCAGCGCGGCATCCTTCTCGATCAGATGCGAAGTGTCCACCAGGCGTCCGTCCACTTTCCCGGCCAATGCGGCACGCGCCAATCCGGAGCCGATACCGAGCGCAACATCGGCGACTGTCACTGGCTGCGCAAAGCTGCGCTGCGAACCGTCAGGCAAGGTGATAACGGGCATATATTCTTTTTAAAAATACAAAATACAAAGTGCGGCGACGCCGCACTTGAAATGACACAGGACATGAACCAAAGTTTGCGGTTCCTGTCTAATTTTGCTTATTATAATACCGTTGGCAGGATTTACAATGAATACTCCCTCGCCGTGGCATAAGTGTCAACCAGCAATATCCATCACCGGATTGAAATTCCATCCCGATCTAATGTTGGCACATAAAATCAACTTCGGATTTATACTAGCGCCACATTTACTTTCCTTGTAGACCCAGACTCATGCAAAACAATCTTATCACTTCATATCGCCATCCCGGAGCAGCGCGCACACGCGGCTTTACCCTGATCGAAATCATGGTGGTGGTGGTCATCATGGGCATCATGGCTGCGTTGATCGTTCCAAAATTGATGGGGCGCACCGATGATGCACGCATCATCGCTGCCAAGCAGGACATCGCCACGATCATGCAGGCGCTCAAACTTTACAAGCTGGATAATCAACGCTACCCGACCACCGAGCAGGGTTTGCAGGCATTGGTCGTCAAACCGACCACCGGCCCCGCCGCCGATGGCTGGAAAACCGGCGGTTATATCGAAAAACTGCCCAAGGACCCGTGGGGCAATCCTTATCAATACCTGTCTCCGGGCATTCACGGTGAAGTCGACGTCTTTTCATTGGGCGCGGACGGCCAGCCTGGAGGCGCCGGCAACGATGCCGATATTGGCTCGTGGGAATTGTAATCACGCCCTGTTCACCCGGATCTGAACGCGCCCATCGGAGCGCGAACTTCAGGCGGCGATCGCAAGGATTCACGCTGCTCGAGTTGCTGGTGGTCATGGTAATCGTCGGCATCACCCTCGGTGCGGTTTCATTCAATGCCATGCCCAGCGAGCGCCAGGTACTGCAGAACGATGCGCAACGGATTGCACTGTTGCTGCAATCGGCGCGCGATGAGGCGATTGTGCGCGACCATCCGGTCGCCTTCGAGGCCGGTCCGGAAAGTTACCGGTTCCTGCTGTTTACCGACAACAAATGGCAACCCTTGCAGCAGGACGAGCTATTGCGCGAGCGAAGATTCAAACGCTCGCCGGTCACTTTATCGATCAGTCCGCCTTCTGCGGTCCAGTCAGTTCCCCTGCGCATCATCTTCGGCCTCGAACCGGTCGGCATTCCGTTTGTCCTGACTCTTGCTGTTGACGATGTTCAAGTCGCGATCCGTGCCGATGGTATCGGACATTTTGCGGTGGAATGACGTGCGCGGCAATCATCGTCTGCCCGTGCACATGTCCGCTTGCCGCAGCGCGGGTTTCACGCTGCTCGAAGTACTGGTCGCACTGGTGATTGTCGGTACGGCGCTGGGCGCCAGCCTGCGTGCGGTCGGCAGCCTGACGCAAAACAGTGCCGATTTGCGCACTTCGATGATGGCGACCTGGTCGGCCGAAAACCAGCTTGCCCAGATCCGCCTGGCCCATGAATGGCCGGCACTGGGCCAGAGCAGGTTCGATTGCAACCAGGGCGAGTTGCACCTCATATGCGAAGAGAATGTTTACACCACGCCGAATCCCTACTTCCGCCGCGTTGAAGTGAGCGTATTCGACGCGGAAGACCCCGACCGGCGGATCATCATGCTCAACCAGGTGGTGCCGAATGCGTAAACGGCGGTGTGCATCACAAGGCGGACTTACCCTGGTAGAACTGCTGGTCGCCATCAGCGTGCTCGGAATCGTTGCTGTGCTCGGCTGGCGCGGGCTGGACAGCATCGTGCGGGCGCGCATCGCGCTAGCCAGCGATCTCGAACAGACACGCGGCATGCAGCTCACCTTTGCACAGTTGCAAAGCGATTGCGCGCATCTGGCCGGTTCCTGGGCGCTGCCCGGCAGGGTCCCGATCGAAGTGGGGCAAGGGCAAATCACCCTGATACGCACGGTTTATGCCGACAACCAGGCGTCACGTCTGCAAGTCGTCAGCTACCGGGTCAACGGCGGTTTGTTGACACGCCATGAATCGGCTGCAACACGCGATTTGCGTGAACTGGATGCGTTCTGGCAGAACGCCACCAACGACATGGATGCGGGGCAGCCGGTGGCGCTGCAATCGGACGTGGCTGCAATGACGATGAGGCTATGGATCAATGGCAACTGGCAGACGAATGTCAATGCCGTGATAACGACCGGCGGGCCAGCCACCCAGCCGTTGCCCACCGGTCTGGAAGTCACACTGCTATTGCGCGGGCGCAGCAACGGCATGCTGAAGATATTCCTGCTCGGAGCGGTATGAAAACGCACCCTGCCGCTCGCCAACGACAGCGCGGCGTCGCGGTGGTCATTGCGCTGTTGCTGACGACGCTGGCAATCACCATCGTCGCCAGCCTGTTCTGGCAGCAGCAGGTACAGGTGCGCTCTATCGAAAACCAGCGCCTGCAGCTGCAAAAGCAATGGATACTGCGCGGCGCGCTCGATTGGGCCAGCCTGATCCTGCGCGAGGATGCCAAGTATTCGAGCGTCGATACGCTGGATGAGCCATGGGCTACGCCGCTCGCAGAAACGCGGCTCGATCAATATGTCGATGACGGGGTATCCGATTCCGATGCCGCGAGTGCAACTCTGTCAGGCAACATCACCGATGCCCAGGCACGCTATAACCTCACCAACTTGTGCCCCGACGGGACCATCAACGCGGTCGAAGTCGCCGCTTTCGCACAACTGCTCAATAACGCCGGCATCGATCCGGCTCTGGCGCAGACAACTGCAAACCTGATGGCGACTGCTCAACAAATACCCGTCGCAAACGAGGCGAAGGCCTCAGACCAGACCGCCCCGCTGCCGATGAATCTTACCCAGGTGGATGATCTGCTCGCGGTGCCGGGATTCACGCCGGAGATGCTCGCCAAGATAAGGGATTTCGTGATCTTTTTGCCTGTTGCTACACCGGTCAATGTCAATACCGCTCCCGCCGAGGTGCTGGCTGCCATCAGCACGATGTCGATTTCTGATGCAAACGCGCTGGTGGCCAGCCGCAACAACGCGACATTTCGCAATCCGGGCGATTTCATGTTGCTGTTGAATGGAAATCATCTGACCGTGGCAAGCGTATCGGTTTCGACCAATTACTTTCTGGTCAATGGTAAAGTACGCATGAACCGCGCCGAATCGGAAGTCCAGGCGTTGATCCAGCGCAATGGCATCAACACCAGCCTGATCTGGATTCGGGAATATTAAGCCAAATAGCGAGAAAACTTGAGCACACTCTATATCCGCATGCCTTCCAGAGCCGTTGCCGACAGCGTGCCAGACTGGCTTGCCCTTTCCTGTTCGTTCGCGCTTGTATCGAATGCCGGGGCGATCGAACGCCAGGGGACAATGACTTTTTCGGAATTGGCTGAGCCGGCGGCAACGGCGCAGCACGTGGTGGTATTGTTGGCCGCAAGCGATGCCAGCCTGTTGCGTTTGAAGGTACCTCCGCTTTCTGCAGCCAAGCTGAAAGCTGTTTTGCCCAATCTGGTGGAAGAGCAATTGCTATGCGATCCTGCCGATTGCGTTATCGTCGCGGGCGCATTATCTGAAGGCTTGCGCCCCATCGCGGTGGTGCAGCGCGCATGGCTCGAAATGGTTGCCGATGCATTAATATCGTTCGGTGCCCGTCATCTCAGCGTGCTGCCTGCGCAATTGTGCCTGCCAGGCCAGGCCGACCAGCCCGGCAGCGTGACCGCTGCGATCGTAGACGGCAATGACCCACTCCGGAAAACCGTTATCGACATGACACTGCGGCTGTCGGAACAGGACGGCATCGGTCTGGCGATCACGCCGGTGCTGGACCAGGGTGAGGGGCCGGAACAGAACATGTCTGCGGTGCAGGAAGTCCTCCAGACATTGCTGGCGCTGGTTCCACAAGCGCCGATCACGCTGTATGTGCCGCAACC
This sequence comes from Gallionella sp., assembly GCA_049684555.1. Classification (GTDB taxonomy): domain Bacteria; phylum Pseudomonadota; class Gammaproteobacteria; order Burkholderiales; family Gallionellaceae; genus Gallionella. Next base: position 58,840 of record JBAVGB010000072.1, on the reverse strand, counting down.
GTGGGTGCGCGCTTATCTTGACACAGTCAACGACTCTGTCGGACTGAACAAGCGCATCAGCATATCTGCCGACAACTGGTCGCGCTGGATTGCCGGTGCGAATGGCGCGACGATCGACCTGATGACAGGCCTGGGCAGGGGAACAGGGCAAAAAACAGACTGGCGCCCCTGGCGCTGGCCGCTGGCGCTGGCCGTTGCGGTTTTGCTCATCAATGCTAGCGCATTGAATATCGGCTGGTGGAAGATGAAAAGCGAATCCCGTTCCATGCGCGCGGCCATGTTCCAGATCTACAAGTCAGCCTACCCGAAAGAGTCCGTGATCCTCGATCCGATCGCGCAGATGCAGCAGAAGATCGCGATTGCCAAGCACAATTCGGGGCAGGCCGAACCTGATGATTTTACCGCGCTGACAGCTGCCTTTGGCGAGGCCTGGGCCGGTGCCGTCGCAGCGCCGGGAAAGGCCACCGCGATTGCCGCGATCGAATATCACGACCGCAGCCTGTTCGTGCACCTGAAAGCAGGCGGCGAAGTTCCGACAAAACAAATGCAGGCGGCGCTGGCAAAACGCAACCTGTCCCTTTCCCTGGCTTCACCAGACGCGGCAAACGGACAATCCGGCGCAGTCGTCTGGCAAATCAGGAGCGCGAAATGAATCCTGCCGACCTGATCAACCGCTACAGTCTGGCATTCTCCGACTTCTGGTTGGCCCGCAATGCGCGCGAGCGGACCATGCTTGTGGCGGCAGCGCTGGTCGTTGCATTCGGACTTGCGTATGCCGTACTGATCGATCCTGCCCTGTCCGGCCGCAAGCAACTGAGCAAGGACCTTCCCGTATTACGCCAGCAGCTGGCGCAGATGCGTGCATTGTCGAGTCAGGCTGCGCTGCTGTCCTTAAAACCGGCTGTGCAGCCCGTCGCAATGTCCAGGGAAAGTATCGAAGCAGCGCTCGCGCGCAACGGCCTGAAGACACAAAACGTGTTGCTGAACGGCGATTTTGCCAAGGTGCAATTCAGCGCGGTTTCCTTCGCCAACATGCTCTCCTGGCTGGACGAAATGCAAAAGACCTCGCGGCTCACTGTGACCGATGCCGAGATCGTTGCACTGCCGCAACCGGATATGGTCAATGCAACGATCACGCTGCGCCAGCCGGGGACGGATTGATGCAGACCACGAAAAATCCGGATTGCTCATGCGCCGCTTCGTGATATGGTTGGTGGCAGGAGTATTCAGCATCGCGCTCACCATGCTGATGTTTTTTCCGGCAACCTGGATAACGCCGATGGTGGAAAAGCAAACTGCCGGTCGCTTGACGCTCGGTGATGCGCATGGCACATTGTGGCGCGGCTCGGCCTTTCTGGGCGGCGCAGCCAGCAGCAGCGATCCGATGACGCCGCTGTTGCCGGGACGTTTTTCGTGGCGGTTGTCGCCCATGGCATTGCTGGGCGAGATCAATGCCGAACTGGAAAATGATGAAGCACTGTCGCAGCCGGTCACCGTTACCGGAAACTGGCATCAATGGAAGGTGAGTTCAAGCGCGATATTCTTACCGGCGGAACGGTTGGCCGCGCTCGGCGCGCCGCTCAACACCATGCAGCCATCCGGCCAGATGCGGTTGTCATGGGAACCGCTGGATCTGTCATGGAAGAATGGGATAATCGGAATCATCGGTACCATGCAGCTTGAGCTGGACGATGTCGGATCGCGGCTTTCTCCGGTCAAACCGCTGGGAAGTTATGTTCTGGAGCTGGACTGGCACGGAACACAGGCTGATTTGAAACTCAATACAATCAACGGTCCGATGCTGTTGGGCGGAACGGGCAGTTACACCGGCGGAAGCCTGCAATTTTCCGGGACTGCGCAGGCAGAAGCAGGTCAGGAACAGAGGCTGGCGAATTTTCTGAATTTGCTGGGACAGCGCCGCCAGGTGGGCGGCAAAGATGTTATCGCGCTAGAGTTCAAATGAAAAAATATAAATTGAAAATGATCGGAACAACGGCACCTTCTCTGCAAACATCAGTGCGGCGGTGCTGCAGCGCTGCAATAATCCTGCTGTTCGCGGCAGCGACTCTGCAGCAGGCGCAAGCACGGGAACACGACACGAATGCAGTTTCCGCTCCCGTGCAATCCGCAGTCAGCAGCGTCTCCGGCATCGCCCAGATCCCAGCCGCGAAACATGCGGCAACGACAATCAGCAACAAAGGGGCAAACAGCGACAGCGAAGCAAACAAGGGCACGCTCAATTTCGTCGATGCCGATATCGAATCCGTGATCGCCGCGGTCGGCGATTACACCAATACGACCTTCATCATCGACCCGCGGGTCAAGGGCACGCTTACACTGGTATCCGAAAAGCCGCTCACCAAGGCCCAGGCATTACAGTTGCTGGGCTCGGTACTGCGCCTGCGCGGCTACACGATTGTCAGCGGCAGCGGCTACAGCAAAGTGGTTCCGGAAGCCGAGGCAAAGCTGCAGGCGGGTCCGCTTCAAACCGCCGCCGGCAGCAGAGTGCGCGGCGACCAGATCGCGACGGAAGTATTTCGCCTGAATTTCGAATCCGCGGCCAATCTCGTGCCGGTGCTGCGCCCGCTAATCTCGCCCAACAACACCATCAACGCCAACCCGAACAACAACACGCTCGTCATCACCGACTATGCCGACAACCTGTTGCGGCTTGGCAAGATTATCGCTGCGCTGGATGGTCCCCCGGGCAGCGGCCCTGATGTGGTGCCTGTCCGCTATGCGGTCGCCACCGATATAGCCGTGATGGTCAACCGGCTGCTGGAGAACAGCGGAATGCCCGCAGCCAATGCCGTGACCGTGCTGGCTTACCCGCGCACCAACTCGGTTGTCGTGCGCGCGCCATCGGAAGCCCGCGCCGATCTGGCAAAACAGCTGATCGAAAAGCTGGATCAGCCCACCGCGCAGCCGGGCAATGTGCATGTGGTCTATCTGAAAAATGCCGAGGCGGCCAAGCTCGCTCAAACGTTGCGCTCCGTGGTGTCGTCGGATAGTTCAGCGATCAGTTCGACAAGCTCCTCAACGCTGTCAACCCTTTCAACTTCGTCATCGCCTGCATCACCCTCCCCGCGCCCTGCCGCCGGCCAGACATCGCTGTCGAGCGGCGGGTCTGCCGGATTCATCCAGGCCGACCCAACCACCAACACGCTGATCATCACAGCCAGCGAATCTGTCTACCGCGACTTGCGCACCGTGATCGACAAGCTCGATGCGCGCCGCGCCCAGGTTTATATCGAATCGCTGATCGTCGAAGTGGATGCGAACAAAGCGGCCGAATTCGGCGTGCAATGGGCCGGTTTGTCCGGAAACAGCAACAGCAGTACCCGGGTCGGTGCGCTGACGGGGTTCAACAGCGGGGGCGACAATCTGATCAGCCAGGCCGCCGCGAATGCCGCCGGCACCATACTGCCGCCGGGAAACGGTTTATCCATCGGCTTGTTCAACAAGACCGGATTGGGCGCGTTGGCCCATGCACTCGAAACCGATACCCACGCTAACATTCTTTCGATGCCCAACCTGATCACGCTCGACAACGAAGAAGCCAAGATCATCGTCGGACAGAACGTGCCTTTCATCACCGGGCAGTACACCACGGCGGCTTCATCGACCAGTGCCGGTGTCAGTCCATTCCAGACGATCGAGCGCCAGGATATCGGTTTGACGCTGCAGGTGAAGCCGCAGATATCGGAAGGCGGCACAGTCAAGATGGTGATCCATCAGGAAACTTCGGGCATCGATACGACCGTCAATACCGGCGGGGCCGGACTCGCCACCACCAAACGCTCGATCGATACCAACGTGCTGGTGAACGACGGACAGATCATCGTGCTGGGCGGTTTGATCGATGACAACATACAGGACACGGTCGAGAAAGTACCCGGGCTGGGTGACATCCCGCTCATCGGCGGCTTGTTCCGTTACAAGACGCGCAGCCATGTGAAAACCGACCTGATGGTGTTCCTGCGTCCGACCATCCTGCGCAGCAGCGAACAAAGCGTCAGCCTGTCCGGGGATCGCTATGACTACATCCGCAATGCAGAACTCGCAGGACATCCGGAACAAAACACCATGCTGCCGAACACCGACTTGCTGCCGAGCATGGGTACAGCCGTGTTGCCGCCGCTGCAGGATGGACGCATGGTCGGCGGACCGCTGGTTAATCAAACACAGACCGGGGTCAAACAGGCCGTACCACCCGCTCCGGTTGACACTCCCCAGGCGCTTCCCCAGGAACCCGCTGCGCAACAGCCTCCGGCAGCGACGCCTCGATAGCAATTGGCGATGGCAATCCAGTGACCGACACCCGCCTGCTCCCCTACGCATACGCCCGCGACTTCGCATTGCTGGCGCAGCGCACCGCCGCGGTAGATGGGCCTGTCGAAGTCTGGATATCCGGCGCAACCGCTCCAGTTTCAATCGCCGAAGTGAGCCGCTGTTTCGGACGCATGAGGCTGAAATCGATGCCCGGAGTTGAGCTTGAAGCTGCGATCGCCAAAGCCTATGCTGGATCGGGCGGCAATGCGGCCCAGGTCATCGACGAGTACGAATCCGATCTCGACCTGGCAAAACTGATGCAGGAAATGCCGGCGGTCGAGGACCTGCTGGAATCCGCCGACGATGCGCCGGTGATCCGCATGATCAACGCGCTGCTGACCCAGGCACTGCGCGAAGGAGCTTCGGATATCCATATCGAACCGTTCGAGCAAGTCTCGGTGGTGCGCTTTCGCATCGACGGCAGGCTGCGCGATGTGGTCAGGCCGAAGAAGGCGATTCATGCCTCGCTGATCTCCCGCATCAAGATCATGGCGCAGCTCGACATCGCCGAGAAGCGCCTGCCACAGGACGGACGCATCACGCTGCGCGTCGGCGGCAAGCCGGTAGACGTGCGGGTCTCCACACTGCCAACCGGACACGGCGAGCGCGCGGTGCTGCGCCTGCTCGACAAGGAAGCAGGCCGGCTCGACCTGCAGAATCTGGGCATGAGCGCGGAAGTGCTGGCACAGTTCGACAAACTGATCGCCCAGCCGCACGGCATCGTGCTGGTCACCGGCCCGACCGGTTCGGGCAAGACCACTACGCTGTATGCCGCACTGTCGAGGCTGAACTCGACCAGCACCAATATCCTGACGGTAGAAGACCCGATCGAATACGAACTGAACGGCATTGGCCAGACCCAGGTCAACCCGCGCATCGACATGACGTTCGCCAAGGCGCTGCGCGCGATCCTGAGGCAGGATCCCGACATCATCATGATCGGCGAGATCCGCGACCTGGAAACCGCGCAGATCGCGGTGCAGGCGTCGCTGACCGGCCACCTGGTGCTCGCAACCCTGCATACCAATGATTCCGCCGCGGCAGTCACCCGCCTGCTCGATATGGGCATCGAACCGTTCCTGTTGTCCTCATCGCTGCTCGGCGTGGTTGCGCAGCGCCTGGTGCGCAAACTGTGCGAGCACTGCAAACGGTATGACGGCCAATTCTGGCATGAGGTCGGTTGCGATCGCTGCGGCCATACCGGCTATCAGGGCCGCGTCGGCGTATATGAGTTGTTGCTGACCACCGAACAGATCCGCGCGCAGATCCATAACCGCGCATCCGAAGCCGAAATCCGCGTCACCGCCCAGCAAAACGGGATGCGCACCATGCGCGAGGACGGCGAGCGCTGGCTGGCAGACGGTACGACGACGCAGGCAGAGTTGCTGCGCGTCACGAAAGACTAACGGGTCAGGGACACGACATGCCGGCATTCAGTTATGAGGCGGTCGATGCGACAGGCGCCAGCAAAAAGGGCGTGGTCAATGCCGACAGCGCGCGTGCCGCACGCTCCGACTTGCGCGCGCAGGGTCTGGTGCCGGTCACGGTCATGGCGATCGAGGCGCAGATCGATGCGGCAGGACAGGCCAAACGCAGTGCCTTCGGCGACCATCTTTCCACGATCGAATTGGCGCTGTTCACCCGCCAGCTTGCCAGCCTGCTCGAAGCCAGCCTGCCGCTGGAGCAGGCGTTGTCCGCTTTGCTGGAACAGGCCGAACGCATCTATGTGCGCGACCTGATCGCCTCGATACGTTCCGAAGTCATCGGTGGCGCATCGCTGTCCGATGCGCTGGCCCGCCACCCGCGCGATTTTGCCGACATCTATCGCGCGCTGGTCGCCTCCGGAGAACAGATCGGACAGTTGGCGCATGTGCTGTCGCGGCTATCCGACTACATTGAACGGCGCAATGCACTGGTCCAAAAGGTCAGGCTTGCATTCACCTATCCTGCGATCGTCACCGTGGTGGCGTTCCTGATTGTGATCTTTTTGCTGACCTATGTGGTACCACAGATCGTGTCGGTGTTCGCCAATACCAAACAAAAATTGCCGTTCCTGACCACGGTGATGCTGGGCGTTTCGGATTTCGTGCGTCTGTATGGATGGGTCGTGTTGCTCGCTGTGATCGCGCTGGCATTTGCCTGGCGACATGCCTTGAAAAACCCCGCGATCAGGATGCGCTGGCATACTTGGCTGTTGAACGCGCCGTTGTATGGAAGATTCGAACGCAGTCTCAACACATCCCGCTTTGCCAGCACACTGGCGATCACCACCGGTTCAGGTGTCCCGATATTGCGCGCGTTGCAGACCAGCCGCGACACGCTGACCAATGTCGCAATGCGCGAGCAGGTCGAGGAAGCCACCAATAGCGTGCGCGAAGGCGTCAGCCTGGCGCGTGCATTGTCGGTGCACAAGCATTTTCCGGCCCTGTTGATACACATGATCCGCGCCGGTGAAGTCACCGGGGAATTGCCGGCAATGCTGGAACGCGCCGCCAGCGCCCAGGAGCAGGACCTAGAGCGCCGCGCAATGACCATGGCCAGTTTGCTGGAGCCTGCCCTGATTCTGGCGATGGGCGTGGTGGTATTGCTGATCGTCTTGGCCGTGCTGATGCCGATCATCGAGATCAACCAGCTTGTTCACTGACGGTAACTGGAAATTGAAATAGGGAATGCAATGAAACGCTGGCCGCTTGTAGCAAGTTTTGCACTGTTCATCGCGCTATGCGTGTCTGCCGCCTATTGGGGAATGCAATTCTTCAGCCCGCCACCGCGCGCGGTCTCGGCTCCGCCACAGATCGCCCAGGCCGTCCCCAATCTGGATGCGGCGGCAAGCCTGCTGGGCGGTCATTCAAATGCGGTGGTTGCCAGCAACTTCCAGTTGAAAGGCGTGGTCGTCGCAAGCAAATCTGAAGAGAGTGTTGCGATTCTGGTGGCCAACGGCAAACCGGCACAATCGGTCCGGGTAAATTCGGAAGTGCTTCCCGGTGTCGTGCTTAAGGAAGTCAACAAACGCTATGTGCTGCTTTCCGAACATGGTGTAATCAAAAGTGTGGCACTGCCCGAAACTGCCAAAGGCAAGCAAAGCGCCCCGGCAGTTTCGACGGCCACACCAAGGATGCAGCGATAGCCTCAGGTATTCTGCACCACGATCTTCGGGAACGCCGCACTGTGGTCCTGTGCCATGTCCGCGATCTTGACCGCAATGCGGCGCGCGATCTGCTTGTATGTCTTGGCGATCTTGCCATCCGGATCGGCGGCAACGGTCGGATTTCCAGAATCAGCCTGCTCTCGGATGCGAATGTCGAGCGGCAGACCGCCCAGGAATTCCACCTTGTAATCGGCGCACATCTTTTCGCCGCCGCCCGCGCCGAAGATGTGTTCCTCATGTCCGCATTTCGAGCAGATATGCGTGCTCATGTTCTCGACGATGCCGATGATCTTGATGCCGACCTTCTCGAACATCTTCAGTCCCTTGCGCGCGTCCATCAGCGCGATGTCCTGCGGCGTGGTGACGATCACCGCCCCGGTGACCGGTACTTTCTGCGCCAAGGTCAGCTGGATGTCGCCAGTGCCTGGCGGCAGGTCCACCACCAGATAATCCAGGTTGTCCCAGCGCGTCTGGTGGAGCAGCTGATCGAGCGCCTGCGTCACCATCGGGCCGCGCCATACCATGGGCGTATCGTCGCCGTCGATCATGAAACCGATGGACATCGCCTGCAGGCCGTGATTCATCATCGGTTCCAGGGATTTTCCGTCAACCGACTTGGGTTGGCCGGAAATGCCCAGCATGGTGGGTTGCGAGGGGCCGTAGATATCGGCATCCAGTACCCCGACGCGCGCACCCTCGGCTGCCAGCGCCAGCGCCAGGTTCACTGCCGTGGTTGATTTTCCGACACCGCCCTTGCCGCTCGCCACCGCGATGATGTTCTTGACGCCTTCCACCAGCTTCACGCCGCGCTGCACCGCATGGGGCACGACCTTGCTGGACACGTTGACGCTGACCTTGCCGGCACCCGGCAAGGCAGTTCTGAGATGAGCTTCGATCATCGCGCGCAGTTCTTCCCACACGCTCTTCGCCGGATAGCCGAGCAGGATATCCAGCGACACATCGCCGCCGCTGATCTTGATATTCTTGACGGATTTTCCACTGACAAAATCCTTGTGGGTATTCGGGTCGACCAAATTCTTCAATGCATTTTGCACATCTGTTTCGTTAAAACTCATCACTTGCTCCTGGTTCAGATAAAAGACTTAAGCGCATATTTTAAACTATGTTGACTGATTTTATCGGGTATTTTTTCCGGCTATTGCTTTTGGGTCGGTTCGCGGCTTGCACCCGCGGCGGCCAGACGGTCAAGATAATCCTGCCATAATGCAGACTGATTTTTTCCCAATGTGTACAATTTTTCCCATGTGTAGAGCCCCGTGTCATGCCCGTCGTCGAAATTGATCTGAACGGCGTAACTGCCGACCGGGACCAGCTCGGTGATTCCCACGTTCCTTTTGCCGATTTGCAATACTTCCTGTCCCGGACCATGGCCGCTGACCTCGGCCGAGGGTGAATAGACCCGCAGGAATTCACAGGGAAGTTGAAAACATTCGCCGTCTCCGAACGTGATTTCCAGTATGCGGGATTGCTGGTGCAGCTTGATTTCCGTGGGTTGCGCTGACATGACGATATGTTGCTCCGGTGTTGGGCAGAAATTCGCTGCCCTTGTTAACAAGCTATCTGCCCTTGTAAAAATCGCTGGCCCGCTGAACGATCAGCGAAAACGGCAAATCCGCGAGGCGGCCGTAGCGCTGCCGCGCGCCTTCCAGCAGCGCGGCGACATCATGCACTTCGGCATCCCCATTCAGCGTGAATTGCAGCGCCCTCAGACCGCCGCATTGCATACGCATCTCCTTTGCATGCGGCAGCGGTCCGTCAATGTGCGCCCTGCCCAGCGCAAAGGTGAAATTGTGTCGCAGCAGATCGCGCAATTCGGTGCAACGCCGATGCGCTTCCGCGCTGTTGCAGGCAACGACTTCACGCTCGGCGATGGTATGCTTTTCGGCCATCGAACAAGCCGCGCAACGGGTCAGTATGGTTTTTTCGAACGGGCAATCACGCGGGATCGATGTCGTCAGCGCCTGGCGATAGGCTGATTCATCCATTGCCTGAGCTTAATCATCCTGTGGATTTGGAACGGCTTCGCGTACTTGATTGAGCAGATCCTCTGCGTGCAATTCCGTTTCGGCAAAGATCACCTTGATCGTATATCCCTGGTCACCGTGCTGTTCGCCGCGCAGTTGCTTCGCACGGTTGGACGCATCCCGAAATGCGTCGTGCTGCTCCAGCTTTTCCAGGTGACGGATCGGCTTTTCAAATATCTTGTAAACGTAGTAGGGCATACCTGTCTTTCTGTGTTTGACGCAAACCTGGCTTAATCAACCGGCCGGTCTGGATTTGTCGGAAGGCTTGAGAAATGTAACCACTTTCGACCCTGGCTCGTTTTTGCTGGAACAACTGCCCTCCCCGACACCCGCTTCCCTTTCAGCCTCATGCAACAGATTGATTACATCGACGTAGTGTTTCTGCTTGACCATCATGAGCGCGGTCAACCCGCCCTCGTTGCGCGCCAGGACATCGGCCCCCGCGTTCAACAGGGTTTCGACCACTGCGGTTTCACCATAACCTGCCGCAAGCATCAAGGGACGGATCCCGTAGCCGATGGGCATTTCCACGTTCGCTCCGGCATCGATCAGGGCCTGCACCACATCTGCAAAGCCGCGGTCCAGATCCGCGTTGTACGCGGCCTTCATCAGCGGCGTCCAACCGCGTTCGTCGCATGCATTGACTTGCGCCCCGGCTCCGATCAATGCAAGGACCATGGCCAGGTTGCCGGCGTGGGAAGCCAGCATCAGCAGCGTGGAACCCTCGCTGTCGCGCGAATTGACGTCGGCTCCCGCGGCCAACATGCTGCGCACCGAATCCAAGTCACCCGCTCTGACTGCTTCTATTAACTCTGCAGACATGTTGTTTCCTTTCTGCCGTGATCCCGAAACCGCCGTTTCAATTATCCTTGGCGCCCTGATCTACCCACTGCTTCAATATCTCGATTTTGTCCCTTGCCAGGCCGCCGCTCATCCCGAATGGCATCTTGATGGATTCATGGACACGACCCTCGATCACCTGAATAAGGACGCTGGTAAAACTGTCTCCCGGCTTGATCACTGCCCCGAACTTGGTACCCTTCATCAAGCTCTGATAGGTGCTCATATCCAGCCCGCTTTTTTCATAGCCTTTGCCACCCGGCTGGTGGCAACTGAGGCAATAGTCATGCAACATGGGAAAAACATCATCTTTATAACTGATGTCTCCCTTCACCTGTACAGGCAATGCCATTGCAGGAATTGATAGCAATGCAACAATGACACCACCAAATAGCGTTATGCTTTTCATGGTCAGCTCCTTAAGAGATAAAAATGCCTGAAAAATAAACCCACTCCATAAATCTGCTGATCATGTTCCGTCATTCGGCCGAATTGCATGCTTCGCTATTTCAGGCGGGACCAGATCTGTTTCTTCACAAAAAATAGCAGTATCGTCAGAAACACCAGATATCCGATCACGTAATATCCCAGCCTGTGCCGCTCCTGCTGGTGTGGATCGGCTGCCCAGTAGAGAAACGACACGATGTCATGCGCCGATTTCCTGATCTGTTCCTTTTGGGCAGGATCGGTCGCCGTGCTCATTCCAAGCGGATCGGGCATATGAGTTGCAGGAAAAATACTGTTGTGTGTCACCCCGTCCGGCGTGCTGTAATAGCCCAGCAGATAGGAATACACATAGCTTGCCCCGCCATCGCGCGCATGGGTCATCAAGCTCAGATCAGGGGGAACTTTTCCAAATGCCTGCTCAGCTGCTTGATCGGACATCTGTCCATAAAGCGGGCTATCCAGAGGCTGGTCAGCGCGCATGGCATCAATTTTTTTCTTGTCAATGCCCAACTTGAGCAGATCGAGATAGGTGATGTATTTCAGCGTGTGGCAGGCATGGCAAGTGTTCATCAGGTCGTCCATACCGCGCTCGATTGATGCCTGGTCTGAATCAACCTTGATATTCTGAAGCGTTGCATCGTCAGCCCATACTTGTGAAGAAGAGCAACACAATATCAACAAAGCAATGATCATTTTCATTTGGCATCTCCACTGCGACGGCGCGGCGTAATTTCACTTTTTTTCCTGGCCTCTCCAGCGACCAATGCTTCCACTTCGGGCGGCAATCCCCGCTTGATCAGCCATTTCTCTTCCAACTTGGACATGAAAGGAAGAAACACGAACAAGGCGAAGTAGATAAATGTCGCAACATGCCCGATCAGGAGAGTTCGTTCGGACACCGGGTGGGCACCGACATAACCCAGCGCCAGCATATCCGCCACGAACACGTAGAACATCGCTCTATACCATGGGCGGTAATGTGCCCCGCCGGGAATGCGCGAACGGTCCAGGTACGGCATGAAGGCAAATACCATTACCGACAGCGCCATCGCCACCACACCACCCACCATGTTTGGCACCGAGCGCAAGATCGCATAGAAAGGCAAGAAATACCATTCTGGAACGATTTCGGCCGGCGTTTGCATCGGATTGGCCGGAATGAAGTTGGCCGGATCCATCAGAATGTTCGGAAAAAAGAACACGAAGATACAATACACGATCAGGAATATGCCCAGCCCGTAAAAATCCTTGCTGGTGAAATAGGGATGGAACGGAATGTTATCCTTGGCTGCCAGATCGATGCCGCTCGGATTGCTGCTTTTGACGGTATGCAGTGCGACCAGGTGCACTACCACTCCGCCGATGATCAGAAACGGTATCAAATAGTGCAGCGCGAAGAAGCGCGTCAGCGTTGCGTCGCTTACGCTGTAGTCACCGCGCAGCCAAGTCACGATCTGCTCGCCGAAGTAAGGTGTGACCTTGAACAAATTGGTGATCACCGTCGCGCCCCAATAGGACATTTGACCCCACGGCAACAGATAGCCCATGAAAGCGGTTGCCATCAACAGCAGCAGCAATCCCTGTCCGGTCCACCACATCAGTTCTCGCGGCGCGCGGTAGGAGCCGTAGTAAAGCGTGCGCGCCATGTGGATATAGATCACCACAAAAAAGGCTGATGCGCCGGTGGCGTGCATGAAACGCAACAGCCAGCCGTAATTCACATCGCGCATGATGTGCTGTATTGAGTCGAAAGCCAGTGCGGAATCCGCCTTGTAATGCATGGCCAAAAAGATCCCGGTGGCAACCTGAAGCACCAGCACGAAACCGGCCAGAAAGCCGAAATTCCACCAATAGCTGAGGTTGCGCGGGGTGGGATATTCGGTCAGATCATGTTTGACGAAATTGCTGAGGGGAAAACGCTGGTCTATCCAGTTGATGATTCTGCTTTTCATGGTCTTCTCCTGTGCCTAGCCGATGAGAATCTTGTCCGCAGCAATAAATTTATAGGGTGGCAAGTACAGATTTTTCGGCGCCGGACCGCGCACGACCCGGCCGCTGTCGTCATACTCGCTGCCATGACAGGGACATAGCCAGCCAGCCTCATCCTTGTTCGGCACGCACCCCATGTGCGTGCATATCCCGATCACGACCAGCCATTCCGGCCGCTGGACCCGCTGGCTGTCAGGCTCGGGATCTATCACGCCATTGGTGGCTTCCATCGCCTTGATCTCTTCAGGGGTGCGATGAAAAATAAATATCGGTTTGCCCTGCCAGGCAACCGTATGCATACCGCCTTCCGGAATCCCGGACAGATCCACTTCGGTCGTGGCCCTGGCCAGCACATCGGCACTCGGATTCATGCTGTCGACAAATGGCAGGCATGCAACTGCTGCGCCTGCCACGCCCACGGCAGCGGTTGCCTTGATCAAAAAATTGCGGCGATCCGCATCGCCTAGGGTTTCATTTTCTGCCATCGCAGTCTCCTGATTAATGTTTCAAAAACTGTGTATCGATCATTGTTGCACTGTCTTTTGCAGGACATCACGGATCGCATTTGGCGTTTTCATGATGTTCATGAAGCTGTGTTTTCCCATCATGCTCAAATCGGGAAAGTTGATTGCGATGCGGAAGCGCGCATACAGCGCATAAACCTTGTTCCCCGAAACCAGCACCTCGTAAGGCAGGTGCGCGGTGGACCTGACATCGTGAAAATCGATCTCGTTCATGATGAAGCGATCATCCATGTATTTGTCGGCATCCGATGTTGCTTTCATCGCGACACCGAACACGGTCTCCTGTTTACCCGGAATGTCCACGCGGTAAACCTTGGCAACACCATTCTTGTTCGAACCCAGTTTTGCATCCACCGATTTGACAGCCTCTTCGTAGCTCGGATATTCGGCCAATAAACTGGGTTCGGTAAAATATTCCATCCCGAACATGTAATGATATTTGCGCAATTGGCTGGCAGTCATGCCCTGGGCAGAACCGAACTCATTGACCTTGCCCAGTGCGGAAGCCAGTTTGGCGGATACACTGCTCAGGTCGTCCTTCATGCGGTATGCGTTCGCCATGTAAACGGGGTTGGTGTAACTCACCTGAACCTCGTCTCCTACCTTGGTGATCGCCACTCTTTGTATCGCCCCGAAACCGCCATGCTCGGATTCGCCGGCATTCTTCTTCAACTCGTCGTTGGTGACAATCAGAATCTCGGCATCGGCGTAAGGCGAATAGTCGCCTACCACGGCAAATCCCCCCGCGATCAATGCCGCTTTCGCCTGCCCGGCCTTCTCGGCTATCGTTCCCGTGCCTGTTGATGCCAGCACGAACGGCTTCAATTTTACATCATCGGCCATTGCATTGCTGATGCCGAACAGCAGCAGCGCTGACAAAAATAAATTCTTGAGCAACATTTTATTCATCATCTCACCCTTCACTTGTCGTTAAAGTACGGTTGTCATTTTTTGATTCTTCAGGTTTTTCGGGATTGAACCAAGCCAATTTTTGCCTGAGCGTGACGACACCGCCGACGATGATCAAAGTCGGGGCATGCAAACCCTCCACCTCTGCCTTCTTGGGTAGTGTTGCCAGCGTGCCGGTAACCACACGCTGGCTTTTCGTGGTGCCCTGTTGCACGATCGCGACCGGCGTATCGCCCGGCAAGCCATGCGCGACAAGTTCGGTGCAAAGCGTTGCCAGCCCATGCAGTCCCATGTAAACCACGATGGTCTGTTTCGGGCGGGCCAGCGCGTCCCAGTCGAGATTCATGCTCCCATCCTTGAGGTGGCCGGTGACGAATATGCAGGATTGCGCATGATCGCGGTGCGTCAGCGGAATCCCCGCATAGGTGGACACACCTGACGCGGCGGTGATGCCGGGAACAACCTGGAACGGGATTCCTTCGGCAGCCAGGGTCTCGATTTCCTCTCCGCCCCTTCCGAATATGAACGGGTCGCCGCCCTTGAGGCGCAATACGCGCAATCCCTGTTTGGCCAGCCTGACCAAAAGCTCGTTGATCTGTTCCTGCCGCAGGGTGTGATCGTTGCGCTTCTTGCCCACATAAATGCGCTCGGCATCGCGTCGCGTCATGTCGACGATCGGCTTGGACACCAGATTGTCATAAACCACCACGTCGGCCTTCTGCATCAGGCGCAAGGCGCGGAACGTCAACAGGTCCGGATCGCCGGGCCCCGCACCGACCAGATACACTTCGCCGCGCACAATGTTGTCCTCGCTCTCGAGCATCTGCGCCAGCATCGCCTCGGCACTGCTTTCGTCTCCGCTCAGCACTTTCTCGGCGATCACGCCTTCCAGCACGTTCTCCCAGAAGATGCGCCGCTTTGCCGGATTGGTGACGCGTTGCTTGACCCGTTCGCGGTAGCGCTCCGCGAATCCGGCAAGGCTGCTGTAGTTCTGCGGGATCATGGTTTCGAGCTTTCCGCGCATCATGCGGGTCAGCACCGGCGACGCACCGCCGCTGGAGAAAGCCACCATCAGCGGAGAACGGTCGAGTATCGCGGGCATGATGAAGCTGCACAACTCGGGATCGTCCACCACGTTCACCGGTATGTTGCGCGCCTGCGCCAACTCCGATACTTGCCGATTGACGCTGCGGTCATTGGTCGCCGCGATGGCCAGCATTACGCCGTCCAGGTGCTGCGCTTCAAAACGGGCAGCGATCGCCTTGACGCGCGGCTGTTCCAGCAGCGCGGGATCGATCCGGGGCGCGACCAGGCGCACGTGCGCTCCGGCCTCGAGCAGCACGCCGGCCTTGCGCTTGCCGACCTCGCCGCCGCCCACCACCAGGCACAGCTTGTTGCGGACATTGGCAAAGATCGGCAGATAGTCCATGATTACTGCACCGCTTTCAGAATCAGCGGGACCAATGCTTCAGGCAGGTTGATTTTGCCGGACAGCGCGAACTGATGGGCGTTCGATGACATCTTCTGCCAAGTCTTGCGGATGATCGGTATCCACTTCGCTTCATCGTACTCCGGGTGTTGCGCGACGAAGTCGGTCAGGTAATGCTCGATGAAAACCAGATCGACCACGTCTTCCATCAACTGTGTCTCCGGATTGACCTTCAACCCCTTCTTGCTTACGATTTTGCTTACGCGCTCGACCATCCCGTCGTCATAACCCGCATCCTGCATGATGCGCGCGGTCGTCTCTGCGTGATACCTGTATAGCCCGCTACGCCATTGCAAATATCCCTGCTTGTCCATAGGGTAGCTGCTGCGCGGGATTTTCCAGCGCTGGATATGCTGGGCGCGCACGGCGATTCTTACCGCCTCCGATGCATCGGGAATATAGCGCTCCTGCATCCCGGACATACGCTGCGAATAGAGCAATTCTTTCGGATATTCGTTGTTGTCGGCAAACTCCCGGTTCGGGTCTTCCGCATTGGCCCGGTCGATCGCCGCGATGGCCGCTTGATAACGTTGCTGTGTCATCACGCTTGCTTATTGAATGAAGCTGAAGCGGAATGCTGTTGTTCCCGTTGCCGCCGGATGAAAGAGACGAAGCGGGTTGCCCAGTAGCAACTGCCGATGGTGCGCAAGTGGGTATAGGAGGCCAGCAGATTGTGCAGGACAAGGCCGTCCCGCTTTCCATCTATGCCGTGACCGCGCTCGACACGGTAGGCAAAACGGGAGTCCGGGGGAAGATTCTCAAGACTGGAATAATGGAATTCATGCGCCTTGATCAGCCTTGCTGCCGGGATCGGGCGCGGCCAGGGATGTTCCTGCTCTTCCCTAAGATGCACGTAGCCCCGCCCGACCGGTCTGTCGTGCATCTTCACATCGCCGGGGATCGCTCCAACCATCCGATAGGTGCGGCCCTGATAGTCGATACCGCGCGACAGATACATCAGGCCGCCGCATTCGGCATAGGCTGGCATGCCATGCTCGATCGCGTGTTTGATCTCTTCCCGCAATGATGTATTCGCTTCCAGCTCGGCGGCACAGGTCTCCGGAAAGCCGCCGCCGATATACAGCGCGTCCACTTCCGGCAACCGAGCATCGCGCAACGTGTCGAACGGAACCAGTTGCGCACCTGCCGCTTCCAGTGCATCCATGTCGTCCGCGTAATAGAAGCCAAAAGCGCGGTCGCGCGCGATGGCTATGCGCACCTTGTCTGCGGATGGCAACGGAGTCACACTGGCCTTGTGCGAAAATTTCAAGGGCGGCTTCCGCGACAACGCAAGCACCTTGTCGAGATCAACCTGTTCCGCAATGGCATCGCCGATCTGTCTGATCTTTGCCGTCGCGACATACGACTCGTTGCTGGGCATCAGGCCGAGATGCCGTTCGACGATGCTGAGACGCTCGTCGTGGTGGACCGCACCGACCACAGACACATCCGTGTAGTGCTCGATGACGCTGCGCAGCTTGGCTTCATGCCGGCTGCCGCCAAGATTGTTGAGAATGACACCGGCGATATTGATATCGCGGTCGAATGCCTGATATCCGAGAATCAGCGGCGCGACCCCCCGCGTCATGCCGCGCGCATCGATCACCAGAAATACCGGCAGGTCGAGCAACTTTGCCAGTGCGGCGTTGCTGTTGCTGCCGTCCAGCGCGAGGCCGTCATACAGCCCCTTGTTGCCTTCTACAATATTGACTTCCTTGCTGTGGCGAGTGAAGGTCGCGACGATGTCGTCACGTTCCATCAGGTACAGATCGAGGTTGCGACAGGGGCGCCCGGAAGCCTGCGCCAGCCACATCGGATCGATGTAATCGGGGCCCTTCTTGAATGGCTGGACAACGTGCCCGCGGTTTTTCAACGCTGCGCATAGACCTATGCTGACCATCGTTTTTCCGGAGGACTTGTGCGCAGCTGAGATCAACATCCGATTCATGGCAGGTTAATCGGTTGTCCTCTTATGCACTTTGCGGTTGGTCTTGCGGCATGAAATTCAATGCGTGGACGCCAATGGTGGTGATCAGGAAGGCAATGGCCAAGCCGCCGAAACCCAGCATCACTTCATACAGTGAAGGCCGATACTGGCCGATCTGCCCATCCCAAAAGCTGCTGGTAACTTCATAGCCCGGGAAGATGTCCAGCGGAAAAGCCTGGCCGCCGATGATGAAAACATAGAGCAATGCAAAACTGCCGAGGATGACCATCAGTGAAGCGAGAACGACAAATTTTGGCTTGCCCAAGCCGGGATAAAATATCAGCAACAGCGGCAGCAAACTTCCCATTACAACGTAGCCGGCCCAGAACAACCAGGGATAGATACCGCCACTCACCAGAATGAAATGCTCGAAAGCAGTTTGTTTCGCAAAATAAAGATTGCTCAGGTGGTAAACCGCGACCAGATAAAGTGTCCCGAGCACGAAGATGCCAAGCAGATTCTTCATGCGCTTCAGTATTGCGGAGTCTTGTATCATGTTGTTCCAGGTATACATCGTCGACTGTACAACGTGGAATACCGCCAGTCCCCAGGTGAAGGACATGACCAGGAACATGGGCGGCAATATTGCCGAAGCATAAGCCTGACGTGCGACGAGGAAAGCAAAGATCAAGCCGGTGCCAGTGGTCAGGATGATGCGCCAGGTGAAAACAACGAGGCCTGCAGGCTTGATCCAGCGATTCATGCGCCGCTCCAGCAAGGTCCACGTATATATGGCGACGAAGGTAAACAGTCCGCTGTACAGCACGATGTTCCACGCAAATACCGAGGTCAGATTGAAATGAGTCGCAGCAACGATAATGCGGTCCGGACGACCAAGGTCCAGCATCAAGACGGCCAGCCCCCCGGCTAACAGCGCAATGGAAAGCATACCGGCCAGCGGTGCACGACCCTTGTACACGGATTTGCCGAAAACAGAGCCGATGGAAGCAATATTGAGTACGCCAGATGCAGTGACAATCATGAATATCGCGAACACGTGCGGCATACCCCAGACGATCTGGTTATTCATCCCGGTGATGATATGGCCGTGTTCCTCCATCATGTGAGCCGCATACAGCCCTATCAGCGCAACCAGCCCGCCAGCGGCAAGCAATGCGTAATACAGTCTGGTCTTGAATCGCAATGGAGAATGGTTGGCCATTTTTTTTATATTCCCTGGTAACGAAGGCCGGTGTCCAGTCCCAGATCGGCGCGTATCTGGGTGGAAGCCACCGTGCGGATTTTCTTGGCTATCTCGCTCTGCGGGTCGTTGAGATTGCCGAACAGAATGGACTTGTTCGGGCATGCCTCGGCACAGGCGGGTATCTTGCCATTATCGACACGCTGCACGCACATCGTGCAGCTTTCCACGGTGCCCCTGCCGCGAGGTACATCCGGTTTCTGGTCATGCAGCGGTTCGTGCACAAAGGAGCGTGCCTTGTATGGGCAGGCCATCATGCAGTAGCGGCAGCCGATGCACAGATGCTTGTCCACCAGCACGATGCCGTCGGCACGCTTGAAAGAGGCGCCGGTCGGGCAGACATCCACACAGGGCGGCTCCGCGCAATGCTGGCACATCATCGGCAGCGCAAGCGTCCGTCCGCTGCGCATGTCCTTGAGTTCGACCTTGCGTATCCATTGCGAGTCGGTCGGGCTCAAACCGCCGGACAAACCGTTCTCCTTGTTGCAGGCCTGCACGCACTTGTCGCAGTCAGCACAGTTTTCGGTGTCGATCAGCATGCCCCAGCGCACCTTGCTCGAAACCGGCTCGGTATCCCCGTGCGCCATGTCGAACATCAACATGCCCGGCGCAATGGCGACTGCCGCCGCCCCGACCGATGTTTTCAGGAACTGTCTGCGCTGTTCATCCGTATCGTTCATTTGGACTCCTCCTGGACCAAAGCGCTGCTTCGCTTGCTGGAGTGGCATTCAAAACAATCGATCTTGACCGCCTCATAACGGTGACAGCCTTCGCAGAAACTGTCCGGGCGACCGATCACACTGTTGTCGCGCAGACTGGCATGGCACTCGACGCAGTTCTTGAGACTGTACTTGCTCCCGCGTATGCCCTGGTGCACGGTTTCATTGCGCTGCTTGAAAAGCACCTTCATGTGGTTCACGCGCATCCACTCAGTCGGCGCAACACACTGCCCGCCCTTGCCGATATCGAGCTTGGGCATGCCGTAGCTTTCTGTGGCACTTGCAATGTTTGTCACACATAGCAACGCAGCAAGAAATAGGGTAATACGAACAGGAACCGTCACGAGCAGATCAACATGCAAGGCGCGGCGGAGCGAACTGCGAGACATACCATGCAGGTAGGCGAGCAGTGACCGAGCACGCAACACAGCAGATTGATCGCGCAGTAGGTTCATGACGTATTACTCGCCCAAGCCCATCTGGATATACCCGGTCGGGCAAACATCCGCGCAAATATGGCAACCGATGCATTTGTTGTAATCGGTATCCACATAGCGCCCGAGGGTGGCCTGGTTCTTCTTCACGCGGAACACGGCGGTCTGCGGGCAATACACCACGCAGTTGTCGCACTCGAAGCACATGCCGCAGCTCATGCAGCGCTTTGCTTCGGCAACTGTCTCTTGTTCACTCAGAACACCGAGGCGCTCTTCGAAGTTGCCCAGCGCAGTTTCCTTGTCCAGCGTGATGATATTACGCTTGTTGCGGGCCACCATGGAAAAGTGGCCGAGAAACAGTTTCTCGTGAGGAATCACATAGCGGTCCGAACGGTCGTCGAAATTGTGCACCGCAATATTGGAAGCGTATGTTCCGCGCAACGGTTCATGGATATCTTTGACCTCAAGGCCTTTCTCCATCATCTTGCGCATCAGATCGAACTGGTGCGCGTCGATCTTGGGGCGCTTTTCCAGATCCTTGCCGAGCAGGTAGTTGTGTATCCCGTCTGCCGCGATGGAGCCATGGCCGATCGCCGTGGTCAGCAGGTGCGGGCGGATGATGTCGCCGCCGGCAAACACGCCTTTTTGTCCCGCAACCAGATAATTGCGATCGGTTGAAACCGCGCCCTTGCCGTTGTTGAATTCCTCCAGCCCGGTAAAGTCCACCGCCTGGCCGATCGCGGACACGATCAGGTCCGCAGGAATATCCTGCTCGGTTCCCTCGATGTTCTTGATTTCCAGCTTGCCGCCGGCCATCTTGGCCTCGCACTCGATGACGCGCAACGCTGT
Organism: Gallionella sp.; assembly: GCA_049684555.1. GTDB lineage: Bacteria > Pseudomonadota > Gammaproteobacteria > Burkholderiales > Gallionellaceae > Gallionella. The sequence continues at coordinate 37,927 of JBAVGB010000072.1, read as the reverse complement.
TGCGCGCCCGTCCGCTCCGCGCACGATCCCGATAGGAGCCAGACCGCCGCGTATCGCGATACCTTCTGCCAGCGCCTGTTCAATCTCGTGCTTGTTGGCCTGCATCTTGTCGATCGGGAAAATCGAGGTCAGCGTCACATCCGCACCCTGTTTCACCGAGATTTCCGCCACATCATGGGCCATCTGTCCCGCGATTGCCTGCTCGAAATCGGTCGGTTTGGAATCCTCCAGATGACCGAGACGGCGAGCGACCGTTGCAACGTCGATCGAGGTGTCACCGCCACCGACGACCACCACGCGCCTGCCGACGTGCTGCAGACGACCGTCGTTGAAAGCCTTCAGAAACGCGGTCGCGGTTACCACGTTGGGTGCCGCACTGTCCGCAAGCGGCAATGCGCGTCCGGCCTGAGCACCCATGCCAAGGAACACGGCATCGAAATCCTTGCGCAACTGTTCCATGGTGACATCGGTGCCAACGCGGCATTTCATCCTGGTCTTCACGCCCAGGTCGATGATGCGTTTGATCTCCGCATCCAGCACTTCGCGCGGGGTGCGGAAACCAGGAATACCGTAACGCATCATTCCGCCCAGATGTTCGTGGTCATCGAACACGGTGACCTCGTGTCCTTTCAGCGCCAGCTGATAGGCACAGGACAGACTGGCCGGTCCGCCGCCGATGACCGCCACTTTCTTGCCGGTGGGTTTGGCATCGGTGTGGTAGGCAAGGTTGTTGGCGATCGCATATTCGCCGAGAAAATGCTCCACCGAGTTGATGCCGACATGGTCTTCCAGTGCATTGCGGTTGCAGCCGGTTTCGCAGGGCGCCGGGCAGACCCGGCCCATCACCGACGGAAACGGATTGGCTTCGGTCAAGCGGCGGAATGCATATTCCTGCCAAGGCATGACCGGCTTGCCGTCTGCTCCGACCGGAACCTTTTCGGTGCCGCGAGCGACGGACAAATAGCCGCGGATATCCTCGCCGGCCGGACAGCTTCCCTGACACGGCGGGGTCGACTGGATATAGGTCGGACATTTGTAGGTATAGCTTGCCTGAAATATCTTTTCGTTCAGGCGCCGGATCTTGTTGTCCCCATCCTTGAAACGGCGGAACGTGAGTGGTTGAGTAGTTTCAGTTGTTGATGACATTACCAGCCTCCAATTAATTGTTATTTCGCACCCAGCCTGATCGCGTTGCTGACCAACTGGTGAACACCGCCTACCATTCTTCTATCGAATCCATAAATCGGCATGACCTTGCTGAACTGGGTCTTGCAAATGGCGCAGATCACCGCCAGAAAGTTCACCCCGTGTTGATCCGCTACCTGTTGCAATACCTCCATGCGGGGCAACGCGCCCTTCACCCGCAGATCCATCAGATCGTCGGTCAGCAGTCCGCCGCCACCGCCGCAACAGAAGGTTTTTTCATGCGTGGTGGTCGGATCCATCTCGACGAAATGGTTGGCCACCGACTTGATGATATTGCGCGGGATGTCGAACTGCCCCCCGGGATAACCCCCCATGCTGGAGCCGCGCGCCACGTTGCACGAATCATGAAAAGTGATGATGTGCTTGTCGTTCGCTTCCTTGTCGAAAGACAGTGCACCACGCTCGATAAGGTCCCAGGTGAATTCGCAGATATGCGTCGGTTGCTTGTAGCGGTGATCGAGCTGCTTTTGCAGCATCTGGGCGAATTTGTCGTCCGGATCGGCGCCCTCGCCCACGCCGCTCAGGGTATTCCAGAAGCTGTAGGCCACGCGCCAGGCATGGCCGCATTCGCCGACCACGATACGCTTCACGCCCAGATCCAGCGCGGCTTGGCGGATCCGCAACGCGACCTTGCGCAACTGCTCGTAATTACCGATGAACAGACCAAAGTTGGCTGCCTCGGATGACATCGACGAAAGCGTCCAACTGGTACCTGTCGCGTGGAATACCTTGGCATAACCGACCAGGCTGTCGATATGCGGTTCGGCGAAGAAATCCGCTGATGGGGTGATCAACAATACTTCCGCACCCTTGACGTCGATCGGGAAACGCACATCGACACCGGTGGCTTCTTTAACGTCCTCTTCCAACCCTTCCATCGTATCGATCAAGGCCGGGCCGGGCAACCCGAGATTGTTGCCGATCTTGTGCACCTTGCCGATGATTTCGATATCGTACTTTTGGCCATAACCGACGGAATCGAGAATATCGCGTGCCGCCATCGTGACTTCGGCGGTATCGATACCGTAAGGGCAAAATACCGAACAGCGCCGGCATTCGGAACATTGATGATAATAATTGTGCCACTCGTCCAGCACTTCGCGGGTCAGGTCGCGCGCGCCGACCAGCTTGGGGAAAAATTTTCCCGGCAGCGTGAAATAGCGCCGGTACACGCTGCGCATCAGATCCTGGCGCGCCACCGGCATGTTCTTCGGGTCCTGCGTGCCGATGAAGTAATGGCATTTATCGGAACAGGCCCCGCAGTGCACGCAGGCGTCCATATACACCTTGAGCGAACGATACTTGCCCAGCAACTCCCCCATCTTGGCAATGGCCTTGTCGTGCCAATCGTCCACCAGCTTGCCCGGGAACCCCAGGGCTTCGTTCATTTTTTCCGTTGAGACGAAAGGACCGGCTCCTTCCATCGCGCCCGGTTTAAGGGCCGGGATGATCGGAATGACACGGTAGGCGGGTGCGGTGATATCAGCCATGCTAACCCTCCGATTCCAATTTTTTTGCCCAGGCTGCGATATGGCGCTTCTCGCGCGAATTGTCAGCCTGATTGCGGCTGGGCGAGAAGAACAACCCGGGCGCATGCAACAGCTTGCTGATCGGGAAGATCATCATCAGCACTGCCACCAGCGACAGGTGCAGGTATAACAAGATACTGGATGGCAGGGGCTGCAAATTGAAATGCATCAGACCGAGCATGAATCCCTTCACAGCGATCACATCGCCATGCGCAATGAATCTCATCGTCAACCCTGACAGTCCGATCGCCAGAAACAGCGCCAGCATCAGGTGATCGGATGGCGTCGAAATGTAGCGGATACGCTCGACGAAGATGCGCCGCGCCCAGAGTCCGGCCGCTCCCAGCACCAGAGTGATGCCGGCATACATCCCGAAGGGTTGAATCATCACCACAAAAGCCCAGACAGGCTCGGTGAAATAGCGCAAATGGCGCAATAGCACCAGGGCCAGACTGACATGGAACAACCATCCCGCGCCCCACGTCCACAGATTCGCCTTGAACAGACTCTCGAACAGGAATACCTCGCGGATCATGCGCAACACCACCCCGCCGGAGGTGGTCGGTGCCGGCGTGGTGGGTATCTTGAGCGGAGCGGGAGTACGGGTATAGACGCTGATGCGGTACAACGAACCCACGACAAACACCAGGGTGGCAAAGTAAAACAGGATTGCGAAAAAGGTGCTCATCATGAGTCAGTTGGAATCCAGCCGATCAACAACCGGATCAGACGCAACCGGTCGGCTTGGGCAATCCGGCGATCTTGCAAGCCTGCTTGCCGGGACCGTACGGGAACAGACCATACAGGTACTCGCTGTTGCCCTTGTCGGCGCCGAGTTTCTTTCCGATTGCCTTGGTCAGCACGCGAACCGCCGGAGCGATCTGGTATTCCTCGAAATACTCGCGCAGGAAATTGATGACCTCCCAATGCTGCTCGGTCATTTCGACATTCTCAGTCTTTGCGATGTACTCGGCGACATCTTTGTTCCAGTCGGCCAAATTGACCAGATAGCCCTCTTCGTCGGTTTCATATGTTTTTCCGGCGACTTCGATGGTGGACATGTTGATTCTCCTTATATCTAATGAAAGTTAAAGCCAGGATTGGCAGTTTTTATTTGTCGTGGTGAGCTCGACAAAGCCGCCGTAATCCACCGGCGTGATTCCCGCGATGATGCGATCAGCGAGGCCGCGCGCCTCAAGATCGGGCTGTAAAACATGTATCTTGAAACGCGCCATCGCTTCGCGTATTTTACCCTCGAATGCGTTGCCGGAGGTGGCAGCGTAGACCGCGTCTTCGATCAGCAGGATATCCCCGGACAGTGCAACCCGCAGGCAGCTGTCCAGCGCGCTGTTCATCATTGGGGATTTGTTGATGATGTGTAGCATTTAGATTCTCCCTATAACCAGCGACTTGGCTGGCGTAGTTGGACAGCCTAGTCGAATGGCTAGTAGTTTCATCAGAAACTCAAGACCACGTCTTGCTGGTCCATCAATTCGCCCATTTCTGCGCGTCCCATCACGGTCACATCCACCAGCAGATCTTCCTCGCTGAGGCCGCGCGCTTCCATGGACTCTTTTTCGACATAGAGCTTCTCGATGTCGTAACCTTCCAGCGCACGATAGGCGGGTGAAAAGTTTTTGGTTTCGATGCCCTTGGTCTGCTGCCCTTTTTTCAGCTGGTATACGCCGTCATCCAGAAACACCAGGGACACATCCTGGTCGAATGCCGCGGTGATCAGCACCACCTCCAGCGACTCCAGCGCATAGATCGTGCCGTACGGGGCCTTGCGGTTGACAAACATGAATTTCTTCACATCACTCATCTGATTCCCCTTAATCGCCGAACACGATCAAACGATCTGTCTTGACACCCGCCTCGACCATTTGCCCCAGACCGGAAATCCTGAAGCCTTTCGCCAGGTTTTCCTCCTTGATGCCGCGCCGCAACGCAGCTGCCACGCATACGACCAGGTCAACGCCATGCTCTTCGTTCAGCTTGCCCCAGCGGTTCACGATATGCCGGTCATCCTGCGGCGGCTCGGTCAATTTCGAGGCGTTATTCACGCCATCGTGATAGAAGAACACGCGCCATACTTCATGACCCTTTTCTATCGCCGCCTTGCAGAACAGGTAGGCCGAATCACTGGCCTGATGCTGGTACGGCCCCTCGTTAACGACTATTCCGAATTTCATCCCGCCGCTCCCGGTTAGAAACGAATATGCGTGGAAGCATTGAACGTGGAGCGCGAGCCGCGCCAATCGTCGATCAGGTACTTGGTGAACGGCAACTCGGTTTTCTCGAAGAAACGCGGCCAGCCGATACGGTCGATCCAGTCAGCCATGCGCTCCCACGGACGAGCATCACCTTTGTACACATGCAATATCCGCTTCACCACCTCGCTCACCTCCGGCCATCTTGGCGGATTGTTGGGCAGGCCGGATGCAACCATTTTCATGAAAGTCGGCTTGCCGCGTGCATTTGAATTCTTGCCACCCACCCAGATCGCCAGCTTGGAATACTCCGGATCGTTGATCTGCATCGGCGGGCAGGGTGGATAACAGGCACCGCAGCACATGCATTTGGTCTCGTCGATTTCCAGGGAAGGCTTGCCGTTCACCATGGCCGGGCGGATCGCCGCGACCGGGCAACGTGCCACCACCGTCGGACGCTCGCACACGTTGGCGACCAAATCATGATTGATCACCGGCGGCTTGGTATGCTGCACGATGATCGCAAGATCGGCCTGGCCGCCGCAGTTGATTTCGCAGCACGACGTGGACAAATGCACGCGGTTGGGCATTTCCTCGCGCTTGAATTCCGTGATCAGCTCATCCATCAAGGCCTTGACCACGCCGGATGCGTCGGTACCCGGAATGTCGCAATGGAGCCAGCCCTGGGTATGAGCGATCATTGAAATCGAGTTACCTGTCCCACCCACCGGGAAACCATGCTTTTCCAGTTCGGCGATCAGCGGGTCGACCTTTTCAGCCTTGGACACCATGTACTCGATGTTGGAACGGATCGTGAAGCGCACATGGCCTTCGGCGTACTTGTCGGCGATATCGCACAGCAAGCGGATTGTGCCCACGTCCATCTGCCGCTGCGTGCCGGCACGTACCGTCCAGATCTGGTCGCCGCTATGTGCCACGTGATGCAGCACACCAGGACGGGGACGGTCATGATATTTCCAGTTGCCATAGTTCTTGGCCATCAGCGGGTGGAGATATTTCTTGTTTTCCGGCACCCCGGTTTCTTTCGGCTTCCGCTTTGCGGCGGGTTTCTCTTGAACAGCTTGATTCATTTTTTATCTCCTCAGGCGGCTTGTTTCTTGGCTTGGATTTTGGCAACTTCCTCATCCCAGCCGTCGGTGCGGACATACGGATTGGTGCGCGGCGTGGAAACCATGTTCGGATCAACGTCGATTTCGACACCTTCCAGGAAATTGATCAGGCCGATACGCTCGATCATTTCGCCGGTGCGCTCGTGTTCAAGCGCGTTTTCCGCGAAAAAGTCGATGGTGCGCTGCGCCAGGTCGACCAGTTCCTGCACCTGGTCTTCCGTGTCAAGCTTCATGAACGGAACGATCACCGTCCCCATCAGGCCGCCGATCTTCAGGGTGCTCTTGCCGCCGATCAGCACGGTTGCTCCCTTGTCTACGCCGGTAGCCAGCGCGCCGGTCATCACGTTGATGCAGTGCATGCAGCGCACGCAATCGTGGTTGTCGATCTCGATCGCCTGGGTGTCATTGATCGCAACGCTGGAGATACTTGGACCCTTCTTGACATCCTTGATCTGCTTGAGCTGCAGGGTCTTGGTCGGGCAGCGGGCCACGACGTCGTTCACCAGTTCGTCCATGCCATGCTTGGCAAACCATTTCTTGGCCATCTCTTCATCGGTGCGAATGTTGTCGCGCCAGGTTCCGATCACTGCCATGTCAGAACGCTGCACGGAATTCATGCAGTCATTCGGGCAGCCGGAGAACTTGAACTTGAATTTGTAAGGCAGCGAAGGGCGATGGATATCGTCAAGGAAGGTATTCAGAACGTTGCGTTGCGCGTTGGCCTCATCGTAGCAGGACTGCTCACAACGGGCCGCGCCCACGCAGGACATCGACGTACGCACTGCCGGACCGGCGCCGCCGAGGTCAAAGCCCATCTCGTTGATCTCGTCGAAGGCCTTCTGCACATTCTCGGTGGTCGCGCCCTGGAACATGATGTCGCCAGACTGGCCATGGAATGCGATCAGGCCCGAGCCGTGCTTTTCCCAGATGTCGCAGAACTGCCGCAATGTAGCGGTATCGTAGTGCATGCCGGGCGGGGGCATCACGCGCAAGGTGTGAAACTCGGTGCAATCCTCGTAAACTGGCTTGCCGGCTTCGTCCTTGAGTTCGGTAAAGCGCGGAATGATACCGCCGCCATAACCGAACACCCCGACCGTGCCGCCCTTCCAGTAACCCTTCTTGGTCCGGTACGAAGTTTCGAGCTGTCCCAACAAATCCACGACATAATCTTTATTCTTGGCCAGTTCTTTCAAACCGGTCACAAAACTGGGCCATTGACCAGACTCAAGCTGATCGAGGTTCGGGGTATCATGCATTTTCTTAGCCATAACAATTCTCCTTTTAGTCGCGTTGCCTGGGACTTACTGCTGGCAAACGATTCAATGACCCGGCAGAAGCGGGAACGTGTAATCTGTCTGGACTTCGCCGCGCTAACGGCCTGTCCATGTCTTTCGGTGTATTAGAATACTACGATATATGACCGGGACCATTCCATCACCCTTAGCGGTTATCTTCAATAACCCTTATGGGTAGTGCCTGGCTTCCCCAAGTAGTATTTCAAAATCAAGCACATTAGCGATAGACTTATGACTCGATCAAGTCACGTCTGGAATATCGTTGGAAAGATTACGAACCATCCGGGCGACAGGGAAATTATTATATGGCAATAATCAGCGGATTGGCGAAATTCAGGGTTCCTTTGGGTGGCCAGGAGATCGAACTGCAACAGATCGATCACGCCGAAGGCGGGATGAGCCTGTTGCGCCTTCGCATCAAGGAAGGCAAACGCTTTACCATCTTCGACATCGATCCTGCCACGGCTGAACAATGGGCCGGAGCAATGCAGGAATGGGCAAATACACAGAAACTCCAGGCCAAATGACCAGCCAGCCACTTCCAGACATGCTCGATCTGATGTTCGGCCTTGAAGGCGGAACTTTGCCGGTCGCATACCATTTTGATCTTTGGGACGCACTGCTGGGTCAGCTACCCCGTCTTGGCGAGGAAACATCCGTCGGCGTTCTGCCGATGCATGCAACAATTAGCGGGCAGGGTATGCTGCTCGCCAAACGTTCCAAGCTGGTTATCCGCATGCCAACAGCGATCGCCGGGACTGCCGCATCCGCCCTGACGGGAAAGCAGCTCGATATCGGCGGAAGCTCCTTGAGCTTGGGGCCGGCCAGGACACGGCAGATCCAGCCCTACCCCACGGTTCACGCCCAGCTGGTAACCGGTTCCGACGACGAAGTGCATTTCATGGCCGACATCAGGAAACAGCTGGAAAAGTTGGGCATTGAGGGAAAATTGATCTGCGGCAAGCGCGCCACCGTCAGCGGCGGACAGCGATCAATACACGGCTACAGCCTGGTCATTCATGACCTGAAACCCGAAGCATCGCTGTTATTGCAATATGCCGGTCTTGGCAGCGACCGTCAATTTGGCTGCGGAATCTTTGTTCCGTATAAAGTCATTACCGGACTGAGTGAAGATTGAATTTTTGTTTTTTTTGATGGAGATCAGACATGAGCTATACCGTAGCAGGAAAAGAACTCGAAACTGATGATGACGGCTACTTGCTGGAGCCGGATTACAGCGACGAAATCGTGAACGTTATCGCGGCGGCGGAAGGCATCGAGTTGACGCCAAAACACTGGGAAGTCATCAAATACATGCGCGACCAATACCGCGAACATGGACACACGCCCAATTTCCGCAATATGCTGAAGGGCGTCAACGAATTCTGGCCGGAAGCGGACAGCAAGGCGCTGTATGATCTGTTTCCGACCGGCCCGGCCAAACAAGGCGCAAAAGTCGCCGGCCTGCCGCAACCCTATGGCAAGGGCGGATATTGAAACGGTGGCACTTCTGACATTTACGGGACAACCAACATGAAAACTCAAGACTTGCATGCCAATGTCAAACTGGACATGCGCGGCCTCACCTGCCCTGCACCGCTGCTCGGGGCCAAGCGCGTGGTCGACGACCTGAAGAAGGAACAGATCCTGCTGCTGATCTCGGACTGCCCCGGCACCAGGGACGATCTTTTTTCCTGGGCGGAACAGACCCAAAACAAGGTACTGAAAACAGAAGCGATGCCCGATGGCGGCACCGGCTACTACGTGATGAAGGGTCAGGGCATAACCCACCATGCGAACGTGATACTCGACATTCGCGGCGTGCATTGCCCGGGGCCTATCGTGGAAGCCAAGAAGCTGCTGAACGGCATGAAAGCGGGCGAAGTACTCAAGCTGATCAGCAATTGCCCAGGCATCCGTTCCGACATCGTCGGCTGGGCGGAATCGACCGGCATCAAGATTATCAACACCGTCGAGGCAGCCGCCGGCGAGTATGAGTTCTTCCTGCAAAAGAGCTGAGCGTAACAGCCGGCCCTCCTGAAATGCGCATCAAAAGCCAATGGTTCAAGAGTGAACGAGAGAAGACCCCGCAGGAGATCGCCGGTGCGATGGCATTCACCATCTGGCGCATCGCAGACAACGCGCTGAAGAACACCCGCAGGGCGAATTTCGAGATCGCGATCGGGCCGCAGTACTTTTCATTCATCACCGAGTTTCTGGTATTCCTGATCCAGGTCGCGGACCGCATCGCGCATCGGGAACTATCCGCGGATGATCGCTTTGCCTTCACCAGCACGCTGGCGAATCGGGTGGCGGAAACCCTGGCAGAAAACCAGAGCCGCCTGATGGACGACAGCGTCACCGATTTCAAGCAGCTGTTCATCGACAAGCTCAACCTGCGCGCGGGGGAATATGCCGAGTTCCACTACGGCGCCGATGGGCCGGAATTCGCGTTCACCCGCTACCTTGCGTTCTGCATGCGCGAAGTCATGGATGAAAAAGACGTCGAGTGGGTGATCGACCAGATGATGAGCATCGAAGCGCCCAATGCGGTGGACATGGTCGAGAAGACCATGAAGAACCTGTACACCAATGAACCCGCGCAGACACGAATCCGCAAGGTCACCACAGGTGATTGAGTCGCCCCCCTGCTTCGCAAAAAACTCGCACCAAGCCAGATGCAAAATCCATTTGATCTCGACAATACAGATGCCTATCAGCAGTGGCGCGAGCAAAAACTTGCGCACGCGATCACTGACACAAACGAGTTGATCGTCGAAATCAGCGATCCGCGCAACCTGACCAAAGCCGAACACGCCGCACTACTGGAACGATGCCGGCGCAGCAACATGGCGATTTACGCGACCCATTCCGATCAGGTTGATGAAAATGCGATTCAACAGTTCGGGCTGCAGTTCGGACTGGCCAGTCTGGATGCGAACTGGCTGGCGGGGGAACAGGGCATCACACGCGTTACCGTATGCGCTGAGGACGGACAGCGGCAGGCTTACATCCCCTATACCGACCGCGCGATCAAATGGCACACCGACGGTTATTACAATACGCCAGAACGCAGGGTGCGCAGCATGATCCTGCATTGCGTGCACAGCGCCGGAAAGGGCGGCGAAAACCGCCTGCTGGACCATGAGATCGCCTACCTGATGCTGCGCGATGAAAATCCCGACTTCATCTGGGCGCTGTCCGCGGCCGATGCGATGACGATACCGGAGCGCACCGACGAACAGGGCGTGGCACGCGCCGCTCAGACCGGACCTGTGTTTTCGGTCGACCAGAACACCGGCACCCTGCACATGCGCTATACCGCCCGCACCCGCAGCATCGCGTGGAAGCAGGACGCAGCCACGCCGGCGGCGGTCGCCGCGCTGGAAAAACTGCTCGATTCCGATTTGCCGCTTATCCACCGCACAAGACTGGAACCCGGCATGGGGCTCCTGTGCAACAACGTGCTGCACGACCGTGCAGCCTTTGAGGATGATGCGACCGCACCGCGCCTGCTATATCGGGCACGCTACCACGAACGGATCGCGGCGAGCTGATCGCCGCGTTCAACACTTCATTCGTTGCCCGATAAAAAACCCGCCATCTTGCGATGGCGGGTTTTTGTTTGCAGCTTTCAGATTCTAAACGTTACCAGCCGTAGGAAACACCGATTGAATCTTCCTTCATCGTCAGGTTGGCATCGCCGCCGCCGAAGCTACCGGGTATAGAACCAGAACCATTGACGGTCTGACTGAACGCATGGACATAGGCCACCGACAATTCTGACTTGTTTGCCAGTATCCAGGTCGCGCCCAGCGACAGGTGGTTTTGCACCACCGCCGGTGCGACGATATTCAACAGCGTCTGGTTGTCCGGTATCGGCTGGTCGCAGTGATTCAGGCCGGCGCGCAGCGTCAGCGTAGAATCATAGGCATAACTTACCCCGAGTTTGTAGGTATTGATGTTCTGCCAGCCGAAGCCTGGACCCCCGGTTGCGCCCAACGGTAACGGTTGCGGAAAGGTATTGCTAACAGAGGAAACGTCCGAATAATTGGTGCGCACCACATCGAACGCGACCGTGGTTGCCGGGGTGGCCTTGACAGCAATTCCCAGACCATAGTTGGACGGTATGTCGAAGCTGCCCTGGTCGGCGAACAGGCCGCTGTAGTTGCTGAACTTGCTCATCGAGGTCTTGCTCTGGTATGTCGCGCCCAGTGTCACGGTTGGCGTGACTTCGCCGGTCCAGCCTATCCTTACTCCGTAGCCAGTGGAGGTATCAGTACCGTTGTCGGACAAATTACCGGAGCTGCTTGACATACCACTAAATGCCAGCCCATTTATACCGGTCGCGCTGAACATCTGATAGGCCAGGTTCAGCGAAACGCCGACCGCATTGGTCGGGTTGATTTTCATCGCCCAGGTTGGTGCCACGAACAACTGCTCCAGGTTGATGCCAAGATTACCGTTGGCGCCAAAGGCAGTAAACGGGTTGGTGTTGTACTGGGTATTCATTCCGCCGTTGCCATAGACCGAGACGCCGAGCGAGGTGTCCGCGCTGATCATCTTGTTGTAGCCAAAGTCGGGAATGAAGAAGTTGCTGCGACCGTTGCCGTCATAAGTACCAGCCGCAGGACTAGGGGCTGTGATCTGAGCGCTGCGATCCGGCTTGAACCAGGTCAGCGCGAAATCGACACGGTCGCCGACCATCACCATCCCGGCCGGGTTATTCGCAGCGGCAACTGCATCCAGCGGCAGCGCGATGCTGGCCCCGCCCATCGCTTCGTTCTTTACGCCATAACCGGTCGGAAAGTAACCGTCGGTGGCATGCGCCAGCGGTGATGCGATCACGCCGGCAGCCAGCATCGAAACCATAATCTTGTTCATCTTCATGACTACACTCCCTAAGTTGATATATTAAACAAACCCCCGTCACTACCCAGCCATTACATCCAAACAAACGCAAAACAACATCAGATAAACAGGCAAATGTCCGTATCGCCGGCAAAGCCCATGAACATCGCGGCACCGCCGTATTCGCACTGCTCGATGAATTCGCTCTTGTCGAATTCGAACAGATCGACCGTCATCTGGCAGGCGATGAATTTCACCTCGGCCTCCAGGCACAGGTCGCGCAGTTCCTGCAGCGAGGCAACGCCGTGCTTCTTGAGCTTCTGCTTCATCATCATGGTCGCCATGGATTCCATGCCGGGCAGCATCTGCACCATCACCGGCATCGGAATCGGCATCGGCATGGCCGGGTTGGCCAGCGGGCTGATCATCACGTTGGACAAGTCCTTGCGCAGCAATTGCAATCCGTAGAAGGTGAAGAACACCTGCACTTCATAGCCCAGTGCGGCGGCAGTCGAGGCCAGTATGAATGGCGGATAAGCCATGTCCAGCGTACCTTTGGTGGCGATGATCGCCATTTTCTTGCTCATGTTTACCCCTTAATTTATGGTTTGGTCGGGAAGAAACGCTGCCTTATTTTTTCTTCATGTAAAAAGTGTAGACGCCATTTGCTTCCTCGGTGGACAGCAAGCTGTTGCCGGTTTGATCGGCGAATGCCTGCATGTCCTTGACCGCGCCGCAGTCAGTCGCAATCAGCTTGAGCACTTGCCCGGAAGCCATATCAGCAAGTGATTTTTTGGTCTTCAGGATGGGCAAAGGGCAGGACAGACCGCTCGCATCAAATTCTTTGTCAAAGTTCATTTTCATCTCCTGCAGGTTAATAAAATATTTGCCAATTTTGAATTGGTTCTAATAAACATACACAAAAACATTACACGCGCGTGACGAATTTGCTTGGTCATTATAGGAATATGCAGCCAATCAGTGTCCATACCCACTTGGAGTTTGAGGGATAACCCATTAGGGTTATTCATCAAACCGGGCACAATTCCCATTCCGATCCCTGATCGGGAAGCCCTCAAATTACGCTCTTTTTCGCCGCCGGTAAACAAGGCTCTGTTTCCTGGTGATTTAAATCAGCGCTTGCTTGTCCGTAATCCAGAAAATGCTGTTGTAACATTGCCCTCTGTCGGCTCTCCCTTTTTGACAGGCGATACTTTACCAGCAACGAATTCCCGGCGATCCATACTGCGATAAAGTAGAATCCCGCATCCAGGCGGCGGAGGCGAAAACGGATTCCACGTCGCGAGCAGCAAACGAATTGCGAATCTAAAGCGGGCCGGATTGCATGTGCGGGTTGCATGCATTTGGCAACCGCGCCGATCACCTAACGAACGTGTCACAGGATTGAAGGATGAAACCGTTTAATTTGTTGCTGTTGCTGGCGCTATTCATGGTCAACCCGGCTTTCGCCGGCGAAGCCGCGATCAGGGCCGCAATGGCAAAAAAATTCCCCTATTCGAAAATCATCAGCGTCAGCAAAACGCCCTATTCCGGCCTGTATGAAGTGGCCTTTGACGATCACTTGGTCTATACCGACGAAAAAATGAACTTTCTTTTCTCCGGCGACATTCTCGACCTGCACACGCTCAAGAACCTGACCGTAGCAAGAGAAAAGCAGCTGTATGCGATCAATTTCGATGCCTTGCCGCTCGATCTGGCCATCAAGAACGTGAAGGGCAATGGCAAAAGAAAACTGGCGGTTTTCTCCGATCCAAATTGCACCTACTGCAAGAAGCTGGAAAAGGAGTTGGTCGGCCTGACCGATGCAACGGTATATATTTTCGTGTTCCCGATCCTGCCCGGCTCGGAAGAAAAAGCCAGCGCGATCTGGTGCGCCCCCGACCGGCTCAAGGCATGGGAAGACAACATGTTGAAAGGAGTAGCGCCGAAACCGGAAAGGGCATGCGATACCTCGGTCTTGACCGGGATTTCCGCGCAAGCCAAGAAACTGGGGATCACCCTGACGCCCACACTGATATTCGCGGACGGCGTGATCAAGCCCGGCATCATGACGCTTGATCTGCTTGAGGAACACCTCAAAGAATCGAGCCTGTAAAAATGGGCTTCTCGCCCGTACATTGCGCTCACCGCCACGCCGGGCAACCACGCCAATGCTTTGCAAGGCGATTGAACATTCGGTGATGACGCGCCCTTGTTCGAGCAAAACGGAAACTACTGAATCGCATCCCTGACAATGCCGGAGAGCAGGTCATCCACTGCCTTGAGCGCTTTCCGCGAGGCGGGCGAACCGGTTATACTCGGCTTGCGATATGCGATCCTCACTTCGCCCGGCTTGCCTAGAACCTCATAAACCGCGATGACATTGGGACAAAACACGATGTTGTCCGGGTCGGCCTCCATCATCTTGCGCGACACCACGGCACTGCAAAACTCCAGGGCCTCGGCCTTCAGGTAGACTTGTTTGCTGTAGCCCAGATCCTTGCCGGTGCGCTCCAGCATCTCGCCGACGTGGGCCACATTATTGACCACCATCCCCCTGTCTGTGATCGCCATTACCACATCGTCCCTGACGTTTTCAAAACTTCCCGCTTTGGTCGACACCGCCATGTAGTCACCCGCTGCGAACGCGCCATGGATTATTCCGGCGAACAGCAGGATTGTTGCAAGCATGGTCCGAAACATTATCAACTCCTTATACACCCGAATATTATTGTACCTTAATACTTTTTCAGGATCGGTTGCGGCAGTCCGGCAGCCGGCTAACCATGATGAGCTATTGCCTTGTTACCCATTAGGGTTATCGCGATATGATTTCCAAACAACTAGTATCAAACTGTAGCATTCGAAACGACCGATTTGCTGCCTTAAGATTTTTCCGCGAGGCAATGGAGTCAAAAATCTTTCTGTTGTGTTCAGGCCATAATCAACAAAGCATTAATTGACTTGAATTGGCCAGTCGCGAAATATTTGGCAAGAAATATATTGTAACAAATGTAAATATAGTATAAGTTTTGTCGAGGGTGAATGTCCGATCAAAAAAGAGGAGATTTTAATGCGCATTAAAAAGACGATTTTGTTTTCCCTTATTGCGTCTCTGTGCTTGGCCAGCATGGCCTTCGCTGAAGAACAGGCGGATGGCCATAGTCTGGCTATTGATATAAAGAAGGGTAATTGCCTCGCATGCCATGCGATACCGGGCGATCCCAAAGCCGAAGCGGCCGGCAATATCGGCCCTCCCCTGGTGAACATCAAGCAGCGCTTTCCCGATCGCGCCAAGTTGCGCGCCCAGATCTGGGATGCCACCGTGGCCAACCCCGACTCGGTAATGCCCCCATTCGGCAGGAACAAGATATTGACAGAGAAAGAAATTGACCTGGTTACCGATTACGTACAAGGTCTCTAAATTGAATTTAAATCTAAATCTGAAAGGTTTGATATGAATCTATTGCGTAGAGCATTTCTGAAAAACGCAGGTGCCGTCGGAGCGGTCGCTGTGACGATCGCGACAGGCTTGCTCAACCCCGTAAAAGTATTTGCCGCCGCATGGAACACCATTGCCTTCACTGCCAAGGACCTGTCCGAAGCGATGAAAAGTGCGGGATATGACGGGGCCGTAGAGAGCAGCGACATCGTGATCAAGGCCCCCGACATCGCTGAAAACGGTGCTGTGGTACCGGTTGCTGCCACCAGCAACATCCCTGGAACCACGTCCATGGCAATCTTCATTGACAAAAACCCCGCCCCGATGATTGCCGATTTCCAGTTTATGAATGGAGCCGAGCCGTACATCGCCACGCGCGTCAAGATGGCCAAGACATCTCTGGTCAGGGTAGCGGTAAAAGCGGGCGGCAAGAATTACATCGCCAGCCGGGAAGTGAAAGTGACGATCGGCGGTTGTGGCGGCTGATCGAACTGGCTGATTAGAGAATTCAATCTTTACGATTTGACAATTTTTAAGAGGATACCAACATGGCTGAAGCAATGAAAATGCGCGCGACGATGGAAGGCGATGTTGTCGACGTTAAAGTGCTGATCCAGCATCCGATGGATACCGGACTGATGAAGGACAAGAACACCGGCAAACTGATACCGGCTCACTTTATCGATCAGGTCGTTGCCACACTGAACGGCAAGACAGTGATTGATGCGCAGTGGGGTGTGGGTATTGCCCAAAATCCTTTCGTGGGCTTCAGGATCAAGGGTGGCAAGCCCGGCGACAAAGTCGCTGTCCACGCGGTTGACAACCTGGGCAACAAGTTTGATGGCGAGGCCGTCGTTGCCTGATCCAGGGCAGCGGCTTTGAAAACATTTGATTCTTCCAAACCAAGGGGAAGCTACGATATGAAACAAAAACTCACATCCATATTGGTGCTGCTGTTGCTCGGCGCCAGTTTCTCGGTATACGCCAGCCCGGCGAAAGACCGCAGCGATTTGATCAAATACTACAAGCAGAAACTACCCGATATCAAGTTCGCAGATTATGTATATGGCGCACTGGCCATGAACCCGGACGCCAAGAGCCAGTATGACGACATCATGGCGTTCCCACCCTACGCCATCGATCTGGACAAGGGCAAGAGCATGTGGGAAACACCGTTCAGGAACGGCAAAACTTTTTCATCCTGTTTCAAGAATGGCGGGAAGAACGTGGCCGGCAACTATCCCTATTTCGACAATGCCGCGGGACATGTGGTGACGTTCGAAAACGCGATCAATGCCTGCCTGAAAAAGAACGGCGAGGCAGAGCTGGAATATGGCGGTTCGAAAATGGGACTGCTGACCGCCTATGCGCGCAGTCTGTCGGACGGAATGAAAGTCAATGTCAAGGTACGCGGCAAGGGCGCGCTGGCCGCCTACGAGAAAGGCAAGAAATATTACTATACGCGCAATGGCCAGCTGAATTTCTCCTGCGCCAGCTGCCATGTACAGAATGCCGGCAAATTCATCCGCAGCGACCAACTCTCCATGATGATCGGTCAGGCCTCCCACTGGCCAGAGTTCCGCGGCGGCACGGATATCGTTACGCTGCAGAAACGCTTCATGCAATGCCAGAAAAACATGCGTGCAAAACCGTTGAAAGCGAACAGCGAGGAATACAACGATCTGGAGTATTACCTGACCTATATGAGCAACGGTCTGCCCATGCTGACTCCGGTATTCCGCAAATAAAACCGCACAAGGGATTGAACGGACAGGTCGTCCGTTTAATCCGTGCGTATCGATATCTTCTCAGCCCGCAATCTCTTTCAGGAGTGCCTTCATGTCCATGAACCGCCGCGAATTTATGCAGATGCTGGCTGTGGCGGCAGCCTCGGGCTTTGCATTGGACAGCCGCACCGCACTCTCCGCGGACAATGCAGCCAATTACTACGATATCCCCCCCTTTGGCAATGTTTCGCTGCTGCACATCACCGATAGCCATGCGCAGTTGCTGCCGATCTACTTTCGCGAACCGAATGTCAACATCGGTCTGGGGCCAAGCAGGAACAAGCCGCCGCACCTGGTGGGCGAAAATCTGCTCAAGTATTTCGGTATCAGGCCGGGAACGCGCGAAGCCTATGCGTTCACCTACCTCGATTTTGACCATGCCGCCCACACTTACGGAAAAGTCGGCGGTTTCGCCCATTTGGCCACACTGATCAAGAAAATCCGCGCCAGCCGCGCCGGTTCCCTGTTGCTGGACGGCGGGGATACCTGGCAGGGTTCCGCCACAGCGTTGTGGACCAAGGGACAGGACATGGTGGACGCCGGCAAACAGCTGGGTGTCGATGTGATGACAGGCCACTGGGAATTCACGCTGGGTGCGGACCGGGTCAAGCACGTCGTTGACAACGATTTCAAGGGCAAGGTGGACTTCGTTGCGCAAAACATCAAAACAAACGATTTCGGCGACCCGGTTTTCCCGTCCTACGTGATGAAACAGATCAACGGAATTCCGGTCGCAATCATCGGCCAAGCCTTCCCCTACACGCCGATCGCCAACCCGAGATACATGACGCCGGACTGGACCTTCGGCATTCAGGACGACAACATGCAACTGGTCGTCAACGAAGCGCGCGCCAAGGGTGCACAAGTGGTCGTGTTGCTGTCCCACAACGGCATGGACGTGGACCTGAAGATGGCAACCCGGGTCACCGGTATCGACGCCATCCTGGGCGGCCACACGCACGATGGCGTACCCGTACCCAGCATCGTCAAGAATGCAGGCGGGCAAACCCTGGTCAGCAATGCCGGTTCCAACGGCAAATTCCTCGGCGTGATCGACTTCGATGTCAGGGGTGGCAAGGTCGTCGACATCAAATACAAGCTGCTGCCGGTCTTTGCGAACCTGATCGAGCCCGATGTGGAAATGGCTGCACTGATCAGCAAGGTGCGCGCGCCTTACGAGGCCAAACTCGCCGAAAAGCTGGCCGTCACGGAAGGCACGCTATACCGTCGCGGCAATTTCAACGGCACTTTCGACCAGCTGATCCTGGACGCACTGATGGAAGTCAAAGGTGCGGATGCGGCGTTTTCGCCGGGTTTCCGCTGGGGCACGTCGCTGTTGCCCGGTGAAGCGATCACGCTGGAACACGTGATGGACCAGACCGCGATCACCTATCCCTATACAACACTGACCGAGATGACCGGCACGACCATCAAGGCCATCATGGAAGACGTCTGCGACAACCTGTTCAACGCCGATCCCTACATGCAGCAGGGGGGGGACATGGTGCGCGTCGGCGGCATCAGCTATACCTGCGATTTGCGCCAGACCATCGGCAAGCGCATCAACAACATGATGCTGAACGGCAAGGCGCTCGACCCGAACAAGACATACAAGGTCGCGGGATGGGCGCCGGTGGGCGAAGGCGTAACCGGCGAACCGATCTGGGATGTCGTATCGGGCTACCTGCGCGACAAGAAAACCATCACGCCGCGCAAGCTGAACCTGCCAAAACTGATCGGTGTGGAAAACAACGCCGGGATAGCATGAGATGTCTGCTGTTACGCGCAAGGATGCATACGCAATAAATTGTGATTCATTGCTGAACAAATTAACGACAATTCTTTCGGGGTAAAACAATTATGGATGCATCGCTTGCGATCAAAACCATCGTCTGGTGGGGTTTCGCTTTGGGAATCGTATTCGGCTTCATCGCCAACAAGACCAACTTCTGCACCATGGGCGCCGTTTCCGATGTGGTCAACATGGGACACTGGGGGCGCATGCGTGCCTGGATGCTCGCGATCGCGGTGGCGATGATCGGCACCAATGTGCTTGCCTATTTTGGATACCTGGACTTGTCCAAGACCCTCTATACCGGCAGCAGTTTCCCCTGGCTCGCGTATATCGTCGGCGGACTGTGCTTCGGCGTCGGGATGACGCTGGCTTCCGGTTGCGCCAACAGGACACTGGTGCGCGTCGGCGGCGGCAACCTGAGATCGGTGGTCGTGTTCATCTACCTGGGGTTTGCCGCACTGGTGACGCTGAAAGGCATCCTGGGGGCATTCCGCGTCAATGTGTTGCAGGCGCCCGCAGTCACCATCCAGTTGGAGCATGGCCAAACGCTCTCCGCCCTGCTTTCCGGCATCGGCGGATTGTCTTCCCGCACCCTTCAACTGGTGCTGGCCGGCGTGATCGCATTGGCGCTCCTGATATTCGTGTTCAAGGACAAGAATTTTCGCAAAAGTCTGGACAACAATCTTTCGGGTCTGATCATCGGCCTGCTGATCATAGGCGGCTGGTACCTGACCGGGCATCTCGGTTTTGGCGAGAACCCGGATACGCTGGAAATGACCTATCTGGGCACCAACTCCCACCTGGCGGAATCGATGTCCTTTGTCGCACCCACCGCCTACACGCTGGAATACTGGGCGTACTGGACCGATGCGTCGAACATCGTCACCTTTGGCGTTGCCACGATATTCGGCGTCGGCATCGGTTCCTTCCTGTATGCGCTGATCAACAAGTCATTCCGCTGGGAAGCCTTTTCCTCGGCGCAGGACATGTTCTACCATATCATCGGCGGCACGCTGATGGGATTCGGCGGCGTAACCGCGATGGGTTGCACGATAGGCCAGGGCATCACCGGCGTGTCGACCCTGTCGATCGGCTCGTTTCTGGCGCTGGCAGCGATCGTCGCGGGTTCCGCGATTACGATGAAGATACAGTACCGCATCATGATGCGGGAAGGCTGATCATCCTTGCTTGAATGGGATGGGCAAACAGCGCCGGCCGATTATGTCGTAAACTGCCCGCTCTCCCGCGCGCATGGTCCGCCTTCGATTCGGGCACGCGCCGGATCGGCTCAATTGATTCTGACGGGGCAAGGCCATGAAGATATTTATTGCCGGTTTGCTATTCATACTCTGCACGGGAACATGCCTGGCCGAAACGCGCGATGCCGAGCAATACTTCTTTGATCTGAAAATGGGCGACTTCAAAAGCGAGTTGGCCAATGCCCGGAAGGAAGGCAAGTCGGGCATCATGATCATGTTCGAGCAGGCTGATTGCCCCTTCTGCTACCGCATGGAACACACCATCCTCAACCAGAGCGAAGTGCAGGACTACTACCATCGGCACTTTTTGCTGTTCACGGTGGATATCCGCGGCAGTCTGCCGATGGAGGATTTCAAGGGCAACGAAACCACGGAAAAGGCATTCAGCCTGGAACACCGCGTATACGGAACCCCTGTCTTCGATTTTTTTGGCACGGATGGCAACCTGATCACGCGTTTCCCGGGAACGGCGCTGGACGTGAATGAGTTCATGCTGCTGGGCAAATGCGTGGCGGAAGGCGCCTGCAAATCCATGTCGTTCAGCGCGTACAAGCGTCAACAGGCGAAATGATCCGTTGCACCGGCGCGCCATTGTTGAGCCGCACCGCCTGCCTGTTTTTCCTTGCCGTCGTCTGCGTCCCCGCCCCGGCCGGCACGCTCACCCTGAAAGCCGCACTCGCCACGGCGGAATCGGCACACCCGGATATCCTGATGGCCGAAGCGGACCGGGACAGCGCGGCGGCGGACCGGGATATCGCCGGCTCGCGCAGGGATGCGCGCATCGATCTCGAAGGCATCCTGCGCAGCGGCCAGCCTACTGTCGGGGCTACCGATTTCACCAGCGACAACAGCGCCCGCCTGACCGCGCGCAAGACGCTCTATGATTTCGGGCGCAGCAATGATGCCGAGCGGGCTGCCGAATTCGAACTCAGGGCGCGCGAGGCTGATCTCACCAGCACGCTGGACCAGCGCCGCCTCGAGATCATGGCGCGCTATTTCGACGTGCTGCTGGCCGACATGCAGTACACCGTCGACAACGAACTGATGGCGGTTTATTACGTCGCCTTCGACCAGGGCAAGGACCGGCTGGCGCAGGGTCAGATTTCCGCTGTCGAACTGGCCAAGCTCGAGTCGCGCTATCAGGACATTCTGGAAAAGCGCAACGCCAGCGCACTGCGCCAGCGTATCACGCGAGCCATGCTGGCCAACGCGATGAACCGGCCGGGCGTGTTGCCCGGCGATCTGGAAGACCCGAAACTTCCGAGCAACCGGCGTTCCCTGCCCGATTATGAAACGCTGCTGCCGGTCATGCTCGGCAACAACCCGCGACTGCATGCGCAGCAGGACATGCTGGCAGCCTCGCAACAGCGCATTTCCTCGCTGCGCGCGGAAAATGGCCCGACGCTGGATGCCGAAGTGGAGGCTGAGGATTACAGCCGTCCCGCAACCACCCGGAACAACTACAGTGCCGGTTTGATCCTGTCCTGGCCTTTGTACCAGGGCAATCGTACGGACGCCCGCGTCGCGCGTGAATTGGCCCGTTACAACAAACTGCAGGCAAGCACCGCAAAACTGAAAATGGATTTGTCCCAGGCGCTGCTGGAAACCTGTCTTGATATTACCCAGTTGCAGGGTACTGCGCGCGGGGCCGCCGAGAAGTACACCGAGTACCGCGATCTCCAGCTGGAACGCAGCCGCGGCCTGTATGAACTGGAACTGAAGAGCAATCTCGGCACCTCGATGTCGGACACATCGGATGCCAGGCTGCGTACCCGCCGCAACGAATATCAATTGGCATTGAGCTTCGCGCGTCTGGAGGCATTGCTGGGCAAGCCGCTGAGCGAGGTTGCAACAACCGGGGGAAATGACAAATGAGCAAATGGATCGTGTTGGTCGCTGCCGCATTCCTGCCGCAGGCACTGTGGGCTGCGGATGTGCCGGCCACCCTGCAATGGTCGCAACGGGTTGAACTGACGACGCCGGTGTCGGGCATCGTAAAGGCGGTAAACGTCGATGTGGGTGATACGGTCAAAAAGGGTCAGGTGTTGCTGACGCTCGACAGCACGACTTTCCAGGCCATGGTCGCCGGGGACCAGTCGGAAATAACCCGCTACCAGGCCGAAACGGAGGAGGCAAAACGCGATTTCGATCGCATCCGGGAACTGCATGAACGCACGGTCGTTGCAACCGCGGAACTCGACCGTGCCAAATTGCATCTGGTGAAAAGCCAGTCCATGCTAGCCGAAGCACGCGCGCGCTTGCGGCAGGACCAGAAGGCGCTGGACGACACCTCCCTGCGCGCGCCTTTCGATGCGGTCGTCATTCTCCGCGACGCCGAGCCCGGGCTGAGCGTGATTACCGGGCTGCAGCCACAGATGCTGCTGACGCTGGCCAGGTCTGGCGAGATGATTGCGCGCATGAACCTGCCCTCGGCGCAAATCGACGGATTGAAAACCGGCCAGACGATAACCGTAACGGTCGCCGGAACAAGCTATACCGGAAAGATCAGAACGCTGGGGCTGGAACCCGTCGACACAAAATCGGGGACGGTGTACCCGGTCGATGTGGCATTCCCGTACAAGCAACCCTTGCGCGCCGGGGCGCCGGCAGTTGTGAAGCTGCCGTGAACAGTTGATTTATTTGCGCCCTTCAGTGTTCGGCTATCGGTACCAAACCAATCAGCCCGGCCGCAAATCATTTCACGGCTGAATAAGAAATCGGGTTGCCTTGGGCATCCTCAGCCGCGCACCACCAGCACCGGCATATCAGCCAGACCGACCACTTTTTGCGTGGTGCCGCCGAAAGGGGTATGGATCAGATTGCTTTCGCCATGCCGGCCCACGACGATCAGGTCGGCATGCTGTGTCCTGGCCGTTTCCAGAATCTGCTCGAACGGTTTGCCGACCAGAATACGGCTTCCGGCATGCGCACCCGCTGCCGAGGCGATCGCCAGCGCAGCGGACATGGTCGCTTCCGCCTGCGCGCGGATGCTGTCCGAATCATGGGCAGCGACGCTGACCAGGGTGAGCGGCAGTTCGCATTCGGCCGCGATCTTTGCGGCAAAATGGGCGACATTCCGCGCGTTCGGCGAAGCATCGACCGCGGCCAGTATCCCGCGTGACCACATCCGCGCCGCACGCGGCACGAACAACACATTGCAGGGCGCGTGGCCCACCACCTTGCTGACCATCTCGCCGATCAGCAGCTTGGACAGGAAGCTGCGCTTGCCGCGCCGGCGGATGATGATCAGGTCTGCATTGCGTTCGGTCGCCTCCTGCACGATCTCGTGATAGGGTTCTTCACCGCGCCGGGCCACGACGTCGAGTTTCACTCCTTCCGCCTCGGCAGCCCGGTGCAGCATCCTGATCTTGGCAGCGGCTTCCTGCTCGCCGCGCTCGGCAAGTTGCGGTGCGATGATCTCGTATTCCGGATTGCTCACCACCGGCAGCACGGCCGACAGCGGCGACCCGCAGCGCTTGGCCATGCCGAAGGCCAGCTGTTCGGCGCCCGCGTCGAACTCGGTATGCTCGGTGGCCAGCAGGATGCGTTCAAATGGATGGCTCATGATTCCCTCTTGATCTTAATGCCCGAAGACACCCGAAGCCGACAGCACCAGCACCGCGATTTCCAGAATGCAGATCGAGATATAAATGTAATTTTTGGCTTTGGCGTAGGCCGGCATGATCGCGACGATACAGGCGACGGAACAGCCGGACAGGATCGCGATGCCGAGCTGGCTGGCAAAATCGCCCCTGTTCATCATGAACAGCCAGCTCCAGCCGGTCGGGGTACCGGTGGCCTTCAGGTATTCGCTCGCGGACAGGCCCCATAATTGCGGCAGCCGTTCCAGCGGGACATACGATGGCAGCCAGCCCAGCACGTAGGCGAAAAAGGTGACAACCAGCACGATGAATCCGAGCAGGATGCTCCAGTGCAGCACCTCGGCATAGGACAATTGTTCGGTGGCGGTGGCGGTGGCGGTGTGGGTGTGGCGTACGGGTTCCATGCTCATCTCCTCAGATCCACCAGCCGAGACCCTTGAGCAGGGTGCGTATACCGGCAAACAACAGAATCGCGATCACCATGTTGCGGATCACGGAAGCCTTGAGCACGGTCAGCAGGTGTGCGCCGATGCGGGCGCCTATCATCATGCCGACCACCGACGGTACCGCGATGATCGGCAGGATCGCCCCATTGTCGAGGTAATACCAGGTGGCCGAGGAACTGGCCATGGACAGGATCATGCTGGACGTGCCGGCGGCCACCTTGAGCGGCACGCCCATCAGCAGATTCAAACCGGGCACGTTGGCCCAGCCGGCGCCGACGCCGAAAAGGCCGCCCAGGAAACCGATGATCAGAAACAGCACTAGCCCCATGGGTGTGCGGTGTATGTGCCAGGGCATGTCCCTGCCCGAGATTGCGTCGCGGAATACGCCGCCGATGCCCAGCTTTTGGGACAGCCCGTCGGGTCGGGGAACATGCGGAAATTCGGATTTCTTTGCCGAAATCATCAGCGCCGCGATGCCGAGTACGGTGAGACCCAGCGAGATTTGCACGATGTTGGCCGGCAGCGCCAGGCCCAGTTTCGCGCCGGCGATCGAACTGATTGAGGCGGCCAGCGCCAGCGGCATCGCGAGGCGCAGGTTGGCCATGCCGTTTTTCAGCAGCGAAGGCCCCGCTGCCAGCGCGCTGGCCATCGCAACCAGCAACCCGGCGCCGCGTACAAAGTCGAGATGGAACGGAAAGAAGCTGCCGACGATGGGTACGAACAGCACCCCGCCGCCGACACCCGCGGGTACCGCAATCATGCCGAGGAAGAAACACACCACGAACAGTGCCAGCGGCCATACCCACCATGCCGTGGTGCTCGCTGCGGCTGCAGTGGCGGCTTGTGCGGGCAGCGCCGATAACAGCAGGAGCGCCGGCAGCAGCCAGATCAGGATGCGGAAGTTGCGGTGACAGTCGGCCGAATATCGTTGTCTCATGGGGATCAGCCTATGGTCTGGTAATAGAGATTTTGCGGATGGTTCGCCTCGGCGAAAAAGAACCAGCGCTCCGCCAGCAGCCCGGCATATTGCACGATGAAAGCGGCAGCAAGCAGCCATGCATAGGGATGGGACAGACTGATGAACAGCAGCAGCAAGGGCAAGCCGAAGGCCAGAATCAGAAATACAGGCTTGATCGCGCGCAGGAACGCGGCGCTTTTGCCGTGGAAGAACTCGCGCGTATTGAACGAGCCGCCCATAGCACCCTGTGATTTTTGCACGATGCGCGAGTGCTTGATGCCGATCGCGGTTTGCAGAGTCGATGTCGGCCGTAACCGCGCATTGCGCCACAGCGAGGCGCTGCGGCCCAGCAGCCCGAGCAGGGTGATGATGAATGCCCAGCCGGCGAAGAAGCCTGCCTGTATCGGGGTGTTGTAGCTGGCAAAGAAAGTGGCGAAGAATGCGGCAAGCGTGAATCCCGACGCCCCGCCGAGCAGCACGAAATTGATCACCGTCAGCGGTGTGTGCCATTCGCGCAGGAAGCGCAGGCAACCGTAAATCATCGCGGTGCAGATGAACAACACGAACGCGAGCACGGTAGCAATGCCCCCCGACACGATACTGAGGTCGATCGGCATCCCGCCGCGCAGGATAACCAGCACCGGTCTGAACGGCAGCAGGTTCGTCATCCCATACACGAATACCATGCCCATGAACGCGGGCAGCGCGATGACCTCCCGCGACAGCCATGAGGTTCGCCATTGCGTCGCGGTGCGCCAGGCACGTTCCGGGTGGCCCAGATGGAAAAACGAAGCAGCCAGCCCCCCCACCAGGAATACCAGCGCCAGCATGCTGCCATAGCCGTAGAACGCATCGTTCTGCAGCGGCAGCAGGCCGAACAGCGCGTAGGATTGCTGGGTATACAGCGCCAGGAACAAGCCCTGGCCGACACCGATCAGGGTGGTTAGAAAGATCACTGAAAATGCTGGTTTCATCTGAGAACCTCTAGAAATTCATTTTGCGGGATAAAGCGCAAGGAGCCGCACAACGAAAGACGAGACATATCGGATTGATAGGCGAGGATTGAGTGAGCATGCGACACAGTGATTTGCCCGAAAAAATGGATTTATACAGGTTCTCATTTGGTAATTACCAGGACGTTACATCGTCGAGGGTAGGATCAGTTTTTTGCGGTTTGGGCAACTTGCCGTCGACCTTGAGCGGATTATCGACGCGCTCGAGTTCATCCAAATGTATCTTGAGGCTGGTCTTGCGGCGCGGCAGGTAATGGTTGGCAGGATGGGTGCCCCACTCCGGCATCAGCGCGTATCCGGCGCTTTCGCGGATCGCCTTCGATACCACCGATTCGGCATCATGCACATCCCCGAATAGCCGGGCACTGGTCGGGCAGGCCAGAACACACGCAGGCTTGCGGTCCCTTTCCGCCAGCGTGGTGTCGTAGATGCGGTCCACGCACAGCGTGCATTTCTTCATCACCTGCTGCTTTTCATCCAGCTCGCGCGCGCCGTAGGGACAGGCCCAGGAGCAATACTTGCAGCCTATGCATTTGTCGTAATCCACCAGCACGATGCCGTCTTCCTTGCGCTTGTAGGATGCGCCTGTCGGGCACACGGGCACGCAGGGAGGATCCTCGCAATGCAAACAGGATTTCGGGAAATGCATGGTCTCGGTGTTGGGATATTGCCCGACCTCGAAGGTCTGCACCCGGTTGAAGAACGTGCCGGTCGGGTCCGCGCCATAGGGATTCTCGTCGCACAGCGGTCCGGCCGACCCGGATGTATTCCATTCCTTGCAACTGGTCACGCAGGCATGGCAGCCCACGCAAACATTCAGGTCGATCACCAGTGCCAATTGGGTCATTTTTTGCCCCCCTTCTTCTTGCCGCCGCCGAAATAGGCCAACCACTTGGGGCTTTTTCCCATGCCCGGCACGGCATGCATCGGTTCGAACTGCGGTGACGTCTGCTCGGGCTCGCCGGCGTCTGCCGGATAGATGCGCACCCGCACGTCGTACCAGGCAGCCTGTCCGGTGATCGGGTCGGAATTCGAATAGCGCGTGCCGTTGGGATTGGCGGGCAATTCCTCGGAGATCAGGTGGTTCAGCAAAAAGCCCTTCTGTGCCTCGTTCGCGTCGGGCGACAGGCCCCATGCACCCGCCGCCTTGCCGATCGCGTTCCAGGTCCACACCGTGCCGGGCTCGACCGCCTCGGAATATCGCGCCATGCAGCGCACCTTGCCCCATTGCGATTCCACCCACATCCAGCCTCCGTCCGCGATACCCGCATCCTGCGCGGCAAGCGGATTCACGTACAGATAATTGTGCGCATGGATCTGGCGCAACCAGGCATTCTGCGAATCCCAGGAATGGTACATTGCCATCGGCCGCTGCGTCACCGCGGCGAGGGGATACTTGATGTTGTCGCTGGACTGGGTTTCCAGCGGTTCGTAGTAGAACGGCAGCGGATCGAAATAATCCTCGATGCGCTTGGCCAGATGTTCCGGCGGCTTGCGCGTGATGCCGCGTCCCTGCGCCGCGAGGCGGAATTTCTGCAGTACCTCGGAATACAGATGGATCAGGATGGGCTCGCCATAGCGGGTGATGCGGTTGCGCTGCGACCATTCCAGGTAGCCCTTGTTCCAGTTGCGCATGTACTGGTAGGAACGCGGCAGCTCGTAATGGAACACGCAGTTGTTCTTTTCGTACATTTCCCACTGCTTCGGGTTTGGTTCGCCGACCAGCGATTTCTCGCCGCCCTTGCCGCGCCAGCCCGCCAGGAAACCGATGCCGGAGCCGGGCTCGCTCTCCCAGTTTACGATGAAATCGGGGTAGTCGCGGTACTTGCGTTTGCCCTCCTTGTTGACGAAAGCGGGCAGTTTCAGGCGCGAGCCCAGTTCGATCAGCACTTCCTGGAACGGCTTGCATTCGCCGGTCGGCGGCAGCACCGGGATGCGCACCGAATCCACCGGCCCGTCGAACTCCGAGATCGGCCGGTCCAGCATCGACATCACGTCATGGCGCTCCAAATAGGTGGTGTCCGGCAGGATCAGGTCCGCATAGGCGGTCGTCTCGGAATGGAAAGCATCGCAGACCACGATGAACGGGATCTTGTACTCGCCGTTCTCCTCCTTCTCGTTCAGCATCTTTCTGACCTCGACGGTGTTCATCGTCGAGTTCCAGCCCATGTTGGCCATGAAGATCAGCAGCGTGTCGATCTTGTACGGGTCGCCGCGCCAGGCATTGGTGATCACGTTGTGCATCATGCCGTGCACCGACAGCGGATATTCCCACGAGAACGCCTTGTCGATGCGCACCGGACTG
Organism: Gallionella sp.; assembly: GCA_049684555.1. Classification (GTDB taxonomy): domain Bacteria; phylum Pseudomonadota; class Gammaproteobacteria; order Burkholderiales; family Gallionellaceae; genus Gallionella. The sequence goes on along the minus strand of JBAVGB010000072.1, from coordinate 9,099 downwards.
CCGTCCGGATTGACGAACAGGTCGTCCGGGTCGGACGGCCAGCCCAGCGCCATACCGTCAAGCGGGGTGTTTGGCTTGACCGCCAGCGGCGTGTTCGGCGTGCGTGCGCAAGGCGGTATCGGGCGCGGGAACGGTGTCTTGTGGCGGAAGCCGCCTGGCCGGTCGATGGTACCGAGCAGCGTCATCAGTATCGCCAGCGCGCGTATCGTCTGGAAGCCGTTGGAATGCGCCGCCAACCCGCGCATCGCATGGAAGGCCACCGGGTTGCCGGTAACGCTATTGTGTTCCTTGCCCCATGAATCGGTCCACGCGACCGGCAATTCGATCTTCTGGTCGCGCGCGGTGATACCCATCTCGTAGGCGAGGCGGCGGATGGTCTCGACCGGGATGCCGGTGATCTGGCTGGCCCATTCCGGGGTGTAATCCTTGACCCGTTCCTGCAGCAACTGGAAAGCCGGTTTGACCGGCACGCCGTCGGACAGCTTGAACTCTCCGAACAAATACGGATCGGCTCCTTCCGAATGCGTGATCACCGGCTTGTTGGTATTGCGGTCCCACCACAGTTTGTTTTGCGGGTCATAGCAACCCTCCTCCTCCGGCACCTCGGTGCGCACGAACATGCCGAATTCATCGTGCGCATCGTCGAGATTCACCAGTTGCCCGGAGTTGGTGTAGCGCACCAGGAAGTCGCGGTCGTATAGGCCCAATGCGATGATCTCGTGGATCAGCGCGAGCAGCAGCGCGCCGTCGGTGCCGGGACGTATGCCCACCCATTCGTCGGCGATCGCCGAATAGCCGGTACGTATCGGGTTGATGGAAATGAAGCGACCGCCCTCGCGCTTGAATTTCGAGATCGCGATTTTCATCGGATTGGAGTGATGGTCTTCGGCGGTGCCGATCATCACGAACAGCTTGGCGCGTTCCAGATCCGGCCCGCCGAATTCCCAGAACGAACCGCCGATGGTGTAGATCATGCCTGCGGCCATGTTCACCGAACAGAAGCCGCCGTGCGCGGCATAATTGGGCGTGCCGAACTGGCGCGCGAACAGGCCGGTCAGCGCCTGCATCTGGTCGCGCCCGGTGAACAGCGCAAATTTCTTCGGATCGGTGGCGCGCAGCTTGCCCAGCCGTTCGGCGAGGATATCGAAAGTCTCTTCCCAGCTGATCTCCTCGTATTCTCCGGCACCGCGATCCGTCCCGGGCTTGCGGCGCAGCGGCTTGGTCAGCCGCGCCGGGGAATATTGCTTCATGATGCCGGAACTGCCCTTGGCGCAGATCACCCCATTGTTGAGCGGATGATTCGGGTTGCCGTCGATGTAGCGCACCTCGCCGTCGCGCAGATGGACGCGTATCCCGCAACGGCATGCGCACATGTAGCAGGTCGTGTTGCGCACCTCGTTCTTTGCGTCCGGCGCAGGTGAGGCCAGCGGATCATGCAGCGGAGCAATCGTGCTCTGCGAGTCTCCAAAATTGTGGGTAGTCATTAAATTCCAGTGTTTGTTGAGTGTAGAATTCCGACTGTTTCAGTGGGAATACGCGTCTCCATTGCAGGTGCGATAGTATGCGCAATTGCAGCCAACTCCAACCATAGCCGTGATGAGCTATGGGTGTATAACCCATTAGGGGTATCGTGCCCAGCCTTCTAAACCTCTAGCATAGCCCTACTGTCAATCCGGCTAGATTGGCAAAGAGGGAGAATGAATTATGGCACTCGTAAGACCGCACGGCGGTGGCAATCTTGAACCATTGTTGCTCAAAGGCAAGGCATTTGCAGACGAATTGCAGCGAGCGCGCAGCTTGCCGCAAATCAAGGTCAGCTCGCGTGAAAAGGGCGATCTGGTGATGATGGGCATCGGCGGTTTCACACCGCTGGAAGGTTTCATGTCCTTTCCCGACTGGCAGGGCGTGTGCGCAGGGATGAAAATGGCTAACGGCGTGTTCTGGCCTATCCCCATCACCCTGTCCACCGATTTCCTCACCGCAAATGATATCCAGACCGGTCGCGAGGTCGCCCTGATCGACCCGGAAGACAACAGCATTCTCGCGACGATGCGCGTCACCGAAAAATATACTATCGACAAGGCGCATGAATGCGCAACCGTGTTCAACACGGTCGACATCGAACATCCCGGCGTGAAAATGGTCATGGCACAGGGCGATGTCAACCTTGCCGGTCCGGTCAAGGTGCTGTCGCTGGGCGGTTTCGACCAGAAATACGGCGATCTGTTCATGACACCGCACCAGACACGGGAACTGTTCGAAGAGATGGGCTGGAGCAAGATCGCTGCATTCCAGACGCGCAATCCGATGCACCGCTCGCACGAATACCTGGCAAAGATCGCGATCGAAATCTGCGATGGTGTATTGATCCACTCGCTGCTCGGCAACCTCAAGCCGGGCGACATTCCTGCCGACGTTCGTACCGAAGCCATCGGCACGCTGGTCGAAAAATATTTCGTCAAGAATACCATCGTGCAGGCGGGCTACCCGCTGGACATGCGCTACGCGGGTCCGCGCGAAGCGCTGCTGCATGCCGTGTTCCGCCAGAACTACGGTTGTTCGCATCTGATCGTCGGGCGCGACCATGCCGGTGTCGGCAGCTACTACGGCCCGTTCGATGCGCATCACATCTTCGACGAGATTCCCAAAGGCTCGATGGAAACCCAGCCGCTCAAGATCGACTGGACTTTCTGGTGCTACAAGTGCGGCGGCATGGCATCGGCGCGTACCTGCCCGCACGATGAGAAAGACCGGTTGCTGGTTTCCGGCACCAAACTGCGCAAATGGCTATCGGAAGGAGCCGATGTACCGGCCGAATTCAGCCGGCCCGAGGTGCTGGAAATATTGCGCGCCTATTACGCAAGTATCGAAGATAGTGAAAAAGTAGAAGTAAAACTCAGCGGTCACTCTGCACGCTAGAAACACCCCTGCGCTTTGCACCCGCAGGGGGTAGGCCGTGGTTGTATAGCCGCTGAAGTGGCAACAACCTCGCACATGGGGGAGGAATGGGGAGAGGGGATGCTCTTCATTTGACTCCCATTTTTACCAATTTTTGTTCGGGTTGATTAAGTAAAGTAATGGTGGTAGGTTCGCAGGGTGAAGAATTTTTGTGGGGGTAACTTTTTCCATACTCGACGGCCAACCGATTTAAGGATAATTTTTCGTCTAAAATTTTTGAGGAGAACCTAATGTTCACGAGCAACCCCTTTGCCGAACTTTCGGCATCAATTCCAACCGTCTACATGCAGGGGTATATCGTCTTGATGATCCTGCTGGTCATGGGCGGGACAATACTTGACATGATGCACAAGAAAAGCGCGCAGTACTTTTTCGAAAATGCGAAAAAAGCGAAGAAGAGCGCAAAACGGTCAGTGGGTGGTGGAGAAAAAGCAGCGATTGCCGCTTCAGTGCTGGCAAAAGAAGTATTAACTTCTGGAGAATTCAGCAATACAAGACGCAGGCTTTCCCATCTGTTGACCATGTGGGGAACCATTGTTTTCGTTGTGACTACCGCGATTATGATTTTTGGCTATCCCACGCCGGCAACGCCCACACCTGCCCTGCTGCCTCAGCTATGGCATATCGGCACACTGATGCTGGCCGTTGGTGGATACTGGTTCTGGTTTGCTATCCGCGTTGATGTGTCTGCGGAAGGCCTTCCATGGTTTCGGTTCGAGCGTGCTGATTTGTTTATTCTCTCGCTTCTTGCTACCTCGACTTTCGCATTAATCTGGTCATTTACCGGCGGTGGATTAACCATATTCTTTGCCTTGTTTATCCTGTCAAGCACAGTTCTCTTTGGCGGCGTTTATTGGTCCAAGTTTGCTCACATGTTCTTTAAGCCCGCTGCGGCTTACCAAAAGAAAATCACCCGGGCTGATGGTTCCCGGGAGAATTTGCCTCCTGACTATGATTTGACGGATCCTGAAGTACAGCGAAAATTTCCGGATATCCCTATGTATATGGGCAAGAACCCGCCAAACATGGGTCTTTGTATCAAGGCTGAAAGACCCAACCACTACTAATGCTGACTTGACCAATTATCTATAAGAAATAGAGGAATATATTATGCCAACCTTTGTATATATGACACGTTGTGATGGTTGTGGAGAATGCGTTGACATCTGCCCATCTGACATCATGCACATCGATAAAAAGCTGCGTCGTGCTTACAACATCGAACCCAGTATGTGCTGGGAATGTTATTCCTGTGTAAAAGCATGTCCACACCAGGCGATTGATGTACGCGGTTATGCCGACTTTGCACCACTTGGACACAGTGTTCGAGTGCTCCGTGATGAAGAGAAAGGCACTATTGCGTGGCGCATCAAGTTCCGTAACGGCAAGAAAGACATGGAGTTACTGGCGCCTATCACGACCAAGCCCTGGGGCAAGCATATTCCCAAGCTGGCTGATCAGCCTGCTCCCAGCAAGGAAATGCGAGACAGCCAACTGTTGTTTAATGAGCCTAAATACATCCGCATGGATGAAGGTGGTTTACATACACTGGAATCCAATGGCTTGGAAATTAAAAAAGGGGTGCAATACTAATGAGCTACCAGACAATTATTGAAGACAATATCGATATCCTGGTTGTAGGTGCGGGCCTGGGTGGTACGGGTGCGGCATTTGAAGCGAGATATTGGGGTCGGGACAAGAAGATCGTCATCGCCGAAAAGGCAAACATCATGCGTTCTGGTGCGGTAGCCCAGGGCCTGTATGCGATCAATTGTTACATGGGTACACGCTTTGGCGAGAACAATCCCGAAGATCATGTGCGCTATGCACGTATCGACCTGATGGGTATGGTGCGTGAAGACTTGCTGTTTGACATGGCGCGCCACGTAGACTCCACAGTGCATAACTTTGAAGAGTGGGGTCTTCCCATCATGCGCAACGAGAAGAAGGGTTCGTTTCTGCGTGAGGGGCGTTGGCAGATCATGATTCATGGTGAATCCTACAAGCCTATCGTTGCTGAAGCAGCCAAGAAGTCAGCGGACAAGGTTTTCAACCGCATCTGTGTGACTCACCTCCTGATGGATGAATCCAAAGAGAACCGCGTCGCGGGTGCTGTTGGTTTCAACGTTCGCACGGGTAACTACCACGTGTTCAAGTCCAAGACCGTTATCTGTGGTGCCGGTGGCGCTTCCAACATCTTCAAGCCGCGTTCTGTTGGTGAAGGTGCGGGTCGTGTCTGGTACGCACCGTGGTCTTCGGGTTCTGCATATGGCCTGATGATTGAAGCCGGTGCAAAGATGACACAAATGGAAAACCGTATCGTACTGGCTCGATTCAAAGATGGTTACGGTCCTGTAGGTGCCTACTTTCTGCATCTCAAGACCTATACCCAGAATGCCTACGGTGAAGAGTATGAGTCCAAGTGGTTCCCGGCACTTCAGCAAATGGTAGGCAAAGAATACCTGGACCCGGAGGTTTCGCACAGAACTCATAGACCCATTCCGACCTGTCTGCGTAACCACGCAATAATCAACGAGGTTAATGCCGGTCGTGGCCCTATTCACATGGTCACCATGGAAGCCTTCCAGGATCCTCATCTTGAAGAGATCGGTTGGCACAACTTCCTGGGCATGACCGTTGGTCAGGCGGTACTTTGGGCAGCCACAGACGTTGATCCAAAGTACGAAAACCCTGAGCTGACCACCTCTGAGCCTTATGTTATGGGTTCACATGCTACCGGTTGCGGTGCCTGGTGTTCAGGTCCGGAAGATGTATCTCCGCCAGAATACTTCTGGGGCTATAACCGCATGACGACTATTGAAGGTCTGTTCGGTGCCGGTGATGCGGTAGGCGGTACACCTCACGCCTTCTCATCAGGATCGTTCACTGAAGGTCGTCTGGCTGCCAAGGCTGCCTGTAAATATATTGATGATGGCAAAGCTGAGGGCATCCGTGTTTCTGACGCTCAGATCAATCGTCGTAAGGAACAGATTTACAAGCCCATGGAAACTTACCGTGTTTTCAGTAATGAAGTGGTTGCCGGTACCGTTAATCCTAACTTCATCAATCCGAGACAGGGTCTTGATCGTTTGCAAAAGCTGATGGATGAGTACTGTGGCGGTTTTGGCGTAAACTACATGACCAACGATAAGCTCCTGAATATCGGTCTCAAGAAAATGTACATTCTGGGACAGGATCTGGAAAAAGTCGCCGCTTCAGATATCCATGAACTGCTGCGTGCATGGGAGCTGAAGCATCGTTTCCTTACTTCTGAAAGTGTATTCCAACATACACTGTTCCGTAAGGAAACACGTTGGCCGGGTTATTACTACCGTGGTGATGTAATGAAGCTGGATGATAAGAACTGGCACGTACTGACAGTTTCTCGTCGTGATCCCAAGACGGGTGAGTACACGATGGAAAAAGCACCGCTCTACCACTTGGTAGGTGATGTAGAAAAAGCGCCCCCAGAAGCGCACTAGGCAAATATAGGCTTGATTTTTACAAGCCAGGTAAAATTTGTTTGTGTTTAGAAAAGGCCAACATTATTCATACGTTGGCCTTTTTTTCCAAGGTTTATAGCATGCAGCCTTTATACGATCGGTAGTCCTGCAAAGCTAATATATGTTAAATGAACAATTGAATGATGAATATTATTGAAAAAACAGATGAAGAGATTTTAGAGTTGGCCAGCCCGATGTGGGCTGATCTTATCAAGTACTCTAATGAAGGAAACTACGGCGCTTTCACGCGTAATTTTTCGAGTTCTTTTATTGCGGGTGCCAATGAAGTTGAAATGGGTAAGCAGTTTGCGAGAAGTGACCTTGCGAAAAACCTGTCAGAAGATTATTCGTATCTTGGCATGATACGCCGTGGAGAATACGTCACTGTTTTATATAAAGTGATAAACAAAAAAAATAAAGGTGAATGGCTGGGAAGACTGGTGCTGGGTTATGAAAGGGACAAGGTGAAAATTTTCGGCGCTACGCTGTTCTAAGAAAACTTTATCATTATCAGGCCTTTCTAGTCATGTCAAATACAATTGAAGACGAAAAATTCGTTGAACTAAATTATAAAGTCATCGATAACAAAACCGGTGACATACTCGTTACTATAGATTATCCGCTGGGTTATGTTCATGGTGTGAATGATGTAATGTCTGAAGAAGTGACAAAGGAACTGTATGGTAAAAAAGTCGGCGATATCATCGAAGTGCCAGTAGACACTACAAAGTTATACGGTGAGAGAGATGAATCACTGGTATTTACCGATCGTATAGAAAATGTCCCGGAAGAATATCGGGAAATTGGTATGACCATCACCATGGAAAATGAAAAGGGTGAGCCGCGAAACTTTATCGTTACCCGATTCGATGACAAGACATTAACTGTCGACGGTAATAACGCCCTTTGCGGCAGAGAAGTCACTTTCATGCTGGAAGTCTTGTCTATACGCGATGCTACCGAGGAAGAAATCGAGCTTGGCGGAGCGGTCGGCGCCGACCCTGACATCAATGAAATTCTCGGCCGCGCATAAATGAAGTTCTCTCATACTTACCTGTTTTACCCGCGCAACAAGGCGCTGGAACGGGCTTTGGCAAATTCTTTAGGCAGGCTTGGCGATGAGTGGGTTGAGGCGGCTACGCCGGATACCAAGGTAACCGTCGCTGATAATTTTCTTTACACGCGGGGAAATTTTGAACAGCATCGTTTCAGTTCCAATATTCTTGAGCGTGTGCGCGAGGCGCTTGAGGGATCGCTGACAGCCCCCCCTCCAAACATAAGCCACGACCAGGAGCCATTGGCCTGGGCTGAGACTCAGAATAATCTCGGAAACATTCTGGCGGCACTGGGACAGCAGCGAAGAGGTGCTGAATTGTATGAGCGGGCCATTCAATGTTTTAGCAATGCATTGGAGGAGTTCAGGCAGGAAAACTCGCCATTGGAATGGGCAACTACGCAATATAACCTGGGCACGGCCAACCAGGCGCTTGGTCGGCTGCTTGATGCAACAAAGCCGTTAAAAATCGCTGTAGATGCTTATACCAATGCTTTGCTGGTTTGGACGCGAGATGAGTCTCCGGAAGACTGGATGTTTACGATGCATCAGCTTGGAGATACTTTCCATGCGTACGGAAAACTGCTTAAAGGTAACCGTCAATTTCAAAAATCCGTTGTTGCCTATAAAAATGCGCTTGCCGTACTCGACGCGGATAATTACGCATTAGAGTTAACCGCTACACATAATAACCGTGCTGCTGCATTACATCATCTCGGTGAGTCGGAAGAAAACCCGGAACGCCTGGTGGAAGCTATCAGATCTTATGAAAAGGCGTTAACGGTCAGCATGGAGCAGCAACTTCCTATTCATCTGGCGGTATTATGCAGGGTAAACAAGACGACAGCACAGAATGTACTGGCAGAATTAACAAACGATACCGGGCTTGCAGAAGAAGTGGCCGATGAGTTTGAAGTCATTATCGAATGTTTTTCGCATGCCCTGCAGCCACTCTGTTTAAGGCATTGCGAGGAGCAAATGAATAAGGCAAGATCGCTGGCGCTTGCCAATAGCGCAAGCCGCTGATAAGGGGGCGAAGTTTGTCTGCTGTAGAAAAAACAGAAAAAAAGCGGGATCCGAACAATCCATGCCTGTTCTGCAAAGATCCGCGTGGCGTATCACTGGAACATGAACTTGCTTACAGTGCTCGTGATACCTACGCGGTGAGCCCGGGCCATACCCTGGTTATCCCACGTCGCCATGTAGCCAGCTTTTTCGACCTGACGCCCGAAGAGGTCAATGCCTGCATGGAGCTGATCACCGAGGAGCGCATGCGACTGGACGAGGAATTCAAGCCTGATGGTTACAATATCGGCGTTAACGTAGGACCGGCGGCCGGGCAGAGTATATTCCATGTCCATATTCACATCATTCCGCGCTACCAGGGTGATGTCGAGAATCCACAGGGGGGCGTGCGCCATGTGATTCCAAAGAAGGGACATTACACGCGCTAGATAGTATAATTTAGCCAGTTAAGTGGGAGGGGCTGGCAACGCTGTTGAAATTCCTCCCGTTTTCAACCAGCAAGGAGATATGATTATGAGCGATGAAAAGAAGCCTTTTACCCGTCCCAAGGTTCCAGAT
>JBAVGB010000071.1:0-2550 GCA_049684555.1 Gallionella sp. | reverse complement strand
CTTCAGTCTCATGGAAAGGGACAGTGATCTGGATTCCATCCGCAACGACGCGCGGTACAAGGAGTTGGTGCAAAAGTACAAAAAGTAGGCGACGACTAACCCTTTCATGGTAACAATCCCATCATTCGACGTGAACCCAGGGTGCGCTAGCGCGACCCTGGGCTAGCCTCGATTTCCACAGACCGCGTTTCTGCGTCGGTTTGCTGTGAAAAAGGTCGAAAACGCTGAGGTTTTCACTCCGTTCGTTAGTCATATCGATGACTGATAATTACAATGAGCACATGCTACACGATGGGTGCCATCCCGTTGCCGCCTTCCGAGCCGCTGGAATTGTCCGTTTTTAACCTGGCATGTCTTTTTCCAGGCAGCTGCTTGCCAGCTGCAACCGTTTCGTGTAGCGTATCCAGTGTATGGATATCACTACTCGTAATGGACTAACGAACGAGGCCCGCTTCTTCCTCGAACCCGACGGGCCACGACAGCGCCAGTACGAGGCGCTCCGTGCCTATTTCGTCGAAGGTCTGCCTTCGCTCGAAGTCGCCCAGCGCTTCGCCTATGCACCTGGCTCCTTTCGCGTCCTCTGCCATCAGTTTCGCCACGACCCCGACAAACGTGATCAGTTCTTCCAGACCGTCCGGTACGGCCCACGCGATGCGCCCGCACGCGATGCGGTCCGCGAACTCGCCATCGCCATGCGTAAACGCAATCTGTCCGTCTACGATATCCGGCGCGAACTGGCGGCCGCCGGACACGCCATCAGCATCAACGCCCTCGCGGTTCTCCTCAGCGAGGAAGGCTTTGCCCGACTGCCCCGACGTCGGGACGAGGAACGTCCCAGCCATCTCCGGCCCGAGATCCAGGCAGCGGCCGACGTGCGCCGGCTTGACCTCACGCCACGCTCTTTCCGGACGGATCTGGGCGGTCTGTTTCTTTTCATCCCCTTGATGAAAGACATCCGCTTTCAGGAAGTGCTCCGTCAGGCCGATCTCCCCAGTTCGGTCATGGTTCCTGCCGAGCAAGCCTTGCGAAGTCTGCTGGCCCTCAAACTCGTTGGCAAGGAACGCAAGAGCCATGTCATGGATTTGGTCTGCGATCAGGGCTTGGCGCTCTTTGCCGGTCTGAACGTGGTGCCCAAGCGCTCGTACCTGGCCAGTTACAGTTCGCGTGTCGATCGCCGGGCCTGCGTCCGCCTCATGGCAGCCTGGTTCGACGAAGTCCGTCACGCCGGGCTGCCACGCGGCGATTCGATCGATGTCGATTTCCACTCGGTGCCCGCGAATACCGCCGCGGAACCGCTGGAAAAACACTACATTTCCAGCCGCAGCCGCAGTCAACAGGGTATCCTCGTCTTCCTGGCCCGCGACGCCCAGGCCCGGGTCATGTGCTATGCCCATGCCGGCATTCCCAAGAACCAAAAGGCCGCTGAGGTCCTGCGTTTCGCCGACTTCTGGCAGGAACGCACGGGCAGCTTGCCCGCCGAACTGGTCTTCGATTCGCAACTGACCACCTACAGCCATTTGCACCTGTTGAACCAGCGCGGCATCCGCTTCTTGACCTTGCGCCGACGAACACGCCCGCTGCTCGGCCGCATCTGGAATTTGCCGGTCTCGGCATGGCGGCGCATCACCCTGCCATCGCTGACCCGCGCCTTCCGCACGCCCAAGGTTCTCGACGAACGCATCGAGCTTGCCGGTTATCAGGGCCAGCTGCGTCAGATCACCATCATCGACCTTGGGCATGAAGAGCCGACCATCCTTCTCACCAACAACCTCAAGGAATCCTGCCCGACCCTGGTGACCCGCTATGCCCAGCGGATGCTGATCGAGAACGGCATCTCCGAGGCCATCCAGTTCTTTCACCTCGACGCCCTGTCGTCCATGGTCGGGATGAAGGTCGATTTCGATCTGCAAATTACCCTCATGGCCAGTTCGCTGTACCGACTGCTGGCGGAACGAATCGGCCGGGAGTACCAGCAGACCACCGCGAAGACAATGTTCCGGAACCTGCTGGATGTATCGGCCACAGTTGAGATCCTCGACAACGATGTGGTGGTGACCTTTGCCAAGCGGGCACATAATCCTTACCTGGTGGCCTCGGCTTTGGCTGACCAACCCACACCGATGCCCTGGTTCGGCCACAAGCGCCTCTACCTTCGCTATTCCTGACCTTCAGCATCGCTTTTGTTAGGTCAACTCAGTACCGTGGAAATCGAGGCTAGCAGTTCACAGGCCCCGCCTTCGGGATTGCAGACACGTTCCGGGACGAGCCAGGGATCTCGTTCGCAAGAGGAATCCGCCAGGATTCAACCGCCGCATGGAGCCCCTGTGATAAACTGTGATCCATGCTGCGCGCCCTCAGCGTGCCGGCGGAGAACGAACGCGGTCCGCTCTACATGGACCAAGCGCTCGCAGCAGCGCATCAAGGCAATCCCAGACGCCAGGCTGTGACGCTGGCGATGATTCAGCATGCCGGGGCGGTGATGCTCTGCTGCCGCTTCCCCACGGAATTGCAGGGCCTCGTCGAAGGACAGCTGTACGCCCAGTATCCGGA
>JBAVGB010000070.1:0-5510 GCA_049684555.1 Gallionella sp. | reverse complement strand
ATCCAAGATGGCTTTGTACTGTCTGAAGTGGTTGTCGTGGACAATGGCTCTATCGATAATTCATTGGCTGGCATCAATCAACTCGGCGTGCCGGTCAGGATGATCCGCAATGAACAAAACAGGGGATTCGCCGCTGCATGCAATCAGGGGGCTGCTGGTACGGGCGATTATCTGCTGTTTCTAAATCCCGACACGGTCTTGTTCGCGAATTCTTTGGCGGTACCATTGATATTCATGCAGGCGCCGGGAAACGAGGATGTGGGCGTCGTCGGTATCCAGCTGCGCGATGACAAAAATCGAATTGCACGAAGCTGCGCAAGATTTCCCACTCCGCGCATATTTGCTGCGCAGGCCTTGGGGGCCAATCGGTTGCCCGGACTGCGGCACTTGAATACGCACATGAGCGATTGGGCACACGACGAGACGCGCACGGTGGATCATGTAATCGGCGCGTTCTATTTGATACGGAGATCATTGTTTGAATCGCTGGGCGGGTTTGATGAGCGGTTCTTTGTCTACCTCGAAGACCTGGATCTGTCTCTGCGTGCCCGACAGGCTGGATGGCGCAGCGTCTATTTGAGCGGCGTGCAAGCCTTTCATGCCGGCGGCGGCACCTCAGAGCAAGCGAAGTCGGCGCGACTGTTTTATGCATTGCGCAGTCGCCTGCTGTATGGGTTCAAGCACTTTTCACCGGCAGTGGCATGGGGCTTGTTGATCATTATGGTTGCCGCGGAGCCATGGATACGCTTAGGATTTGCTTCGTTCCGGGGCGTCTGGTGCGATGTCGGCTACACGCTGCGGGCGTACTTGCTGTTGATCAAAAGCTTGCCAGAAGTGGTTGCACATCCGCGCTGAACGAATTGGCCGGCACACGATAAGACACGAGGTTGATCTCATGAATTTGGTTTCCCCGCCGGAAAGCATCACACACCTGCATCTGCTCAGCGTGTTGGTCACGGAAATTTCCCGAAGGTATCCTGAAGATGGCCGCGTGCGCATCCTCGACGCAGGTTGCGGCAACGGACATCTGACCACTTTTTTGCAGATCAACCTTGCCGCACTGTTTCCCGCATTGCAGTTCGAGATCCACGGCTATGACGTGGCCGACCACGGCGTGCAGGCCGGCAACTATTTTTCCGGGACTCTGGCCTGGTGCGAGCAGCACTGTCCGCATGTGCGCTGGGAAGAACGTTTGAAATTGATCACCCATGAGCAAAGCTGGCCTTTCGAGGCGGGCTACTTCGATTATGTGCTGTCCAACCAGGTGCTGGAACATGTCGGGGATCACCCGAAGTTCTTTGCCGAACACTATCGTGTCCTGAAGGCAGGCGGCTGCGGGGTGCATCTGTTTCCACTGAAGCATTATATATACGAGGGGCACCTGCTGGTGCCGTTCGTGCACAGGATCTCGGACTGGTTCTTCCTAAAGGCCTATATCAGTTTTATGAGCAGATTGGGGATAGGCAAATTCCGCGGGCAAAAGCAAACCAGCATCGACGACTATGCGGAAAGGCATGCTGACTATATGACGTTCTATACCAATTACCTGAGCCACGCGGAGCTGATGGCGATCGTGAAACACTCGCGACTCCGCCCATCCCTGAGGTATACCGTCGACTTTTACCTCCATAAATTGCGCCAGCTACTCGGTCGCAAAATGATCGTTGACCTGGGTCAGCGCAGACGGTCAGGACTTGCCTATTTGTTCGGCAACCATTGCCTGAAATATGTGTCGTCCATCACCCTGTTTGTCGAAAAGAAAGATACCTACAACCATGCATAATCGATGAGTGACAGTGTGCTATCCATCCCGGTAAAAATTCATTTCACTACTTACACCGGCTGGCCGGCAACATCCTATGCCTAGGGTGTTGCTGCTAAGTCGTTATGCACGGCTAGGCTCAAGCAGTCGCTTGCGCATCTATCAATACCTACCTTATCTGCAGCAGGCAGAGATCGACACGACGCTTGCGCCTTTGTTTGGCGATGACTATGTCCGGGGTTTGTATGGCGGCAAAATTTCCAAGCTCTCCGTGTTGAAAGCCTATATTGCCCGCTTGGGAATGATGCTGAAGGCCGGCCGGTTTGATGCGGTGTGGGCGGAAAAGGAGATGCTGCCCTGGCTGCCGGCGTGGCTGGAGCTGGGATTGGTTCCCACGAAGGTGCCGTTGATCGTGGACTATGACGATGCGGTCTTTCACCGCTATGACCAGCATCGCTCGGCCTGGGTGCGAGGGCTGCTGGGGCGCAAGATAGATCGGGTGATGCGGCGCGCGGATCTCGTGGTTGCCGGCAACGAATATCTGGCCGACCGTGCGCGAAGCGCGGGAGCATCGCGGGTAGAGATATTACCGACCGTGGTCGACATGACACGCTATCGTGCTAGGGCTCCGGTGAGGGCAGCGCAGCAAATCCCCACCATCGGCTGGATCGGCTCGCCGGCGACTGCGCATTTCTTGCATCTGATTGCGCCGGCACTGCGTGCGATCACGGCACGTAAATCGGCTTTGGTGGTTGCCGTGGGTGCCAATGCCGATCAATTGCGTGACTTGCCGGTCACTGTATTACCCTGGGCAGAAGCGACAGAGGTGGCGGACATTCAGGGTTTCGACATCGGTATCATGCCCTTGCCGGATGCCCCGTTCGAACGCGGCAAATGCGGCTACAAACTCATACAATACATGGCATGCGCCAAACCGGTGGTGGCCTCGCCGGTCGGCGCGAATAGCACCATCGTGCGAGACGGGGTGGACGGGTTTCTGGCATCGACGCATCAGGAATGGGTGGAAGCCTTGACCAGATTGCTGGCCGATCCAGCGTTGCGGCAGCAGATGGGTGGTGAGGGGCGAATCAGGATAGAAAATGCGTTTTCACTGCAGCAAGCCGCGCCCCGACTGATTAAGCTGATCGAATCAGTGCTGAAGTGATTATCTCGAAAATACAACGTTTGCTGCGGTGTTTGAGACCATGAAAATATTAGTCACCGGCGGAGCTGGTTACATCGGATCGCATACTTGCGTGGAATTGTTGATGGGCGGGCACGAGGTGTTCGTCATCGACAATCTGTCCAACAGCAGTGCTGTAGTGTTCGATCGCATCGAAAGGATTTGCAAGCGTCGCCCGGCTTTTCATGAGGCAGATGTACGCAGTCGCGACAGGGTGGCCGAGATCCTTTCGTTGCATGGCATCGAGGCGGTGATTCATTTCGCCGGATTGAAAGCGGTGGGTGAGTCGGTAGCGCAGCCATTGCGGTATTACGACAATAATGTAACCGGCAGCCTGGCACTGTTCGACGCCATGGCTGCAGCCGGGGTGCGCAAGCTAGTATTCAGCTCTTCCGCCACGGTTTATGGCGATCCGCACAGCGTACCGATCCGTGAAGACTTTCCGCTCTCGGCTGCCAATCCATATGGGCGTTCGAAATTGATGGTCGAAGATATATTGCGCGATCTGGCGCGCGCGGATGATACCTGGCACGTCGCGCTGCTGCGCTATTTCAATCCCGTCGGTGCGCATGGGAGCGGATTGATCGGCGAAGATCCGGGCGGTATTCCCAATAACCTGATGCCCTATGTCAGCCAGGTTGCGGTGGGGCGCCGACCGGAGCTGCAGATTTTCGGCGGGGATTACCCCACGCCGGACGGAACCGGCGTCCGCGATTATATTCACGTCGTGGATCTCGCCGATGGACACATTTCCGTACTGGATTGGCTTGAGCAGAACAAGGGCGTGCATACATTCAACCTAGGAACGGGTCATGGGACGAGCGTGCTGGAGGTTGTGCGGGCATTCGAATCGGCGAGCGGTAAAGCGGTGCCATATCGTATCGTGGAGAGAAGGCCGGGCGATATCGCGCAATGCTATGCTGATGCGTCACTCGCCGAAAAAATACTCGGCTGGAAGGCAAAGCGCGGCATCAAGGAGATGTGCGAGGATGCCTGGAATTGGCAGATCAAGAATCCCGGCGGATATGAAGAATAGCCATCCAAAGGTGCTGTTTTTTGTCACCGAAGACTGGTTTGTCTGTTCCCATTGGTTACCGTTGATCCTCGCTGCCCGAGATGCAGGGTACGACACGGCCGTAGTTACGCAAACCAACAAGCACGCCGATCAAATCAGAGCCCATGGGATCAGGGTAATCCCGTTCGAAATATCCAGACGCGGTTCAAACCTGATTTTCGAATTTATGACCGTTCTACGGCTGTTTGGAATCTATCGCAAGGAGCAACCTCAACTGGTTCATCACATCGCGATGAAGCCAATGCTGTATGGATCGCTGGTTGCGCGCTTGGTGGGTGTGCCGCATATCGTCAACTGGGTGGCGGGAATGGGATGGTTGTTCGTTTCCAATAATCGCCGGGCAAAAATACTACAAAGCGTGGTTCGCAAAGCACTCGGGATGTTGTTGCGCAGAACATCAGTGATCGTGGAGAACAGAGATGATCAGACGATCATTTCCAGTCTGGGTATTGCAGATCACGATATTCATCTGGTGCGAGGTGCCGGTGTAGACACATTGGCCTATGCGCCAACACCAGAACCTGATGGCGACAAGTTGGTTGTACTGCCGGCGCGAATGCTTTGGAATAAAGGGGTCGGTGAATTCGTCGCTGCCGGACAGCAACTCAGGCAGCGCGGCGTGACCGCCAGATTTGTGCTGGTGGGAGAGCCCGATGAAGGCAATCCAGCGAGTGTCTCCCCGGAACAACTGCTGGCCTGGCAAAATGAGGGTGTCGTGGAATGGTGGGGCAGGCGCGAAGATATGCCGCTGGTTTACGCGCAGTCACACATCGTTTGTCTGCCTTCATACCGCGAAGGGCTGCCGAAATCCTTGCTGGAGGCGGCTTCATGCGCGCGTCCGATTGTGGCAACGAACGTGCCAGGGTGCAGGGATGTGGTGCGTGGCGGTGACAATGGCCTGCTGGTGGAGCCACGGGATGCAGCGGTGCTTGCGAATGCTTTGGCCAGACTGCTTGCTGACCCTGAGTTGCGCCTAAGGATGGGGCAACGCGGACGAGAGCGTGTTCTAAACGAGTTCTCTCAGGAAGGGATTGTTGCTCAGGTGTTGGCGATTTATCGCGAGGTGTTTTCGTGAGCCCGATACTGATTACTGGAGCGAGCGGTTTTGTCGGACGACCTCTGTGCAAAGAATTGTTAAATCGGGACTATCAGGTCAGGGCAGCGATACGCTCGCATGATCAAATATCCGCGGTCGGTGAAACGGTGACGGTTGGCGCTATCGATGGGGAAACCGATTGGTCGGCTGCACTGAGCGGTGTGAATGCGGTGATCCACCTCGCCGCGCGGGTGCACTTGATGAAGGACCAGGCGGACGATCCGCTCGCGGAATTTCTGAAGGTCAATCTGTACGGCACGTCCAATCTTGCCCAGCAGGCTGCAAACGCCGGCGTAAAGCGGTTTGTTTATGTAAGTTCGGTCAAGGTGAATGGCGAGCAGACCACGGTAAATCGGCCCTTTCTCGAGTCGGATGAACCCGATCCACAGGATCC
>JBAVGB010000069.1:0-6005 GCA_049684555.1 Gallionella sp. | reverse complement strand
GCATAGCAATGTGCGTCGCATGCGCACACACGATCAGGATGATTTTGCGTCAGAACGAAAAATAAATCAGTATAAGTACAGGCACCAAAATCAATCAGGAAAAACCATCCGATAATATCCGGGATCACGAACGGCAGAGATGCAACTGCAAACTGGAGCGCGCTGCTTCGCTGCACCGCTAATCCACCGCTACCGAATGCCGCGCTTGAAACGATATCCCTTGTAGCTGAATATCATGCCGTCCGGCGTGATCTGTTCCAGCCTGAGTCCCGGCATCAGGGAATCACCTTCCTGCACCCTGGTGGAATTGATATAGACAAGGCGCTCGTCGGGTTTGCTCGAATAGGAATGAAGCTGAACCGTTATTGCCGGAATCTCACGCTGGATCTGGACAGGCAGTTCGTCGAAGGCAATCGCTTTTTGCTCCTGTGCATTCGTGGCGGGATAGCCACGTTTCTGCTGTACGGGTGCCGCCCCAGTCTCGTGTGCATTATTTTTGGTAATGTCAACCGACGCCGGGATTGTTGACAGTGCTGCCGGTTGCGAAATCATAGCCGGCGTCCCTTGTTTCATGGTCTCGCTCCCGGAAGTCATTTGCGCAGCTTGCCATGGACGCAGCAAACCGATTGCGACTCCGGCGACCAGCAGTACGACTGCAAGCAGTCCGTAATAAAGCAACGACGGCCTCTTTGGAGCAGACATCGTTGCCTGCGCGAACTGCAAGGTCGGCGGGGTGCCGAGATTCCGCTGCTGGTCGGATTTTTTGAGCGCATCCAGAATATAAGACATTTAATCTTTCTCGCGATGTAGATTCGGCGCCGTCGCATCCGTCGCCGCGATCAGGTGCATCAGGGTCTGTGGCCCGACTCTGCCATCGGCATTTAGACCCTGGCCGAGTTGAAATTGTTTTACCCGGCGCAACATCGTCTTGTCGAACAACTGCGTGTTGCTGGTTTCCGGTGCCTTGCCATCGAGTTGCGCAAGCTGCTTGCCCAGCCATTTGATGTCCGGTCCATAATCGCCCAGCTGCAGCTTTTTGCTGGCGACCGGCGGCCTGCGCCACAGCAGCGTGTAATGGCCGGACCACTGGGTCGCCAGCACGCCAAGCGCAACTTTCCGGCGTTCGCCCCCGACGACAAAAGTCGCCGACTTGTCGTCCAGCCCGGTCAACGCCGCGCTGAATTCCTGACCCTGCTTGTCGCGCATCTGCAACACTGCGGGCAGGTTCAAGCGGCGCAGGTCATCCAGCCAGCCGCGTTCTGTCGTGCAGCGCAAACCGGCTGCCTGCGCCTGCTTGCATTCATCGCCAGCCTTTTGATACTCCACGCCCCATGCCTTGAATAGCGCGGCGTATGCCAGCGACTTGCTGTCGGCGATCGGCTGTGCCGCCGGCCATTCCAGCACATCTGGCAATGCCGCTGGTTTATCGATCGCTGCTGGCTTTTGGATTGCTGTTGCCTGGATTTTGATCTTTGCCGGGGGCGCAACTTGTTCGGCGGTCTGGTAGCGCGCCACCGCGAACACTGTGCTGGCCAGCAACAGCCCCGCCAACAGCGGCCGCAACAGGCTGCGGCGTTGCGCCGCCGGATTATGGAACACCTCGTAGGCCGCCTGTTTCAACGTCGCGCGATCGACGCGCTCCTTGCTCTGCGAATAGGCACCCAGCAATGCGCGGTCGCACAACACGTTGATGATACGCGGGATGCCCCTGCTCAAACGATACAGCATTCCCGTCAGCGCGGCCGGGAACAACCGGCGCGGCGCGCCGGCAACCTCAAGCCGATGATGCACATAGGCGGCGACCTCGTGCCTGTCCAGCGGCCCCAGGTGATAACGCGCAATGATGCGCTGCGCGAGCTGCCTCAGCTCGGGCAGCGCCAGCATCGCCGCCAGTTCCGGCTGGCCGAGCAGGATGATCCGCAACAGCTTGCGCTGGTTGGTTTCCAGATTCGTGAGCAGCCGCAGCTGCTCCAGCACGTCGGCGGAAAGATTCTGCGCCTCGTCGATGATCAGAACCGTGTGTCTGCCCTTGGCATGGGCGTCGAGCAGATAGGCATTGATGCAATCGATGTACACCTTGACGCTGGTGTTGCCGGGCGGGCAGGCGATGCCGAATTCTGCGCAGATGGTCGATAGCAGTTCCGCGACCGTCAGCTTGGGATTGAAAATATAGGCCACATCGCAGGATGCCGGGATCTGCTCGAGGAAGCAGCGGCACACCGTGGTCTTGCCGGCGCCGACTTCGCCGGTGAGCAACACGAACCCGCCGCCAGCATTCACGCCGTACAGCAGATGCGCAAGCGCCTCCTGATGGCGCCGGCTCATGTAGAGATAGCGGGGATCCGGCGCGATGGAGAACGGCTCTTCGGCGAGGCCAAAGTAACTCTGGTACATGGGCGGTCCGGGAATGGGATAGTTGCGCCATTATATACAGTGCGACATGTGCCGCGCATCTCACCCGGTCGATCGCAGGCTGATGCTGCCCCATGGAGTTGTCGTAGAAAGTGGAGTTGTCGTCCAAAGCCATGCCTGGTGGCATTGTGCTGGTGATGCTGGAGAAGCGGCCATGTTTGTGTAAAATGCCGCAGGTTGGGGAAACGATGCCAGATCAGAAACCGATTGCCATGAAGCGGATTGTGTTGCACGAGTTCGCAGATTTGGGGTTCCAATCCGGTATCTCAAATTCATAAAATATGGTCTGTTCCCGATAGTTCAACACAATGCCCTGAAAGTACGCCTGAACTCGACCTTCTGATTTCAAGGTTTTTTCTAATTCACCTTTAAGGATTTGCAAATAATGTCTATTAAATCTCGCATCTTGCTGGTAAGCGCAGTTTCCCTGTTGGTCTTGAGCGCCTGTAACAGCAAAACCGGAAATACTCTAGCAGCGGGAGATATCGCCGCCACCGTAAACGGCACCCCCATCAGCAAGTATAGTGTCGACGAAATAGTCGGGCAGCGCACAGCGATGGGACAGCCCGATAACCCCGAAACACGCAAAGCCGTCATCAATCAACTGGCCATGCAGTTGCTGGTATCCCAGGAAGCAATCAAGAAAAACCTGGACAAGACGCCTGACGTGATCGACCAGATCAATCTGGCCCAGCAGTCCATCCTGGCCAATGCCTTCGTTCAGGACTACACAAAGAATAATCCGGTCAGCGACGACATGTTGAAAGCCGAGTACGACAAGGTCAAGGCACAGATGTCAGGTACAGAATACAAGGCGCGTCACATCCTGGTGGACAATGAAGCTTTGGCCAAGACCATCATCGCCAAACTGAAAAAGAATCCCAAGCTGTTCGGGAGTCTTGCCAAGCAATATTCAAAAGATCCGGGCTCCAAGGACAAGGGCGGCGAACTGGGTTGGTTCGACCCGCGCGGCATGGTGCCGGAATTCGGTGCTGCCGTCGCCAAGCTTCAAAAAGACAAATTCACGCTTGAACCGGTCAAGACGCAATTTGGCTACCATGTGATCATGCTGGAAGATACCCGCACCAAGCAGGTTCCTCCCTTAGATCAAGTCAAACCTCAACTGGCCAAGCGGGTGCAACAGGAAAACATAAAGAAACTGCTCGACGACATGATGGCAAAAGCCAAGATCGAAATCACCGGCGAACCGGCAGCAGCACCGGCCAAGAAGTCGGAATAACCAGGGAAGTAGCAGAGAGTGATGAGGGGCTGGGATCGAATTTTGTGCAGAAATGAAATTCGAACCTGGCCCTTTTAATTGTTATGCAGTTTTGCCCACAAGGACATTCACCCAATTACTGAGGAGCTCCCGCCATGCGCTATCGATTGCTCGGCAACACCGGCCTTTATGTATCCGAACTTTGCCTCGGGGCGATGACTTTCGGTGCCCAGGGATTCTGGAAAGTCATGGGCGGGCTCCAGCAATCCGAGGTTGATACACTGGTGCGGGAATCTTTCGCGCAAGGCGTCAATTTTTTCGATACCGCCAATGTGTACTCGCTCGGCGAATCGGAAACCCTGCTGGGCCAGGCGATCAAGAACACCGGCCTGCCCAGGGACGAGATCGTGATCGCGACCAAATCCACCGGCATCATGAACGAATCGCCCAACGGCCGCGGCCAGTCCCGCTTCCATATCTTCAACGAGGTAGATGCCAGCCTCAGGCGATTGCAGATCGACCATATCGATCTCTACCAGTTGCATGGCTTCGATCCGCTCACCCCGTTCGAAGAATCGCTATCTGCGCTCAACGATCTGGTGAGATCCGGCAAGGTGCGCTACATCGGCCTGTGCAACATGGCGGCCTGGCAGATCATGAAGGCATTGGGCGTTTCAAGGCAGCACAACTGGGCCGAGTTCGCCAGCGTGCAGGCCTATTATTCGATCGCGGGGCGCGACCTCGAGCGCGAGATATTTCCGCTGGTGCAGGACCAGAAACTGGGCGTGATGGTCTGGAGTCCGCTGGCCGGAGGATTCCTGTCCGGCAAATTCAAACGCGACCAGACGCCGCCCGCCGGTTCCCGCCGCGCCGAATTCGATTTTCCGCCGCTGGACAAGGAAAAGGCCTACACCTGCGTGGATGCGATCGAGCCGATCGCAAAAGCACACGGCGTGTCTGTCGCACAGGTATCCCTGGCATGGATACTCAGCAAGCCGCAAGTGTCGACCATCATCATCGGCGCGCGCCGCATGGATCAGCTCAAGGATAATCTCGCTGCCGGCAGGCTGGTATTGTCCGAGGAGGAACTGAAGACGCTCAATGAAGCAAGCGAGCTGTCTCCCGAATATCCGGGTTGGATGCTCGCCATGCAGGGGCAATACCGTGCCAAGCCCCCGGTGAAGGAATAGCCGGTGAACTGATTGTGTAGGATGCCGCAGCAAGGGGGGATGATCATCTGTCAAAAGATGATAGACGGGAAATATGTTGCTTCGGACGAGTTCGCAAACTTGAAATCACAAATTGTGATCTTAAACAATTCAGATCGCCGCACTCGAAAAGAAATACGACATCCAGTTCAAGGCGGTATTCGAAGCTATCCGCGAACTCATGACGCCGCTGAAGACTAAGAAGAAGCGTCCCATCGGCTTTGCGCCTTGGGAGAAAAAATGAACTCTATTAATTTTGGGGTTAAGATACACGGAGTTTGCACTGAAGGAGATAGTCATGGGAAAACAGGAAATCGTCGCACAGGCATTAAAGCTCGATCCCGCAGAGCGCTTTGACCTGGTTGACCAGATTTTGCATAGCCTCGATAAACCAGATCCTGTAATTGACCGTGTTTGGCTTGAAGAAGCGGAGAAGCGGCTTGCCGCCTATCGTGCAGGCAAAGTTAAAGGTATACCGGCAGAAGAGATTTTCGGAAAATTCTGATGCGAGTGGTTTTCTCGCCAGAGGCGAGACAGGAATTTGAAGATGCAGAACGTTATTACAACCTGCAAGTCCCCCAACTCGGCAGCCGATTTCGCGGAGAAATGCGTGATGCTCTGCCGCGCATAGGGACATGGCCCCTGTCGTGTCCAATAGAGCGGGGCGAGATCAGGCGCCTGACATTAAGCCGGTTCCCCTATAAATTGCTGTACTCGGTCGAAAGCGACCATGTTTATGTTATCGCAGTGGCGCACCAACACCGAGAGCCGAATTACTGGATTGAGCGGGCATAAGCTGTCCTTCAGAGCAGTCATGGTGATCACAGAAAATTTACCGAAAATGTCAGATCAATTATGAAACCGTGGTCTGTCCCCAATTGTTTTATCGCGCTTTTCCATGATCTAAGAGTTATGCGTAATGAGGCCGCTCACGCAATTGATTTCACCCCGCCACCAGAAGCGGTTATCAAATATGTTCAATTGGCAAAGGAGTTAACTAATGCATTCCGTTCTGCGGCCGAACCAAACTAATAAAATATTGGTTCATCCGACTTTCCCATGGGTAACCTGAGCCGGATACAAGTCAAGCCCGCCACAGTGGAAATAGATGGCGATCTTGAAATGGTCACGGTTCCTGAAACCACAGGCACGTTTTTGTACGGTTG
>JBAVGB010000068.1:0-10300 GCA_049684555.1 Gallionella sp. | reverse complement strand
GTCAAGGTCAAGCAGGCGCTGGAAGCGGCGGGCTACAAAGCCGAGTTCGCCGAAATCATCATGAAGCCGGCCGATGAAGTGGTCTTCACCGGAGACGATGCGGTGAAGATGCAGAAGCTGCTCGATGCGCTGGAAGAGCTGGATGACGTCCAGGAAGTCTATACCACCGCAGTTATAGAGGAATAACCACTTTGGAAACTACTGCGCTTGGCATAACTTTGTTGCACTCCAATTTGCAATCCTCATGTACGCATTTGTACATGGTTGATCATTGTCGTGCGCCTCGTTCTGCCCGCGCTCGTGACGTTTCCGAAGCGATTAGGTAGGCTATGCGCATTTTGGGAATAGACCCAGGTTTGCGCGTTACCGGATTTGGAGTACTGGATATAGTCGGCCAGCAGTTGGCCTATGTTGCCAGCGGCTGCATCAGGACACCGCACGCCGAATTGCCGGAACGACTGAAAGCGATCCTGGATGCGCTGGCCGAGGTGATCGCACAGCATCAGCCGCAACAAGTCGCGGTGGAGAAGGTGTTTGTCAACGTCAATCCGCAATCCACGCTGTTGCTCGGCCAGGCACGCGGCGCGGCGATCTGCGCGGCGGTCCTGGCAAATCTGCCGGTGGCGGAATACACCGCCCTGCAGGTAAAACAGGCCGTGGTCGGTAACGGCCACGCCGACAAGGAACAGGTGCAGAAAATGGTGCAGCGCCTGTTGAATTTGTCCGGTACCCCCGGCCCGGATGCGGCAGACGCGCTGTCCTGCGCGATCTGCCATGCACACGGCGGACAGGGCATGGGTGCGCTGGCGACGGCGGGTTACCGCGTGAAAAAAGGCAGGTTGATATGATAGGACGGTTGACCGGGATATTGCTGGAAAAGAACCCGCCGCAGATCCTGCTGGATGTGCAGGGCGTGGCTTATGAGCTGGACGTGCCGATGAGCACGTTCTACAACCTGCCGGTGCTGCATGAAAAGGTGGTGCTGCACACGCAACTCATCGTGCGCGAGGACGCGCATCTGTTGTACGGATTCCTGAGCAACGAGGAGCGCCTCGCGTTCCGCCAGCTGCTCAAGATCAGCGGCGTCGGACCCAAGTTGGCATTGTCGGTATTGTCCGGTTTGAGCCTGAATGATCTGGCCGTCGCGGTGGCGAACAGGGAGGCCGCCCGGCTTACCAGTATCCCCGGCGTGGGCAAGAAAACCGCCGAACGCCTGCTGCTGGAATTGCAGGGCAAGTTTGTCGCGACGGGTGCAGCCGGCGCACAACCGGGCGCATCTGTCGTATCCGCAGGCAACGACATCGTCAACGCGCTGCTGGCACTGGGCTACAACGGCAAGGAAGCGGACTGGGCAGCCAAACAGTTACCCAAAGACACCGGCGTGTCGGATGGTATCAGGCAGGCTCTCAAGCTGTTGTCCAAGGCTTGAAACCTCATTAGAATCTTCTCGTAACAGTCATTCAAGCCAAGGCCGGCCGGAACCAACCGAAAGGAGCTCGCGATGAAAAGATATATTGCTGTTGGGCTTTTGGCAGTCGCTATATCGATGCCGGCATATTCCGCACTGAATGTCGGCGCGATGGCACCAAACTTCACGACCGAGGCTTCCCTGGGCGGCAAGGTGTTCACCTATTCGCTCGCGGATGCATTGAAGAAGGGGCCGGTGGTCCTCTACTTTTATCCGGCAGCGTTCACCCGGGGCTGCACCGTCGAAGCGCACGATTTTGCCGATGCGATCGGAAAATACCAGGCACTTGGCGCGACCGTGATCGGGGTCTCGCACGACGATATCGGGAAGCTGAACCGGTTTTCGGTCAGCGAATGCCGCAGCAAATTTCCGGTGGCTGCCGATCCCGACCAGACCATCATGAAATCATACGATGCGATCCTCGCGGCGAAACCCGAGTATGCGAACCGCACATCCTACGTGATCGCGCCCGACGGCAGGATCATCTATAGCTACACCGACCTGCAACCGGACAGGCATGTCGAGAACACGCTGGATGCGCTGCGAAAATGGGCGGCAAAACAAAATTAGCGCAGCGCTGCCGCTGAAACCCGGCTATTTGTCCCTGCCCGGTGAATGGAAGTTGTTATTCATGACCAGGTTCAGGCGCTCGCCGAATTCCTGGGCAAAGTTACGCATGGCCTTGGCCGCTTCCGCTTCTCCGGTGGCGCGTTCAAAAGCATCGGCCATGGATAACAGGTTCTGGTGGTAGAACTGCTTCATCTCGTCCACCAGCATGGCCTTGGTCCACAAATCGATGCGCAGCGTGTTCTTCTCCTCGGTGTCCCAAAGCGCGATCATCACTGCCTTGCTGGTGCTTTCCTTTTTCGCATCGGAGGCGCTCCAGTCGATCTTTTGCGGTATCTTGTTGTCGTCCAGCGTAATGGTGAATTTTATTTCGGATTGTTTCATTGCGGCATGGCACCTGTAAAATCCCCGCCAGGGGATGTGTGGTTGTTAAACGATGTGCGGCAAGTCGGCATGCGCCTGCCGGGATTTTTGACAGCAGTACCCGGCATGATTTTCACCGGTAAGTCTTTCACCGGGTGATCTTTCACCGGGTGATCTTTCACTGGGTGATCTTTCACTGGGTGATCTTTCACTGGCTGATCCCCTGCATCCCGGGCTGGTATATTTTAACGTTGTTCCGGCCATTCTTCTTCGCGTGATACATCGCGATATCGGCGCTCTTCACCAGCAGTTTGTCATTGCTGCCGTGTTCCGGGTAGACGGCAACGCCGATACTGGAGCCGATCCCCAGCGTATGCCCGGCCAGCGTGAACGGCTGGTTCAGCGAATGGCGGATTTTCTCGCCGACCATGCCCGCATCTGCCGCCGTTTCGATGGCCGGCAGCAATATCACGAACTCGTCGCCGCCGATCCGCGCGGCCGTGTCCGAATCGCGCAGGCAATCCTGGATGCGGGTTGCGACTTCCTTCAACAGCAGGTCGCCCACGCCGTGACCGTACGTGTCATTCACCGGCTTGAATTTGTCCAGGTCGATGAACATCAGCGCCAGATGCGCCCTGTTCCGTTGTGCCGCGGCGATCGCCTGGTGCAGGCGGTCCTCGAACAGTGCCCGGTTGGGCAGGTGGGTGAGCGCATCGTACTGCGCCATGTGCTGCATGTGTTCCTCGATATCCTTGCGTTCGGTGATGTCGGTGGAGATACCGCACAGCGCATGGATGCTGCCGTCCTCGCGCCGCAGCGGAAGCTTGACCGTCAGGAAGACCTCGGCCACCCCGGTCAGAATATTCAGGCTGGTCTCTTCGCTATGGATCGTCTCCCCCTTCTGCAAAACCCGCAGATCGTCCTTGCGCATGTTGTCCGCGGTACCGGCATCGAAGAATTTGTGGTCCTCATAGCCGATGATCTCTTCCATCGGCGCGTCGAACCGCTCGCGCAACAGCCGGTTGGCGAACAGGTAGCGGCTTCGCATATCTTTCGTATAGATGTAAGCGGGGACATTTTCCAGGATATCGGAGAGCAGTTTCTCGCTGTCCTTGAGTGCCTGGTCGGCATAACTGCGCCCCAGCGCCACTTCAGCCAGGTTGCCAGTCTGTTGGATCAGGCGGATTTCTGCATCGGTCGGCCGGTGAACCTGGCGATGATAAATGGCAAAGGTGCCGAATACCCTGCCGGATGCTGAACAGATCGGTTCCGACCAGCACGACCCCAGCCCCGCCCTGCCGGCGAGCTCTTTGTAGGGCGCCCAGTAGGGATGGCTGTGAACGTCTTCCACGATGATGCGCTGCCCGGTAAAGGCCGCCGTGCCGCAGGAACCGGCACCGATGCCGATTTCGATTCCGTCTATCGCGTCATTGTAGAAAGCCGGCAGACTGGGTGCCGCACCGGTATACAGGCGTTTGCCCTCGTTGCCGATCAGCATGATGCTGCACAGCATGTCCGGTTGTTCCTGCTCCACACCGCGTACGATCGCCTCGAGGATGGCGCTGAGCGATGCGCCGTGGGCAAGCAATTCCAGCACATGATTGCGGGAATATTCCCGCCGCTCCGATTGTTCTCGGTCGGCGGCGTCGCGCCCCAGCCTGCGCTTGATCAGTACGATGTACAAGGCGGCGGCGATGATGCCGCCGGCCAGCAACAGGGACAGAACTAGCACCGGTGGCTCCTGCAAGCGCACGCCGCGTTGCGGGACAGCGCGACAGGATGCTGCGCCCAAATCGGGAAACGATAGACGTATGGCATAGTGGGTGCGGTTCCGGCTGCCGGGATAACCAGGAATTTATGCTAACACAGGATTGTGATCCCGGAATACGCCTAACGGGCATCCGCATGCGAATCGGCAGCGATCCTATCCGGGCTGGCGCAGCGTCAGCAGAAAAATGTTTTCCCGCATCCGGCTCAAACCGCGTTGCTGAAAACGCGGGTTTTGCGCCAGCACGTCCAATTGTGCCAGCGGGTGGACCTCGGCATGATCACGATAGAGTGCCTCAACCTCTCCCGAAGAAACCGAGAACGGCGGTCCCTGCATTTCCGCCTGCGGGTAATCCACCGTTACCAGCAGTATCCGGGTCGCGGGCGGCAGGATGCCCGCCAAATGGTGGACATACCGCCCGCGCATTTCGGGCGGCAACGCAATCAGCGATGCCCGGTCGTATACCGCAACCACATTTTTCAGCGCTTCCCGGCCCAGATCAAAAAAATCACCACACAGGATATGGATGCCATCCGCCTCGCAACGATCGAATTTTCCCTGTGTTTCGTGCTGCGGCGTGTAACCGTTTTCGGCAAAGAACGACCGGACCGCGATCTCGCTCAACTCCACTCCCAGGACCCGGTGTCCCTGATCGCGCAACCACAACATGTCCAGGCTTTTGCCGCACAACGGGACGAATACCTCGCTGCCGCCCTCGAGGTGCAATTCCTGCCAGTACCGGCGCAAATACGGGTTGATCTCTTCCTGATGAAATCCGGTTTCTTCGCGCTCCCAGCGTTCCAGCCAAAATTCCTTTTTCAATTTCTTGTCTCCGGGTTGCGCAGAATCATTCAATCATCTGACGTTGATTTGCTTTCATGACCAAATCCCGAGCCAGCCATTCCTGCGCAAGTCAGTCCGCTTGGCGGTCCGGGATGCTTGCCGTTCCGGGATTTGCCACCAAGATTGCAGAACAGGCAGCAACCGCTCAATGGGCAATGAAAATGAACCAGATCAAGCCGCTGACGACCAGAAGCACCGTGACGGTAATGATCAGTTTTTGCAGTATGTCCATATCTTATTTTTCCCAGTCTGGATATCGCGAATAAAAATCGGGTTGGATGGCTATGTATACGAGCAACCCGGCCGGAGTTACCACGGAACCTCCTGCCCATCATAACCGAAAAATTTTCCGGAATCGGCCGGCGCAAGCCGGCTGATCACTTGCCGCATGCCGGACACGCTTTGCCCGGCGGAGAGCAGTGCATTCGGTCCGCCCATGTCGGTCTTGACCCAGCCGGGATGGAATACCACCGCGATGATGCCGAATGGCTTCAGGTCGATAGACAGGCTTTTCACAACCATGTTGGCCGCGGCCTTGCTGGAACGATAAAGATAGCTGCCGCCCCCGCTATTGTCCGCGATGCTGCCCATTTTGCTGGTGATGGTCACGATGGTCTTTTGCCTGCCACGGGCAATTTGTGCGGCAAAAGTCTCGGCCATCTTGAGCGGTGCCATGCTATTGACGCGAAACGCCTGCATCCATTCCGCATAATCGGTGTGGCCAAACCCGCTTTTGTCGGAATCAGGATAGATACCGGCGTTGTTGATGAGCAGGTCTATCGATTCGCCGGCCAGAACCTGTGCCAGGCGATCGATCTCCACATGGTCGCCAACATCAAGCGCATAAACATTTATCAGCCCAGGATTTTGGGACGCCAGTTTGTTGAGTTCATCGGATTTTTCAGGGTAGCGACAGCAAGCCAGGACGCGCCAGCCATCTGCCGCATATTGCCGGCAAAACTCCAGGCCGATCCCGCGGTTTGCGCCGGTGATCAGTGTGGTGTTCATAGCATTCTTCCGTTGTCGTTTGCGAACCCGGACATGGTGCGATACCTCAGGGCTTGACGAAGCGCAGTGCAAATTTGTCCGTCGGGATCGACATGTTGAAGAAAGCCTGGTCGCGCGGGTCGGCCGGATTTCTCATGAAATTGCCTTCCTGTTCCAGTTTGAACCCGGCTTGCCGTTCTTCGTCCAGCACGACCTTCTCGTCGATTCGGTGCAGCGTTTTTGCGACCGAGATACCGCTGCCCGGCTTGGCCGAGTGATCCAGTATCACCAGATGTCCGCCCGGCTTCAGCGCATCGAACAGGCGCCGGTTCATCTTCGCCCGGTCGACCGGCATATAGGTAATATCGTGGTAATTCATGATGAGGGTGATCAAATCCAGCTTGGGTGCATTATCGGGTATCGGATCATCGAACGGCTTTACGACCGGAATTATGTTGGCCTGGGGATGCATGGCCAGCCGCTCCTGCAAAGTCCGCCCTTCCCGTGGCCCCTGCGCCCAAACCGTCCCCTTGCTGCCAACCACCAGCGCAAGCAATTGCGTGGTGTAACCGCCACCTGCCGCGATATCCAGCACCTGCATGCCGGGGCGCACCTGGGTGAACTGCAAAAACTCCAGCGGCTTGCGCTTGGCATCGGCCGCCCTGTCATCATCGGTACGAATTGGACTGGCGACCGCCTGCTGGTAGA
Source organism: Gallionella sp. (assembly GCA_049684555.1). Lineage (GTDB taxonomy): Bacteria > Pseudomonadota > Gammaproteobacteria > Burkholderiales > Gallionellaceae > Gallionella. Next base: position 3,596 of record JBAVGB010000068.1, on the reverse strand, counting down.
GATCCGATAGCGCCTGTTGTTCATTTACCGCGGAGGTTGCGTGGCTATTCACTGCCCATGCCAGACCCAGCGGGACGAGCAGCGCCGGAAACCGGCGTGACACTGAAACTAATTTTTGAATAAACATGGATCGCTCCTTTCATCATAACGCAATGGGGCGTGACTCCCGCCTTTCCATATGCGGAACAGCAGCTCTTCACGCGACACAAAAGTATACCCTGCCATCGTCAACTGCCGCCAAACGATTTCTCGCTTGTCCGGATGACCATGGCATGAAATCCCGCCTGAACGACCAGATTGTGTAATATCCGCATGACATGTCCCTCTACGCACAAAAATCTGTCTGGTTTTGCGGGCTTTCGTCCGGTCTCCTGCTTATCGCGATTGCTTTTCCGCTCCCGTTGTTCGCTGCCGAACCAGCGGCTGAAACGACCCAGCTGTCCCAAACGACACTTCCTGCGTCATCCGTCCTTCCTGCGTCATCCGTGCTTCCTGCGTCATCCGTCCTTCCCGCATCATCCGTACTGCCCGCGTCATCGGTATTGCCTGCACCATCGACCCAACCGGCCCCGGCGCCTGCACAGGCTGCGCAGCCCGGCGTGCCGTCCGAGTTCATGGAATCCCTGGACACCCAGCGTAATTATTTGTCCGAAAAGATATTAGGCTTCGCAACCGATATGGATCGCTTTTTTGGCAATGACCGCAATTACCAGGAACCCAATAAAAGCGTCGTGCAACTGGACCTTGCCAGGGCCACCGGATATGGCGGCGATGGCAAGCTGGTGTTGTCGGCCAGGGCCAATTTGAGTCTGCCCAGCACGGAAAAGAGATTGCACCTGTTGATCGAGTCCAATCCCGATCAAAACGTAAGCGGTGAGCCGACGACAAACCAGAATACTGCCATCACCAACCAGGTTTCCGGGCCCCAGAGTTATGGCCTGGCGCTGCGCTACGGTGAAGTGAAGGAAGAGTTGAAGGCGCTAAACATCAGTGCCGATGCAGGATTGAAATTCCAGGGGATAAATGTCAATCCGTTCGTGCGCGCCAGAACCAGCTATTCGATGCCATTGGACACATGGCGGCTGAAGGCAGCCGAATCCGTGTATTGGTTCAACACCATAGGCCTGGGTGAGACCACCCAGGTCGATTTTGAACATGTTATAAGCGAACCGGTCCTGTTCCGCGCCACCAGCAATGCCACCTGGCTGAAAGATCAACAGAACTTCGACCTGCGCCAGGATTTTTCCATATACCATACCCTGAATGAAAGAACGGCCCTGCTTTACCAGGCGAGCGTGATCGGCGTCAGCAATCCGCAGGTTGAAGTGACGGAATATATCGCCCAGGTGCTGTACCGCTACCGGTTGCACCGCAAATGGATGTTCTTTGAATTGAACCCGCAACTGGTCTTCCCGAAAGTGAATAATTTCACGCCCAGCTTTGCGCTCACCATGCGCCTGGAAATGCTGTTTGACGGGACCCGGTGACGTCGGGGACGAAAATCACTTTCCCCTCTTGAGTCTTTCGATCTCGCGCCGGTCGCGCTTGGTGGGCCTGCCCCTGAAAAAAAACGGTTGCGGCTGTGACTTGAGTTCGGCGGCGATCGCTTCCCTGCGCTGGCGGCTGGCATCGGTCTCAAGATACAGCTTTTGCGCCTGTGCGGCCGGACCGCGCCTGTTGGACAACCCGGTCACCTCGACGACGTACTGCTTTTGTCCGATGTTGATGGTGATCATGTCACCCACCGCCACCGTCCTGGCAGGTTTGACGCGCGCGTCGTTGATTTGCACTTTACCGCATACAACGGCATCAGCCGCCAGCGAGCGTGTCTTGAAAAAGCGCGCGGCACACAGCCACTTGTCGATGCGGAATTTTTCTGTCTGGTCGTCTGTACTCATTTCGACGTGCGTCCACCTCGGGCTGATATTGTTTTGGCCATCGGGTTCGAACCCCGGTATTTCACCATCATTTCAGCAGCGGATCATCTTTGGGCAACTGCTTCGAATACCAGATTGCAATCTTGTGGCGCAGGGATTTTTCGGCAACCTGGTCTTCTGGCAAGGGCTGAATGACCTTGTCATGTACCAGCAGCCGGTAGATGTACAGGAGTTTCTCGCTCGCCGAATCGGTCGGCTCAAACTCCACCACCCCGCGTCCCTCGGCATATTTCACGCCGGCAATCATCGCTGCCTTAAATAATTCCGCCTCATGTTTCAGTTTTTTCATGGTGTCCTCCGTCCCATGGTGTCCTCTGCCATGAACCAGATGCATCGCGCCCTGCGGAATAGCAGCAAACAATGCATATGTTGTTACTATACTAAAATTGAAATACTCGGCGTATATTATCGCCCGGGCTGAACACACCGATGCGTTGACTCCCAAGCCGGCGACAATCCGCATATTTGTCGAACGCGAAACTTCCCGCTTCGGTCATCGTGCACCCGTTACCTAATTCCTGAACTATCCGCCCACATTCAAAAAGGAAGCCTCATGCCATTGCTATTCTCAAAAACCACACTTGGAACGCTCCCGCTGCAGAACCATCTGGTCATGGCCCCAATGACGCGCAATCGCGCCACCGGTAATATTCCCAACGAACTGATGGCGGAATATTACGCCCAGCGCGGTTCTGCGGGACTCATCATCACCGAAGGTACCTCGCCCTCGCCGAATGGCCTTGGCTATCCGCGCATCCCGGGGATCTTTTCCCCGGCCCAAGTCGCGGGCTGGAAACTCGTCACCGATGCGGTACATGCCAGGGGTGCCAAGATATTCATCCAGTTCATGCATTGTGGGCGTATCGCCCACCCGCTGAATCTCCCTGCCGATGCACGCGTGCTCGGTCCTTCCGCAGTGGCAGCCGCCGGCGAGATGTATACCGATGCCGAAGGCATGAAACCGAATGCGATGCCGCGGGCGATGACCGAGGCGGACATCAGGACCGCGATAGAAGAATTCGCCCAGGCCGCAAAGAATGCCGTCGCGGCGGGATTCGACGGTGTCGAGTTGCATGGCGCGAACGGCTACCTGCTCGAACAGTTCATCCGGCCGAATTCGAACCAGCGCACCGATCGTTACGGCGGTTCGATCGAGAACCGCGCGCGCTTCGTGCTGGAAGTCGCCGACGCGTCAATCAAGGCAATCGGCAAGGACAAGGTCGGCATACGCCTTTCCCCTTATGGTGTGTTCAACGACATGCCGCTGTACGACGAAATGGGGGCCGACTACACCTATCTGGCGCAACAACTCAACGCGCGCGGACTGGTCTACATCCACCTTGTCGACCATTCGTCCACGGGCGCGCCGGTTGTACCGGACTCGATGAAAATGGCGTTCCGCAAAATTTTCAAGGGCAAACTGATCCTGTCCGGCGGCTACGATGCCGCGCGTGCCGAAAGCGACCTGGCCGCGGGCAAATGCGACCTGATTGCGGTGGGCAAACCGTTCCTTGCCAACCCGGATCTGGTCCGGAGATGGCAGACCGGTGCGGCGGTGAATGAGGTAGACATGAACACGTTCTATACGCCGGGCGCCAAGGGATACACGGACTACCCGTCACTGGGCTGAAGCTGATCGACCGGTCAGGTGGAGTGTGC
>JBAVGB010000067.1:0-10478 GCA_049684555.1 Gallionella sp. | reverse complement strand
CCTGACAGGCTATAGAAAAGAAAACTCTATTAGTGCCCGGTCTTGGCCAATTCTATTGAAAAACTCCTGTTTGCTTTTGTCATCTGCGTGTAACAGTTGTAATCAATAATCCCATTAGTACAAAGCGGTTATAAAGCTTGCTGAGTATTGACCGAATAAATATCCAATCAGAAATCTTTCCAAAAAAATTACCTGCAGGAATTGCTGTCGAGGTCTTGATTTTAATTGTGGCATTTCCACGTTTGGGCAATCGAACAGCTGTGTGATACCGTCGATTTGCAGAATTACCTCAACACGCACATCGCAGACGAAAGAGGTCGTCGCCAAGGTTTTCCACATTCTGTTGCCGAAGTACTACTGCGAATTTACAGTGAGCACCATAAAATGGTTTCAGAACATGAATCCAGAAATGAAATGCATTTCGAGTGAACGCCTGTCGATGTTAATCGGCAGCGCATGAACCGAGGCAAACAGTTTCATTATCCTGGCTGGATCAATTCGTTGTATATCGAAGATCGACCAATACTTTGAATCGCCCCGGGTTTTGAGGAGGCTCTAATTCTTGAGAGAATGGAGCCATGAACAAGTCAAATAGATTTTCCCCTGAAGTAAGAGAACGCGCAGTCCGCATGGTGCAGGAACACCGCGGTGAGTATCCCTCGCTGTGGGCGACCATCGAATCGATTGCGCCGAAGATCGGCTGTGTTCCGCAAACCCTGCATGAATGGGTGCGCAAACACGAGGTCGATACCGGCCTGCGCGATGGCGTCACCAGCGAAGAGCGCGAGCGCATCAAATCCCTGGAACGTGAAGTGAAGGAATTACGCCGGGCCAATGAAATCCTGAAGCTGGCCAGCGCTTTTTTCGCCCAGGCGGAGCTCGACCGCAAACTCAAGTCCTGAGAGATTTCATCGACCGGCATCGCGACACCCACGGGGTCGAGCCGATCTGCAAAGTGCTGCAGATCGCCCCGTCTGGGTATCGGCGTCAGGCGGCCGAGCAGCGTAATCCGGCGTTGCGCTGTGCCCGCGCCCTCCGTGATGACGAGCTGATGCCGCAGATCCAGCGGGTCTGGCAGGCCAACATGCAGGTTTATGGCGCCGACAAGGTCTGGCGCCAGCTCAACCGTGAAGGTGTTCAGGTAGCGCGCTGTACGGTTGAGCGGCTCATGAAACGGTTGGGACTTGAAGGTGCCAGGCGCGGCAAGGTGGTACGAACGACGGTTCCGGACAAGGCGTTGCCGTGTCCACTGGACTGGGTGAACCGGCAATTCAAGGCAGATCGCCCCAATCAGCTGTGGGTGTCGGACTTTACCTATGTCTCCACCTGGCAAGGCTGGCTGTATGTGGCTTTCGTCATCGATGTCTTTGCCCGGCGTATTGTGGACTGGCGGGTCAGCAGTAGCATGCGCACGGACTTTGTGCTGGATGCCCTGGAGCAAGCGCTGTATGCCCGGCAGCCCGGACTGGCAGATGCGCTGGTTCACCATAGCGATCGAGGTTCGCAATATGTCTCCATTCGCTACAGCGAGCGGCTCGCCGAGGCCGGGATAGGGCCTTCGGTCGGCAGCCGTGGCGACAGCTACGACAACGCACTGGCCGAGACGATCAACGGGCTATACAAGACAGAACTGATCCACAAACGGGCTCCTTGGAAATCCCGGGAAGCCGTGGAACTGGCCACGCTGGAATGGGTGGCCTGGTTCAACAACCACCGGCTGCTGGAATCGATCGGATACATTCCTCCCGTAGAAGCTGAGGTAAACTACTATCGGCAAATCGCCAACGGAGCCACCACGGTGGCTTAACTTAAACCAAACAGCCTCCACGAAACCCGGGGCGATTCAAGGCAGTATTTCCCCAAGGGCATAGACCTCTCCGTCTATTCTCAGGCTAAACTGACAGCAGTGGCGAGGCGATTGAACGAACGACCCAGAAAAACACTTAATTACGAAACACCCGCTGAACGTTTCAGCCAATCTGTTGCATCGACCGGTTGAATCCGCAGCCAAAAGGAGATGCTCATCACACATCTTTAACAACAATGGATCCGAATTTAAGAGGGTAACTGTCTAAAAGAAACTAAACGGCGTTCCTTGCGCCTCCGGTCGCTGTAGGGTAAATTTGATTCGGTATATCGTAATTCAGCGATTGGTGCGTTCTCGCCGGTTTGTAAATCATCGCCACCTGATGACTCTTTCATCTGCCGGATGCTTTCTTTCAAGTAAAAGATTATGCCTTCCAGCCTGCCTATTTCAGTATTCAGTTCGGAATTTTGTCTTACGTAATTTTCTTCCGCGCAAAGCTTATCTGCGAGGAAAATTTCGCAATCTTCTTTCCACTCATGGATTGTCTTGCCACTCAGCCGGATTGATTTGGCCAACTTCTTAGTTTCATCATCATCTGGATAAAGTTTTGACATTCCTATACCAGCCGTCCCTAAAAGTAATTTAACTATACATCGTGTCTTAATTTGGTCAAAGAATACCCATCATTTAAAGATGGAATAACTGTAAAGTGTGCAAGCAGTAATTTGGTATTGATAATTGACTACCTGAAAGCGAAACTTCAGGGAAGTAAGACAAGCTTTTTCAGTGTCCAGATTTATCGACTCGGGCGCACCAAATAAAAATGGGCTTACAGAAATGTAAGCACTTTTGTATTGTGCGGGCTAAAACGGGGCAATCACCAAGTAGTCCGTGTTGCTTCCAACCTTATAAATTTAAATATGAGACTTTGCTGCCTTGGGAATACCGCTAAATGGGCGTGGGATCAGGAGGGTGTTTGCTATCGCTGCCTAATGCGTCCCGATCATACGTTTTCGGAATGAATGTAAAGCAAGTAATACAAAACCAGCTTATCCTGATTCGCGACATCTTGGAATTCAAGCCCGTTTCTGAAAACTCCGCCCGCATCTTTTTTTCCCACATTGCGAATCACTGCCGGAATCTTCAAGTCGACTTCCCTTTTCTCGACGTTAGCCGAAAATGCAATGTCGATCTTGTCACCCTCGCTTCCCAGAGGCGCCGCTGACTCGATCATGGCGCCAATGACGCTCAAATTTTTCACCGTACCGAAAATGTGTTTGGTCGCGCCATCCGGCATCGCGGCCACCGGAATGGAGACATTCACACGCAGCGCCTCACGCACCACGAGTACTTCCACCAGATCGGGATAGGTCAGGTGCGCATAGGCAAAGGGTTCGCTTTGCAGTGCCGATACTTCTGAAGTGAAGGTAAATTCACTCGTTCCATTGAATCCGCGTACCAGGTAGTGATCGCCAACGAGTAGACCTCTCTTGCTTGTCGTACTTGCAGGCTGCGCCACCAATATACTTCTTCCGTGCAGGGCAGCGACGTATTCCACCTGGCAGTTCGCCACTCCCACTCCCTGGCTACGCAAGTTCAGCCAAGTCCCCGCTTTCAGTTTCAGGGTGGGGAAGTTAATGGCGTGATTTTTTTTTGGAGTTGTATCGTTGCTCATCACCTGTCACCCCATATCTGTCCAAAGACTCCTGTCTGTTCACCAAAAAATCAAATAGTTAGTGTAACGACCAGGTTTTTTCTTTTCAGCGCAGCTTGATTGTAGCCATTTCCCCTGGATGGTTGCCTTTAGCCGAACAATGCATGCCACACCATCAATTAAAAGGAGCGATTACCAAATTGACAGTATATGTGATAATCGACATGCACGCGTCTGGTTCGGGTTTGACCATTTGCAGATTTGAATCGCAACAATAACTAGAAGAGGAAATATTATGTCAGGTTTGCTTCCCAACGTAGATCCCGATGGATTGCTTGAATTTTCGGTTGTATATACCGACCGGTCTCTAAACCACATGTCAAAACAATTTCAGCAAATTGTTAAAGACATATCAGCTGTACTCAAAGAGACTTACAACGCTCGCTCGGCGATCATTGTTCCCGGCAGCGGTACGTTTGGCATGGAATCGGTTGCGCGCCAGTTCGCGCAAAATCAAAAATGTCTGATCATTCGCAATGGCTGGTTTAGTTATCGCTGGACCCAAATCCTGGACATGGGAAACATTACACAGGATGTCCATGTATTTAAAGCAAGGCAAATCGACAATGCCACAACTGGCTGCTTTGCACCTCCTCCGATCGAGGAAGTTGTCGCCTCCATAAAAAAGCAGAAACCGGCGGTTGTATTTGTTCCCCATGTTGAAACATCCTCCGGAATCATCCTGCCGGACGACTATGTGCAGGCGATCGGCGAAGCAGTGGAATCGGTCGACGGGATATTCGTTTTAGACTGCATCGCTTCGGGGGCAATGTGGGTCGACATGAAACAGTGCAAGGTCGACGTGCTGATTTCAGCCCCGCAAAAAGGATGGAGCAGTTCACCGTGCTGCGCGATCATCGGGCTGGGCGAACGCGCGCGCGAGAAAATTAATCATACCCAAAGCAGCAGCTTCTCCCTGGATTTGAACAAGTGGCTGCAAATAATCGAGACTTATGAAGGCGGCGGCCATCTTTATCACGCGACAATGCCGACGGATGCTTTAAAAATCCTGCGCAACAACATGAAGGAAACACAAGCACTCGGCTTTTCGACAGCCAAGGCAAGGCAGGTTGAACTGGGTACGAAAGTGCGTGCTTTGCTTGAATCTAAAAACTTCATGTCCGTCGCAGCGCCGGGTTTTCAGTCACCCGGGGTAGTCGTGAGCTACACGTCCGACCCCGACATTCAAAACGCGAAAAAATTTATTCAGGCGGGATTGCAAATAGCGACCGGAGTGCCGCTTCAATGCGATGAAAGACCCGACTTCCGGACTTTCAGATTGGGTTTGTTTGGCCTTGAAAAACTGCAGAATATCGATCAAACCGTTGCCAATTTGAAAAATGCGCTTGACTGTATTGGCAACGCTTGATTTTTCCAAATGCCGATTGGGATAGGGCGGGGTGGAGCATAGCCAGGTCGAAACTGAATAAAGTTGCAAGTTGCATTCATCTCTTGTGGGGCTTTCTGCGGCAAGGAACGAAGGTGGCTAGTGTTGCAGGTGTTTGATAAAAAAGGAATTGACAGCATCAACTGATCGAAGCAACACTTTTGAGCGGCCATTGCAGAACTTGTTTATGCGCTGTTCAACGCCTGTTTCCAGCTTCGCAACGGGATGCATGTCTGCAAGCGATGCACCGCGCGGTCAGCAAGTGCGGTGTGCAATTCGTGGCCAACGGATGACGCAACATCCAGCGTGGCATCGCCCTGCAATTCGGTGAGTCTTGCGTAGGCACTGTAAGCGTGCGATACCGGCATCACGCGATCGTCTTCGCCGTGCAACAGGTGCAGGGTAGTCAACTCGGGTGCTGTTTCCGGCAACTTTGCGAACCGGCCGGAAAATGCCAGGATACGACCGACACCACCATCATGAGCGAGACTATATTCGAGGGCCATGATTGCGCCTTGGGAAAATCCTGCCAATGCCGTGTCCGATTGCAATACCCTGTAGCGGTCCTGAGCCTGCCGCACCAGAACCTGCAATCCCGGCATGGCCTCCGCAACGCGCGCGGGCCGGTTTTCTTCGGTTACATCGCGTATCGAGAACCATTGTCGGCCGACACCTCCGCCGTCAAATTGGCGATTGCCCTCCGGCAGCAGGAAAGCGGCATCCGGATATGTTTTCCGGAATTGACTGGCCACCGGCAGGAGGTCTGACGATTTGCCACCCACGCCGTGCAGAAAAATAAAAAGCTGCTTCACCGATCCGTTATCGGGCAGCAACTCTATGCCATTGGCTATTCTTGCAGTCATCATCTTCTCTTTATAGGCCACGACAGCTCACATCATAGCCAAATGCTCAATCTTTCAGCATTGCGCAGATGAGGCAGGCCAGAGATACGCGTCCATCGCGAGGCCGCCATAGGTGAATGGTGGTTGATAGCGCATGGGGGAATCATCCGCGGCTGCACCAAAGGCAACGAACAGCGGCAGGAAGTGATCCTCTGAAGGATGGGAGTCCGCCCCATGTGGAGCTGAACGATAAGCAAGCAGGGCGGAGATGTCCTGTTCTGCCAGGCGCCCGGCCACCCAGTCCGTAAAAACTTGCGCCTGCGGCACGGGTGTCCGGTCTTCGCCAGCTCGCCAATCCAGCCATGCGAAATTGTGCGTGATCGCACCCGAAGCGACGATCAGCACGCCTTCATCCCGCAATGGCGCCAGCGACCGACCCAGCTCGAAATGGGTTGCGGCATCGGCGTTGCGGATCAATGAAAGTTGCGTGACCGGTACGTCGGCTTGCGGGTACATTGCCGATAGCGGCACCCAGGCACCATGATCCAGTCCGCGATCTGGATCAAGATCAACTGCCAGCCCGTCAGTCGACAGCAATGACTTGACCCGCTCGGCAAGAAGCGGTGCACCGGGCGCAGGGTACTGCATGCTGTACAGCTTGGGCGAGAAGCCCGAGAAGTCATGTATGGTTGCCGGCCGGGCGGACAGGCTGACGGTTGGCCGGTAGGCTTCCCAATGCGCAGACACCGCAAGAATAGCAGCCGGCTCGGGAACCAGCCGGGTGATCTGACTCCAGCTGGACATTGCATCCGGTGCGTTCAACAAGGCATCCGGTGCACCATGTGATACAAATACGACGGGCATGCGCTGTGACATGTAAGGCTCCGATGATGATCAGGATTATTGTTGCATGGGGACTGCGATTTTTGCTGCGCAAGGATCAAATCCGCGACTCACTATCCAGGCTCAGGCGTCCCGCGCCGAACATCGTGAAGGCAAGCAGGCCACCCGCCATCGCAAAATTCTTCATCAGCATGATCTGCTGCATCTGGTCTGCACCGGTATGGAAGATCAGCCCGGCGATGATGCTGAATCCGGCCAGCAGCAATGCCACCAGACGAGTCTGGAAACCGAGCAGCAGCGCGAACCCTCCGCCCAGTTCAAGCGCAATCACCCATGGCAGCATTCCGCTGGGCACTCCCATCGATGCCATATAACCCTGTGTGCCCGCGTAACCGGTTCCCAGCTTGCCATAACCGGCTATGATAAAGATCGCCGAGGCGAATACCCGCGCAACGAGCGACAGTACTCCACCCACTGCGGGTTTGCTGGCCAGATCTGCGATGCTGTTGTTGAATCGTTTGAAGATATTGGCATTGTTCATGTCATGCTCCTTTTGGTTGGTAAAAAAATGAATCAGGCAAAATGCCCGTTGTTGTAGTCATACAGCGCCTGATGTATCTCCTGCTGCGTGTTCATCACGAACGGCCCGTATTGCACGATCGGCTCGTTGAGTGGCTTGCCCGCGATGAGGATCAGGCGCGTATCCGCAGTTGCAGAAAGTGCCACGCCTTCGGCTTCCGGCGTGTTGTTCAAGATGCCCATGCGGCGCGATGCAACCTGCGCGCCGTCGACCGTCACCGCGCCGCGATACACATAGATGAAAGCGTTATGCGTGGCCGGCAGCACAGTGGAAAATTCCACACCGGCAGGCAGATGGATGTCGAGATACAGCGGTTCGGTCACCTCGCGCGTCACGGCACCTTTAATACCGTTGCTGCGGCCGGCAATCACCCGCACTTTCACGCCTTCCGGCGTGACATATTCGGGGATCGCCGAACTTGCGAAATCGCGGTACCACGGATCATTCATCTTGCGCTGCGAAGGCAGATTGACCCAGAGCTGGAAACCTTCCATCACGCCGTCTTCCTGTTCGGGGATCTCGGAGTGGATCACGCCCCGCCCCGCGGTCATCCACTGCACGCCGCCGTTCTCAAGAAGTCCTTCGTGTCCCGCGCTGTCGCGGTGCCGCATGCGACCTGCCAGCATGTAGGTCACCGTCTCGAAGCCGCGATGCGGATGGTCCGGAAAACCCGCGATGTAGTCGTCGGGGTTGTCGGTGCTGAACGCATCCAGCATCAGGAAAGGATCGAGACGCTTTTGCAGCCTGCCGGAAAGCACGCGGGTCAGCTTAACGCCCGCGCCGTCGGATGTGGCGATCCCTTCGACGATGCGCTCGATGCCGCGTGTTTGATGTTGTACGACTGTATCGCTGTTCATGATGATTCCTCCGTTCAGTAAGTGCTCGGTTCAGGCAGCAACCAATTGCAATTGACTCACTGCCTCGATCAATCTGGTTCTCAGCTCCTCGTTCCTGAGCACGCCACGCTCGGCGTCGAAGTTCTCATGGAAACTCGGGATCGCCAGACTGGCTTTTACATCGCCGCCGAAGAACGGCATCGAACCGGTCGCGGCGGCCAATACGCTTGCCCCGCCGCGCGGGCCTGGCGATGTGGACAGCAATACCATCGGCTTGTCCTGGAACACCTTCTTGCCTACGCGCGAACTCCAATCGAACAAGTTTTTCCAAGCTGCGCTGTATGAGCCGTTATGCTCGGCAAAGGAGATCATCAGTGCATCGCTGGCCGTGATCTTGCCCAGGAAGGCTTTGGCCAGATCGGGATGTCCCAGTTCCTTTTCCCTGTCCTCGCTGAACAATGGCAATTCATAATCATTAAGGTCCAACACCTCGACATCTGCATCCTCGACCAGGCTGGCGGCGTAGGTCACTAATTGCTTGTTGATCGACTTACTGCTGCTGCTCGCTGCGAACGCCAATAATTTCATTATCGATTTCTCCGTTTGGATAGTTGTTTGATTAGAAAGTGGTTGGATCATAGTGGGATCAAAAAGATAGATAAAGCGGGTAAATTGGGATAGACTGTTCCATAAATGGAACAGTCAAATATATTCGCTGATGACTATATCCTGTTTGCCGCCATCGTCGAACAGGAAAGTCTGGTGCGCGCTGCCGAACATCTCGGCATGCCCAAGGCCACGGTCTCGCGGCGCTTGACCAACCTCGAGGCGGCCCTCGGGGAACGGCTGTTGCTGCGCACCACGCGCCGCCTGACGCTGACCGATTTCGGGATGGAATTTCTCGAGCATTGCCGGCGCGTGGCCGAAGAAGTCGCCGCCACCCGCGATTTCGTGCGCAGCCGGGACGCGCGGCCGCGCGGGCGGCTGCGGGTGTCCCTGCCGGGGGAATATGCAAAGCAGAATTCGCGCGCCTTCGCCACCTTCATCGATGCCTACCCCGAGATACAACTCGACCTCGATCTCACCTCGCGGCGTGTCGACCTGATCGGCGAACGCTTCGACCTGGCGATACGCATGGGAAAGCTGGATGACGATTCAGCGCTGGCGGCACGCAAGATAGACGAACAAAGCATCGGGCTGTACGCCAGCCCGATCTATCTGGCGTTGCATCCGACGCCCAAGCATCCGGACGATCTGGAGCACCATGAAGCGCTGCGCCTGATGTCGGCACGTGGAACACCCGTCGCTTGGAAACTGCTGCATGGCAAGACCCTATGGGAAGGCACGCCGCACGGCAGGATCACGCTGAATTCCGTGGACGTGATCATGCAACTCTTGCTCGATGGTGCGGGCATCGGCGCGCTGCCCGATCGCTACGCCGCGGAAGACGTGCGTATGAAGCGTCTGGTGCGCGTGTTGCCGCAGTGGTGTCTGCCAGCCATCCCCGCATGGGCGGTTATGCCGATGCGCCGCTACCTGCCCGCCAAGACCCGCGCATTCCTGGCGCACCTGGAAGAGTTCATCGAGAAGGGTTAGCATGCAAGTGCGCCAACAGGTTTCGAGTATCCTTGCCCCGGACTTGCCGACCATTGGTCAAGATAGCCAAATCCGGTTGGCCCGGTCAGAACACCCTGAGCTTCAACTGGAGGGAAATCGCCCCATATAGCCGGTTCTGATAACTCGGCACCAGCAATACGCTTGCGCCCACATATTTGTAATCGATGCCTATCGTGGGTATGACGGCGAAAAACCAGCCGCCATTCAGCATATGGGGATACCCGTCGATCGCACCGGCGACCGCCCCGAAGCGAACCGGTCCCCATCCCAGCGGCTCCCAGTGCCAGACCACGTAATGAGAGGTGTACCTGTCGCTGTTATCGAACTCGCCCAACATCACCGAGCCCACCGTCGAATAGCGGTATTCCGCTCCCAATCCCAGATTATTGCCGTTCAAACCCTTGTCTCTGTTGAAATGGTAAGAGTAAGCACCCGGGTTGAGCCAAAGTTCGCTGATCGGCTTGGACTCGATGACGGAAACAGGTTCTGCGGCCGACGCCGACGATACCATGCACAGAACCGTGAAAAACAACGCATTTGGGAAATTTCTGAAAGGCATTTTCTGGGGTGTTTTGTCGTTTATTACATCATGGCTATCCAGTCGGATAACCAAAGACAAGCTTGGTATCCGGACAGGGGATCAATTCCCGGCAATAGCAATAGAAAGTGCAGCTCCCGCCGATGATGAAATTGCGGGTTGCCGTACCGGATCATCGATCCGTCAATCAATTGTGGCGAAGCTGTTCCTCAAATTGCTGGTCGGCGAATTGAATATGCGCGAGCACACGGGTGAACGGCCAGTGTTTGAACCAGTCTGTGAACATTGCTTCCCCAAGGTCGGCCAGTTTGTCC
>JBAVGB010000066.1:0-22359 GCA_049684555.1 Gallionella sp. | reverse complement strand
CGATATTGAGTACTTGGGTTGGGGTTTGCATGATGTGTCTCCCATGATTAAGATAAAGGTTGCTGGGGTGGACACACCTGCGTGAGCTTGCGGTCAAATCGGCGGTCAGGGCCGCTAGATTCCTCATCGACGCTGGCGGTGTGGGTGGGGGGTTTCTAACTGAGTTTGTCTCTCGGTAAGGAGAGCAGATGCGGACCCTAGCCCCTCCACCCCGGCTTCTTAACTGTTACATAAGAAAACCGATACCACCAGCGCAACCATACAAGCAGGCGTTCATGACCGGTAACAACGTGCCTGAAAGCGTCAGTCAGGGTTGGAATTTCGATGCCAGAATGCAGCCATTCGACAAGGTCGGCTGCGTGCCAAGCAGTCGTTCACCTCGAGTCATAGAAATGCTGCTCCTGGTTTGGGTTCACGCTACCTCAATGAATCTCGCGCTAAATTTGCCCATATTGTCTATATAGGTTATTATTTTTTCGCTTGGCAAACATACTGAAAAGTATGGACGCAAAGTCTCCGGCCTAATGGAAACTAAGGTAGCGGGATTGCGACATGGGGTGTCTTCCCTATGCCAATCCTGCATGACCCTATCGCCGTGAATATTTAAATCTCCAATAGGTATCCCAATAGAAGGGGTGTGCTACGAGCCATATTGCACGGCAAAACAAGGTCATCAACATGATCAATAAATCTCCATGCAATGGAAAATTGCGTCATCGAATATTTGTTCTGGCGGCCAATTCATTATTTCTGGTCGCGCCTCGAACTGCGATTCTATCTTACACATGCAAGTTGGAGTGAAGCTGCTGCTACAGCCAATTCTGGTGAAGGAAGTTTTTGTTTTGGAGGGAAGGCTTCCAGTACGATTTCGGGAATGTAGATAGAGACGTGGTGGTAAATCGAATATTTCGAAGCCTATTGTTCGCCTACTTGTTAATCAACTATTTGGGTAAACTCAAACCATGAATTTTAAAGTTTCATTAATACGCCTCACTTCCCTGATGTTTTTTCTGACACTTCCCGTGGCGTATGCGCAGGCCGAGGAAGTGTTGCGGGTGCTCGCATGGCCGGGTTATGCCGACCCCGATCTGGTGCAGGTTTTCGAGCAGCGTTACAAGGTCAAGGTGGAAGTGACCATCATCAGTTCCGATGACACCATGTGGGAACGCCTGTCAGCTGGACAGGGCAAGGATTTCGATGTGTTTGCGGTCAATACCGCAGAACTGCAGCGCTACATCGACAGCGGGATCAGCATCCCGCTCAATATCGCCGATATTCCCAACACCGCGAAGCAACTGCCACGGTTTCGTGATCTTTCTGCGATTCCGGGCATTGTCCGCAAGCGCGAGGTGTATGCCATTCCCTATGCCTATTCCGCAATGGGGCTGATTTATGATCGCAAGGCTTTCAAGACCCCGCCCGACTCCTTCGCGGCGATGTGGGATAAACGTTATAAAGGGCGCGTATTAGCGTATCAGGCCAGCGAACACAATTTTTCGCTGGCTGCGATGGTGCTGGGACTGAAGGATCCATTCCATATCCCCGGTACCGATTTCAGGCGCGTCAGCCGTTATCTGGTCAAGCTTCGGCGCAATGTCCTGACGTTTTACAGCACACCAGAGGAAGCGACACAGCTATTTATGAACAATCACATCGCATTGTTGTTTGCCAATTATGGTACGCAACAGGTGAGCCTGTTGAAAAAAGCCGGCGCAGACATCGGTTATGTCATTCCCAAAGAAGGCGCACTGGCCTGGCTGGATTGCTGGTCGATGTCGCGTGGCGCCAGAAACCGCCAATTGGCTGAGGCATGGATCAATTACACGCTGGAAGCCCCAGTAAGTCATGCCTTGATCGAAAGGCAAGGTTTGTCTAATACGCTAGAAGCTCCGGTTGCTGTGCATGGCACCGATAAATTACTCTGGCTGCACAGTGTGGAAGATGTTGCGAAGCGTGCTTCACTGTGGAACAGAATTATTTCCGGTGACACACCGGACAAGTTCTAGTCAATGACGAATTCACCTGCCAGTTCGGGCACCGGAACCCGATTCAGATTCGGCATCGGCCTCAAGCTGGGCATTCTGCTCGCTGCATTCGGCGTGCTGGCCAGCGGATTGACCGGCTACTACACCTACCATGCCACGCGTGAGATTCTCATCAAAAAGGCCAGCGACGATCTTGTCCAGTCAACCCAGGTTCTGGGCAGACGGTTCTCGTCCATGGTTGCAGAAGATGCCAAGGATGTCCTGTTGTTTGCGGGAACATCCGACACCCGCGAAGCCACCGGTAGCGGGCACGCTGCGGGTATTGCCCGTCAAGAAATGGCAGAGCATTTCAAAAGTATGCTTCTGGAACACCCCGAGTATTATCAGGCCCGCCTCATCAGTGCGCAAAACAATGGCATCGAACTGGTCAGGGTCGATCGTGACGGAAACAGGCTCAAGATTGTCAGCGGTCAGGATTTACAGGAAAAACTGCAATACCCCTATGTGTACCAAACCCTCAGGCTGAAAGCCGGGCAGGTGCATTACTCCGAAATTTTCATTAATCGCGAAATTGGCGCGCATTCCGGTTTCAACAAACCCACGCTACAAATTGCAACACCGGTAGCAGCGGCAGATGGCAAGGTGCTCGGCGTGCTTGTACTCAATGTCGATTTGAACCAGGAATTTACCTTGCTCAAGTCTGATCTGAGTAAAGATTATCAGCTCTACCTCACCAATCAGGATGGGGATTTCCTGATTAATCCCGACAGCACCAAGACCTTCGGCTTCGATTACGGCCGGCGCTTCCTGGTGCAGGACACCTTCGAGTCTGTGGCCGCAATTGTCGACAAGGCGGTCAAAACGATCTCGGTGCACACGGTTTCTAACGGTCAGGCGAGCGCGGCCGTTGGGGGTTTTGCGCGCGTTTCGTTCGGAGATTCGTCAGGGCAAAACTTCGTCATTATCGGCATGACCGTTCCGCTGGACGCGGTACTGGCGGACACCAATGTCCTTGCCAGAAACAGTGGCCTCATCGCCATCGGCTTCAGTCTGCTGGCGGTCGTCTTGTCGATGCTGGTGGCGTTATTATTTGTCCGGCCACTGAAGCGTCTGGTAGCGGCAGTGCAGCGGTTTTCAGCAACGCGGGAGCCGACCCCGATACACGTGCGAAGCAAGGACGAGCTTGGTTTGCTGGCACGCAGTATCGGCCAGATGCAGGAGCAGGTTCTGGCTCACCTGAACGATCTCAAGCGGCACAATGAAGACATGGCGCTTCGGGCACGGCAGGATGCGCGCATCATGGCCGAGCTCAAGCAGCTGGAGGCACAAAAGCAAGAGGCCCTTTCACGCCTTCAGCAAATCGCCAGTCAGGTCCCTGGGATCGTGTTCCAGTTCCGTTTGCGCGATGATGGTAGCTCCTGTGTTCCCTATGCCAATGAAACCATCCGTGACATCTATCGCGTCAGCCCTGACGAAGTTCGTGACGATGCGGCGCCGATTTTTGCCCCTGTTCATCCGGATGATTTGCCGACACATCTTGCCTCCATTGAGGCATCGGCCAAAAACCTGACCCCATGGCACCATGAGTACAGGCTGAAATTTGATAGCGAGCCCGATATCTGGTTGCTGGGCAATGCGGTACCGCAACGGGAAGCAGATGGCGCGGTACTCTGGCACGGATTCATCACTGACATCACCGAACACAAACAAGCCGAACAAAGGCTGCGCATCGCCGCTGCCGCCTTCGAGTCTCAAGAAAGCCTGATGATCACCGATGCCAACCGGGTGATCCTGCAGGTCAATCAAGCCTTTATTGACGAATCCGGCTATACCGCCGAGGAAGTCGTCGGCCAAACTCCGCGCATGTTTCAGTCCGGCCGCCACAAGGCAGCTTTCTACAGCGCGATGTGGAAGACTATTCGTGACACCGGAACTTGGCAGGGGGAAATCTGGGATCGACGCAAGAATGGCGAGGTCTATCCAAAATGGCTCACTATCACTGCAGTCAAAGATGCGCACGGCGCCGTTACCCATTATGTCGGATCACACCTCGATATCAGGGAACGAAAAATGGCAGAGGAAAAGATCCAGCGTCTGGCGTTCTACGACCCGCTCACCCAGCTGCCCAACCGGCGGCTGCTTATGGATCGGCTTCAGCATGCGTTAGCGTCCAGTGAACGAAGCGGCCGTTCGGGTGCAATGCTGTTCCTTGACCTAGACCACTTCAAGAGCCTCAACGACACGCTCGGTCATGACATCGGAGACTTGCTGCTGCAACAGGTCGCGCAACGTCTGACCTCCTGTGTGCGTGACGACGACACTGTGGCCCGCCTGGGTGGTGACGAGTTCGTGGTGATACTGGAAGTGCTGAACGAAGACGCTCAGGATGCTGCAGCACAGACGGAAGCCATCGGTGAGAAAATTCAAGCCGCACTTAACCAACCTTACCAACTTGCTGCGCATCAATATCGCAGCACTCCCAGTATTGGTGTCACTCTATTTCATGGCAACCAAACATCGCTAGAAGAGCTGATGAAGCAATCTGACATAGCCATGTATCAGGCCAAGCAGGCCGGCCGCAACAAGATACGGTTTTTCGACCCGAAAATGCAGGCTTCCGTCGATGCCCACGCAGCCCTCGAACACGATCTGCGCGGTGCGGTTGAACAGCAACAATTCCAACTGCACTACCAGATTCAGGTGGACAGCATGAACCGTCCCTTGGGCGCAGAGGCATTGATCCGCTGGAACCACCCCCTCCGCGGAATGGTATCACCCGCCCAATTCATTCCGCTGGCGGAAGAAACCGGACTGATCCTGTACATAGGTGAATGGGTGCTGGAGACGGCTTGCACCCAGCTCAAGGCATGGGAACGGGATGCGTTTACCCGCGCACTTGTCTTGGCCGTGAATGTCAGCGCCAAGCAATTCCACCAAGCTGGTTTCGTGGAGCAAGTGCTAGCGACCATACGACACCACGCCATCAACCCGGAGCGCCTCAAGCTGGAGCTGACAGAAGGCATATTGGTGGAGAACATCGAAGAAACCATTGCAACCATGAACACTTTGAACAAAATCGGTGTCCGGTTCTCATTGGACGACTTTGGCACCGGTTATTCATCGTTGCAATATCTCAAGCGATTACCGCTGAGCCAGATCAAGATCGATCAATCGTTTGTGCGTGACATCACCACCGACACGAACGATGCCGCCATCGTGCAGACCATCATCGCAATGGCCGATACATTGGGATTGAATGTGGTTGCGGAAGGAGTCGAAACCAAGGCGCAACGCGAGTTTCTTGAGCTGCGCGGTTGCACTCACTACCAAGGGTATCTGTTCGGTAAGCCGGTGCCAATTGAGCAATTTGAGGCGTTGCTAAAGCAAAAGTGATATTGCGTCTCATGTCCGAATACTGAACTACTGTTTCAGATCAAATCGAAGTTTGGCTTGGTGTCGAAGAGAAAGTCAGCATTGCGCATTCACTGCCCGATAGCATCCACTCGTCACGAACCACAACGGGCCGCTTGGAGAAATTAGCCCCGCTGAATTGCTTACCAGATAGCGGACCGTCGCGAAGGTCAGCAGTGTGTCGAAAGTGGCGGTTGGCGAACGTCAGCTTCGGAGCAATGAAAATTTCCTTGCGCACACAAAAACTGAGCTGCCCGATTGCGGACACTGGCCAACTCACACAATCGACACAATCGGTCGTTCAGGACTTTTTGAAAAGAAATTCAATTACACTAGTGTCCGGTTAAGAATCGAATAGATTCAGTTGGTTGCTGAAATCGGGATTTTCTGCCTGACCGCCGATGCCCTGCAAGGCTTGCTGGACGGGCATTTTCTCGAATAGGGTGACTGACAGAATCTGTAGCGCATCTGGGCAGACCTGGCTGCATTGCTCATCCGGCGTGCGCGCAAGCTGTATTGCAACGACAGTTTCGGTATCGACCTGGACAACACCGTCTACGCCCTGGATGCCACGACCATTGATCTGTGTCTGTCGCTGTTTCCATGGGCGCCGTTCCGCTCCGCCAAGGCGGCGGTCAAGTTGCACACCCTGCTGGATCTGCGCGGCAACATCCCAGCTTTTATCCATATTTCGGACGGCAAGACCCACGAGGTCAACGTGCTGGATATGCTGACCTTCGAAGCCGGTGCGTTCTATGTGATGGATCGCGGGTATCTGGATTTCAGTCGCTTGTTCGCGCTGCATCAGACCGGCGCGTTTTTCGTAACCCGGGCCAAGCGTGGCATGGATGCGCGCAGGGTGTATTCGATGCCGGCCGATCGGAGTACGGGCATCATTTGCGATCAGCGCATTATGCTGAACGGCTTCTACATTTCGCAGGACTATCCCGAGCAGTTGCGGCGTATCCGTTTCAAAGACCCGGAATCCGGCAAGACGCTGGTGTTTCTGACCAACAATACCGCCTTGCCTGCGCTGACCATTGCCGCGCTTTACAAGAGTCGATGGCAAGTCGAATTGTTCTTCAAGTGGATCAAGCAGCACCTGCGCATCAAGCGTTTCATCGGCAACAGCGAGAATGCGGTGAAGACGCAGATCTGGTGCGCCCTATCCACTTACGTGCTGATCGCCATTGTCAAAAAGGAGCTTCAACTTGATGCCTCTCTATACTCTCTGCTACAGATTCTTTCGGTGTCTGTTTTTGAGAAAACCCAGCTATCACAGGCCTTCCAGCCAGTGGGCAATCCCCAGATCAGACTGATTTTACTAACCAACTAAATTTGTTCGACTTTTAACCGGACACTACTGTTTATATATGTAAATTAGGGGTGGAGATGGTAGCGCAGCAAGATATCCGGCCCGTTGCTAGACCGCATCGACATCCAGATCGAGGTGCCCGCGCTGCCCCGGGACGACCTGCTCAACAAGACGGAAGGCGAGGCCAGCAGCGAGATACAGGCACGCGTCGAGATCGCGCGCCAGCGCCAGCTGGGGCGCCAGGACAAGCCCAATGCGCAACTTTCCGTGACCGAGATCGATGCGTTGTGCACGCCCGACGAACAGGGCAGCGCGCTGCTGCAACAGGCCATCAGCCGCCTCGGCCTGTCGGCGCGCGCCTATCACCGCGTGCTCAAGGTGGCGCGCAGCATCGCCGACCTGGAAGGAGAAGAGGCCATCCTGACCGGGCATATTGCCGAGGCAATCCAGTATCGCAGGCTTAATCTCTGAGCCGCGACCGGGTCTGCATGTTAAAATCCGCGCCCTATATCCAAGCAGGGCACCATGAGTCACACGCCTCACCGCATCGAACAACTCCTGCAACACCGTATCTTGATCCTCGACGGCGCGATGGGCACCATGATCCAGCGCTACAAGCTGACCGAGGAGCATTATCGGGGCACGCTGCCGTACGGGGATTACCGCGGTGAACGCAGGCGCTTTGCCGACCATCCGGTCGACGTGAAAGGCAACAACGACCTGCTTCTGCTGACCCAGCCGCACATCGTTCGCGGCATCCACGCGGAATACCTTGCTGCGGGCGCGGACATCATCGAGACCTGCACGTTCAACTCCACCGCCGCATCGCTGGATGATTACGACATGGTCGACCTGGCCTACGAACTCAACCTGGCCGGCGCAAGACTGGCGCGCGGGGTGTGCGACGAATTCGAGGCGAAGATCCCGGGCAAGCCGCGCTTCGTTGCCGGCGTGCTGGGGCCGACCACCAAGACCGCCTCAATCTCGCCGGAAGTGAACGATCCGGGATTCCGCAATATCAGCTTCGACGAACTGGTGGAAGGCTATGCCGTCGCGGTGCGCGGCCTGCTCGACGGCGGCGCGGACCTGCTGATGATCGAGACCATCTTCGACACGCTCAACGCCAAGGCTGCGCTGTTCGCGATCGAACGGCATTTCGAGCAGCACTCGGTGCGTGTCCCGATCATGATCTCCGGCACCATCACCGATGCATCGGGTAGAACCCTTTCCGGCCAGACCACCGAGGCGTTCTGGAATTCGCTGAGCCATGCCAGGCCGCTGTCTATCGGCCTGAACTGCGCGCTGGGCGGCGACCTGATGCGGCCCTACCTGGAAGAAATGTCGCGCGTGGCGAATGTGTACGTCAGCGCGCACCCCAATGCCGGCCTGCCCAACCCGCTGTCGGAAACAGGCTACGACGAGACGCCCGAATACACCGCCGGGGTGGTGAAGGAATTTGGCACCAGCGGTTTCATCAATATCGCCGGCGGTTGCTGCGGCACCACGCCCGCGCACATCAAGGCCATCGCCGATGCGTTGCGCGATGTGCCGCCGCGCAAAATCCCGGTCATCGAACCGAAGTGCCGCTTGTCCGGACTGGAACCGTTCAACATCGGAGACGACTCGCTGTTCGTCAATGTCGGCGAGCGCACCAACGTCACAGGCTCGAAGATGTTCGCGCGCCTGATCCTGTCCGGCGACTACACCCAGGCGCTCGATGTCGCGCGCAACCAGGTCGAGGGGGGTGCGCAGGTGGTGGACATCAACATGGACGAGGCGATGCTGGACTCGAAGGCGGCGATGGTGAAGTTCCTGAACCTGGTCGCGTCCGAGCCGGACATCTCCAAAGTGCCGCTGATGATCGACTCGTCCAAATGGGAAGTGATTGAGGCCGGCCTGAAATGCGTGCAGGGCAAGGCCATCGTCAACTCGATCTCGCTGAAGGAGGGCGAGCAGAATTTTATCCACTACGCCTCGCTGGTGCGCCGCTACGGCGCGGCCGCGGTGGTGATGGCCTTCGACGAGCAGGGACAAGCGGACACGTTCAAGCGCAAGACCGAGATCTGCAGGCGCAGTTATGACATCCTGGTGAACCAGGTCGGTTTCCCGCCCGAAGACATCATCTTCGACCCGAACATCTTCGCGATCGCGACCGGCATCGAGGAGCACGACAATTACGCGGTGGACTTCATCGAGGCGACCGCCTGGATACGAAAGCATCTGCCCTATGCCAAGGTCAGCGGCGGCGTGTCGAACGTGTCATTCAGCTTCCGCGGCAACGATGCGGTGCGCGAGGCGATCCACACGGTGTTTTTGTATCACGCGATCAGGGCCGGCCTGACCATGGGTATCGTCAACGCCGGGCAGCTCGGCGTGTACGAGGAAATTCCCGCGGAGCTGCGCGACGCGGTCGAGGATGTGGTGCTCAATCGCCATTCCCAAGGGCAAGAAGAAAGCCCCGGGGAAAAACTGGTGAAGATCGCGGAATCGGTCAAGGGCGGCGGCAAGGTGCAGGCCGAGGATCTGGCGTGGCGCGACGGCACGGTGCAGGAACGCCTGACCCATGCGCTGGTGCGCGGCATCACGACCCACATCGTCGAAGACACCGAGGAAGCGCGCCTGCAGGCGAAAATGCCGGTGGAAGTGATCGAGGGCCCGCTGATGGTCGGCATGAACGTGGTCGGCGACCTGTTCGGCGCGGGCAAGATGTTTTTGCCGCAGGTGGTCAAATCGGCGCGCGTGATGAAGCTGGCGGTGGCGCACCTGGTGCCCTACATCGAGGCGGAAAAGCTGCGCAGCGGCGACACCAGCACCAAGGGCAGGATCGTGATGGCCACGGTGAAGGGCGACGTGCACGATATCGGCAAGAACATCGTCACCGTGGTGCTGCAATGCAACAATTTCGAGGTAGTGAACATGGGCGTGATGGTGCCCTGCCAGCAGATACTCGACACCGCGCGCGAAAACAACGCCGACATCATCGGGCTGTCCGGCCTGATCACGCCCTCGCTGGAAGAGATGGCGCATGTGGCGAAGGAGATGGAACGGCAGGGTTTCAAAATTCCGCTGCTGATCGGCGGCGCGACCACTTCACGCATGCACACCGCGGTGAAGATCGCACCGAACTATCCGAGCGGCGCCACGATATACGTGAATGATGCATCGCGCGCGGTGGGGGTGTGCAGCAATTTGCTGTCCGACACATTGCGCGACGATTATGTCGCCGGCATCAAGAGCGATTATGCAAAGGCGCGCGAACAGCATGAAGGCAAGCAGGTCAGGGCGGTCTTTGTGCCGCTGGCCGAAGCACGCGCGCACGGCTTGCAGACAGACTGGAAATCATACACGCCGCCCAAGCCATGGCTCATGGGCGTGCACAAATTCGAGGCTTATCCGCTGGAGCTGATCGCCGAATACATCGACTGGACACCGTTCTTCCAGGCATGGGAACTGGCGGGACGCTACCCGAAGATATTGCAGGACAATGTAGTGGGCGAAGAGGCGCGCAAATTGTTCGCCGATGCACAAACGATGTTGAAGCAGATCATCGACGAGCGATGGCTGACCTCGAACGCAGTGTTCGGCCTGTTTCCTGCAAATTCTGTCAACGGCGACGACATCGAGATCTACGCCGACGAGACGCGCGACCGGGTTGCGATGACCTGGCACAACCTGCGCCAGCAAAACAGGAAGCCGGCGGATATCCCGAACTACTGCCTGGCCGATTTCATCGCACCCAAGGATACAAAGGTCAAAGATTACGTCGGCGCATTCGCGGTCACCGCCGGCATCGGCATCGACGCGTGGGTCGCGGAATTCGAGAAGCGCCATGACGACTACAGCG
This sequence comes from Gallionella sp., assembly GCA_049684555.1. Taxonomy (GTDB): domain Bacteria; phylum Pseudomonadota; class Gammaproteobacteria; order Burkholderiales; family Gallionellaceae; genus Gallionella. The sequence goes on along the minus strand of JBAVGB010000066.1, from coordinate 11,804 downwards.
CGATCCTGCTCAAGGCGCTCGCCGATCGTCTGGCGGAGGCCTTCGCCGAACTGCTGCATGCGCGGGTGCGCCGCGAATTCTGGGGTTATGCGGCGGACGAGGCGCTGGACAACGATGCGTTGATCGCCGAGCAATACCGCGGCATCCGCCCCGCGCCCGGCTATCCCGCCTGCCCCGAGCATTCGGAAAAAGGTCCGCTGTTCGACCTGTTGCAGGCGCCGCTGAATGCGGGCATCACGATCACCGAAAGCTTTGCGATGCTGCCCACCGCGGCGGTGAGCGGCTTCTATTTCTCGCATCCGCAGGCGAAATATTTTGCGGTCGGCAAAATAGACCGGGACCAGGCGGCGGATTATGCGAGGCGCAAAGGCTGGACACTGGAAGAAGCGGAACGCTGGCTGGCGCCTGTGCTGGGCTACTAGGCAATGCTGAAAATCCGCCAATATCAGGTCGATGCGTTCACCACCAGGCTATTCTCGGGAAATCCGGCGGCGGTCTGTCCGCTCGACGCCTGGCTTGACGACAACCTGCTTCAGGCAATCGCCGCCGAGAACAATCTTTCCGAGACCGCTTTCTTTGTAAAATCGGACATCGGTTTTCATTTGCGCTGGTTCACGCCCGTGACCGAAGTCGACCTTTGCGGCCACGCAACGCTTGCCGCCGCGCATGTCATTTTCACGATACTCGGTCACGCCAACCCCGCCATCGCTTTTGAAACACGCAGCGGACTCCTGACCGTGATGCGGCAGGGTGAGCTGCTGGTGATGGATTTTCCGTCTGTGCCCCCCACGCCTTGCGCGGCCCCGGAGGCCTTGTTGTCGGGGCTGGGGCTGGGTCTGCATCCGGCCGAAGTCCTGGCGGCGGATGATTACTTCGCAGTTTTCGCCAGTGAAGACGAAATCCGCGCGATCAATCCGGACTTCACCCAACTGGCCGCCCTCGATTTGCGCGGCGTCATCGTGACTTCACGCGGCCGCGAAGCCGATTTTGTCAGCCGTTTCTTTGCCCCGAAATTCGGCATTCCCGAAGATCCGGTAACCGGATCGGCGCATTGCACGCTGACGCCATACTGGTCGGCAAAGCTGGGAAAACGAGTATTGAACGCTCGCCAGGTTTCCAAGCGGGGCGGCGATATACAATGCGAACTGAAAGGCGATCGCGTTGCGATTGCCGGACATGCCGTGACATTCATGAAAGCGGAAATATCTGTTTAACACTGACACGAGGAATACTCTGATGACTAAGCGTCCCCTGTTTTTTTCGCTGGCCTTGCTGCTGGCCGTCGGCATTTTTTCAACCACCGCGTGCTCTAAGCAGGCCGCACCAAAAACGGAGACTGGCAACATGACTGAACTGATCAAGACCGATGTAAAACTGGGAAAGGGCGATCTGGCAACCCCCGGCAAGAACGTTACCGTGCATTACACCGGCTGGCTGTACGATGCGGACACACCCGACCATCACGGCAAGAAATTCGACAGCTCGCGCGACCGCAATGAACCTTTCGATTTCACCCTGGGCGCGGGCCAGGTTATCCCGGGCTGGGACCAGGGCGTGGCCGGCATGCAGGTCGGCGGCGAGCGCACGCTGATTATTCCCCCGAACATGGGATACGGCGCGCGCGGCGCCGGCGGGGTGATCCCGCCGAACGCGACGCTGGTGTTCGATGTCGAATTGCTGGGCGTCCGTTAACGGAAAAACCACTATGCGCGCTACGTTGTTCGGCACGCCGCATTACGGCCCGTGAAAATATTTAGACGATGAACCTGATCTCGCAACCGCTGCTGGTTACCGCGCTGATGCTTGCGGTATCCAATCTATTCATGACGTTCGCATGGTACGGGCACCTGAAGAATCTTGCGACCTCGCCCTGGTATGTGGCTGCGCTGGTTAGCTGGGGCATCGCGCTGTTCGAATACCTGTTCCAGGTCCCGGCGAACCGCATCGGCTATACCGCACTCAGCCTCGGACAGCTGAAGATTTTGCAGGAGGTGATCACGCTGTCTGTGTTCGTCCCCTTTGCCGTGGTGTATATGAACCAGCCGCTGAAGCTGGATTACCTGTATGCCGCACTCTGTCTGATCGGTGCGGCATATTTCATTTTTCGCAGTGCCTAGCAGGCGCGCTGCGTTTCAACTTTGGGAAAAATCATGCAATGTCCATACTGTGCTTCACCACTCGAACCGAATGCAAGCGAATGCAAAAAATGCGGGGCCCTCAGGGTCGTCCGGCGCACCACCCTGGGGGTTTTCGTCGGCTGGACAGGCATGGTGCTTGGTATTATCTGGATCATGTTGTTCGTTCCCCTGACTTTCCTGCCCTTCCTCGGCTATGACATGGGGAGTTATCCGTGGATCACGCTGATCGCCGGCGCACTGGCAACGGCAGGATTGCTGTGGTATTCAAGATCCACCCTGCATGCCATGTGGGTACGACAGGGAGAGTGAGCAGCAATGGCCTCGAGCAAAACCCCGTCCATCCATATCCTGGGAATCTGCGGCACCTTCATGGGCGGCATCGCGGTGCTCGCCAGGCAAGCCGGTTTTCGCGTCACCGGCTGCGATGCCAATGTGTACCCGCCGATGAGCATGCAACTGGCCGCACAGGGCATCGAGCTGATCGAGGGCTTCGGTGTCAAACAGCTGTCACTCGAACCGGATGTGTTCGTGATCGGCAACGTGGTGTCGCGCGGCAATCCGCTGATGGAGGAGCTACTCAACCGCAACCTGCCCTACCTGTCCGGTCCGCAATGGCTGGCTGAAAATATATTGCAGCGCAAGGGAATGCCGAAGTGGGTGCTGGCTGTCGCGGGCACCCACGGCAAGACCACCACCAGTTCGATGCTGGCCTGGATACTGGAATATGCGGGACTGAACCCCGGCTTCCTGATCGGCGGCGTGCCTCAGAATTTCGGCATCTCGGCCCGGCTCACCGATACGCCTTTTTTCGTGATCGAAGCGGACGAATACGACACCGCATTTTTCGACAAGCGTTCCAAATTCGTGCATTACCATCCGCGCACCGCGATACTCAACAATCTCGAATTCGACCACGCCGATATCTTTCCCGATCTTGCCGCGATCGAAACCCAGTTCCATCACCTGGTGCGCACGGTTCCCGGCAACGGATTGATCGTCAGCAACGGCCGCGAGGCCTCGCTGGACCGAGCGCTGCAACGCGGCAGCTGGACACCGGTGGAACGTTTCGGTACGGATGACGGCTGGCAGATCGACGCGGTAAACCGGGTAACGCTGCGCGGCGAAGCCCAGGGCACACTGGACTGGGACTTGCTCGGGGAGCACAACCGCCAGAATGCACTCGCCGCACTGGCCGCCGCGCGCCACGCCGGCGTGCCCGTCCAGCAGGGCTTGGCGGCATTGGGCGAATTCAGGAATGTGAAGCGGCGCATGGAAGTGCGCGGTGTGGTCAACGGCATCACCGTATACGACGATTTCGCCCACCATCCCACCGCGATCGCCACCACCGTCGCCGGCCTGCGCCACAAGGTCGGCACTGCCCGCATACTGGCGGTGCTGGAACCGCGCTCCAACACGATGAGGCTGGGCATGATGAAGGATGCGCTGCCCGGCAGCCTGAAAGACGCCGACCTGGCGTTCTGTTACGCAGCCAATCTCGGCTGGGATGCGCACAGCACGCTCGCCCCGCTGGGTGACAAGGTGGCCGTCGAAGAACAGCTGGATGCGCTGGTCGGGAAGATCGTCGCTGCCGCCCGGCCCGGCGACCATATCCTGGTGATGAGCAACGGCGGCTTCGGCGGGATACACGAAAAGCTGCTCAAGCAATTGCAGCCCTGATTCATTCTCCCGGCTTGTCCAATCCCAATTCCTGGATCTTGCGTGTCAGTGTGTTGCGTCCGATCCCGAGCAGGTTGGCCGCCTCGATGCGCCGCCCGTTGGTGTGATGCAGAGCCTGCAGGATCAGGGTGCGCTCGAATTGCGCGGTCAGGGTGTCCATGATGCGTTCGTCGCCGCGCTTCAGCGCAGCTGCAGCCTGCTGTGCCAATGCGGCGCTCCAGTCGCCGCCTGATATTACGCTCGTTGCGGCTTCGCCCCGCCATTCCGGCGGCAGGTCGGCGATCTCGACGGTCTGCGACGGCGTCATCACGGTCAGCCAGTGGCATAGATTCTCCAGTTGCCGTACGTTGCCGGGAAAATCCTGCGCGCTCAGATGCTGCAATGTTGCGTCGCTGAACTGCTTCTGGTCGACCGCGAGGTCGCGCGCGCTTTTCTGCAGAAAGTATTTTGCCAGCAGCGGGATGTCCTCGCGCCGCTCGCGCAACGGCGGCAGGCGCAACCGTATCACGTTCAGGCGGTGGAACAGGTCCTCGCGGAACAGGCCCTCCTTGACGCGTTCATCCAGGTCCTGATGGGTGGCGGTGATGATGCGCACGCTGGACTTGATCGGCTGGTGCCCGCCGACGCGATAGAAATTCCCGTCCGACAATACCCGCAGTAACCGGGTTTGCAGGTCGGCGGGCATGTCGCCGATCTCGTCAAGGAACAGCGTGCCGCCTTCCGCCTGCTCGAAGCGGCCGCGCCGTGTCGTGGCCGCGCCGGTGAACGCGCCGCGCTCATGGCCGAACAATTCCGACTCGAGCAGGTCCTTCGGGATCGCGGCGGTGTTGATCGCGATGAACGGCTTGTCGGCGCGCGGACTGTGGCGGTGCAATGCCCTTGCGACCAGTTCCTTGCCGGTGCCCGACTCGCCGTTGATCAGCACCGTGGCGTGGGATTGCGACAGCCTGCCGATCGCGCGAAATACCTCCTGCATCGCCGGTGCCTGGCCGAGTATCTCGGCATCCGCTTCGACCTGCTCGGTTTCGCCCGATTTGCGTCGGCTCTGCTCCAGCGCGCGCCTGATCAATTCGACCGCGTGGTTGATGTCGAACGGTTTGGGCAGGTATTCGAACGCGCCGCCCTGAAACGCCGAAACCGCGCTTTCCAGATCGGAATAAGCGGTCATGATGATGACCGGGATGAGCGGATGGCGCCGGTGCAGCGTCTGCAAAAAATCCAGTCCCGAACTCCCGGGCATGCGGATATCGCTGACGACGACCTGCGGCTCGTTTTCACCCAGCTCACGCAGCGCATCGTCCGCCGATGCAAAGCTCTTGAAGTCGATATCCTCGCGCGCCAGGGATTTTTCCAGCACCCAGCGGATGGAACGGTCGTCGTCAATAATCCATACAGGTTTCATTTTGGTCGCCTAACGTTTCATGGGATCGGAAGCATTACGGTAAAGCGGGTGCGCCCGGGCTCGCTGTCAAACTCGATGGTACCGTGATGCTGGCTGACGAAGTCCTGCGCGATGGTCAGTCCCAGCCCATGACCGTCGGCATGCCCTGATACCAGGGGATAGAAAATCTTGTCGTGCAATTCGGCCGGGATACCGGGTCCGTTATCGATGATCTCCACCCTCACCGCCTGGCGGTGCAACCGTTTGATCAGCGTCGCCCGGTGCGCGACACGGGTACGCAACACGATCTGCCCATGACCGTGCATGGCCTGGGCCGCGTTGCGCACGATATTGAGCATGACCTGGATCAGCTGCTCCTTGTCGCCAACCAGCGCGGGCAGGCTGATATCGTAATCGCGTTTGATCTTCAAGCCCTCCGGCATTTCTGCCAGCACCACGCTGCGCACGCGTTCCAGCACTTCGTGTATGTTGAGCGCGCCGGAGTGCGCGGCATTCTGCGGCGCCAGCAGCTTTTCCATCAGCGAACGCAGCCGGTCCGCTTCCTGCACGATGACCTGCGTGTATTCGCGCAATGCCGGCTTTTCCAGTTCCTGCTCGAGCAGTTGCGCGGCGCCGCGTATACCGCCGAGCGGATTCTTGATCTCGTGCGCGAGGTTGCGCAGCAGCAGGCGGCTGGCCTGCGTCTGGTCGAGCATCTGCTCTTCGCGCGCCAGCTTGAGCGGCCTGTCCATCGGATGGAATTCGAGCAGCAGGTAATTCCTGCCGAATTGCAGCGGCGTCGCCGCACAGCGCAAATGCAGCTTGCCGTTCGCGTGTGTTCCCAGCGTCAGATCGTGCTCGATGAAGCTGGCGTTGTTCTGAACCGCCTGCTGCATCGCGCTTGCCAGCTGTTCGGTGTGCGTGAACACCTGCTGCAGCGGAACACCGTGCATGTTCTTGTCACTGATGTCGAACAGATTTTCCGCGGCCGGGTTGACATAGGCGATGCGCGACTCTTCATCCAGCAGGATAACGGCGGTCGCAAGATGTTCCAGCGTAAGGTGGGGGAAATCAGGCATACGTTTTACCGAGCAGAAAGCATGCCAGAGGTGATGTCGATGGTGCTTTTAACTATGCCGGCCAATTCGTCTGCCTGATGCACGCTTTCCGCAGAGTCGGGATGGCAATTTTTCCGTAACGGGTTCCGTAGCGTGTTAGAGACATCGGGTCATGGCAATTTTGAAAGCTCGGCCTTGAGCGCGTCCACATTCTGCTGGTGAAGATCAACCTGGTCGGTCAGGTCCTTGATCTTTGCATCGTATTTCGCGACATTTCGGTATGTCTTGCCATCCGCCCCCTTGAAGACTTCCGGGTTCGCCTCGCCGTCCTTCAGGTTCTGCTGTGCATCCGCAAGCTGCTTTTCCTCGGAGTTCAGCTCATCCTGCAGTATCTTGCGGCGGTTATCATCCCGTTCCTTTTGTGTTTCGCGATCCACTTTCGGAAATTCGTCCACCTTGGCAGGCGGCACCATGGTCGACAGCGGCTCCAGATAAATGCGCTTGCCCCCCTTGATCGGCGAGCTGGAATAGGTGACATGCCCGTTTTCATCGACCGCCTTGTAAATGTCGGCATGCGCCAACATCGGGCAGGTGCACAATACGGCAAAAAGATATCCACCAAGTTTCATGTTCGCATTCCCGGATAACGACACGACAAGTATAGGACAAGCGCGGGATGCAGACAAACATTTGCATTACAAAACAAAACGGGGCTTGCGCCCCGTTTTGTCGTACTGTCCCTTCGGCTTGCAGACAGTTTTATCAGTGGCCCGATTGTTTCCGGGACTAGATGCTGTAATACATATCGTACTCGACCGGATGCGTGGTCATGCGGAACCTAGTCACCTCGTCCATCCTCAAGTCGATGTAGGCGTCGATGAAGTCGTTGGAGAACACGCCGCCTCGGGTCAGGAACTCGCGATCCTTGTCCAGGTAATCCAGCGCCTGCTCCAGGCTGGAACACACGGTCGGGATCTTCGCATCTTCTTCCGGCGGGAGATCGTAGAGGTTCTTGTCTGCCGGATCGCCGGGGTGGATCTTGTTCTGGATGCCGTCCAGACCGGCCATCATCATCGCGGTGAAGGCCAAGTAAGGATTCGCGCCCGGATCCGGGAAGCGCACCTCGATGCGGCGTGCCTTGTCGCCGGACACATGTGGAATACGGATCGAGGCTGAGCGGTTCTTCGCCGAGTAGGCCAGCTTGACCGGCGCTTCGAAGCCAGGGACCAGACGCTTGTAGGAATTGGTCAGCGGATTGGTGATCGCATTCAGCGCGCGTGCGTGCTTGATGATGCCGCCGATGTAATAAAGCGCCAGCTCGGAAAGCCCGGCATAGCCGCTGCCGGCAAACAGGTTCTTGCCACCCTTCCAGATCGACTGGTGCACGTGCATCCCCGAGCCGTTGTCGCCGACGATGGGCTTGGGCATGAAGGTCGCGGTCTTGCCATACTGGTGCGCAACGTTATGCACCACATACTTCAATCCCTGCGTCCAGTCGGCGCGGCGCACCAGCGAATTGAACTTGGTGCCGATCTCGCATTGCCCGGCTGTCGCCACTTCGTGGTGATGTACTTCGACTTCGATGCCGATCTCTTCGAGCGCCAGACACATCGCGGCGCGGATGTCGTTCAGGCTGTCGACCGGAGGAACCGGGAAGTAGCCGCCCTTTACGGTCGGACGATGGCCGGTGTTGCCGCTGTCGAACTTTTCCGCGGAAGACCAGGCCGCTTCCTCGGAATTCACCTTGCAGAAGCAGCCGGACATGTCCACCTGCCAGTTCACGGAATCGAATATGAAGAATTCGGGTTCCGGGCCAAAGTAGGCGGTATCGCCGATACCGGTCGATTTCAGGTAAGCCTCGGCACGCTTGGCGATGGAACGCGGATCGCGGTCATAGCCCTTGCCGTCGGTGGGTTCCACCACGTCGCAGGTGATCACCATGGTGTTTTCGTCCATGAACGGATCGATATAGGCGGTCGCGGGATCGGGCATCAGCAGCATGTCCGATGCCTGTATGCCTTTCCAGCCGGCAATTGAAGAACCATCGAACGCATGGCCTTCCTCAAACTTTTCCATGCCCATGACCTTGACCGGCACGCCCACGTGCTGCTCCTTGCCGCGAGTATCGGTAAAACGGAAATCCACGAACTTGACTTCGCGGTCCTTGATCATCTTTAAAACATCAGCTGCCGACATCGACATAACCATCTCCCTAATGCAAATTGAAAAATTAACGAAAAATTAAACCGAACCCGATATTACCAAGCAGATGCAATGCAGAAAGCGTGCCAACCCTGCCCTCATCGCAGTCCGGCATTGTGCCATAAGCCCGATATCCCGGGCACTAATAATTTGCACCGAAATCGGGCACATCCCGGATTGGATGCACTAATTCTGTGCGTGACTGCGATTCACCTGTATTGTGCGAAATATCGGGTCTTCTATCACCAGTTCATCACAGCGCGCCTGCAACGAATCGGCTCCCGCGGCTGACTGCGGTTTGCCCAGGTATATCTCCGCATCGATCTTGCCGTCGAGATAGTGAAAGACCACGCGGTTGTTCGCCAGTGCCTCTGCGCCGAGGCGATCCGCTAGGTGTTCCATCAGCACGGGCCTGCTGGGCAGATGCACGTTGGGTTTGGCTTTCAAATCGTCTTCCGGATCGATATGCACCATCACATCGATCACGTGATGTTTCTTGAGCACGGCCTGGCGCGCCATCTCCGCGATGTAATGGCCCTCGGAGACACTGATCTTGGGATCGACCATGATGTGCGCGTCGACCAGTGCGTTGTCCGCCATCTTGCGCGTGCGCAACTCGTGCAGGCCGCGCACACCGTGCACATTCAGCAGGGTTTGCCGGATGGCCTCGACTTCCTCGGCAGCCAGCCCGGTATCGATGAGTTCGGACATTGCTTCCAGCGCCAGCTTGCCGCCCATATGCGTGATCATTACGCCCACCACCGCCGCCGCCACCAGGTCAAGGAAAGTGAAGCCGAGCAGATTTCCGCCCACACCGATGATGACCACCAGCGAGGAGGCCGCATCCGAGCGCGCATGCCACGCATTGGCGACCAGCATCTGCGAACGCACCCGCTTGGCCACCGCCAGCATGTAGCGGAACAATCCCTCCTTGGCGATCAGTGCAAGGACCGCGATCGCCAGCGCGAACGGACTGACCGCGCGCAGCGCATCGGGATGCTGCAGGCGCATCGCGGCCGCCACCAGCAGCACCACGCCGAGCGCCGCGAGAAACACCCCGAGTATGAGCGTCGCTGCGGTTTCGATGCGCGCATGACCGTAGGGATGTTCCGCATCGGCGTGCCGGTTGCCATGGCGGTTCGCAAACAGCACCAGCACATCCGAAAGCAGATCCGACAGGGAATGCAGGCCGTCCGCCATCAGCGCTTGTGAGTGCGCAAAGAAACCGCCGATCATCTGCAGGGAAGTCAGCAGCAAATTGATGGCGATACTGACCCAGGTGCTCTTTTGCGCCGCGGCGAAGCGTTCCGGATGCACCGGCTCGAAAGCCCCGATGCGTTCCTCGGATTGGCGCGATGCGGTGTGATTGTCCATGTCGGTTGCTGGTTATGCCTCTATAATGTGCAGGATACCATCTCTGCCAAACAAGTAATATTTGCTTCGCAAGGAAGGAGTCATCGTGGGAAAAATCACCGACATTTTACAAGCCGCGCAACAGCGCGCCAAAGAATTGAACCTGCCTTACGAAGGCGCTCTCTATCCCCGCGAAGCTTATGAAATCCTGCAGTCCGCACCGGGCGCAAAACTGGTGGACGTGCGCAGCCGCGCGGAACTGGATTGGGTCGGGAAATTGCCGGGTGCGACGGCGATCGAGTGGGCCAGTTATCCGGGGATGATCCGCAATCCGCATTTTATCGCCCAGTTGGAACAGCAGGTCGACAAGGAAGCGCTGGTCATCTTCGTTTGCCGCAGCGGCGGGCGCTCGCACCATGCCGCGATTGCCGCGACAAATGCCGGCTACCGTGACTGCTACAACATGCTGGAGGGTTTCGAGGGCGACATGGACGCCAGCAAGCACCGCAATACGGCCGGGGGTTGGCGGGCGGCCGCGCTGCCCTGGGAACAAAGCTAGGCTTTACACCATTCAGTTTTTGTAATCGATGATCAGCGGCGCATGATCGGAAAAGCGCTGCGCCTTGTAGATGCTTGCCGCCTCGGCGAGCGCCGCAATGCCCGGCGTGGCGATCTGGTAGTCGATGCGCCAGCCGACATCCTTCGCCCATGCCTGGCCGCGATTCGACCACCAGGTATAGGCTTCCAGCTCCGGGTGAACGCGGCGGAACACGTCTACAAAACCGACTTCATCGAACAGCTCGGTCAGCCACGCGCGTTCCTCGGGCAGGAACCCGGAATTCTTTTTGTTGCCGCGCCAGTTCTTCAGGTCGATCTCCCGGTGTGCGATGTTCCAGTCGCCGCAGATCACCAACTCGCGACCGCTTGATCGGATTTCGCGGAGGTGCGGCATGAAAGCCGCCATGAACTTGAACTTGACCGCCTGCCGTTCCTCGCCGCTGGAGCCCGAGGGCAGGTATACCGACACCACGCTGAAACCGGCAAAATCTGCGCAGATATAACGCCCCTCCGCATCGAACTCGTCTATGCCCAGCCCGGAAATGACCTGTTCAGGCTGTTCGCGGCAATAGAGACCCACGCCGCTGTAACCCTTTTTTTCCGCGTAATGGAAATAGCCGTGATAGCCCTGCGGCGCGAGCATTTGCGCTGTCATGTCCGGCGCCTGTGCCTTGAGTTCCTGCAGGCAGACGATGTCTGCATCCTGCCGGGCCAACCACTCGTAAAAGCCTTTGACAGCCGCCGAACGGATGCCGTTCAGGTTGATTGAAATGATGCGCATGTAGATGAAAATCCGGGGGAGTAAGCGGGAGTGCCATTATAATAACGCACCCCTAACCGACCTACCGCGTTCTTCATGCCCAATTTCAGACTCGACTTCATCCGCTTTGCCGTACGGCAGCAGGTCTTGTGCTTCGGCGAATTCAAGACCAAGGCGGGCCGCCTGTCGCCCTATTTTTTCAATGCCGGCCTGTTCAACGACGGCGCCTCGCTGAGAAACCTGTCGCAATTCTATGCCCAGGCGATACTGGCCTCCGGCGTCCCCTTCGACATGCTGTTCGGCCCGGCCTACAAGGGCATCCCGCTGGCTGCCGGAACCGCGATCGCATTGGCGGAGCAGGGCAGCAACGTGCCGTTTTGCTACAACCGCAAGGAAGCCAAGGACCACGGCGAGGGCGGCACCACGGTGGGCGCAAAGATGCAGGGACGGGTGCTGATCGTCGACGACGTGATTTCCGCCGGGACCTCGGTGCGCGAATCCATCGAACTGATTCGTGCCGCGGGCGCCAGCCCGTGCGGTGTCGTGATCGCGCTGGACCGGATGGAACGCGGGCAGGGCGAACTGTCTGCCGTGCAGGAAGTGCGCCGCAACTATGATATTCCGGTAATATCCATCGCCACGCTGGACGACTTGCTCGGCTATTTGCATGCCGAAGG
>JBAVGB010000065.1:0-33917 GCA_049684555.1 Gallionella sp. | reverse complement strand
GATGCGTCCGTGCATGCTGCCATGTGCGGAGGCGTGTGCGGCTCGACTGCGGCTGCCTCGCTGATGGCCGCACTGGCGGTAGGCGCCGGACAATTTGCCGGAGGACATGAAGTTTTTTTGGCGATGGAAGGCTGGGTGGAATGTGGCACCCAGCTCGACGCATGGCGCAAGCGGCTCGGTGGATTGGAGGCAATCCCTGGCAGCATCTGGCCGACACCGGAACACTCGCCGGGTTTCGATCCCCATGGTGTCAGCACAGCCACTTCGGTGAAGCAAACGCTGGCCTGTCTCGTTCGCTACAGTTCGGGACCGCACTTGGCATGGCTGCAGCAAAACCTGACAGCTCTGGAAGCGGCAGCGGGCTGCCCCCTCGCAATGTCAGGCGTGGCCGCAGCTGCGCTCGCCGACATGGGCTTTACTCCCGAGCAAGGCGAAATGCTGCACTTGCTGTTGCGCCTGCCCGGCGCGGCAGCGCATGCGCTGGAACAACAACCTCTCGGGTACAAGAAGTTCCCATTCGGCACCATGGAGCTGGAAAGCGCATCAACAGAGGAGCAAGCATGAACGTTCGTGCCAATGGCCCAGCCCTGCTGCAGGAATACGTCGGTGTGTTGAAAAGCCGCATGGGGACTTTTTATCCTGGCAGTCACGTGATCTATCGCGGTTATGATCTGCACAAGGACTTGAAGGACATGGACTGGCTCGAATTATACGTGTTCGGTATCACGGGGCGCCGCTTTACCAAAGAGCAATTGCGGCTGATGCATTCCATGTGGACCTACACCAGCTACCCGGATGTCCGTCTGTGGAACAACCGCGTGGCGGGATTGGCCGGCAGTTCCCGCAGCACCGGAACTTTGGGCTTGGCGGCAGCACTGGCGGTGTCGGAGGCCTCGATTTACGGGCGCGGCTCAGACATGCGCGCGATAGACTTTCTGATCCGCACCCGCCGGCAGATGGATGAAGGAGGCGATCTTGAAGAATGCATTAGGTTGGAACTGGAATTGCACCGCAGCATCTCCGGTTATGGCCGGCCCTTGGTCAATGCGGACGAACGCATAGAGCCGCTGCTGGCACTCGCCAAGAGCCTTGGCCTGGATCAGGGGCCGTATCTTCGCCTGGCGCTGGAAGTGGAAAAAAAACTGCTGGCCGGCCGCTGGCGCATGAAAATGAATTATGCCGGTGTGGTTGCCCCGTTGATTGTCGATCTCGGCCTTACGCCGCGTGAGTATTATCTGTTTTCATTTCCTGCTTTTTTAGCCGGAATGCCGCCCTGTTTCATTGAGGCATCGGAGCGCCCGGAAGGTACATTGTATCCGCTTGCGTGCTCGGACATTCTGTACGAAGGACAAGCTCAACGACCTTGGCACAGAACAGGCATGAGTTAGCGGATCATGTTCCAAATAGACTTCAAGTTGGTTGTAAATTAAGGGAGGATCAACTATGCAAACGTTGAACCGTCGAGCATTCTGTGCCTTGTTGGCGTTGGCATGGATTGGCTCCGCTGCTGCCGCTCAGACCACTGAAGAAGATCTGGCGCTGGCCTATGGCGACAAATCCATGATCAGCATTGCCACCGGCAGCACGCAACCTATCGATCGCGCACCGGCAGTGGCGACCGTGATCACTGCCCGTGACATCGCAGCCATGGGCGCAACCGACCTGGACCAGGCGCTGGAAAGCGTGCCGGGGCTGCATGTTTCCATGTCGAATGTCGGCATGAATCCGATCTACGAGTTTCGCGGCATTGCCACCAAAAACAACCCGGAAGTCCTGATGCTGGTCAACGGTTTACCGATTACAAGTGTGCTTTGGGGTGATCGCGGCCAAATTTTGGGCGGCATGCCGCTGGAAAATGTGGCACGCATCGAAGTGATCCGCGGGCCGGGCTCGGCATTGTACGGCGCCGATGCCTTTTCCGGGGTGATCAATATCATTACCAAGACCGCGGCGGATATCAAGGGGGGAGAATTCGGGTTGCGCGGCGGCAGTTACAACACTCGCGATGCGTGGACGCAGTACGGAGGCAAGTTGGGTATATTAGACGCTGCCTTCTATCTGCGCGCGGGGAACACTGATGGCCAGAAAGGCATCATCCAGCAGGATGCGCAAACAACCTGGGATCAAATTTTTAGCACCAATGCATCACTTGCACCAGGTCCAGTCAGTGCTGAAAGCAAGGGAATCGATGCGCGCGCCGATTTGTCCCATGAGGCATGGCGTTTACGGACGCCATACCAGCAACGCGAAGTGGGTACCGGGGCCGGTGTCGCCGGGAGCCTGGACCCCAATGGACGCGGGCAAGCGTCCAGGCTGTTTATGGATATGAGCTATGAGCAAGCCAACTGGGCGCCGAATTGGGACCTGTCCGGGGTTGCCGGTTTTTACAATATCAAGGAAAACGGCGATCCGGCGTACATGCTTTTCCCCACGGGCGCGTTCGGCGGGGCGTTCCCCAACGGCATGATCGGTGATCCCGAACATGCCGAACAGCATAGTTACGCCAACGTTTCCGCTTTCTATACCGGCTTAGAGCAGCACCGGATTCGCGTCGGCACTGGATACCAGATAGAGGATATGTACCAGACTCAGGAGACCAAAAATTATAATGCGGCATTTCAGCCTTTGTGCACCCCACTTCCTTGTACGCCTCCCACGGTGGATGCAACCGGCAATCCGGCCTTGGTCTATATGATGCCGCACACGCGCAACGTGTCCTATGCATTTGCACAGGATGAATGGAGTTTTGCAAGAGACTGGGCGCTGACTGCGGGCGTGCGGCATGACGACTATTCGGATTTCGGCGGCACCACCAATCCGCGCCTCGCTTTGGTGTGGAATGCGGCCTACAACGTCGTGGTCAAGGCGATGCATGGCACTGCTTTTCGAGCCCCTTCCTTCGCCGAGCTCTATGCGATCAACAATCCGGTGGCTATCGGCAATCCCAACCTGAAACCGGAGACCATTAAGACGGACGAACTGGCTTTTTCCTGGCAACCTGTAGCCAAGTTACAGAACAATCTGAACTTTTTCCGTTATCGTATGAGCAATATCATTCTTCCGATCACCGGTTCAACATATGAGAATACCGGCGACCAGGTCGGGCGCGGCCTGGAATTGGAGTCCACGCTGGATGCGACCAGCACTATCCGTCTGACCGGCAATTTTTCCTTGCAGCATTCCATAGATCAGACAACCGGCCTGGACGCGGGCATGGCGCCGCATCGCCGGTTGTTTGTTCTCGCCGACTGGCGTTTTGCCCCACTATGGCAGGTCAGTACCAAGGCCAATTATGTGGCAGATAGGATGCGGGAGCCGGGCGACACCCGGCCCAAGATTCCGGACTATACGCTGGTGGACTTGACCTTGCGCCGCAAAAGTTTCGCCGGCGACTGGGACGTGAGCGCCATGGTGACTAACCTGTTTGATCGAGCTGCCTGGGAGCCGACCTTTCAATCGGTAGGTATGATTTCCGATCTGCCGCTCCCGGGACGCGCTTTTTACCTGCAATTCCAGCACAAGCTTTGATCCTGAAAGGCAATTGAGTTGGGTAGTTTCAGCCCTGCTTGTTCCGAATCAAACTCTTCATGACTCGGCTTGCAAACAAGGGGCGCTGCTATTACGGATGACGAAGATTAATTCCTCGCTACCAACGTCGATTGCGTTGCAGAGCGGTTCGGTTTCTTGATCAGTTTGTTTTAGTTGAAGGGGCATGATGCTTGTTTGTGAGGCGAAAGGCAGCAAACCATCCACTGGTTCCCCGACCCGGCACATGCGCCTGCCTTCCCTGTATCTGCAGGCTCTTGGTCCTGGATGCTTCACGGTATGGACGAATCAGACAGCGGGACAATATACCAGCAGGCGCCGGTTTAAAACTGCCCCTCAGGGTGTGACGGCCTTCCCGGTGAAACGTAAAATTTTGCGTACCCGTTTCATTGGATTCGATCATTCAAGGGCGTGATATGCGCATTAATGATAATCGTGTGTCGAATGCCCACCACGTGTATGCACAGAGACGAACAACATACGCAACCAGGAGCAGACGCACTGCGCTGATGAAGCTACTGGTGGAACGACTAGCCATACCACCAGGCTATCCAAAATCGGCAGCCAAGTGGCTGGTTATGTTGTTGGGTGCCATGCTGTTTGTTGCAGCGCCGCTGCTTGTCGCAACTCCCGCATGGGCGGCCGGGAAAGCCCCGATCGCAGTGATCTATCCCGATATCGGCGAGCCATATCGGGAAATATTCACGGAAATCATCTCGGGCATAGAGGACAAGATCGGCGCGCCGGTAGCGAGTTATGCGGTGAGCACGGACACGGACATCAGCGTGCTGAAAACCACTTTGAATCTGCAGAACACCAGAGTGGTCATCGCGCTGGGCCGGCAGGGCATGAAAACGGCCCAGCTGTTGAATAAGAATATCAGGGTGGTCGTGGGCGGCGTGCTGACAGTGCCGGAAAATGGGTTGGACGGGCAGCCGGTGATCAGTCTGGCGCCAGACCCCACGCTGTTGTTCGCCCGTATGAAGTCGCTGATGCCGTCGATGAAGCGGGTGTTCGTCGTCTATGACCCGGGTTTCAACAGCTGGCTGATCAAGTTGGCCGAAACATCCGCAAATGCCCAGGGGCTGCAGTTGGTGGCTTACAAGGCACAGAATCTGCGCAAGGCGGTCGGATATTACCAGCAAATTTTCTCCCATTCAGATGCTCGCAGCGATGCGCTGTGGTTGCCGCAGGACCCGACCACGGTAGACGACAGTTCGATCCTGCCTTTGGTGTTGCAGGAATCATGGAATAATAACCTTGCCGTATTTTCCAGCAATTTTGGCTACGTCGGGCGCGGCGTGCTGTTTTCGCTTTTTCCGGACAACAAGGGGCTGGGAGAAAGCCTCGCCGCTCTGGCGCAGGATATTTTGACTTCGCGCGGAAATGGAAAATATGGTTTGATGCCGTTACGCGATGTGCGAAGTGCGGTGAATTCGCGTACCGCAAAGCATCTGGGAATCGATACTAACCGCTTGAAGAATTTCGACAGCATATTTCCAGATCAATAAATATAATTATCGATGAAGATCATCAACGAATTTCTCCATAAGTGCACTTTCAGGCGCCAGCTTGGCATCATGATCACGCTGGGCATATTGTTGCTGGCGCTATGTTCTTCGTTGGTGGGCTCGTGGCAGAGCAACGAACGGGTGCGGGCAAACCTGCTGGAACAAGGCCGGCAAATAACCGGGAATCTGGCCCGCCAGAGCGCGCTGGCGCTGATCTTTGCCTCGGCTGATAACGCCGCCGAAGCGGTGAAATCCACCATGGCGTTTCCCGGCGTGATCGGTGTGGAGATTCGCGATGTCAAAAAGCAGCCGTTGCTGACCCGCGGGGATGCTGTCTTTGCAGAATTTACCAATGCATACAATCCTTCCATCTCGAAAACTGACGCAGTCCTGGCTCAGGAGAACGGAAGTGCATGGCTGTTTGTGGCGCCGGTCTACACGCAACCCTCCGCCGAATCCCCTTTCAATGTGCAGACGGCCCAGCCGGAACTGCTCGGTTACGTTTCGGTGGTGATGAGCAAGGCCGCACTTGCGCGGACTACGACCGATATATTTTTCGTCAACATGGTCACGTCGTTTTCCTTCGCACTGCTGTTCCTGTACATGACGCGCATACTGACCGATCGCATGACGCGGCCTCTGAACCAGCTGTCGGAGAGCATGGGGCGCGCGAAAGCGGGCGAATCGGAGGTGCGCGCCGTGCTTGACGGACCCAGGGATATTGCCGATATGGCCCATGCCTTCAATAGCATGATGGTGGTGCTGGAAGAGCGCGAAGCGGCGCTGAGTGTCGCCGCGATTGCCTTCGAGATAGAGGAAGGTATGATCGTGACGGACAGCGAAGGGGTGATCCTCAAGGTCAATCGTGTTTTCTCGATAATGACCGGCTACAGCGCCGAGGAAGCGATTGGCAAGAATCTGGGGATGATCAAATCCGATCGCGATGATCCCGGGTTCTACCCGCGCATGTTGGAAACGCTGCATCGCGACAATTACTGGCAGGGAGAGATCTGGAACCGGCGCAAGAAAGGGGAAAGCTATCCGGAATTGCTGAGCATTACCGCCGTTGTCGGCAAGGACGGCATGATCACGAATTATATATGCGCGTTTTTCGACATCACCGAACGCAAGCAGGCCGAGGAAAAGATCCACAATCTGGCTTTTTACGACCCGCTCTGCCAATTGCCGAACCGGCGCTTGCTGTTTGACCGGCTCCATCAGGCAGTCACAACCAGTGCGCGCACCAAGAGTTGTGCCGCCTTGCTGTTCATCGATCTGGATAACTTCAAGCTGTTGAACGACACCAGGGGACACGATATCGGCGATATGCTGTTGGTCGAGGTGGGCCACCGGCTGCGCGCCTGCATACGCGAAAGCGATACGCTGGCCCGTTTGGGCGGGGACGAGTTCGTGGTGCTGTTGGAAGGGTTGAGCACGGACAGAAGCGAGGCCGCGTTGCAGGCGCGGGAGGTGGGCGACAAAATGCTCAACGATATTCACCAGGCTTATATGCTCGATAACGTCGAGCATTACAGCACCGCAAGCATAGGCATATCTTTGTTTGTCAATTTCAGGCAGAGTCTTGACGATCTCCTCAAACAGGCCGACACCGCGATGTATGCGGCAAAAAAGGCCGGGCGCAACACCCTGCGCTTTTTCGATCCGGCAATGCAGGAAGCACTGGAATTGCGCAGCCAGCTTGAAGTCGCGATCCGGAAGTCGTTGCCAAAACATGAATTCAAGCTGTTCTACCAGGTGCAGGTCGACAGCATGCTTCGCCCCATCGGTGCGGAGGCGCTGATACGCTGGGACCATCCGGAGCAGGGCCTGATCTATCCGGACAAATTCATTCCGATTGCGGAAGACACTGGGATGATATTGGCGCTTGGAAACTGGGTGATGAAGACAGCGTGCGAGCAAATCAAGGAGTGGGAGAACAATCCTTACACCCGTCACATTTCGCTGGCGGTCAATGTCAGTGCGAAACAGTTCCGCCAACCGGATTTTGCGAAGCAGGTGAGCGATCTTATCGCTCAAAGCTCGATCAACCCCGCGCTGTTGAAGATCGAATTGACCGAGAGTACCGTGCTCGATAACGTGGCTGACACGATCACCAAGATGCATGCATTGAAAGAAATCGGGGTTCGTTTCTCGATGGATGATTTTGGCACCGGGTATTCCTCGCTGGCCTATCTGACCCAATTGCCACTCGACCAGTTGAAGATCGACAAGTCATTCGTTCACAACATCGGGACAAAATCCACCGATGCGACCATCATCCAGACCATTATCGGGATGGCCCATAATCTCGGCATCGAGGTAATTGCGGAAGGCGTGGAGAACTATGCACAGCGGGATTTTCTTGCGGAAGCCGGATGCAAACTGTTCCAGGGTTACCTGTTCGGTCGCCCCGTTCCGTTGAAAGCGTTTATCGACTCGCTTACCTGACTGGCAAAGATTGCAACATGAATTTGTGCGGTGACGGACGCACGACCCAAGCCGGTGGAGCAAGGCCGAGTGCCGGATAAATCGAAGCTATTCGGTGAGGCTGATGCGTGCCCGCGCGATCGCCGCCTCGACCTGTTGCGGCGCGGTACCGCCGATGTGGTTGCGGCTGGCGAGTGAACCTTCCAGTGACAGAATCGGGTACACGTCCTTCCCGATCTGCGCTGAAAATTTCTGCAGCTCGGCAAGGCCGATGTCCCCCAGGTCACAGCCCTTCTGTTCGGCGAAGCGCACCACAACGGCCACCGTCTCGTGGGCATCGCGGAACGGCACGCCCTTCTTGACCAGATAGTCGGCCAGATCGGTAGCGGTGGCGTAGCCCTGCAGGGCGGCGTTGCGCATGGCTTCCGGCTTGACCTTGATGCCTGCAATCATGTCGGCGTAGATGCGCAAGGTCTGTGTCAGCGTTTCCACGGTGTCGAACAGCGGTTCCTTGTCTTCCTGGTTGTCCTTGTTGTAGGCCAGCGGCTGGCCTTTCATCAGCGTGAGCAGCGCGACCAGATGGCCGTTCACGCGCCCGGTCTTGCCGCGCACCAGTTCCGGCACATCGGGATTCTTCTTTTGCGGCATGATGCTTGATCCGGTGCAGAAGCGGTCGGCGATATCGATGAAGCCGAAGCGCGGGCTCATCCACAGGATCAGTTCTTCGGAAAAGCGCGACAGATGGGTCATGACCAGCGCCGCACAGGCGGTGAACTCAATCGCGAAGTCGCGGTCCGACACCGCATCCAGCGAGTTTTCGCACACGCCTTCAAAGCCGAGCAGTTCGGCGACGTATTCACGCTTGATCGGATAACTGGTCCCGGCCAGCGCCGCCGCGCCGAGCGGCAGGCGGTTAACGCGCTTGCGGCAGTCGCGCAGGCGCTGCGCATCGCGTTTCAGCATCTCGAAATAGGCCATCAGGTGATGGGCGAAGCTGATCGGCTGGGCGACCTGCAAATGGGTGAAGCCGGGCATGATCGTGTGGACATGCTGCCCCGCCAAGTCGAGCAGCGCGTTCTGCAATGACTTGATCAGGACGAGCAGTTCGTCTATGGCATGGCGCAGATACAGCCTGATATCGGTCGCCACCTGGTCGTTGCGTGACCGTCCGGTGTGCAGCCGCTTCCCGGCATCGCCGACCAGCGCAGTAAGGCGTTTTTCGATGTTGAGGTGCACGTCTTCCAGATCCAGCGACCAGTCGAATTCGCCGCTGATGATCTCGTTTTCGATCTGCGCGAGGCCGCGCTTGATGTCGTTCAGGTCATTTGTCGAGATGATGCCGCATGCCGCCAGCATTTGCGCGTGCGCGAGCGATCCCTGGATGTCGAACATGGCAAGCTTTTGGTCGAAGCCCACCGATGCGGTGTAACGCTTCACCAGTTCTGCCACCGGTTCCGCAAATCGTCCGGACCAGGTATCTTTGTCTTGCATTGCCGCCCCCACTTGTCCCAAAATGAAGCATGAAAAACCAAGGCGTACCCGCCATGCACAAGGCGCTCAGTATAAGACAAAACTCCCGGCAGGATGGGTTGCCGAACTTTCACAATCTCGGCACCCTGCTGCGCATCCTGATCATCAGCAACGGCATGGCATTGTTGCAGGCGATCCAGCTGGCGGGCGGCTGGAGGGAGGTGGCGCAGAACATGATGCAGATCAACACGCTGCTGACTCCGGTGCTGCTGTCGAGCCTGCTGTTGCTTTGGCTTGCACAACCCTGGCTGAGCCGTATTTCATACCGGCGCGGCGCCTGGGCGGTGACGGCGATGGTGGCGACATTGACCGTGTCGATTTATCACTTCGGCGGGGAGCTTTATCGTCCGCCCGAGCACGTTGACAGTTATTTTGATTTTATGCGTTGCGTTTTGCTCAGCGCGGTGATGTGCGGAGTTTTGCTGTTTTATTTTCGCGTGCGCTCCAAGGTGTTGTCGCGGGCATTGAGCGATGCGCGTTTGCAGGTATTGCGGGCGCGCATCCGTCCGCATTTCCTGTTCAACACGATCAATGCCGTGCTGGGTATCGTGCGCGCCCAGCCCAAGCAGGCCGAAGCCGCGCTGGAGGACATGGCCGATTTGTTTCGCATGGCCATGTCGGATGCCCAGGATCTGGTGCCGCTGGGACAGGAAGTGCAATTGAGCAAGCAATATCTGGCGCTGGAGCAATTGCGCATGGGCGACCGGCTGCGTGTGGATTGGCAGATCCATGATATCCCCGAAGACGTGCTGATTCCGCCGCTGCTGTTGCAGCCTTTGCTGGAGAACGCCGTGTACCACGGTATCGAACCGTTGTCCGAGGGGGGAAGCATCGACGTCGAATTGAAGCGCAGCGGCGACCAATTGCATCTGGTGGTGGAGAATCCCTCCCCGGCCCGGCGCGATGAGTCTCATCACGGCAACATGGTCGCTTTGCGCAATATCCGCGAACGGCTGGCGCTGCTATTTGATGTCGAGGCGAGCTACAAGGTCGAAAGTGGCAATGATTTTTACCGTGTGGAAATCGTCTTCCCGTATGTATCCCGTGTAAAGGAGCGACCATCATCATGAATGACATCGAGCTGGCTTTGCGTGTTTTTATTGTGGACGACGAACCTCCGGCACGCAACCGGCTGCGCGATCTGCTGAATGACTGCAGCCAGCAGCTGGCGCTGGAGGTGGTGGGTGAGGCGGGCAATGGTCGGGAAGCACTGGACAAGCTCGCGGAAATCAATGCCGATGTGGTATTGCTGGACATCCGCATGCCGCAAATGGACGGCATCGAACTCGCACAGCATTTGAACAAGCTGCCCAAGCCGCCGGTGGTGATTTTCACCACCGCCTACGATGCATACGCGATCAAGGCGTTCGATCTGCGCGTTATCGACTATCTGCTCAAGCCGATCAGATTGGGGCGACTTTTCGAGGCGTTGACCCGGGCGCGTATGGCTGTGCCGGTCCAAACAGAGGTGCTGCGTGAACTGTTGCCAGAACCGCGCAAGAACCTGTCCATCCATGAACGGGGCAAGATCCACCTGATCGCGATCGAGCAGGTGCTGTATTTGCGCGCGGAATTGAAATACATCACGGTGCGCACCGCCGAACGCGAATTCCTGATTGAAGAATCGCTCAACGCGCTGGAAAAAGAATTTGCCACGCGCTTTGTGCGTATTCACCGGAATTGTCTGATCTCGAAAGATGCGATAGCCGGTTTCGAAAAAGGAGGCGACGAAGGTGAAAGCGGCTGGATGGTCAAACTCAAGGGCCTGGATGAATTGCTCGCCATCAGCCGCCGGCAGCAGCATATTGTCAAGGAGTTCAGCCGGGCCTGATCGGTGAATCTCTCAAAATCCACATTTCATCCCAACCGCTGCGTTGCGGGAAAAAGATTCTTGCTTACATATCTGGCATATGCAGCGCGGCGAATCGGGGTAAGCAGGCAATCCGCTAAGCGGATGCTCGCAAATTTTCCCCACGCCTTGCTGACGACTCCGCACGGGCCGCGTTTGCCCGTAGCGGATCGGCGTCCCCTTGTGGGGCATTTGGACGAAATCTGAATTTTTAGACATCCACCGATGTCGGAACCAAAAGTGCCAGCCTGTTTCTTGGACTTCTTCACGAGATTATTGACTTTCATCAGGCTTGCGTAATAACAGATTGCCAGGCAAGCAGTTTTTCCTGGTACGAAATTCCGGCATTGGCCGGGCTGGTCGACGGCAGTCGCCGGTATGGCAATGCGGCCGAACCAAGGGATGGAAGGACGTACTTCAGAAAACACTGCTCGGCTTTGGCGCCGTTGAAGTATATGCGCGTAATATCCGGATGCCTCAGGAAAAAGGATTTGAAATCATTGGGGACAAGTGAGTCCGCCTCGATGTCTGAATCGAGACTTCCGGTGCGGGCGCATGAAGCGAGCACGTCCCATAACGCTATCCCGGAACTGCGCAGGATATTCGTGCGTTCTGTGTAGGGAAGGCCGGGGCCGGCACCGATGAGTTCACCCATGATGGACCAGAAAGCGTTTCTCGGATGCGCATAATACTGGCTTGTTGCAAGCGATACGGTTCCCGGCATGCTGCCCAGAATCAGCACGGTTGATGTGCTGTCCTCAATCGGTTCGAAGCTATAAACGCGTGGCATCAGGATAAGCGGTGGCAGTTGCGCGAAGCTTGATTAGCAGTGGACAGCCGGGACTGGAAAAGCGGTGACAATCCTGAAGGGAAAGGAATTATCCGCTGTTGCGCAACCCGGTCGCAATGCCGTTGATGGTGAGATGGATGGCGCGCTTGACCAGTACGTCATTATCGCCGGCGCGATGCCGTTGCAACAGCGCGACCTGCAAATGGTTCAGCGGATCGATATAGGGTGTGCGGGTCTGCAGGCTGCGCGCAAATGTCGGGTTGTCCTGCAATAGCGAGGTGTTTCCAGTCACCTTGAACAGCATCTTCACGGTATCGTCCCATTCGCGTTCGATCATGCCGAAAATTTGCTCGCGCAATTCGACGTCATCCACCAGTTCGGCATAACTGGAGGCGATGCCCATGTCGGTTTTGGACAGCACCATGTCCATATTCGACATCAAGCCGCGAAAAAACGGCCAGCTCTTGCACATCGCGCGAAGCTGCGCCAGGCCCGCATCGCCCTCGCCGGCGATGAACTGCTTTACCGCGCTACCGAAACCGAACCAGCCCGGCAACAGGGTGCGGTTCAGGCCCCAGCTGAACACCCAGGGAATCGCGCGCAGATCCTCGATGCGGTCGGACGCCTTGCGCGCCGACGGTCGGCTGCCGATGTTCAGCTCGGCGATCTCGCGTATCGGTGTAGCCGAGAAGAAATACTTGTTGAAGCCGGGTGTTTCGTAAACCATTTTGCGATAGGCGGCAAACGCGTTGAGGCTCAGTTTTTCCATGATGCGCATATATTCCGCGTTTCCGTCCGCGTCATGGGGGTGGTCCAGCAGGGTGGCTTCCAGCGTGGCTGCGATCAGTGTCTCCAGGTTGCGCCGGCCGATCTCGGGATTGGAATATTTGCTGGAAATGACCTCGCCCTGCTCGGTGATGCGGATCTGGCCGTTCACGCTGCCGGGAGGCTGCGCCAGAATCGCATCGTAGCTTGGACCGCCACCGCGACCGACGGTGCCGCCGCGCCCGTGGAACAGGCGAAGTTCGACGCCGTGCTTGGCGAAAACCTTCACCAATTCGACCTCGGCCTTGTACAGCTCCCAGTTGGCGGTGACATAGCCGCCATCTTTGTTGCTGTCGGAATAACCGAGCATGACTTCCTGCGTATTGCCCCGGCTGCTCAGCAGCCTGCGGTAATAGGGGAGCGAAAACAGTTCGTCCATGATGACACCGCAACCGCGCAGGTCTTCGATGGTTTCGAACAGCGGAATGATGTTGATGTGCAACTGATGCGAGCCTCTTTCCAGCAGTCCGACCTGCTGCAGCATCAGCGCGAGTTCGAGCATGTCGCTGACCGATTCGGTCATGGAAATAATATGGTTGGGCAGCGCTGCGCGCCCGAAGCGCTGATGGATCTCGGCGGCAGTCTGCATGATGCGCAATTCGCTTTGCGCCGCGTCGCCGAATTGGCCGAGGCTGCCGGATAACAGTGCACCACCGAGCAACGGTTTGCCGGAATGCAGCGCTTCCAGCAGCATTGCGCGGCGCTCGGATTCGTCCAGATCCCGGTAGTTGGGTTTGCCCGAGCTACGGGAAAAAAGCTCGGCCACGGTTTGCTCGATAACCGCGCTGTGCTGGCGCATATCCAGCGGTGCGAGATGGAAACCGAACACTTCGGCAGCGCGGCGCAGGTTGGCGAGCCGCCCGCGTGCCAGGTACACCGCGCCGTGCCTGAACAATGAATCGATCAACACGTCAAGGTCGGCAATAAATTCCTGCGGCGATGCATAGGGTTCGGCGTGCTGTCCGACGGGGCGTGGCTTTTCCAATTTGAGCCCCAGCAGTTTTGCGGTGGCTGACAGGCGCGAATAGATCAGGATCAACGCACGGCGGTAGGGTTCATCGATACGGTGCACCGCCTTGTCCGGCGAAGCATCGGAAAGCTTGCGCAACTCGGGGCTGACTTCCACCAAGCGGTCGGTCAGGCTGAGGCGCATGCCGAGTATGCGGGTCTCGTCCAGGTAATGTTCCAGTGCAAGCGTGGCCTGCTGCTGGACCGCATCCAGCATCACGTCGTGGGTGACGAAGGGGTTGCCGTCGCGGTCGCCGCCGATCCAGCTGCCCACGCGCAACAGCGGCGGCACCCTGATTTCCTTGTCGAAACGGAATTCCAGCTGGTTTTCCAGGCTGGCGTAGATCTTCGGAATTTCATTGAGGAAGGTGTAGCGGTAAAACTCCAGACCGTTCTTGATCTCGTCAATCACGTTCAGCTTGGTGGAGCGCAACATGCGCGTCTGCCACAAAATCAGCACGAAACGGCGCAGCGCGTTCTCGTTCTCGGCCAGATCGTCGGGTGTCATGTCCATGCGATCACGATCGGACATCAGGCTGGAAATGATCAGCTGGCAATCGAGGATGCTCTTGCGCTGCACTTCGGTGGGATGCGCGGTCAGCACCGGCGAAACCAGGGCCTTGTCGAGAAATGACTGGAGCGCTTCCTTGCCGATATTTTTTTTCCCGGCGCGATCGAGTGCCAGCAGCAGGCTGCCGTCCTTGGGGGCACTGCCGGCCTTCAGATGGGCACGATGGCGGCGGTTGTGATGCAGGTCTTCGGCGATGTTGGACAGTTGCGAAAAGTAGCTGAAGGCGCGCACGACCAGCAACGCTTCCCCGGGAGAGAGTGCGTCCAGGGTTTGCTCGAGTTGCACACGGTCGCGATCATCCTGGGTCTTGTGGAAATTCACCGCGGCGCGGCGCACATTCTCGATAAGCTGAAAGGCAGCTTCACCCTCCTGCTCGCGCAGCGTGTCGCCGAGTATGCGGCCGAGCAGCCGCACGTCATCGCGCAGCGGCAGGTCTTTGCTGGATAAATTGCTAGGTGTGGCAATCAGATTCATCACGCTCTCGGAACAGAAGCACTGCACACCCTATGTTAGAATGCCGCAAAGACCGTCAGGTTGTTAAAAATAATTCAGTAGGAATTTTCGGGAATAATCTCATGAATCCGAAGCACCATCAAGGCCCTGCCCGATTAGTGATCGCCTCGCGAGAAAGCGCGCTCGCGATGTGGCAGGCTGAACATGTCCGAGACAGGCTGCGCGAATTATATCCGCAAACCGAAGTCAGCATATTGGGCATGACCACGCAGGGGGATCAGATTCTGGATGTAACGTTGTCCAAGATCGGCGGCAAGGGCTTGTTCGTGAAAGAGCTGGAAACCGCGCTTGAAGACGGACGCGCCGACCTGGCTGTGCATTCGCTGAAAGATGTGCCGATGAATTTGCCAGAGGGATTCGTATTGGCGGCAATCGGCGAACGCGAGGACCCGCATGATGCGTTTGTCTCCAATGAACACGAGAATCTGGCGGCCTTGCCGCCGGGAAGCGTGGTGGGGACATCCAGCCTACGCCGGGAAAGCCAGTTGCGTGCGCGCTTCCCGCACCTGAACATCGAACCGCTGCGCGGCAACGTGCAGACCCGTTTGCGCAAACTGGACGAAGGCAAATATGCCGCGATCATCCTCGCCGCCGCAGGTTTGAAGCGCCTGGGGCTGGGTGGCCGCATCCGCGCGCTGATCAGCAGCGAAGACAGCCTGCCCGCAGTCGGGCAGGGTGCGCTGGGCATCGAATGCCGCGCCGACCGCGCCGATGTGATCGCGCTGCTGCAACCGCTGCACCATCCCGAAACCGCCGCCTGTGTGCTGGCGGAGCGCGCGCTGAGCCGCGCGCTGGCGGGCAGTTGCCAGGTTCCGCTGGGCGGGTTTGCCGAAGTGGCCAATGGCAAGTTGCGCATGCGCGGTTTCGTCGCCAGTGCGAACGGCAAGCGCATGACACAATCGGAGTTGACCGGCGATATTGGCGATCCGGAAGCGCTGGGAAACAAGGTCGCCAATGCGCTGCGTGCACAGGGCGCGGACGAAATCCTCGCCGCGCTGAATGGCTAACCGGCTCCTGCAAGGGTTGACCATCGCCGTTACGCGGCCGCGTGACCAGGCCAGACATATGGCGCAGCTGATCGAACAGGCGGGCGGAATCCCGCTGCTGTTTCCGCTGCTGGAAGTGTCGGCGATACCCGATGCCGGTGAGCTGAACGGGCAGATCGCCCGGCTCGGACAATTCAACCTGGCGATCTTTATCAGTCCCAACGCGGTGCGCTATGGCTTCGCCGCGATACGTGCCGCAGGCGAGCTTCCAAAGCACATACAAATCGCTACGGTGGGCCAAGGCAGTGCGAAGGCCCTGCGTGATACGGGCATCGCCAACATCATCGCACCGACGGATCGTTTCGACAGCGAAGGGTTGCTGGCATTGCCGGAAATGCAAAATGTTGCCGGGTGGCGCGTGATGATATTCCGCGGCGACGGCGGACGGGAATTGCTCGGGGATACACTCCGGGATCGCGGTGCAACGGTAGAATATGCAAACTGCTACAAGAGGAGCAAACCGCAACAGGACAAAGGCGAGCTGCTGGATGCCGAGCCCGACGCGATCATCGTCACCAGCAGCGAGGCGATTGAACATCTCGGCCAGATGCTGGATGCCAACGAGCGGCATGCTTTGCACGACACGGCTTTTTTTGTCCCGCATGCACGCATTGCCGGTCTGGCCCGCGATCTGGGTTGGCGACGGGTGCACGTCACGGAACCGGGAGATGAAGGGATGTTCTCGGCTTTGATAACATGGGCGGGTCAGCGTGCACAGGAATCCCGCGGATCGGATCGCTAGCCGGTCCGGGCGCAAAGCCGTTCACTGCCGGGCGACTTGGCGCGACGCTTGGCCTTTTCAAGAAAGGTATTGAATGAGCGAGCAAATCTCACCAGCTGAAAACTCCGGGCCGGATACCGCTGTGCCTTCAGAACCCGACCGGGCAGGTCAGCCGAGCACGCCCGATCATCGCCCGGGACGTGGTTTTGCGCATATCAGTATTGCGCATTTGACGATGGCAGTGCTGGTCATCGTCTTCCTGTGGCAATGGATGGACGGGCATCGCGCCATCAGCGACATGCAGGAGCAACTGGCGAAAAAAATCGCCGAAATGGACGGGAACAGCAAGGCGACTCAGGTATTGCTGGCCCAGGACCAGGATCAGATCCGCGATCTTTCCGCCAAAGTCGCAGCAATGGAGACGCGCTATGCCGAGACGCAAAACCAGCGTGTCGCGCTTGAAAATCTGTATAACAATCTGTCGGCGAACAGCGATGAAGCCGCACTGGCCGAGGTCGAACAGATGCTGCTGATCGCGGCGCAACAATTGCAATTGTCGGCCAACGTGAGGGCTGCACTGATTGCGATGCAAACTGCCGATTCTCGCTTGCAACGCATGAACCGCCCCGCTTTGAACCGGTTGCGCCAGGTCATCAATAACGACATGGACAAATTGCGCGCACTGCACGAAGTAGACATTACCGGCATCAATCTTCGGATAAACAACCTGATCTCGGCGGTGGACAGGATGCCGCTGGCCTACCAGCAACAACTAGCGGACAATCAAGCCGTCGCACCGGCCGCAGCGCCAAAAAATGAAACCGCCTGGCAAAAAGTGCTGCATGCCATCTGGGGTGAGCTGAGACAGCTGGTGCTTATCGAGAACACGGAAACAGCCGCGATTCCGCTGTTGCCGCCCAACCAGGAGTTTTTCCTGCGCGAGAATCTAAAACTGAGTTTGCTGTCGGCACGCCTTGCCCTGTTGTCGCGTGACGAGGTCAGTTACAGACAGGGGCTGAAAACCGCGCAACTCTGGACTGAGCGTTATTTCGACGCAAAATCGAGTGAGAGCAGGCTGGTGTCTGACGAGTTGAAAAAACTTGCCGCATCCGACATCAGCATCGAAATGCCCGATATCAGCGACAGTTTGCAAACGGTGCGCAACTATCGCTTGATGCGCGAGAATGAGCCAAGGCCGAGTTCCAGGGGGCAGCCCAAGGCCGGTACGGTGGAGCACAAGAAGAAACCCAAGGCTGCGCAATGAAATACCTGGCATGGATACTCGGGTTGTTTGCCGCCGCGGCGGCACTCAGCATCGCAGCGCGCAATCCGGCCTATGTGCTGCTGGTCTATCCGCCCTATCGTATCGAAGTTTCGTTTACGCTGTTCATCGCCCTTTTGCTGCTGGGTTTTTTGTCTGTCTACGCGCTGGTGAGACTGGCAGTCGGCGTTCTGCAACTGCCGGCCTATGTCAGGAAGTACCGTTCCGGGCGCGTGCAGGCCAGGATACGCAAATTGCTGGATGAGGAGCTTGGCGCGTATTTCGAAGGGCGATATGCCGATTCGGAAAAGGCCGCGACACGCGCGATGGAACTGGGAGACACTTCCGGCATTCACCGCATCATCGCGGCTCGCTCCGCCCATGAATTGCGCGAATACAAAAAGCGCGACGACTATTTGTCTGCAGCCGATGGCAAGTCGGCTGGCGATTCCACCATGCGCCTGGTTACGACCGGCAAATTCATGCTCGACCAGCATGATACCCGGGGCGCCCTGGGTGCGTTGCAGAAGTTGCGCGACAGCGGGATCAAAAATCATCTCGGCGCATTGGCGTTGGAACTGAAAGCGCACCAGCAGGCGGGCAATTGGGACGAGGTATTGAATGTCCTCTACCAGCTCGAGAAACGCGGCGGGATCGATGCACCGCAAGCGGCGCATTTGCGCCAACAGGCATGGCTGGGGAAAATCCGCCAGCAAAAGGATTTGCAGGGATTGACCCGCTGCCTCAAGGATATTCCAACGGATTTCAAGCGCCGCGGCAAGATTGCCGCGGCCGCCGCGCGTGCCCTGATCAAGCACGGCGGTGACTCGATCGCGCTGCAGCTGTTGACCGATAGCCTGAATGCGCATTGGGACAGTGAACTGGTTGCGTTGTACGGTGATTGCAAATCCGGGGATGTGGTGGCGCAAATCAAGCAGGCCGAAAAATGGCTGGCCCAGAACAGCCAGGATGCCGGGCTGCTGCTTACACTCGGAAAGTTGTGTCTGTACCAGCAGCTCTGGGGCAAGGCGCAAAATTATCTGGACGCCAGCATCAGCATTTCACCCAGCCATGCCGCCTATTCCGCGCTTGGAGAACTCGCGGATCACATGGGTAAATCCGGTGAGGCGCTCAAGTATCGCGAACGGGCATTGACACTGGCGAAACAGTGAAACAAGCCGCTTCTGATTTCCCATTGTGGGGGAGAACAAAGCCGCTCCTGCCCTGATATAACAACCAGTCATTCGAATAAGCCATCAACAAACGACAGCCAAGTTGCTGGTTATGACAATGGGAAGATGGGAAGGATTAGCTCTTCGGCGCAAACGTGAACGCGTCCGAGAAAAATGCATCATCGGGCAGTCCGCGCTGGGCAGTGAAGTCGCGGTGCGCCGCTTCCACGACAACGGGGGCGCCGCAGGCATAGACTTCATGGGCAGATAAATCGCGGTAGTCGTCCAGGACCGCCTGGTGAACAAACCCGGTACGACCCTGCCATGCATCTTCCGGCAAGGCATCGGAGAGTACCGGGGTAAACCTGATCCCGTTCTTTTCCCATTGTCTTGCCTTGTCCAGCATATACAAATCCGCCAGTTTTCGGGCTCCCCAATAAAAATGCATCGGCCGTTTCACGCCGATATAAAGCGCGTGCTCGATGATCGCCTTGATCGGTGCGAAACCTGTGCCGCTGGCGACAAAGATGATCGGTTTGTCAGAATCTTCGCGCAGAAAGAATGTGCCCAGCGGTCCCTTGAAACGCAAGATGTCGCGCTCTTTCATCACCTCGAAAACATGATGCGTAAATGCGCCGCCCGTGATGTTGCGTATATGCAGTTCAAGAAATTCATCGTCATGCGGCGCGTTGGCCAGAGAGAAACTGCGCGGCTTTTCATCCTTGAGCAGTATATCGATGTACTGGCCGGCGAGAAACTGCAGGCGCTCATTGGAGGGCAGCTTGAGCAACAGCACCATCACGTCCGGTGCCGGCTTTTCCATTTTGTGCACGCGGCACGGAATGGTCCTGACCGGAATGTCCTTGACTGCATTCACTTCGCGGCACTCCAGCACCAGATCGGACAGCGGTGTTGCGCAGCAGAACAGCGCCATGCCCGCGGTTTTTTCGGCCTCGCTCAGGGTGCTTTCCTGGTACTTGCCGTAATCGACTTGTCCCGTCACCACCTTGCCCTTGCATGTCCCGCAAACTCCGTCGCGGCAACTGTACGGCAGGGTATAGCCGTGTTTGAGGGCTGCTTCGAGGATGGTCTCGTGCGGTTCGATCTGGAAAGTGTGGCCGCTGGGCTGAATAACCGTTTTGAAAGTCATGGTGAATCTGCAGGTTGCGCGAAAGCTGCAATTTTAACGCATAATCATGCCATGAGACGCTTGTTGATTGTCGGCAGCGGCGATGTCGCGCTGCGAGCAATACCCTTGCTGATAAAGGGATATCGCGTGTTTGCGCTGGTGCGCGATCCGGCCAAGCGCGCGGCAATACGCGAGCTTGGCGCGATACCGTTGCCGGGCGATCTGGACGATCGCGCCAGCCTCGCGCGCCTTGCCGGTCTGGCCGACGCGGTACTGGATCTTGCCCCGCCTCCCAACAGTGGTGTCCGCGACACGCGCACGCGCAACCTGCTCAGCGCGCTGTCCCATGGCCGGGGACGAACAAGAAGCCTGCCGCGGCGCCTGGTCTACATCAGCACCAGCGGTGTGTATGGCGATTGCGGCGGTGCATGGGTGAGCGAGACCCATCCGCTGCATCCCGCTTCGCCGCGTTCGCAACGGCGTGCGCAAGCCGAGATGCAGATACGCGTGTGGGCGAGACGCAACCGGGTGAATGCCAGCATCCTGCGCGTGCCCGGCATCTACGCAGCCGACCGTTTGCCGCTGGCACGTTTGCAGCAGGGCACGCCCGGGATCATCGACAGCGAAGACAGCTACACCAACCACATTCATGCGGATGATCTGGCCCATATCAGCGTCGCCGCGCTGCTGCGCGGAAAACCCTGCCGGGTGTATCACGCCAGCGATGACAGCCAGCTCAAGATGGGCGAATATTTCGACCAGGTGGCCGATGCGTTCGGCCTGCCGCATGTTCCGCGCGTCGGCCGCAGCGAAGCACAGCAAGTGCTGTCGCCGGTGCTGCTGTCGTTCATGAACGAATCTCGCCGCCTGACCAACCGGCGCATCAAGAAAGAGTTGAGTGTTAAGCTGCGTTATCCGACCGTTGCCGACCTGCTTGCGACAATCAAGCGCTCCCGGACTTGAGTCGTCATGCTTGAATCATTCTGGACCGGTCAAGCGGCCCGCCCCACCTTTTTTCGGTGCAGGTGGCGTATCAATTCCTGCTTGATGTCGCGCAGCTTGGTTTTGACCAGATCCTCGTTTTTGCTGCCCATGCGCATCAGGATGCGCTGGCCGATGGAACGCCGTTCAAGGTCGGGATCGGCATACAGGTAATACACATTGGGCTGAACCAGTTTCACCGGTTCCACCGCGATCGGGGCGGCCAACAGGTCGTCGAGGGCCACGATCAGCCGGTCATTGAAATACTTCCCGGGATAGCCCAACTCTTCGTACGCCTGCTGAAACAACGGATAGAGACGGAGATAAAGCCCGACCAGTTTTTTGGTGTCGACCGCGGTGGCGATCGTGACATAGACCGTGTAGCGGGATGCATTATCGGGGCTGATCGTGAGATTGCCCGGTGCGCCTGCGATGGCAAACTTGCCGGGTGCCGGATCGACCGGCATCACGTTCATTGGCGCACGCCTGCCCGGCAGGTTATCGATGGTGGCCACGAAATTGCGAATGAACCGGTTGGTATGGAAGACATCCATCAGCGATTTGTTGCCCACCAGTTCTGCCAGCGCATCGATGATCAGTTTGTCGCTATCCGCCAGGACGGGCAGGGGAGGCTGCGCTGGCTGGGCCGGCGGAGCCTCAATCTCGTTGCGTACCTCGGGAGCTGCGGGCGGCGGAGCGACCGGCAGAGCCTGCTGCTGCACAGGTTCTACAACCGGTCCCGGGCGGATCTGCTGCCAGAACAGATAGGCGGCGACGCCCCCGGCAATGACCAGTACCGCGACTAGGATCGGGAATCTGTATTTCATTGAAGTATCCTTAGCCTGGTTATCGCACCGCCGTTCCGTCCATCTCGTTCCGGTCTATCGGATTGAGAAACCGGGCATTTGCAGCATGCCGGCTGGCCCGGAACAGCGACATGGCGAAACGAAAGGTCAAACCCTGAAGCTGTTGCTCAGTACGATGAGCTGGTCCAGCTTGGCCTTCGCCGCGCCGCTGGCAATCGCCTGATCGGCTTTTGCGACGCCCTCTTCCAGCGAGCAGGCCAAGCCAGCCACATATATTGCCGCACCCGCGTTCAGCTGTACGATATCGCGCGGCGCTCCGACCTCGTCATTCAGCACACCCGACAGTTTTTCGCATGCCTCGTTGATGTTGCCGACCCGCAACAGGCCGATTGGTGCCGTGGTCATGCCGAACAAGTCCGGATGGATAGTGTATTCGGTGACTTTGTCGTCCTTAAGTTCCGCGACGTAAGTGCCGTTGCTGATCGAGATCTCGTCCATGCCGTCGGCGCCGTGGACGACCAGCACATGCCGGCTGCCGAGGCGCTGCAGCACGCGCGCCTGGATACCGACCAGGTCGGGATGGAATACCCCCAGCACCTGGTTGTCAGCGCCGGCGGGATTGGTCAGCGGCCCCAGCACATTGAATATCGTGCGCACACCGAGTTCGCGGCGCACCGGCGCGGCATGTTTCATCGCGCCGTGAAAATTCGGCGCGAACATGAAGCCGATGCCGATCTGGTCGATGCACTGGCCGACCTGCCCGGGGGTGAGGCTGAGGTTGACGCCGAGCGCTTCCAGCACGTCCGCCGAACCGCAGGTCGAGGACACCGAGCGTCCGCCATGCTTGGCGACCCGGGCGCCCGCTGCTGCCGCGACCAGCGCGCTGGCGGTGGAGATGTTGAAAGTGTGCGCGGCATCGCCGCCTGTGCCGCAGGTATCCACCAGATGGGCGCGGTTGGCGACCGGCACCTTGGTTGCGAATTCGCGCATCACCTGTGCAGCCGCGGTAATCTCGCCCACGGTTTCCTTCTTGACGCGCAGGCCGACGAGGATGCCGGCGATCTGCGCCGGCGTGACTTCTCCGCCCATGATCTGGCGCATCAGCGACAGCATCTCGTCGTAAAAGATTTCGCGCTGTTCGATCAGCCGGACCAATGCCTGCTGGGGGGTGATCATGGTCATTTCTTCCCTTTCAGAAAATTGTCCAGCATGTCGTGGCCATGCTCGGTGAGTATGGACTCGGGGTGGAACTGCACGCCATGCACGGCCAGGGTCTTGTGGCGCACCCCCATGATCTCGCCATCGTCGGTCCATGCCGTGATCTCAAGACAGTCCGGCAAGGTCTCGCGCTCGATCACCAGGGAATGATAGCGCGTCGCGGTGAACGGGTTGGGCAGGCCGGTGAACACACTGGTGTTGTTGTGATGAATCAATGATGTCTTGCCGTGCATCAATTGTTTTGCGTGGATGATATGCCCGCCGTATGCCTGCCCGATGCTCTGGTGGCCGAGACACACGCCGAGGATCGGGATCTTTCCGGCGAAGTGCAGGATGGTTGCCACCGAGATGCCCGCCTCATTCGGGGTGCAGGGCCCGGGAGAGATCACGATGTACTGCGGGTTCAGCATTTCGATCTGTTCGACGGTGATCTCGTCGTTGCGATGCACCACCACGTCCTCGCCGAGTTCGGCGAAATATTGCACCAGGTTGTAGGTAAACGAGTCGTAGTTGTCGATCATCAACAGCATGTTTGTTCCAATCATTTCGCAAGAGTTCGCATGATACTTAATGCCACCGCTTCGGCAACCTCTATTCCGTCCACGGCGGCGGAAAGTATCCCGCCCGCATAGCCGGCACCCTCGCCGGTTGGATAAAGCCCGCGGGTATTGACGCTCTGGAAATCATCGCGGTTGCGCTTGATGCGTATCGGCGAGGAGGTGCGCGTCTCGACACCGGTCAGCACCGCATCGGCCAGGTCAAATCCCCTGATCTGCTTGGCAAATGCGGGCAACGCCTCGCGTATCGCGGCTATCGCATATTCCGGTAGCGCACCGGACAGGTCGGTCAGGTGCACGCCGGGTTGGTAAGAAGGCAGCACCTCGCCGAATTTCGTCGAAGGCCTGCCGGCAAGGAAATCACCGACCAGTTGCGCCGGCGCGCAGTAATTGTTTCCGCCAAGTTCGAACGCGCGCGATTCCAGGCGGCGCTGGAATTCCATCCCGGCCAGCACTTTATTTGGATCCATGGGGTCGCCGGGGTAATCCTGCGGCGTGATGCCCACCACAATGCCGCTGTTTGCATTGCGTTCGTTGCGCGAATACTGGCTCATGCCGTTGGTGACCACGCGGCCGGGCTCGGAAGTTGCCGCAACTACCGTGCCGCCCGGACACATGCAGAAGCTGTATACCGAACGACCGTTGCGGGCGTGATGCACCAGTTTGTAGTCCGCCGCACCGAGTTGCGGGTTGCCCGCGTTTTTTCCATAGCGCGCCGCATCGATCAGCGACTGCGGGTGCTCGATGCGAAAGCCGATCGAAAAAGGCTTGGCTTCGATGTAGATGCCGCGCTTGCGGATCATCCCGAAGGTATCGCGCGCGCTGTGGCCGACCGCCAGCACCAGATGGTTCGTCGCGATGTGTTCGCCGTTGGCTAGTGTCACGCCTGTGACTTGCCCGTCAGTGATCTCGATATCGTCGACGCGGCTTTCGAAACGGATCTCGCCGCCCAGCGACTGTATTGTCTCGCGCATCTTTTCAACCATGCCGACCAGCCGGAACGTGCCGATGTGCGGGTGGCTGACGTAAAGGATTTCTTCCGGTGCGCCGGCCCTGACGAATTCTTCAAGCACCTTGCGGCCCAGATAGCGCGGGTCCTTGATCTGGCTGTACAGTTTGCCGTCGGAAAAGGTCCCGGCGCCGCCTTCGCCAAACTGCACGTTGGACTCGGGGTTGAGCACACCCTGCCGCCACAGCCCCCAGGTGTCCTTGGTCCTTTCGCGCACGGCCTTGCCGCGCTCCAGGATCAGCGGGCGGAAGCCCATCTGCGCGAGCAGCAATCCGGCAAACAAACCTGCGGGCCCCATGCCTACAACGACAGGCCTGGAAGTCAGATGCTTTGGAGCATGAGCTACAAAGTGATAGCTTGTATCCTGCGTAACGCGGACATGCGGATCGTCCCTGAAGCGCGCCAGAATCGCCGCTTCGTCGCGCAGCGCGACACCCAGCGTGTAGCTATACAGGATTGCGTTTTTCTTGCGCGCATCGACGCCGCGCTTGAACACGACATGGCTGACCAGTTCATCGGCAGCGATATCCAGGCGCTTGATGATGGCAGCCACGATGTCGCCGTCGGCATGGCCAAGCGGCAGTTTGATTTCGGTCAGGCGCAGCATGGCTTAACGGTCAAATTCCACATCCAGCCCGTCGAGCACCATCTCCGCCGCACGCAGCACCGCGCGCGCCTTGTTCTGGGTTTCAATCCATTCGCTTTCCGGCACCGAGTCCGCGACGATGCCGGCGCCGGCCTGCACGTAGAGCATGTTGTCCTTCACCACGGCGGTACGCAACGCGATCGCCAGGTCCATGTCGCCGTTGAAGCCGAGGTAGCCGACCGCGCCGGCGTAGATGCCGCGCTTGCTGGGTTCCAGTTCATCGATGATTTCCATCGCGCGCACCTTGGCGGCGCCGGATACCGTGCCGGCGGGAAAGGTCGCCTTGAGCACATCCATTGCGTTGTAGCCGGGTTTCAGTTTGGCTTCGACATTGGAAACGATGTGCATCACGTGCGAGTAGCGTTCGATGACCATTTTTTCGGTCAGCCTGACGGTGCCGTTGCGTGCAACGCGGCCGATGTCGTTGCGGCCCAGGTCGATCAGCATCAGGTGTTCGGCCAGTTCCTTCGGATCGGCCAGCAGTTCTTCGGCGAGTTCGGCGTCCTGCTGTGGTGTCTTGCCGCGCGGCCGTGTGCCGGCGATCGGGCGCACCGTGACGGTGGCGTGTGATAGGGGAGACTCCGACGCGGTGGGGTGGAGCCCGTTGGTGCGGGAGGAGGAGCTATGCGGTTGATGCTGAGAACTGTCAGATTCGCCAGTATTGTGTTCCAACCGCACCAGTATTTCCGGCGATGCGCCGACCACGTGATGATCGCCCATGTCGTAGTAGAACATATAGGGCGAAGGGTTCACGCTGCGCAGCGCGCGGTAAAGGGAAAGCGGCGATGCGGGGAAGGGCTGCGACATGCGCTGCGCCAGCACCACCTGCATGATGTCGCCGTCGAAGATGTAGCGCTTGGCCTTTTCCACCGCCTGTTTGAAAGCGGTCTCGCCGAATTCCGAACGCACTGTGCCGCCATGCATCGGCGGAGCGTGCGGAATGTGCACCGGCAGGCGCATCAGCGCGACCAGCTGGCGCAGCCTCTCGCGTGCCAGCTCATAGGCATCGTCCATCGCAGGATTGGCATACACGATGAACGTCAGCTTGCCGGACAGGTTGTCGATCACCGCAAGTTGCTCGGTCAGCATCAGCAGGATGTCGGGCGTGCCGATCGCATCGGGTTTTTGTGTGCCGGCCAGACGGGGCTCGATATAGCGTATCGTTTCGTAGCCGAAGTAACCGGCCAGCCCGCCAGTGTAGCGCGGCAGACCGGGCAGGGGCGCAACGTTGAAGCGGGACTGGTATTCGCTGATGAAGTCCAGCGGATTCTCCACCTCGTGGGTGGTCGCGATATCCTTGTGCGTCAGCGTCACCTGCTTGCCGCGTACCCTGATCCGCGTCTCGGCCGGCAGGCCGATGAAGGAATAGCGCCCGAAGCGTTCGCCGCCCTGCACCGATTCGAGCAGGTAGGAATAGGGCTTGTTGGCGAGCTTGAGGTACAGCGACAGCGGGGTGTCCAGGTCGGCAAAGGTTTCGGCGACCAGCGGGATGCGGTTGTAGCCTTGCTCCGCGAGCGACTTGAATTCCTGTTCGGTGATGGGGTGCGGCATGGATAACCTCCGATTCAACTTTTCAAAAACTGCGACGGGACGGCGTCCCGCCAAACCGGCGATGCGATCAGCACCATCGCCAGGATGCGGTTTCTTTCGGATTGCGGAAGTTAAGCGCGTTCATGGTCAAACGTGGCGGATCAGCGGCAGCGCGGCGGGCAGGTCGGGTATGACCGCATCCAGAAACAGATTGTCGACCGGCTCGCCGTGATTGTAGCCGTAGGGCACGCAGAACACCGGGCAACCCGCGGCGCGCGCGGCAACGGTGTCGCTGAGCGAATCGCCGATCAGCAGCATCTTTTCGACCGGTATGCCGAAAAATTTTGCCGCGTGCAGCAGCTGCATCGGATGGGGTTTCTTTTCCGCCAGCGTATCGCCTGACACCACGATCGCGAAATATTTTTTCAGTCCGGTGCCCTTCAGCAACGGTTCGGTGTAACGCGCCACCTTGTTGGTGATGCAACCCAGGCGGTAACCCGCCGCCTTCATCGCGTCGAGTCCCTCGATCACGCCGCCGAAAGGCTTGCTGTTCAACAGCAGCTTGGTGTAATGCTTTTCGAAAATCGGCAGCGCGTGGTCATACAGCGCGGCATCGGGCGTGGCATGCATGTCGCCGGTCAGCGCGCGCTTCACCAGCCAGCTGATGCCGTTGCCGATGTAGCTCATCAGCAATTCCTGCGGTACCTGGGTGTAATCCATGTCGCGCAGCATGCGGTTGGCGGCTTCGGTGAGCTCCGGCGCTGTATGCAGCATTGTGCCATCGAGATCGATGACGATGGCGGAGATATCCAGCGGGAAGCGGACGGGCTCCATTACTTCTTTGCTTTCGCCAGTTCGGCACGCATGTCACCGATGACGGTGTCGTAACAATGCTTGTCCTTTTCGTTGCGCTTGCTGAAAATTGCCGAACCGGCCACAAAAGTATCGACTCCGGCTTCCGCCACCTCGCGAATGTTGGTCGGACCGACGCCGCCGTCGATCTCCAGGCGGCAATTGCATTTGCCGGCCTCTATCATCTTGCGCACCGCGCGAGCCTTGTCCAGCACATAAGGGATGAACTTCTGTCCGCCAAAACCGGGGTTCACCGACATCAGCAGCACCATGTCCAGTTTCGGCAGCGTGTATTCCAGCACGTCCAGCGGCGTCGCCGGGTTGAACACCAGCCCTGCCTTGCAGCCGCTTTCTTTGATCAGGCCGATGGTGCGGTCGATGTGTTCGGAGGCTTCCGGGTGGAAAGTGATGTAGGTCGCGCCCGCCTTCGCGAAATCCGGGATGATGCGGTCCACCGGCTTGACCATCAGGTGCACGTCGATCGGCGCGGTCACGCCATGCTTGCGCAGCGCTTCACAGACCAGCGGGCCGATGGTCAGGTTGGGGACGTAATGGTTGTCCATCACATCGAAGTGCACGATGTCCGCGCCGGCGGCGAGAACGTTGTCGACTTCCTCGCCAAGTTTGGCAAAGTTCGCTGAGAGAATGCTCGGGGCGA
Source organism: Gallionella sp. (assembly GCA_049684555.1). Classification (GTDB taxonomy): domain Bacteria; phylum Pseudomonadota; class Gammaproteobacteria; order Burkholderiales; family Gallionellaceae; genus Gallionella. The sequence goes on along the minus strand of JBAVGB010000065.1, from coordinate 5,761 downwards.
TTTGGTACATGATGTGTCCTTAAGCGTAAGTTGAACTTCAAAGCGCGTATTCTATCCGATACTTGATTGGCCGAATACGTGGGATGATGGCCGGCGGATAAGGCACTACTGAGGGTGATGGCCTTGCGGATAAAAAAGCGTGACAATGGATACGGTAACCTTAACTGCAGGGAGAATGAGCATGACTGACATAAATCAATTGATGCGCCAGAATGTCTTGGAGTACGAGTCTCGCATAAAACATCTGGACGAACTCATCGCGCGCGCGCACAAAGCGATACGCACCGGCCCGGAACATGACGAGTTCAGGGACAGTTTGGCGAAACTGAAAATGGAGCGCGACAAATTTTCCGTCTGGCTGGACGAACTCAGGATGAAATCACTGGATAACTGGCGCATCGACGAGATCGAGAAGGCCGGTCCCATGGGCATGTGGGATGCGGTTGCCCAGCAGCTGGAGAAGCTGGTCGAGCGTATCCAACGCTGATTCATGATTTTTTCAAAGCCGGCTGCATGGGAATGATCGTTGCAAGCAGGAGCGCGCCGACATGCTGCAGGCGTCGATGAACACGTCTCCGCGCACCATCGGCACCAGGCTGCGGCGCTGGCATATGCGCCGCATACTCCGGGTTGACCCGATACCGCATCATGTCTGGTCCGGCGTGACGCGCCGAATATCGGTGCTGCACGGGTTGGACGCGGTGCAAATGGCACGGCTGCGCGAATTGGTGACGTGGTTCCTGCACAGCAAGGCGGTCAACGGTGTGCAGGGACTTGAGGTGACGCTGGCGATGCGGGTGGCAGTCGCTGCCCAAGCCTGCTTGCTGATCCTGAATCTCGATATCGGTTACTTCGGCAACTGGGTCGAAGTCATCCTCTATCCGGGCGCGTTTCGGGTCAATCACCCGCAGACCGATGAAATAGGCCTGGTGCACAACGACGCAAGCGATTTGACGGGCGAGGCATGGTTGCGCGGTCCGGTGATTCTGTCGTGGAATGACGTGGAACGCGATGCCTATCATCCGCACGCGGGACATAATGTGGTGCTGCACGAATTCGCGCACAAGCTGGATGGCTTGACCGGGATAGCGAACGGCTTGCCGCCATTGCGCCGCGGCATGAGCCGGAAAAGATGGGCCGAGGATTTCAGCGTGGCTTACGATGCGCTGTGTTCGCAGGTGGCGGCAGGGAAATCGGCGTGTATCAATCCGTATGCCGCGACCAACCCGGCGGAGTTCTTCGCGGTGGCGAGCGAGTATTTTTTTACCGCGCCGGAGGTATTGAAAAAATGCTGCCCGGGCGTGTACAGGCAATTGGCCCTGTTTTACCGGCAGGCAGCTGTGCGCTGATCCACTAATTACCGGAAAAAACGTCGTATCTTTGCAGGGAGTCGTGCAGATGGAATTCAAGGATTACTACAAGATCATGGGGGTCGCGCGTAATGCGACCCAGGACGAGATCAAACAGGCCTACCGCAAGCTGGCTCGCAAATACCATCCGGACGTCAGCAAGGAGGCCAATGCCGAAACCCGCTTCAAGGAGCTGGGCGAGGCCTATGAGGTGCTGAAGGATGCCGAGAAACGCGCGGCTTACGATCAGCTCGGCGCCAACTACAAGGGCGGACAGGAGTTTCGCCCGCCGCCGGACTGGAACGCCGGCTTCGAGTTCAGCGGCAGCGGTTTCGGTGCGGGCGATGGCGGAGACTATAGTGATTTCTTTGCATCCCTGTTCGGCAACCAGTTCAGGCACGGCGCCGCGGGACGCGCTGCTTCGCATTCAAAAGGCGAGGATCACCACGCCAGGGTGCTTATCGATCTGGAAGACGCTTACCGGGGCGCAACCCGCACCATCACGCTGCATGTTCCGGCAGTCGACGCACAGGGTCATGTCATCACCAAAGAACGGGTGCTCAACGTAACCATTCCAAAAGGTATCCGCGAAGGCCAGCACATCCGCCTCAGTGGGCAGGGCAGTGCCGGTATCGGAGAAGGCCGGGCGGGCGATCTGTATCTCCAGGTCGAATTCCGGGCACACCCGATTTATCGCGTCGATGGCCGCGACCTTTATATCGATTTGCCGGTGGCGCCCTGGGAGGCGGCTCTGGGTGCAACGGTCAAGGTGCCGACGCTGGGCGGCGTCGTGGAGCTGAAGATACCGGAAGGCTCGGCATCCGGGCGCAAGCTGCGGCTGAAGGGGCGCGGCTTGCCGGGTGAGCCGCCCGGAGATTGTTATGTGATATTGGCGATTGCGCTGCCGCCGGCCGATAGCGAAACGGCCAAAGATTTCTACCGGAAAATGGAAAAGGAATTTAACTTCAATCCGCGCGCCAAACTGGGAGTGCCAAAATAGGAGTATGGGAAATGAATACAGATAACGATTCGACACAATTTTCCATAAGCATACTGGAGGAACAAACCGGATTGACGCTGGCCGATCTGTGCCGTGCCTGCGCAGTTCACGATGAACAGATCATTGCGCTGGTGGATGCCGGTGTGCTCGAACCGCAGGGCCGTGAACCGGCTCACTGGAGTTTCGGCGGTGCCAGCCTGTACCGTGCCCGCAGGGTGTTGCGCCTGCAGCGGGATTTCGACATCGATCTTGCCGGGGCAGCACTGGCACTGCAATTGCTGGAAGAAATCGATGCGCTGAGGGCGCGTGTGCGGTCCATGGGTGATGAGTACTGAACGATGAATCGCGCAGCATCAGAACAGTGTCGCTGGCATGCAACTGCCGATGAGGTGGCATTACAACAAGCGGCGAACGACATCATTCTTGCCAGCGCGGCACAGGCAATATATCACCGCGGTCAATTCCATCTTGTGCTTGCCGGCGGAAACACCCCGCGCCGGATTTATCACGGGCTACGCTCAGCCCGAACCGACTGGTCCTCGTGGCATATCTATTTCGGCGATGAACGTTGCCTGCCGCCGGCCGATCCGGCGCGTAACTCGCGCATGGCTGGCGAGGTTTGGCTCGATCATGTGCCCATTCCCCGGCTTCAGTTGCATGCGATACCGGCGGAATTGGGAGCGTTTCAAGCTGCAAGGCTGTATGCCGAGACGTTGCGGACAGTCGGAGATTTCGATCTGGTGCTGCTCGGGCTGGGCGAAGACGGACACACCGCAAGCCTGTTTCCCGGCCATGAATGGGGGACGGCGCCAGGTGCGCCGGACACACTGGCGGTGCTGGACGCGCCCAAAGCGCCGCCGCAGCGTGTGTCGTTGAGTGCGGCTCGGCTAAATCGTACCCGGAAAGTGACCTTTCTGGTCAGCGGCGAGTCCAAGCATCGCGCGGTGGATATGTGGCTTGGCGGTTGTGATATTCCAGCACGTGCGATTATGCCGGCAGCGGGTGTCGATGTGCTGGTTGAATCTGCATTACTGGTACCGTTGGTTGTAGCCAATTAAACAGGGAGATGCAAAATGCAGTTAGGCATGATCGGATTGGGGCGCATGGGCGCCAGTTTGGTGCGGCGCCTGACCAGGGATGGCCACCAATGTGTAGTCTACGATGTGAATCCGGCTGCGGTAAAGAAACTGGAAGGCGGAGCGGTTCAGGGTGCCGCTTCTATCGGGGAACTGGTTGGCAAGCTGGCCAAACCGCGCGCGGTCTGGGTGATGGTGCCGGCAGCCGTGACCGGCAAGACCGTCGAGGAACTGGCCGGGCACCTTGAGGCCGGTGACACAGTCATCGACGGCGGCAACAGCTACTATCGCGATGACATCCTCAGAGCCGGCGCGCTCAAGACCCGGAATATACATTACGTCGATTGCGGCACCAGCGGCGGTGTGTTCGGCGAGGCGCGCGGTTTCTGCCTGATGATAGGCGGAGAGGACAAGATCATCAAACACCTGGATCCAATCTTCAGGAGCATCGCGCCGGGTGTGGTGGCGGCGGAACGCACCCCGGGCAAGCAGGGTGATCCCGGTCCTGCGGAACACGGCTATCTGCATTGCGGCCCGACCGGTGCGGGCCACTTCGTCAAGATGGTTCACAACGGCATCGAGTACGGCCTGATGGCGGCTTATGCCGAAGGCATGAACATCCTGCACAATGCCAACGCCGGCAAGCGGCCGCATGATAGCGATGCCGAGACCACGCCGATGCGCGACCCCCAGTATTACCAGTATGAGCTGGATCTGCCGCAGATCGCGGAAGTCTGGCGGCGCGGCAGCGTGGTGTCGTCATGGCTGCTCGATCTGACCGCAGCCGCGCTGGTTGAAGACGCCGATCTCGGCAGATTCTCGGGCCGGGTGTCGGATTCGGGCGAGGGGCGCTGGACGGCATTGGCCGCCATCGACGAAGGCGTGCCGACACCGGTGATCAGCACGGCGCTATTCGAGCGCTTTGCGTCGCGCGGCAATGCCGACTATGCCGATCGGCTGCTCTCCGCGATGCGCAAGCAGTTTGGCGGGCATAACGAGAAAAAGAAATGAGCGCCAGAATGGGCAACGTGCATAGCCGCTCGATGCCGGCGGATGCGCTGGTGGTTTTTGGCGTGACCGGCGATCTCGTCCACAAGATGATCCTTCCGGCGCTATATGCAATGGTCAAGAGTGGCGCTCTCAACGTGCCGGTGATCGGTGTCGCATCCTCCAAATGGAGCTTGGGGCAACTGCGCAGACACGCGAAGGACAGCATCCGGCAAGCCGGCAGGATTGACGACCGGGATGCGCTCGAGCACCTGCTTTCACTGCTTCAATATGTAAGCGGTGATTACAACGACCCGGCGACTTTCAGTGCACTCAAGCAGGCATTGGGCAAGGCGCGGCGACCGGCACATTATCTTGCCATCCCCCCGTCGCTGTTCACCACGGTGATCAAAAGCCTCGGTGCGGCAGGCCTGGCCGACCAGGGGCGCGTCATCGTAGAAAAGCCGTTCGGCCGCGACCTGGCTTCGGCGCGTGCGCTCAATAAAGTCGCGCTGTCGGTGTTCGAGGAAGACAGCATTTTCCGCATCGACCATTATCTCGGCAAGGAGGCGATCATGAACATCCTCTATTTCCGTTTCGCCAATTCCTTCCTCGAACCGATCTGGAACCGCAACTGCATCGCCAGTGTGCAGATCACGCTGAGCGAGGATTTCGGCGTGAAGGGCCGCGGCTCGTTTTACGAAAGCGCCGGCTGCCTGCGCGACGTGATCCAGAATCACCTGTTCCAGATCGTCGCGCTGCTGGCGATGGAGCCGCCGGCCTACCAGGGTTATGGTGCCGTGCACAGCGAAAAAGCCAAAGTGTTCCAGGCCATCCGGCCGGTGCAGCCCGACGATGTGGTGCGCGGCCAGTACACCGGTTACCGCAGTGAGCCGGGCGTGGCGAAGGATTCCGACGTCGAGACGTTCTGTGCCATGCGGCTGTTCATCGACTCGTGGCGCTGGCAGGGGGTGCCGTGGTTCCTGCGTTCCGGCAAATGCATGGCGGCCACCGCGGCCGAGGTACTGGTGGAGCTGAAGCCGCCGCCGCAAAGATTGTTCGACGATTCGGCACCGGTAAACGGGCATGCCAATTATCTGCGCTTCCGCCTGTCTCCCAACACGGCCGTCGCGCTCGCAGCACGCGTGAAGCGCGCCGGCAAGGAATTCGTCGGCGACCAGCGCGAGTTGTTCCTGCTGGATGAACAGTCGGGCGTCGAATCGCCCTACGAGCGGCTGCTGAGCGACGCGATGGCCGGCAACGGTGCGCTGTTCACACGCGAGGATGCGGTCGAGGCGGCATGGGTGGTGGTCGATCCGGTTCTTGGCAGTCCGGGCCCTGTCTATCCC
>JBAVGB010000064.1:0-25967 GCA_049684555.1 Gallionella sp. | reverse complement strand
CATAGCAGTTCTCCTCGTTATAGCGAGCATTGGCGAACGACCGGTTTTGGCCGCATTCTGCCTGTTTGACTTCACTTGTGCCAATGGCTGCTTTCACACATTGCGGTCATTCAACCTGCACATGCTTGTCGATGAGTCGCCCTATAAAAAGCCCAATTGGCAGAAAGAGAAGTAATTGCAGAAAAGGCTTAACAAAATATACCAAAGCATCTGTAGAGCCGCGCGGACTAATGAACACTGAATATTAGATTACTATTTCCAGTGCCAGCATTAACGTCCCTGCAATAGCAATCCCTCTGATCTGCTTCAACCAAAACAATAATGCATCAAGTATCAACCATGGATCAGTTACAAAAGATAGCAAGAACCATGTGCTGCTTGGATTACGCCCGGACTTAAAGAAAATGATGAACAAAGTAAGGGTTGTTCCAGCTATCAATACAGCGGCGGTCATTATCTTTAATTTCATCCATACGTCCAATTTCGGCCATTCGTAAAGCAGCTATCTGCTCGATTGCCATTGCTGGCAGAACTTTCTCATGTCATCAAGCCATTCATGGAAATCACTAGTAAATCCATCCACATCAGCAAGAAACTCCTGTTCACCATTCGCCAGTGGATTGGGTTGCCGGGCTCGACGAGACATTCGTGCCAGGACGTCAGCGATGCCTTCAATCCGGGCATAGCTCGACAACCAATTTTCCTTCGCCATCAGTGTCAGCCCAGGATGCGAGGATATGGGTAGATCGTTAAACCTGTCTTCGATCGATCGATAGACAGTTTTACAATACTCATCCAGTGACCCATGATGTATTGCCGCCCAGTTCCGGGCTAGAAGATGATCGTAGAACACATCAACAAGCACACCTGCATATCGTCTCCGATCCACAGAGATTCGTGAGCGGCTCCGCCGAAAGGCCGGCTGCGATTCCGCAAAGTTATCTATGGCCCGATGCAGCGCAACTCCTTTCGCAATATCTTCAGGTAATACTCCAGGCAAGGAGCCTTTGATCCAGTCTCCGATTACCCCGCCCACAAGCAAGGCAGGATCTTCTCCGGCAAGCAAAGCATGGGCCAAAAAATTCAATTTGGTTCCCTCAGCTATGCTCGATCAGCGTTGGCCGATTTTGCTTGTTAACTTGTGCATATTTCAATTCCTGCTTCTTTCTTGCAACCAGTCGTTCAATATCTGATGGCTGAATAGCAGTTTCTGATACGAAGCACAACATCTTGGCATGCAACTCTCTGCCAGAAAGTTGCAATTTTGTTACTTTCGGGCCGCTTCAGCAATAAGTCCGTTCGGACTATCCAGATTCATAAATCCGCAACACGTTTCCTGTAACTTCCTTTTTGACATTGAGTATGCCGATTCAGGCATGCCGGTGTTGATAGCCAATGTATTCCCGCCAGATGTCCCGGTTGCCCGGAAGAAAATCTGGCGATCGTGAAGTCGAATCAGGAAACACCATTTGACAAACAACGCAGCAAATTCACACAGGAGCTCATCGACATGAAAAAATCATTCGCAGCAATTGGCCTGCTGGGCATCGCGCTCGCGAGCCCGGTTTTCGCCAACGAAGGGAAAGTCCCGCAGGGTATTCCCCATCTTGACCACGTCTTCGTGATCATGATGGAGAACCACGGCTACAGCCAGATCATGAACAACCCCAATGCACCCTACATCAACAGTCTGGCGCAATCGGCCAATCTGGCGACAAATTATTTTGCGATCGGCCATCCCAGCCTGACCAACTACCTCGAAGTGGTGGGCGGTTCCAACTTCGGTGTGCAGAGCGACAATGCGTCGGACTGGCATAACACATCCTGCGCGAGCAACCTGGTGACCGGCCTTGCCAACAATGAGAGTACGCCTGCCCCCAACGCCATATGCCCGATTTCCGGCGCTGGGACCGATGCCGAGACTCCGGCCATCGATTACACCAACGAGACACAAGGCCCTCCAGGCACGATCAACATCGACGGCACCCAATCCATCCCTGCAGCGACCAACATATCCGGCAAAACGATAGCCGATCAGCTTGCCGACGCACGCAGCAGCTGGAAAAGCTACCAGGAAGATCTGCCGATCCAGGGCGCCGACGGGGTGACCTACAGCGATGGCGTGTATACTGACAAGACCGATTTCACCCCTTTCGTCGGCACTATCCTGCCCGTGGTGAATCCTCCATTGACTCCGGCCCAGTTGGTCTCCACGTATTTGGTCGATCTTTATGCCGGCAAGCATAATCCGTTCGTCTATTTCCAGAGCGTCCAGGAAGGGCATGACAAAGGTCTCAGCCTGGCACAAGTTGCCGGCTTTGACGGGCCCAAGGGTTTGTATGCCGATCTGGGCAGCGGCAATGTGCCGGCATTCTCCTTCATTGCGCCTAACCAGTGCAACGACCAGCACGGACGCGGCAATGCCGGGGCGTTCTGCAACTATGACCCGAACGATGATGGCACGCAAGCCGGCCTGAATCCGGCCCTGATCCAGCGCGGCGATGTGGAAGTCCAGAAGCTCGTGACGGCGATCAAGAAATCGCCGGCATGGAATGACGGTAACAACGCGATCGTTGTGCTTTGGGACGAGAACGACTATAGCCTGTATCCAAACAAGAATCAGGTGCCAGTGATCGTTGTGACCAACTACAGCAAGGGTGGTGTACAAAGCGCGAACATGTATAACCACTTCTCCTTGCTCAAGTCGATCGAGTCGGGGCTTGGTCTGCCATGCCTGAACCACGCCTGCGATGCCAACGTGCAAGTGATGGCCGATCTGTTCGGTGGTCATGGACAGGATAGTGGCGACAAAAGCAGCAGATGGCTATTCAAGCCGTTCTGATCCGATCCGGTCAATAAGAACGCCAAAATAGCGGTTGAGCTGGGATTACACCAGTCATTTGGTGGGGACGCAGAGGTTTAAAGCTCCGTCAGGAAACTGACGGAGCTTTTTTCTTTGTCCGAAGATTTACTTGCTGGAGATTTTGTTGGTGGACGACTCGCTTCACTGTTCACCCCACTGTGCAGTCAGCATGCGCTCACGCCGGTTGTCTGCCAGGCGCAGCATGAACGGGCAGTCCTCGCGGTGTATCGTGATCCCCCGGTCGCGGGTCACGTAGCCGACGATGGCATCTCCGGGTGCCGGTTTGCAGCATTTTGCGATCCGGGTCATCAGGTTGTTCACGCCGCCGACAGTGATGTCCGCCTGGGCAGTGCGCTCATTTGCCGGCCTGAACACTTTCGGCTTTGCCAACGCGATCACCTTGGCGGGCAACTCTTCCTGGATCGCGACCGCAATGCGCCGCTGGGTGACTTCGTTGCGCCCGATGGCTGCCAGCAGGTCCTCCAGCTTGTTGAAGTGCAATCGTTGCGCGAGTTTTTCCTGGTTGATGGAGGTGATGCCGAGACGGTGCAGTTCGCGATCCAGTTGCGTACGGCCCAGCGCCACGCTTTCGTCGAAATTCTGGTTCTTGAACCAGGCGCGCACCTTGGCGCGGATACGCGGGCTTTGCAAAAATCCGAGCGACGGGTTGATCCAGTCGCGGCTCGGTCCGCCCTGCTTGACGGTGAGGATCTCCACGCGTTGCCCGTTCTGCAGTTTGTAGTTGAGCGGTACGATGCTGCCGTCCACCTTGGCGCCGCGGGTGCGGTGGCCCAGGTCGGTGTGGAGCGTGTAGGCGAATTCCACCGGTGTCGCGCCCTTTGGCATCGCAATCACCTTGCCAAGCGGCGTGAGCACGTACACCTGGTCGTGGAACAGTTCGTTCCTGAATTGTTCCTGCAGGTCGCCCTTGTCGGCCAGTTCTTCCTTCCATTCCAGGATCTGGCGTAGCCAGGCGATCTTTTCATCGAAGCGGGTATCCGATTTCACGCCTTCCTTGTAGCGCCAGTGGGCGGCGACACCAAGTTCGGAGTAGTGGTGCATCTCGCGGGTGCGTATCTGTACTTCGAGCGGCAAGCCGCGCGGGCCAATCACCGCGGTGTGCAGCGAGCGGTAATTGTTGCTCTTGGGATGCGCGATATAGTCGTCGAATTCGCTTTCGATCGGTGGCCACATTTCATGCACCACGCCGAGCGCGGCGTAGCATCCGGTGATGCCATCGGTCGTGTCGCCGTCCGCCGCAGCCGTATCGCCGACCAGTATTCGCACCGCACGCACATCGTAGAGTTCGCTGAAATCCAGATGCTTGCGCTTCATCTTGTTGATGATGCTGTAAATGTGCTTGGGACGCCCGGTAACTTCGGCGGGTATGCCGGCGCGACCCAGCGCTTCCCTGAGCTGCGCGACCACCGCAGCGATGTATTGTTCCCGGTCCGCGCGGCGTTCATCCAGCAGTTTCGCGACTTTCCTGTACAGTTCCGGCTCGAGGTAGCGTACCGACAGATCTTCCAGTTCCCACTTGAGCTGCCATACGCCGAGTCGGTTGGCCAACGGCGCAAAGATGCTGCGGGTCTGCTGCGCGATCCGTTTCTGCAATTCGGCGCTTGCGCCGGACAGGTGGCGCATGGTCTGGGTGCGTTCGGCCAGCTTGATCAGCACCACGCGGATGTCTTCCACCATTGCCAGGAACATCTTGCGCAGGGTTTCGATCTGGTGAGCGGCTTCATCCTGGTTTTTCTTGTGCAGTCCGGCCATCTCGCTGAATTGCTCGATCTGCTCCACCCGCGAGATGCCCGTGACCAGCATCTTCACGTTGGTGCCGAAACTTTGCGCGATCTTTTCCTGCCAGTCGTCCAGGTATTCCGGCACCGCGTGCAGGATGGCTGCAGCAAGCGTTTCGTGATCCATGTTCATGCCGTCCAGGATATCTGCCGCGCCCAGCGCGTGCTGCAACAGCGGTGTACCGGTCAGTTCGACCTGCCCGGCATACAGCGTGCCGGCCAATTCGCAGGCCTTGCGTATCAAGTCGACTTCTTGCGGCGCAAAAGTCCGCGACAATTTATCGAGCAGGGACTGGATATTCCCGAATGAGGGCAATTGTTTGGGAGTTGTAACCATGGAACATTATTACATTGATGCAAGGGCAGCATAAGGACACGTGGAACAGCAAAAACGATCCCGCTACTTTTTCATTGCGCGTTCGATGTCGGCCAGCGTCCCTTGCGCAGTCTGCGCGAGCGGGCCGCCCAGGCTGACCGCCAGCTGCGCGGCTTGCAGCGCCTCCTGATAACGCGCCTGGTCGGCCAGCGTTTGCGCCAGGTTGTTTAGCGCTGCAACCGAATCCGGGTGGTCCTGCGCGGCCTGGCGAAACTCGCGCTCCGCACCGGCCAGGTCATGCAACTGATAGGCCGCGTTGCCAGCGCCGATCTGCGCGGCAAGATTGCCGGGCCAGCGATCCAGGGCGGCAAGGTATGCCTTTTGTGCCGGTGCGGAGCCTTGGATCCTTTCGAATGCGCTGGCCGCCTCGATATACGCGTTGGCTTCGGCACTGACCGGTATGGTACCGGGCGGCAGCGCGACCATCGCCCAGTAGCCGCTGCGTGCCCAGGTGTATTCGAAGGTTCTCATCGGCAATACCTGCCGTTGCTCGGGCCCCGAACGCAGGATCATTTCGGCGCGGTCGAGATCGTAGCCGATCACCACCGAGTAATGCCAGACCGGATACCATTCAAACGACAGGTTTTGCAGTACCACGACCGGCGTGCCGGCTGCGATTTCGCGCAGCACATCGGTCAACTCGGGCGCTAATTGATACGCGATCGCGCCATTGCGGCGCGCGGCGACCAGCATTTCGACCTGCAGGCTGCCGTGCCGGTCCGGCAAATAAAGCTCGGGCTTGAGTGTTTCGGGGGTTGCCGCGAACCCGGCTGCTTTCAGTGACATCGCCAGCGATGCCGGGCCGCACTGGTAGGCGTCCTGGGCAAAATAGGGAACATTGGCGAGTTCGGTGTGGCGGGGCAGAGTGGGCGGGGGCGAACCCAGCATCTGGCGCGTCTGCGGCGGTGTCGCGCAAGCGGCCAGGCACAAAAGAAAAACGCCCACTAGCGAGCGGGCGTTCAGGAACATCATGGATTACCGGTTATTGATCGAACGGGTGAACGGGAACACCTTTGTGAAACCGAGGATATCGGTGATCAGCAAAATGATGAACACGGTGAAGATGATCCCGAGGACATCGCCGCCGGCGGGCATTTGGTTCAGTTTCCCGGCTATATTGTGCGCTTCATCGTCGCTCATTGCATACACGCGCGCTTTCGCTTCATCGGCCGTCACACCCTGTTTTTGCAGCTGGCCGACGACATCGGCGCGGTCCAGGAAAGCGTTGATCCTGGCGCGGTCCTGGTTTGCCAGTTCATGGGAAACCGCCTGGCCGGTGCCCACCATGCCGGCAAAAGCTGATTGCACCGGCAATGCCATGGACAGCATGCTTAACATCACCACGCGGCTGGTCCAGCGCATGATACGGGAATATTGCTGAGTCATATTATTGCTCCTCGGTTGGGTGAATTGAACATACAACAGTAAAGATTCGAGCCGCTTCCATGTGTTGCTTGCAAAAAACTTCACGCAGACACGGTGATTAATTATAACGAGGGCGAAAAAAAAGGGTATTAAATTCGCGCAAGAGTGGTTGCAATTCCCACCTTCGGCCGGTGTCGGAATAGACCAGTTACGTAGCGATGATCCGGGCGGTGGCGGGGCGCATCATGCGATTACCTTGAGCAGCAGCTTGGTCGCCAGCACCAGCAACAACAGTGCAAACAGTTTGCGCAACAACCCGGTCTTCATGCGATGGGTGGCTTTCGCACCAAGGGGCGCCGTGATCGCGCTGGCGAGCGCGATCCACACCAGCGCCGGCAGGTAGACATAGCCCAGGCTGTAGGGCGGCAACCAGGATATGTTCATGCCGGTGACCACATAGCCGATCGTGCCGCCGACTGCCACCGGAAAGCCGATCGCCGCCGAGGTGCCGATCGCATTTCTGAGCGATACATTGCACCACACCAGGAACGGGACGACGATGGCTCCGCCGCCGATGGAGACCAAGCTGCTCAAACCGCCGGTGAACATGCCGGTCAGGGTCATGCCGACCGCACCGGGCAACTGGCGGGACGCTTGCGGGCGCATGTCGACCAGAATTTGCGCAGCCACGAAATAGACGAACAGCGCAAAGAATATGGCCAGTCCGTGGCTCGGGATCGAAGCGGCTACCGATGCGCCGATGCCGGTACCGATCAAGATGCCTGGGGTGATGTTGCGCACCACGCGCCAGTCGACTGCGCCGTGGCGGTGGTGTGCAAGCAGGCTGGAAAGCGAAGTGAACAGGATCGCCGCCATCGAGGTGCCGAGTGCGAGCAGCATCAAATGTTCGGCGGGGAAATGCTGCAGGTCGAACAGAAACAGCAGCACCGGCACCAGGATCAAACCGCCGCCCACGCCGAACATCCCGGCCAGGAAACCGGCGATCGCGCCGAGCAGCAGATAGCCCAAGCTCCACTCCATGCTAATTGTGCACCAGCCGGGTGGTGATGAATTTCCATTCGGCGGGATCAACCGGCGTGATGGACAGGCGATTGCCGCGCTGCAGGGTGCGCATGCGCTGCAGTTCCGGGTGCTTGCGCAGTTCATCGATCGGGATCAGCGCGATCTTCCTGACCAGTTGCACATCCACATTGAACCAGCGCGGCTGTTCTTGCGTGGCCTTGGGGTCAAAGTATTTGCCCTTGCGCTCGAATTGCGTCGAATCGGGATAGGCGGTGCTGTTGACCCTGGCGATGCCCGCGATGCCGGGTTCCTTGCAGTTCGAATGGTAAAACAGCACCCCGTCACCGATCTTCATCTGGTCGCGCATGAAGTTGCGCGCCTGATAGTTGCGCACGCCGTACCAAGCCACGGTTTGGGCGGGAAAATTGGCGAGGTCGTCGACACTGACATCAGAGGGTTCGGATTTCATCAGCCAATAGCGCATGGTTACCTCTCAAAACCAAAACTTCGTTGCCATACTGCGTTGCGCTCAAAAATCTTGCTTACATATCGCCTTATATGCGGCGCTGCGATTTTTTCGTGCGCCTTGTCCGGCTTGGAAGTTTTGATTTTTAGAGGCACCCATGTGGGGCAAAAAAATGCGACCCGATTGAATTGGGGTCGCACCGGAATAAGATCCCCCGCCTGTGCCGTTGACCCAGCATCTTGAACCTGGGTTCAAGAGGGCTGCATCCCAGTTACATCAGGTACATCCGCAAGGGACGCGCACAACAGTAACTTTGAGGGTTGCGGCCTTAAGCAAAGCTTATTGGTTCAAAGAATTATAGGCCTGTCGAACACCGCAGGGGAAAACCAAAACCAACGACCTGACCGGTGTGATTTTCCGGTTTGCCGCCTAGTACCCGCTTGTCGTGTGCCGACAACCGGATGCAATGGCGGCTTGTACTGCCAGTCAGTTGGCCATTATCCTCGTCAGAACAGCGAATCTTGCTCGGCTAGTGCTTCGTCAATCGCTGTCTGCATGGAATTCATTCTACGCTTAAAGTCGGCGAGGTCAATGCCGCGCCCGACTTTCATGCCAAGCAGCTCGTGGGTGATGTTCAGCGCAGCCATCAGCGCAATGCGTTCGACGCTGGCGATTTTGCCCGCATCGCGTATTTCGCGCATGCGTTTGTCCAGATAGGCCACGGCCTCGAGCAATTCGTCGCGTTCTTCCTCGGGACAGGCGACGCGCAACTCGCGATCGAGCAGCTTGATTTCCATGGTTTTTGCGGTATTGCTCATGTCTGGTTTTCGGGCAGGGTAACCAGCAGTTTTTCGAGGCGGGCTTTCGCTTTGTTCATCTTGTCAGTGTATTGCCGATTGTTGCTCAAAGCGTGCGCTAACTCCTGGCGCAATTGTTGATTCTCGCCACGCAACTGGCCGTTGACTTGTATCAACTGGGCAAGTTTGCTTTCCAGTGCGGTCAGTTCGTTTTCCATGCACTGACTATAGATTGAAAAGTGTAGATAAGTCAAACGCTAACGCGGATTTATGGAAGCAGTTTGTATGATTACCGGGAATGCTGTTTGAGCAAGTCGGGACATGCTGTGATAAAGTGCGCGCCGCTTTGAGGTGCTCGCCTGCCAGCAGGCGAGTTAAACGGGAAGCAGGTGCGGGAACGTAGGTTCCCCATGCCTGAGCTGCCCCCGCAACGGTAAGCGAGTGCGGATTCACCAGTGTGCCACTGTGAGCAATTCCCCCCGGGGATCTTATGGGAAGGCGGTGAATCAAGACTTGCGAGCCCGGATACCGGCCTGAGAGCAAAGGGAACCTCTAGAAATCCAGATTTCATCCCAACTGCTGTGTTGCGGGAAAAATTTCTTGCTTACATATGCGCCATATGCGGCGCTGCGAAGCGGGGTAAGCAGGCAATCCGCGTAGCGGATGCTCGCAAATTTTTCCCGCGCCTTGCATTTGGGCGAACTCTGAATTTCTAGAGGCTCCCTTACGCTGGGAGATGCTGCGGGTGGTTGCATCGGAACAATGGCTGGCGGCATCACCGCTGGTGTTCTGATTTTCCGCTCGTCGTATTTCCTGATTATTGATTTTCCAGCGGGGACGCTTGGAATATTCTCAGGGAACGACAATGAAACAAAAACTGCTTATCGCGGGCGCGCTGTTCGGTGCGCTCTCACTACCCTATGCGGCATATGCCGACACACCAATGGAGTTGTTGATCGTGACGCCGACGCGATTTCCGGATGCATCAGAAAACGCTACGGTGGATGTCACGGTGATTACCGCCGACGACATCGAAAAAAGTGCAGCCAAGACATTGCCCGTCTTGCTGTCGGAATATGCCGGAATTCAGGTGCGCAGTGATGACGGTACCCCGGATATGGCAATCGACATGCGCGGATTTGGCATGACCGGAAACCAGAACACATTGGTCTTGCTCGATGGGCAGCCGCTCAATGATATCCAGTTGACTTCGATACGCTGGTCGTCGATTCCGCTCGCTTCGATTGAACGGATTGAAATCATGAACGGCAGCGGCGCAGTGCTTTATGGCGGCGGCGCGACAGGCGGTACCATCAACATCATTACCAAGCATCCGGGCAAAGAAACGCAACGCAGCGCCGGCATTGGTTTGGGAAGTTACGGCGCCAAGGAATGGCAACTGGGGCTGTCCGGCTCACGCAATCGTGTCGGGATGCGCGTCACCGCCAGCGGTCTGGACTCGTCCAACTATCGCGCCAATAACAACATAAATCAAAGTAGTTTAGAAGGGGATTTTCGTGCGGAGGCAGGTCATGGCGAAGCTGTACTGAAATTCGGTGCGGACAATCAAAATCTGCGCTACCCCGGTCCGCGGACAGTTGATCCGACAATCGGCCTGAATGAACTGACGACTGACCCTCGCGGGACTTCGACGCCGCTGGACTACGGCAAGAGCGACGGCGGGCATGTCAGTCTCGGAACCACCCAGCTGCTTGATTTTGGGCAGTTGGCTGGGGAGCTTGCATACCGGGACACTAAACAGCAGGCGTATTTTGCGGCTTACGGAGGCAGTTATCTTGATACGGATCTCAACCGGCTTTCCTTTACGCCACGTGTGAAGATTCCCTATCAGCTTGGGGGGAGTGGCAATGAAATGATCGTTGGTGTGGATCTCGCCGACTGGAACTACGATTCCATTCGTTCAACCAGTCCGGCTAGTCTCAGCACACCGACCACACATATCCTGGCGACGCAATCCAATCGAGCCCTGTATGTGCAGAACACCTCGCAGTTAGGCGCGTATACCACACTGACATTGGGCGCGCGTTCACAGCAGGTCATTTATCAAGCACATGATACTGTTAATCCTGCAGCATATGCGTCAGGCGATCAGACCCGCACCGTTAATGCATATGACGTCGGGTTGCGCCAGAAACTGGATCAGGATTTGTCGTTGTTCGGACGCATCGGACGAAGTTTCAGGATTGCGACAGTGGATGAAATATTCAATCAATATGGCGGGCCGTCATATGACTCAATAATATCCATATTGGAACCACAAACTTCCGTGGATAGCGAGGTGGGTATCGACTTCCAAAACGAAAAAACGAGCATGCGAGCGGCGGTTTTTCAGATGAACCTGAACAACGAGATTTATTACAATGCACTCACGTTTACCAACATGAACCTTTCGCCGACGCGTCGTTCTGGACTGGAGCTGGAAGGTACGCATCATTATACGGACGCGTTGTCAGTTACTGCGTCATATGGTTTTACGCTGGCGAAGTTTCGCGAAGGTACTTATGGTGGCATCAATGTGTCGGGGAATAATATCCCACTGGTGCCGCGGCAACGATTCTCGCTGTCTCCTTCATGGAAGATCTCGGATAAAACCATGCTCAGTGGAAATGCAAGCTATGTCGGGCAGCAATACTTTGATAACGACCCGGCCAACACCTTTGGTCAGAAGATGCCTGCCTATGCCACGGTGGATATGAAGCTTTCCCGCCAGGAGGGTTCGTGGCTGTTGACTGCAGCAGTGAACAACCTGTTCAATAGGCAATATTTCACTTATGGTGTTGCCAGCACCACCACGCCTGGACGCTATAATGCTTATCCAATGCAACAGCGTAACTTTTTGTTGAATGCAACCTATAATTTTTAGGTTGGCCGTTAACCGGCCAATATCAACAGGCAGCGGCGGCATCGCCGCCTTTGCTTTTTGCCCGGCTTCGTGTACTGTTGCCGCCGTTGAAAAAATCAAATTCGGGGAATGCAATGAACAACACCCAAACCAAAACGATCGCAATTTTTGTCATGCTGGCAGCGCTGATGGCGGCAACGCGGGAATATCACTTCGGCACGTCTTTGCACTTGCCGGACGCTTCCCTGGCGGTATTTCTGCTCGCGGGTTTTTATCTGCCGCGCTGGGCATTTCCGGCGCTGCTGATCGAGGCCGGGCTGGTGGATTACCTGGCGCTCAACTACGGCGGCGTGGACGGCTGGTGTTTCTCGCCGGCTTACTGGTTCCTGATCCAGACTTATTTTGTGCTCTGGTACGCCGGAAGATTTTATGCGCAACGCTACCGGTTCTCGCTGCGCGGCCTGGCTGAATTTTCGGCTATCGCCTTCGTGGCCACCGGCGCGGCCTTCCTGATTTCCAATGCGAGTTTTTATCTGCTTGCAGGCCATTTCGGCGACATGAGCGCGGTTCAATACGGCAGCCGGGTTGCCCAATACTTCCTTCCCTATCTGCAGAGTGCTTTCCTGTATCTGGCTGCAGCCGCAGTGCTGCACATTGCCGCAGTGCAAGTCTCGCGCCGTGTCGCGCAAGCATGATTTCGCCGGGGACGACATTGCGGCCTGAGCCGGGCTGCAAAACGCATTCCGGATAAATCATGCTGGCACAGGACAAGCTCCGGGTCTACCTTTCCGTCATACTGCTCGCTTTAGCCGCATGGCTGCTGCATGGATTCATGCCGGCCTTGCTATGGGCGGTCGTGATTGTCATCGCCACCTGGCCGCTGCGTCGGCTGATGGAAACCAAAACAGGGCTCGGCGATACCGGGGTCGCTGCCTTGATGACATCCATCGTTGCCGCGTTGTTGTTCTTCCCGATCGGCTACGCCCTGTTCCATGCGGCAACCGAGATCGGTACATTGGTACGCTGGATCATGGCAGTGCAGAAATCCGGCATCGCGGTTCCGGATTGGTTGCCCCGTATTCCGAAGGTAGGCGGCCAGGCTGCCGGCTGGTGGCGCGAAAATCTGTCCGATCCAGCCGCGCTGACCACGCTGATCGGCCAAAGCGACAACGCGACGCTTTCCGAGTTTGCGCGCAGGTTCGGCACACAGATCGCCCATCGGCTGGTTACGCTGATTTTTACCATCGTTGCAATTTTCTTTATTTACCGGGACGGCAAGGAGCTGTCGCGCAAGACACTCGGTCTGCTCAACAGGCTGGCTGGCGAGAACGGCGACCGCTATGCTTTGCAGGCTGCCAATGCAATCCGGGCCACGGTAAGTGGGCTGGTTCTGGTCGGACTGGGGGAGGGGCTGCTGATCGGCATTGCCTACATTTTGGCGGGCGCGCCCCATCCCGCGCTGTTGAGTTTGGCAACAGGCATGCTGGCGACGATTCCCTTTGCAGCCCCGATCATTTTTGTCAGCGTATCGGTTTTGCTGCTGGTCCAGGGCAACACGGTAGCCGGAATTTCGGTTTTCATGTTCGGGGCGCTGGTGCTTTTCATAGGCGACCATTTCGTGCGTCCGAAAATCATCGGGGATGCGGTCAAACTGCCTTTCCTGCTGGTGCTGTTCGGCATACTCGGCGGTCTCGAAGTGTTCGGCCTGATCGGTTTGTTTGTCGGACCGGCACTGATGGCGCTGGTGATGACGATGTGGCGCGATCTGACCGGACCGGAATAAGTTTGCCCAGGCCCCCATACTAGCCGGGCAGTCAGGCGCATTCCGGCATGCAATCGTGTCTCCTGATCGCACGGCGGGCAACACAAGGTTGACGCGGCGATGGCAAGCGTCTAGATTGCGCGCCTAAAATAATTCACGATCCAAGGAGAAAGTCATGGCAGTACTTGTCGGCAAAGCCGCCCCGGATTTCAACGCTGTTGCGGTGATGGGCAACAACGAATTCAACGAAACGTTCAATCTGAAAAAGCATGTCGCCGGAAAATATGCCGTGGTGTTCTTCTGGCCGCTGGATTTTACCTTTGTCTGTCCGTCCGAGCTGATCGCGTTCGATCACAGGCTGGACGAATTCAGGAAACGCAATGTGGAGGTCATCGGTGTTTCCATTGATTCGCATTTCACCCACCTGGCCTGGAAGAACACACCGATCAACAATGGCGGCATCGGCCAGGTTCGCTATCCAATGGTGGCCGACATCAAGCACGAAATCTGCAAGGCTTACGATGTGGAGGCGGATGACGGCGTGGCTTACCGCGGTTCGTTCCTGATCGACCGTGCCGGCGTGGTGCGCCATCAGGTGGTGAACGATTTGCCGCTGGGCCGCAACATCGACGAGATGCTGCGCATGGTGGATGCATTGCAATTCACCGAAGAGCACGGCGAGGTGTGCCCGGCAGGATGGAGCAAAGGCAAGGCGGGTATGGGGGCTTCCACCGAAGGCGTCGCAAAATACCTGACTGCCCATGCCAAAGAGTTGTAGCGCGGCCAGCGTCCTTTTATCCAGGCTACCTTGTCAGAGCGGCTGTTTCGTCCGGATGAATTCAAGACTCCCAAAAATACCGCCAACCCGTCCGGCCCAGACACGCCGCGCCGGGCAGCCGAAAGGGAAGTAGCTTGATCTTCCCTTGAAAATATAAACTTGGCGACTGTCATCTTCCTGTCACATTTTGTTCATATTCTCACCTTCCCGGGTTAATGGTGGGATGTGGAGAAGAGGTCAAAATCATGAATGCGAAGATATTGATTGTGGAAGATGAGCCGGCGATCCAGGAGTTGCTGGCTTACAATGTGATGCAGGCCGGCTTCCAGGCATTGCGCGCCGAAGATGCCGACAGCGCCTGGCTGCAGATACGGGGCGCCGCGCCAGATCTGATTCTGCTGGACTGGATGTTGCCCAATACCAGCGGCGTGATTCTGGCCAAACAGTTTCGTGCGGATGCGCGAACCAAAGACATCCCCATCATCATGCTGACCGCGCGCGGCGACGAGCGCGACAAGATCCTGGGCCTGGAATCGGGTGCGGATGATTACATCACCAAACCGTTCTCGCCGCGCGAGCTGATGGCGAGGATACGCGCGGTGTTGCGCCGCCATATCCCGACATTGCCGGATGAAACCGTGACTGCGGACCATCTGGAGTTGTCGCCGTCGTCCCATCGCGTGACGGCGAAAGGAAAGGCGATCGATTTGGGGCCGACAGAATTTCGCCTGCTGCATTTTTTCATGACCCACCCCGAACGCGTCTACAGCCGCACGCAATTGCTCGACCAGGTATGGGGTACACAGGTGTTCGTCGAGGAACGCACGGTGGATGTGCATATACGCCGTCTGCGCGCCGCCCTGGAGCCGGCCGAAATGGATCGTGTCGTGCAAACCGTGCGCGGAAGCGGTTATCGATTTTCGACCAGCTATAACCAATGACCCGGGTGAAGTATTATTGAGGCCAGTCCGGTTGGTGTATCCAATCGGTATGCCCGGTGCCATTTGCCGGTTTGGTCATGCAAACGGCAGTCATGTCAGTTGTTTCTTCGAGGAAATTGATTTGCAGGATTTCTGGTTCCGGGTAAGCCTCCCGGTGTTATTCAGCGCGCTGGGGGCATTATTGATATGGGGCATGTTCTCGGCGGTCATCGCGCTATGGTTCATGTTGATCGTGCTGCTGAGCGTGATGGCATATCGCGCGCGCCAGCTGTTCAAACTCGGACAATGGCTGGTCGATGCGCGCCTGGAAAGCATACCCGAAGCCGGCGGAATATGGGATGATGTCTTTACGCAGCTTTACAAGATGGTCAAGCAGCATAACCAGACCAAACAGGAACTGGCTGCCGAACTGCAACATATCGAACAAGCCACTTCCGCGCTGCCGGAAGGCGTGGCGATCCTCAACGAAGCAAATCGTCTCGAATGGTTCAACCCGCTTGCGCAGCAGCATTTTCACCTTGATGCAGATCACGACATCATGCAGGACATCACTTACCTGGTACGCCAGCCTGAATTCATCGAATACCTGCATGAGTCGAATTTCAACGAACCCCTGGTAATGGTTCCCGCACGCCATGAAGAACTGGTGTTGTCAGTCAAGCTCATCCCGTACGGCGGCAACAAGCGCTTGCTGATCAGCCGCGACATCACCCAGTTCGAGCGCAACCAGGCGATGCGCCGCGATTTCGTCGCCAACGTATCTCACGAGCTGCGCACCCCGCTGACCGTGGTGAGCGGATTCGTCGAAAATCTCGAGGATATGACCGACCTCAATCAGAGCAGTGCACGGCGCGCTTTGCAGCTGATGTCTGAACAAACCAGGCGCATGGACAGTCTGGTTGCTGATTTGTTGACCCTGTCGCGGCTGGAAAACGAGCAAAGTCCGTTGCGCGAAGAAAAAGTCGATATCAAAGGTCTGCTCAATGAGGTATACCAGGACGGCAAATTGCTGAGCGGCGGGCGTCACAAGTTGCAGATCGAGATCGACGCTGCCGACAACCTGCTCGGCAACCGCGATGAGCTGCACAGCGCGTTCGGCAATCTGCTCAGCAATGCGATACGCTATACGCCGAAAGACGGCACAATCATCCTGCGCTGGTTCAAGCGCGGCGGCCAAGCGGTGCTGTCGGTGCAGGACAGCGGTATCGGCATCGCCGCACAGCACATTCCCCGGCTCACCGAACGTTTTTACCGGGTCGATCGCAGCCGCTCCAGGGAAACCGGAGGGACCGGGCTGGGGCTGGCTATCGTCAAGCACATTGCGATGCGCCATCAGGCCAAGCTCGAAATTGTCAGCGAGGAAGGAAAAGGCAGCACCTTTTCGCTGGTTTTTCCGGCCAAGCGGTTACTGAACTAGGGTAAAGCTGACCCGCTCATAATCGATGCCACGTTCCACGCTGAAGCCCATTTTTGCCTGTTGCTTGTCGCCGTTCTGATGCTGAATATCCACAACGCGCCCAGGCGCAAACCAGTTGTTCGGGATGAGCAGGCTGGCGGGTGTTTGCAAAGCCGGAACGGGCAGCAATAAAAAGCCCGGTGCGGAAATATCCGTTGCGCCCGGATTTGGGTCGGCAGCACGAAGCATGACCGGCTGCACGGCGCCGGGAAGGTAGCGCACACCGATGCCTAATTGCCCAGTGCGCGTCACGCTCGCCCACGTGGTAACGCCCAGCATGAACGGTTCTGCGTCGCCGATGCGCATGGCCACCAATTGACGCTTGTTCAATCTTCCGCCCAGTGCGTCAAGGCGTTTCAGTTTCGCGCCAAGGATGCTTTCATTTTCGAGTTGCCAGCCCTCCAGCGGCTGTTTCGAGTCAGGCCGTGACGGATTGCCGGACAGCAGGGCGTAAATATTTTTGGTTGGGTAGCAAAGTTGTGCAAGTTGCGAGCCGGGATTCCGCTCGACGTTGCGCATGTTGATGTCTTCGCACCAGCACTGATACAGGAAAGTGAGCAGCTCGATGCACTCCTGCGCATTGCGATGGTTGCCGAGTTTAAGCTGTGCCGGGGTTTGGCCCTGTTGCAACAGGACGGTCTTTACGCGCAGCGTTTTGCTCAGCGGCATCATGGTCAGATAACGCATGTTGGGCTTGTGCGTTACCCATTTCACCGGCTGCAGTCCCTGGGTGCCGGCAAGATCCAGCGCGAGAGGCTGGGCATCGCCCTTGCTGATCGTATAGCTGCGCTGCACGGGAACCATTTCGCTCCATTCCGTCAGCCATGCATCCAGCATCTGCAGTTGTGAACGGCTTAGCTCTGTGGTACGCGCATAGCAGGTGAGCAGAATTTTCACATAGATGTTGTGGCAACTGCTGAGCGGCTCGCGTCCGTTCAGGGGGTCGGGAATTTCCTTGTGTTGCAGTCCGTTTTCTTCTGCAAATGCATACAACCCGTGCAATTGCTGCCATAACCCGGTATCAGGTTCATACCCCGTGCGCATGTGCTCCAAAATTGCCAGTCCGTTATACAGCAGGCAGCGTTGGCACAGCATGGCGCCACGCTTGCCGAGCCGCTTGTCTCCGGCGATGCGGTCCTGCAGGCAGCGCTGGTAACCGAGCGCCATCGTCTGCCAAAGTTTCACGATGGCCAGGAAAACGATCAGCTCGCCTTCACCCAGCGGCAACGGCCTGGAGATGAGTTTCCTGGCGTAATCGTTTTGCACGTAATGAACCGTGTCGCGCAGCAACTCCAGTATTTTCAGCCGTTCCAGGCCATCCAGCCGGAAGCGGTTGAGTTCGTTGATCTGGGTGAGCAACAGGCTGTGCGCAACTTGCAGGTTGGTCAACTGCAGCTGGTTGAGCCACTGTGAGCAGCTTTCGGCATCCCGGAAAAGCGGATCGGCGCTGTCATCGGTGGGTTCGGGCACAAGATTCAGCATGATCTGCCACCCAAGTTCGAGCGTACGCTTTCCACGAGGCGCGCCTGCCAGTCAGGCGGAAGCGATGATGTTCCTTCGCGCTGGCCTGCTCCCCAGATCGGTTGCGGAAAGTGCTTGTCCTGTCTGAAGCGCGGAATGACATGCCAGTGCAAATGGGGCGTCATGTTGCCGAGACTGGCGAGATTGATCTTGTCGGGATGCAGTGCCGCGCGTACCGCTGCTTCGACGGCAAACACGGTTGTCATCAGATGTTCCCGTTCGGCAACGAAAAGATCGGTCATCTCCTTGACGTGCTGCTTCCAGATGACGCGGCAAAATCCGGGATAGTCGGCATCCGCAACCTGCACCACGCGGCAAGTTTCATCCTGCCAGAGCAGGCTGCCGCCAGCCTGTTCGCATAACTCACATGCCACGGTATTCCCCCTGCAGTAACGTTACCAGGTAAGGCAATCGATCGGAAGCCGTCACAACAATACCCGCTCGATCCCGCCGTTGTTGGCCTTGTTCACATAATCCGCCAGCCAATCCGGGCCGAGCAGGTGTTTGGCCATTTCCACCACGATGTAATCGGCGGTTGTGCCGCTGTCTTCATTGTAGCGCGACAGGCCCTGTTGGCAGGACGGGCAGGAGGTCAGGATCTTTACTTCCCCCTGGAAACCGTCGGCGCGCAATGCGTTCGCACCCTTGCGCATCTCTTCTTCCTTGCGGAAGCGCACCTGGGTTGCGATCTGCGGCAGGGTCACGCCGAAGGTGCCGGATTCTCCGCAGCAGCGTTCGTTGAGCGGCACTTTCGCGCCCATCAATTCGTTTACCACCTTGAGCGGCTGGTAGGTTTTCATCGGTGAGTGGCAGGGATCGTGATACATGTACCTCACGCCGCTTGCACCTTGCACCTTGATCCCTTTCTCCAAAAGGTATTCGTGGATATCGAGCAGGCGGCATCCGGGGAAGATCTTGTCGAACTGGTATTTCAGCAGCTGGTCCATGCAGGTTCCGCACGACACGATCACTGTCTTGATGTCCAGATAATTCAGCGTGTTTGCGACGCGATGGAACAGCACGCGGTTGTCGGTGGTGATCTGGTTGGCCTTGTCTGCCTGGCCGGATGCATTCTGCGGATAGCCGCAGCACAGATAGCCGGGCGGCAGCACGGTGGTCGCGCCGGTCTCGTACAGCATCGCCTGTGTCGCCAACCCGACCTGTCCGAACAGGCGCTCGGAACCGCAACCGGGGAAGTAGAACACCGCTTCGCTGTCCTCGCCGGACCTGTGCGGGTCGCGGATGATCGGCACGACGCTGTTGTCCTCGATGTCGAGCAGCGCGCGCGAGGTTTTCTTCGGCAGGTTGCCGGGCATCGGCTTGTTGATGAAGTGGATCACCTGCGCTCTGACCGGTGCGCCGCCCACCGTTGCAGGGGGGCGCGCAGTCTGCCCTTTCAGCAGGCCGAAACGCTTGGCGAACTGGTAGCCGATGCGCTGCGCCTTGTACCCCCACGCGATCATCACCTTGCGCACCACCTTGATGGCGGTTGGGTCGGTGGCGTTGAGGAACAGCATAGCAGCCGCGGTGACCGGGCTGAATTTTTTCTTGCCCTGCTTGCGCAGGAAATTGCGCATCGCGACCGATACATCGCCGAAATCGATGTCCACCGGACAGGGGTTCAGGCACTTGTGGCATACCGTGCAATGATCGGCGACATCGCCGAATTCGTCGAAGTGCCGGATCGAAATGCCGCGCCGGGTCTGTTCCTCGTACAAGAATGCCTCGATCAGCAGCGAAGTGCCGAGTATCTTGTTGCGCGGCGAATAAAGCAGGTTGGCGCGCGGCACATGGGTGCTGCACACCGGCTTGCACTTGCCGCAGCGCAAACAGTCCTTGATCGAATCGGAGATCTCGCCCAGTTCGCTTTTTTCCAGGATCAGGCTTTCCAGTTCCATCAGGTTGAAGCTCGGCGTATACGCGCGCTCCAGGTTGCCGCCGCCGAGCAGCTTGCCCTTGTTGAAGCGTCCTTCCGGGTCGACCCGGTGCTTGTACGCGGCGAACGCGCTGATCTCGTCCGCTTCGAGAAAATCGAACTTGGTGATGCCGATGCCGTGCTCGCCGGAGATCACCCCGCCGAGATTTTTTGCCAGTTGCATGATGCGCGCCACCGCGCCATTGGCCTGCTGCAGCATCTCGTAGTTGTCGGAATTCACCGGGATGTTGGTATGCACGTTGCCGTCTCCGGCGTGCATGTGCAGCGCGATGAACACGCGGCTTTTCAGCACGTTTTGATGGATGACGTTGCACTGGTCGAGCACCGGCTGGTAGGTACCGCCGGAAAACAGCTGGCGCAGCGGTTCGCGCAGTTCGCGCTTCCATGAGGCGCTCAGCAGATGGCGCTGCACCGCATCGAAGACAGTCCTGGCGTCCTGCGCGTCAGCGGGGGCGAACGGGCAGGCGTCCAGCGGCGCATCGAGATTATCGTTCAGCCACTGCCAGCGCTTGCGCACATCGGCGAGCAGTTTTCTGGCCTCGTCCGAGCGGTTGCCCAGCAGTTCCTGGTCGCCCACCTGCGCGTCGTCCTGGTGATACAGCGGCAGCTCGCCGGCAAAAAAGCCGTCGAGCGCATCCAGCAGCTTCAGCTTGTTGTGCAGCGACAACTCGATGTTGATGCGCTCTATGCCGTCGCAATAATCGCCCATGCGCGGCAGCGGGATCACCACGTCCTCGTTGATCTTGAACGCGTTGGTGTGCTTGGCGATCGCGGCGGTCCGCGCGCGATCCAGCCAGAATTTCTTGCGCGCCTCGGCGGATACCGCGATGAATCCTTCGCCGCTGCGCAGGTTGGCCAGGCGCACGATCTCGGAAGCCGCCTGCGCCGCCGCATCCGCGTCGTCGCTGACCACGTCCGCGAGCAGCACCATCTTGGGTCGGGCGCCGCGCTTCGACTTGGTGGCATAGCCCACCGCCTTCAGGTAGCGCTCGTCCAGATGCTCCAGCCCGGCCAACAGCGCGCCGGCATGTCCATCCATATAGGATTTGATTTCCACGATCGCGGGAACCGCGTCGCGCACCTGGCCGAAAAATTCCAGGCACACGGTACGGGTATGCTGGTGCGCGCGGTGCAGGATGAAACGCGCCGAGGTGATGATGCCGTCGCAGCCTTCCTTCTGGATGCCGGGCAGCCCGGACAGGAATTTGTCGGTTACATCCTTGCCCAGGCCGGCCTTGCGGAATGCAGTGCCGGGGATAGTCAGTATCTCCGGCGCGCCGTGTGCGCTCTTGTTGATCGGGGTTTGGCCGTCCGCCTCGAAACGGCTGATGCGGAAGGATGCTTCGGCTACATCATGGATCTTGCCGAGGTTGTGATTCAGTCGTTCGACTTCCATCCACATGCCGTCCGGCGTGACCATCCGCCACGACGCCAGATTGTCCAGCGCGGTCCCCCACAGCACGGCCTTCTTGCCGCCTGCGTTCATCGCGACATTGCCGCCGATGCAGGAGGCGTCCGCGGAAGTCGGATCGACCGCGAACACCAGTCCGCTGTTCTCGGCGGCTTCCATCACGCGGCGGGTGACCACCCCGGCACCGCAATGAATGGTGGCATACGGCTCGCTCAGTCCCGGCAGGACCCGCTGTTCGACCGCGGAGAGCGACTCGAGTTTTTCGGTGTTGATCACCGTCGAGAACCGGTCCAGCGGCACCGCGCCGCCGGTGTAACCGGTGCCGCCGCCGCGCGGGATGATGGTGAGCTTCAGATCGATACAGGCGCGCACCAGTGCGGCGATCTCTTCCTCGGTGTCGGGATGCAGCACCACGAAGGGATATTCCACGCGCCAGTCGGTCGCGTCGGTGACATGGGAGACGCGCGCCAGCCCGTCGAACTGGATGTTGTCGCGGCGGGTGATGCGGCTCAATTCGCGCAGCGCGCGTTTGCGCAGCTGCAGGGTCTGCTCGAACTCGCCGGCAAAGCGGTCGACCGCCGAGCGGGCCAGTTCCAGCAGGCGCTTGACGACTTCATTGTCATTGCGGCGCGCGTCGATCGCGTGCAGGCGGTGATGCAGCGCGCCGATCAACGCGTTGCGGCGTTTGCGGTTGCCCAACAGATCATCCTGCAGATACGGGTTGCGCGACACCACCCAGATATCGCCCAATACCTCGTAGAGCATCTGCGCGGAACGCCCGGTGCGGCGCTCTTTGCGCAGCGTGTTGATGATGTCCCAGGCCTCGCTGCCGAGGATGCGCAACACGATCTCGCGGTCGGAGAACGAAGTATAGTTATAGGGGATTTCGCGCAAACGTGCGGTCATTGAAAACCTCGAAAATCTGCTGCGCCTGTCAATTGCGTTGTTGCGTGCTCGCTCATTCCTCGTCTATCAACCCTGATATGCCTAGTCATTTGCTGCGCGGTGCCTGGCACTTGACCAGGCTCGCGAGGTTTTGGAGGTTTCCAGGGCGGGGCTCAATGAAGTAAGGCGCGCATTTTACCCGAATGCGGTGTCGCGCTCGACCATCTTCGGGTTGCGGATAAAATGCGGTCCATGACACATCAATCCGCTAATCCGAAGGCAAAAGTGTTTTTCGCGTTGTGGCCGACCGCCGCGGAGAGTCGCCTGCTGGCCGCGTGGCAGAAGGCGCTGCATAAGCTGTGCGGCGGCCGCGCCATGCTTGGCGAGACACTGCATAACACACTGGTGTTCATCGGCAATGTCGAGCTTTCCAGGCTTGAGGCATTGCAACTGGCCGCGCAGGAGGTCAGCGGCCAGCCATTCGAGCTGTGCTTCGATGCGGCCAGGTACTGGGGGCAGAACCATATCGTGTATGCCGTGCCGGCCGAACCGCCGCAACAGCTGGCGCAACTGGTCGGCACGCTGCAACAACGCCTGGCGGCGCACGGGTTCAGTTTCGACCAGCGCGCCTACCAGCCCCACGTCACGCTGTTGCGCAATGCCCGCTGGACTGACGAAGCGTTGCCCCAACAAATGCCCCGGAGGCAGCCGGTGTGCTGGCAGGTCGTGGATTTTGCGCTGGTGCAGTCGGTCAGCCGCAACGGACTCGCGGGCTACGAGGTGCTGGCCAGGTTTCCGCTTCGGGTAGGGTAAAATCTGTAGTCTGAAATCTAAGTGAGCAACAAATGAGCAAACCCCTAAGCCATTTTGAAAGCATTGGCGGCGCGGAGAAGGTGCGCGCGCTGGTGGTCCGGTTCTATGAATTGATGGACGAATTGCCGGAAGCCTATGGCATCCGCAAGCTGCACGCGCCAGACCTGCGGGGCGCGACCGACAAACTGTACAAATTCCTGACCGGCTGGATGGGCGGACCGCCGCTGTATGTCGAGGAATACGGCCATCCGATGCTGCGCGCCCGCCATTTGCGCTTTCCGATCGGCAATACGGAACGAGACCAGTGGCTGCTGTGCATGAATATGGCATTGGACGAGGTGGTGGAGGACGCGGCGCTGCGCCAGGAATTGTCCGCCGCATTCGCCAAGGTGGCGGATCACATGCGCAACCGGGAAGCGTAAACCCCTCCCAACCTCTCCTTGTCAGGGGAGGAGCATTGCTTCCCCGTTCTCGAGCATCAATTCATAACACAGCGACAGGTTGCGCAAGCGTGCCAACTGCGTGGCCGCCGGCGGCGGTCATCAATATTGCTTTCATCGCTCAGTCTCCGGTCTGGCGGGCTTATGTAGGGTGGCCGTTATGTTAAACTCGCGGCAATAATAACGCGGGGTCAGGTCATGTCTGGAAACACAATCGGCACTCTTTTTACCGTCACCTCGTTCGGTGAATCGCACGGTCCGGCAATCGGCTGCGTGGTGGACGGCTGCCCGCCCGGGATGGCGCTGTCGGCTGTCGACCTGCAGCACGACCTTGACCGGCGCAAGCCCGGCACCTCGCGCCATGTCACCCAGCGGCGCGAATCGGATAGCGTGGAAATCCTGTCCGGCGTGTTCGAGGGCAAGACTACCGGCACACCGATCGCGCTGCTGATCCGCAACGAGGACCAGCGCAGCAAGGATTACGGCAACATCGCCAGCACCTTCCGCCCCGGCCACGCCGATTACACCTACACGCAGAAATACGGCTTTCGCGACTATCGCGGCGGCGGGCGTTCCTCCGCGCGCGAGACCGCGGTGCGCGTCGCCGCCGGCGCGATCGCGAAGAAATGGCTGAAGGAAAAATACGGCGTGGTGATACGGGGCTACATCGCGCAGATCGGCGAGATCGAGATCCCGTTCAAAAGCTGGGACGGTGTCAATGACAACCCGTTCTTTGCGCCCGATCCCGGCGTGGTGCCGGCGCTGGAAGACTACATGGACGCGCTGCGCAAGTCCGGCGACTCGATCGGCGCGAAGCTGACCGTGGTGGCGGAGAATGTGCCGGTCGGCCTGGGCGAGCCGGTGTACGACCGCCTCGATGCCGAGATCGCCTACGCGCTGATGAGCATCAACGCGGTGAAGGGCGTCGAGATCGGCGCGGGCTTCGCCTGCGTGACCCAGAAGGGCACCGAGCACGGCGACGAGATGACGCCGCAGGGTTTCCTGTCCAACCACGCCGGCGGCATCCTCGGCGGCATCTCCACCGGGCAGCACATCGTCGCGCACGTCGCGATCAAGCCGACCTCGAGCATCCGCCTGCCGAGGCGCACGATCAACCTGCAGGGCGAAGCGACCACCGTGGAGACGCACGGCCGCCACGATCCCTGCGTCGGCATCCGCGCGACGCCGATCGCCGAGGCGATGCTGGCGCTGGTGTTGATGGATCATGCATTGAGGAATCGGGGGCAGAATGCGGATGTGGTTTGTACGACGCCGAAATTACGTTAGGCAACTACATATGGCTTACTTCGAGAAATTCGTGCGAACTAGTTACACGTATGAAGAACGGGTGGAGCCACAACCATTTATGTCTGCTATCGGTCAAATGGCAGTATGGTTTGCCGAGCTAGAAGATGAGGTTTCTGAAGCCATAATTAAGCTTCTAAAGATTGCTCCAGATACTGGAAGAATTGTCACCACAGAGCTCTCATTCCGAAACAAAGTGCACATGATGTCAGCGTTAGTAAAGAGTGCAGCAGGAAAACAGAAATTCAACTTCCCAGCATCTTCGCTAGTTGAGGCGATGAATGAATTGGCGGCAAATTGCTTCAAAGCCGAAGAGCTTCGCAATCAAATATTGCATTCTTCGTATGAGCAGCTGGATAGAAATGGACTTCGCTACCACCGAAACAAAACAACTGCGAAATCAAATGATGGATTACGAATAGTTCAGCAACCTGTTGATGCTGCATATATGCAGGATGTTGCCGACTTCATAATTATGGTGGCCGGTGACGTCAACGAATTCATGCTTGACCCCGAATAGCAAGCGTAGGCTGGCTTGAGTGCAGAGACATAGATCGAAAACCGCCGGGGGTAGACCGGCAGCTAGTTACTTTCTTTTGCGTCGCCAAGAAAAAGTAACCAAAAAGAAGGCGACCCCGGTTTGCCGCCGCTTCGCGGTTCCCTGCGTTGCTCGACTGGTCAGGCCTCCTCATAAACTCGCACGATCCGCTGCGCGGCCACGTGCTCTAAAATATTCGTCGGACTACCCCTGGCCAGCCTGCGCTACTCGGCGGCGCACAGGGGAAAGAAAACAAAGCGGTTTTGTGTGCGCTGCGCGCACGACTTTTTTTGTAATTGATAATGTCCGGTTTCGCCCGACATCGTGGGCAAGGCCCAGCCGTTTTTTCGGTTTTGCTTTGCAGTTCCCATGTGCACCGCCTCGATCGGGCGCAAGCGAGCGGAGGTTTAGGCGAGCACTGTTCGAGTCCCGCAGTGGGGCGCGGGGTGTGCGCCCCGCCAGGTCGAGTTGCGCAGCCCCGTTTGCTTGCGCCCTATCGAGGGAACCCCCCAAGGGGGCGGTAAACCTGGGTCGCCTTCTCTTTGGTTACTTTTTCTTGGCGACGCAAAAGAAAGTAACTAGCTGCCGGTCTACCACCGGCGGTTTTGATTTTTGATCAACCTACGAGT
>JBAVGB010000063.1:0-74101 GCA_049684555.1 Gallionella sp. | reverse complement strand
CTTCCCGTCTGGACCATGAGACGCATCGACGAACTCCTGCCAATCAAACCATCAGCACAAATTCCCTCAGCTTCATAGGTGGGGCGGCTAACCGCTTACAATTGTTTTGACAAAGCAATAAGCATTTCCGATAATTTGCGCCAGTAATCATGTTCGAATAAAAATGGGTCGTTAGCTCAGTTGGTAGAGCAGTGGACTCTTAATCCATTGGTCGAAAGTTCAAGTCTTTCACGGCCCACCACATATCTGTGTATTAAGACAAAGGCTAGGTCCTCTTCCGTTTTCTGCTGGAGGGGCACCGGCGAATTGTTTGTTTGTCACGCGAGAGCAAAATGTAACGCGTTTCACGTAGCCATAATCTTTAGCAATGTATTTGACGGTGCGTTCATAGATGCGCATACTCATTGAAACTATACCACGCTAACCTTGTCATGACCGCCATACGCCAGCAGGATTTCATCGATAGCGTCGCCGACGCGTTGCAGTTTATTTCCTACTACCATCCAGCCGATTACATCAAGGCATTGACTGATGCATATCACCGCGAGGAATCGCCTGCAGCCAAGGACGCGATGGCGCAGATACTGACCAACTCGCGCATGTGCGCTGAGGGGCATCGGCCCATCTGTCAGGATACAGGTATCGTCGTCGCGTTCGTGCGCATTGGAATGGATGTGCGATGGGAAAACGCTACGATGTCTGTGAACGATATGGTGAATGCGGGAGTGAGCAAGGCTTATCTGTTGCCGGACAACGTGTTGCGGGCCTCCATCGTCAGCGACCCGGCAGGCAGGCGCAAGAACACAGGCGACAATACGCCGGCGGTAGTGCATGTCGACATCGTGCCGGGCGACAAGGTGGAAGTACGTATCGCCGCCAAAGGCGGTGGCTCGGAAAACAAGGCGCGTTTCGCGATGCTCAATCCAAGCGATGATGTGGTCGGGTGGGTGGTGAGCCAATTGCCCGGCATGGGCGCGGGGTGGTGCCCGCCTGGGATGCTGGGTATCGGCATCGGCGGTACGGCGGAGAAAGCGATGCTGCTGGCGAAGGAATCGCTGTTGCAACCCATCGACATGACTGAACTCAAAGCGCGCGGAGCGCGAAACTACATCGAGGAATTGCGAATCGATATCTGCGACAAGGTAAACGCGCTCGGCATCGGCGCTCAGGGATTGGGTGGATTGACCACTGTGCTGGATGTGAAGATTCTTGATTATCCGACTCACGCAGCTTCAAAGCCAGTCGCGCTTATTCCTAACTGCGCTGCCACCCGACATGTCCATTTTGAGCTGGATGGTAGCGGCGTGGCGAGGTTCACACCACCAAAACTCGAGGATTACCCCGATATACACTGGAAACCCGCGCCGGATGCACGCCGAGTAAATCTCGATAACATTACCCGTGCCGACATCGCAAAGTGGCAGCCGGGGGAAACGCTGCTCTTGACAGGGAAATTATTGACCGGGCGAGATGCCGCACACAAACGCATCGTCGAGATGCTGGCGAGGGGTGAAACGCTGCCGGTTGATTTCAGCGGTCGCTTCATATACTACGTTGGCCCTGTCGACCCGGTACGCGACGAAGTTGTCGGCCCGGCAGGACCGACTACCGCAACGCGGATGGATAAATTCACCGATACCATGCTCGAACAGACCGGCTTGATCGGCATGATAGGCAAGGCCGAACGCGGCAAGGCCGCGATCCAGTCCATCAAGAAATACGGTGCAGTATATTTGGTGGCGGTCGGCGGCGCTGCGTATCTGGTTGCGCAGGCGATTCGCAGCGCCAAGGTGATCGCTTTCGCCGACCTCGGTATGGAAGCGATTTACGAATTCGGTGTTGAAGATATGCCAGTCACTGTCGCGGTGGATGCCAATGGTTGCTCGGTACACGAAATCGGCCCGGCAAAGTGGAGCGGGCGAATTGCCGCAATACCGGTTAAGGTGGCGAATTGAAAGTATTGTTAGATTGCTTTGTGTTTATAAGGCTGCAAGGAAAGAACGGCATAATTCGGTTATCCCTTGCCTATGACCGAACTTGAACATTTGCCGGCACAGAGCAGCGTTATTCTGCTTCGGCTGCCCGACTACGCGCGCCGCCCGGTGGCCGAGCAGGCGCGATTGAGCGCACAGCTTGATACCGTTCTTGCCATGCTGTTGCCCGACCTTCCAGAAAACGCCCGAATCGTGCTTTCAGGGAATGGTGGCGCTGCCGTGGCGGTGTTGGACAATGCACCTGCGGCATTGGCTTTTGCTGAGCGTGCACTGAGTGCCAACCTGGCTGGGCTTGGGCTGTGCATCGGCATCGACCATGGCCCGGTGGAAATTTTGAAAGGCTCGTCCGGAGATCTGCTTGCCGGAGACGGGGTGGCTACAGCGTCGGTGATGGCTGCCTTTGCCACCGATGCCAGCTTGCTGGTTTCGCAAAATTTTCGCAACGCGCTCGCGCAAATGTCACCCGGTTCCGAGAACATACTGGTACGGACCGACAATTTCAGCGATGCCGGACTGCGTACCTATCAGGTGTTTCACCTTGATCGTCGCGCACTGCACCAACGCAGGCGCCGCTTTATCTTGGTCACCGTCTTCGCAGCCTTCTTGTTGCTTGGGACGGCCGTCGCGTTGCGACTGGGAGTGCCGGACCGGCCACGGCCATTGGCGCCCTACATCGGGAGCGATGTCTCCGCAGCGATTGATCGCATGATTAGTTTGGCACATGGCAAGCCGTAAGCTCAAGCAATTGGGGCGCTATCGTATCCAGGCAGAACTGGGACGTGGTGCCATGGGAGTAGTCTACAAGGCACTTGATCCGGTACTCGATCGTACAGTGGCGCTCAAGACCATAGCGCTGGATGAAACCGAACAGAATCGCGAAGAGTATCAGGCGCGGTTTTTCCAGGAGGCCAAAGCCGCTGCGCCCCTCAACCACCCCGCCCTTATTACCATCTATGACTTTGGCGAGGAAAACCGGCTGGCCTACATGGCGATGGAGTTGATCAATGGCAGCGAATTGATCGAGCGCATGGGACAGTCATCGATTGCGATTCGCGAGGCAGTCGCCATAGCCGAGCAGGTGGCCGAAGGCCTCGCGTTTGCACACGATAGTGGCGTGATCCACCGTGACATCAAGCCCGGCAACATCATGTTGCTGCCCAGTGGGCGGATCAAGATCATGGATTTTGGCATTGCCCGGCTGAAGGTCTCGGATATCAAGACTCAACTCGGTACCCGCTTGGGTACGCCAAAATACATGTTGCCCGAACAAATCGGCGGTAACGCGCTCGACCACCGCACCGATATTTTTTCGCTGGGTATCGTGCTGTACGAAATGTTGACCGGCGTCAAGCTTTTCAAGGGCGATACCCTGACCCAAGTGATGCACAACGTGGTGACTTTCGACCCGTCCCCGCCCAGCCAGGTCAATCCGGAAGTTCCACCACTGCTTGATCTGGTGGTCAAACGCGCGATGGAGAAAAGGCCGTCGGCCCGTTATGCGAACGCATGGGAAATGCTAGATGATTTGCGCCATTGCCTGCAGGAACTGGCGCCGCCACCTTTTGAGATGCAATGCAGTGCCGACAGCCTCGCCAAGGAAAGCGCGCACGCAGCAGAAGTCGATAAAAGGACGTTCAGACTCAAACCGATTGCCAATAGCAAACCCGCCATGCGCCGCATGTCTGCGGACGTGGAAACCGACAATCGCCTGACACTGTCGCGCCGTTTCGATTCCGCAACCGCCCTGGCACGCCTGCAAGCGCCAACCCTGCGCGACAGAAGGCGCTTGGCGCGCCCGCCACGCCCGCCAAGACTGTTTCGCCGCCTGCGACATGACCATGATTTGGCCTGGTTCACGCTGGCGCTGGGTCTGGTGATATTGATTGCCGGGGCGCTGGCGTTAAGCTGATAGTGACTAGCCCCGCACGGAAGGGACTTGCGAATTCAAACTCCATGAGTTGGAGGCGCAATCGCAGTGGTTCCAATGTTCCGATTAGTCGGAGAGATTTGCATATTGGAGGCGCACATCCGCACATTTGCGCGCAGATTCGAATATCAAGTTCGAATTGAATTATAAGAAATGCACAAATATGCCTATTTTGTTGGGCTAAACCATACTCAAGCCAAACTGAACGCTGATTTGGCATGGATTTTGCCGATTAATTCAACTATCATACCGCCTTGGTTGTCCGCATTACGGAATTTATGAATTGGCGGGTCTCCCCGCATTGCAGCGTAGTGAATCTGGTCAGGTCCGGAAGGAAGCAGCCACAGCTACTTATGCAAGTGCCGGGGGTAAGGCTCGCCTCCTTATTGGGGCGGGTGCACGATGATGTATCGTTCAGTTTCAGTGTCCTTGCCAGTGTTTATGGATGTTCTCCGTCGAACTTATAAATTGGCTCAATCTTGTCTGCAACCACGGTTCTAGCCCGCAAATGGCGTCCAAAAAACTTCGCGGAACTGGCGGGCCAGGAGCATGTGGTTCGTGCGCTGAGTAACGCACTCACGCATAATCGCCTGCATCATGCATATTTGTTTACAGGTACGCGTGGAGTCGGCAAGACCACCATTGCGCGAATTTTTGCCAAGTCGCTAAATTGCGCGACTGGTATCACTGCCACTCCATGCGGCGAGTGCAGTGCCTGCAAGGAAATCGACAGCGGGCGTTTCGTTGATCTGATCGAATTGGATGCTGCATCGAACACGCAGGTGGACAATATGCGTGAATTGCTGGAAAGCGCTTTATACGCACCCAGCAGTGGACGTTTCAAAGTCTATATCATCGACGAAGTGCACATGCTGTCCAAATCCGCCTTTAACGCAATGTTGAAGACTCTTGAGGAGCCTCCCGCACAGGTCAAATTCATTCTGGCCACCACTGATCCGCAAAAAATCCCTGTCACGGTTCTGTCGCGCTGCCTGCAATTCAACCTGAAACAGTTGCCGCCTGCCCTGATTGCCCGCCATTTGCAGTATGTGCTCGGGCAAGAGGAGATATCATTCGAGAACGGCGCAATTGCATTGATCGCGCGAGCCGCGCAGGGCAGTATGCGCGACGCGTTGAGTTTGATGGACCAGGCTATTGCCTTTTCCGCCGGCAAGGTGGAGGAATCTGCGGTGCACACCATGCTGGGCGCGATTGACCAGGGCTATCTGTATGATTTGCTGGCGGCCTTGCGTGAGCAGGATGGCATTGCGCTTCTTGAAATCGCCGACAATATGGCCGCGCGAAGTATTGCGTTCGATACAGCATTGCAGGAATTGGCAACGTTGCTGCACCGTATTGCCGTGGCGCAGACTGTGCCGCAGGCCATTGACGAAGATGAACCGGAGCGTGCCCGGCAACTGGAACTGGCTGCTGCGTTTACTGCTGAAGAGGTACAGTTGCTGTATCAGATCGCTATCCACGGCCGTGATGACATCGATCTGGCACCTGATGAATACGCAGGCTTTGTCATGACGCTGCTGCGTATGCTGGCTTTTGCGCCTGCCCGGGAAATCGCGCAGCCATCATCGAATATACCTGTTGCCAAGGTGCGGTCGAGTGCTCAATCCGTTGACACTGGCGAAAAGGCTGCCACCACCGGTCAAAAATCCGCTTTGGTTCGGCAGGTTGCAGATAGCCCGTCTTCAAAGGGAGAAATTGCATCGGGTAGTCAACCTGACTGGGGCGTGATATTGGAACAGTTGAACGTGCAGGGAATGGCACAGCAGTTGGCGAAACACTGCATATTGGAAAGTTTCTCGGAGCGGGAAATTATTCTGCGCTTGTCGCAAGAACATAAGCATTTGCAAACCAACAAGTCGGCAACAGAAAAATTGCAGACCGCGCTATCCGATTATTTTGCCAAGCCGATAATACTGAAAATCGTGCTGGGCAAATCCGAGGCGGCAACGCCTGCGCTCCTGGAGCAGCAGAACAGGCAATTTAAGCAGCAACTGGCGAGTGATTCAATTGTGCATGATCGCTTTGTGCACGACGCGCAGGCAAAGCTGGATGCAATTCTGATAACGGAATCAATCAAACCGATACAGGAAGTCAAGGAGGGATGAAAATGATGAAGGGTGGATTGGGCGGAATGATGAAGCAAGCCCAGCAAATGCAGCAGAATATGCAAAAGGCACAGGCTGAACTGGCAACGGTGGAAGTTGAAGGACAGGCCGGCTCCGGCCTGGTCAAAGTCACCATGACATGTGGCTATGTGGTGCGCAGGGTTTCGCTGGATGACAGCCTCTTAACAGACGACAAGGAAATGCTGGAGGACTTGATCGTGCTGGCCATCAACGAAGCATTGAAAAAGGTGGAAGCAACTTCACAGCAGCGCATGAGCGGATTTACCGCCGGCATGGGCTTGCCACCCGGGATGAAACTTCCATTCTGATGTCCTCTCCTCTGGTGATGCCTTCACATCTCGAAGAGTTGATTTCCGCATTGAGATGTCTGCCCGGCGTAGGTCCAAAATCTGCGCAGCGTATGGCCTATCATTTGTTGCAACGCGACCGTTCGGGGGCGCTCCATCTGGCACGGGCAATGGAGCTTGCGGTCACCAATGTCCAGCATTGCAGCAAGTGCAATAATTTTTCAGAGCAGGAGGTATGTAGCTTATGCGCTTCCCCCAAACGCGATGCGAGCCTGTTGTGCGTGGTCGAAATGCCTGCCGACTTGCTGATGATGGAACAAACGCAGTGTTACCGCGGGCAGTACTTCGTTCTGATGGGAAGGCTTTCGCCACTCGACGGGATAGGCGCAAATGAGTTGCATATCGAGCGTCTCGTCAAACGCGTAAAGGAGCATCAATGCGAGGTGATCCTTGCGACCAACTTCACGGTGGAAGGAGATGCCACGGCACATTATTTGGCAACATTACTGCGTTCACTTGATGTCAAAGTGTCCCGCATCGCGCGCGGATTGCCTGTGGGAGGTGAACTGGAACAAGTGGACAGCGGAACTTTGGCACAAGCCCTGCTGGAGCGTCGCGAGGTGGCAACATGAAAAGTAATGGCCGGACGCGTTCCCGGGCGGACCTGGTTCACGAGCCAGGAGTCGAAGGGTCTATATCGGAAGAAAAGCAGCAGGGAGAGAAGTTGCAGAAAATACTGGCGAATGCAGGATTCGGCTCGCGCCGCATGATGGAAGAATGGATCGCAAAAGGGCAGGTCAGTGTGAACGGAGAAACTGCAAGCCTGGGTATGCGGGTGGTTGAAGGCGATCTGGTGAAAACTGAACGCCGCACGATACGCGTTGGCGAACGAGATTACGCAGCACGGGTGTTGCTTTACCACAAACCGGAAGGCGAAATCGTCAGTCGCGACGATCCGGGAAAACGCAATAGCGTGTTTGATAAGCTGCCCAAATTGCGAGGTCAGAAATGGATTGCGGTCGGCCGTCTGGATTTCAATACCAGCGGCTTGCTAATTTTTACCACTTCGGGCGAGTTGGCGAACCGGTTGATGCATCCGCGTTTTGAAGTGGAGCGCGAATATGCGGTGCGGGTCCAAGGAGTCATGACGGAAGGTCAGTTGAATCTGGTGCTCAAGCAGGGCGTTGAACTGGAAGACGGCCTGGTGAAGTTTGAAAAACTTGAAGACCAGGGAGGCGAAGGATACAACCATTGGTATCGCGTGATGCTCAAGGAGGGTCGCAATCGCGTGGTGCGCCGTACGTTCGATGCGCTGGGGCTTCCGGTAAGCCGGCTGATGCGCATACGCTTCGGTATAATCAACTTGCCGCCGCGCCTCAAACGTGGCATGACTGCAGAATTGGGTGAGGGAGAGGTGGCAAAAGTATTGGAGTGGGTGGGTATTGCCGCCGGCAGCGAAAATTCGCAGCAGCAGAAATTGTTGCCCACCCGGCGGCCTGATGTAACACAAACAATCAAGTCAGTGCGAAATACTGCTCATGCAGCGAAAAGTGCCAGACACGCCGCACCGGCAATCGTGAATAAAAGTAAGTCTGGTGTAAAACACTGACTAACACTAGAATCTATATGAATAGATCCGGCTAATCATAAAGACGGAGTATTGGGGTAAAGGCGAGCATCAAGATACAGGAAATCTGAATGGAAGAGCGCGGTAACAAGACCATAATGTGCAGTGTGCTGTTCTTGGATATTGTGGAATATTCCAAGAAGTCTGTCGCTGGACAAATTTCACTCAAGGACAGGTTCAATAGCTATCTTTCCGAGGCGATCCGCGATGTGCCCATGACGGACCGGATCATTCTGGATACCGGCGATGGTGCGGCCATCAATTTTCTCGGAGATGTTGAAGATGCCCTGAAAGCAGCGCTCAGTTTGCGTGAAAGTCTGCTCAATGAAGAGCCCGACGTGGATCATCCTTTGCTGGTACGTATGGGGATCAATCTTGGTCCGGTTCGTCTGGTCAGAGACATCAACGGCCAGCCCAATATCGTGGGAGATGGAATCAATGTCGCTCAGCGTGTAATGGGATTTGCGGACGTCGCGCAGATTCTCGTGTCGCGTTCCTATTACGATGCTGTTTCTCGTCTGTCACCCCAATATGCCGGTATGTTTCACTATCAGGGTTCGCGTACCGACAAACATGTGCGTGAACACGAAGTATATGCGATCGGCTATCCGGGCGATAAAACGACTCGCCTTGGCGCAACGCTGCCGGTGGTTGCCGAGCCCGATGAAAATATGTTGGCCGGAGCGATGGAGCGAGCCAAAACCGCCTGGCATTCGGCCACGGGACGAATGTATGCCTTTTCCAACCCGATGATTATTCGATTTCGGCAAGCTGAGTCCGGGCAGCGCGCGATATACGCAGGTGCTGTCGCTATTCCGCTGCTGTTACTCATCGCGCTGCTGACAAATTGGGTGACTCACCGCCAAATCAGCGCAAAGCCGGCAGGAATGAGCCAGGCAGGAAAAACCACTCAACCCAGTTTAGTGGCTGCATCGGCGGCGTCTGCCCCTGTTGCCACCAAAGGCAAGCCCAAGGAAGCAGTCGCCGTGCATTCCACGGCGATATTAACTGCGGGAACCAAGAACAGTGCCGAGAGGAAAAGCGCAAAAGCGACTGCAAAGAAGAAAATCAAACCCAAGTCCAAAGCACAACTTGAAGACAAGTCGAGTATTGCGGACAATCAGGCAAGGACAACCAATAAAGCTGATACCGAAAGTAACACCAATTCAGTCACATCAAGCGGCAGTCCTCAATCCTACATTTTGATCACTTGTGCGGAAGGAACTGAGGTGTTCGTTGACGGTATCAGCAAAGGGAGAATCGAAAAAATGCCCTTGTCGATACTTGTTCCTCCAGGGAAGCATTCGCTGATTTTGAGCAATGCAAGCAAGGGTATTTTTACGCAGAGTGTCAAGGTTAGTGCCGGCAAGATTTTACATATCAAGCCTAACCGTTGTAACTAGTGGAAATACGCTTGATTAGCGAATTTGCAAATTTGACATGACGACAATAACTCATTTGGGTGAATATCTTGATTAGCAACTTGGGGCGCTATGAGGTGCTTGGCGAGCTCGGTCAAGGGGCAATGGGAGTGGTTTACAAGGCCAAGGATCCATTGATTGATCGCGTGGTCGCAATCAAGACCATCAACCTCAGCTTGGCCATGGATGAAAAGGAGGAATACGAGGGACGTTTTTATCAGGAGGCAAAAGCGGCCGGACGTTTAAATCATCCGAATATCGTAACCATTTATGATGTGGGCAAGAGCGGGGATGTTGCTTATATTGCCATGGAGTTGCTGGAAGGCCGCGAGCTGCGCGATATCATGAATGAGGGTGCTTTATTGCCCATTGACCAGGTTTTGAATATCGTTGCCCAGGTTGCGCAAGGGTTGGCTTATGCCCACGAGCACGATATTGTCCATCGCGATGTCAAGCCCTCGAATATCATGGTGATACGTGACGGGCACGTCAAAATTACCGACTTTGGCATCGCGCGCATGGCTTCCTCATCGGTGCGTACACAAACCGGCATGGTGCTCGGCTCGCCAAAATACATGTCCCCCGAACAGGTCATGGGCAAAACTATTGACCAGCGGTCGGACATTTTTTCGCTGGGTGTGATGCTCTACGAGATGCTGACCGGACAGGCGCCTTTTGACGGCGAGAACGTCAATGCCATAATGTACCAGACCCTTAATGCAGTACCGGCACCGCCAAGCACCATCAATCCGGCTGTTCCGGAAATGGTCAACTTCATTGTGGCCAAAGCGTTGGCCAAGGGCTTGGAGGATCGTTACCAGAATGCCAAGGATTTCGCCGTTGATCTGCGTACCTGCCGGGATACCCTGCCGCGTACGCTTCATCAGGTGGATTTATCCAAGCCTCCTGTTTCCAGCAAGAAAAAACTACCGGACACCATTGAGCTTGGTTCAAAAACAGACGCTGACAAAGATGATGTCAAATCTGAATCGAATGTGCGGTTGTCCAAAGCATTCGACTCCACCGTCGCGACTATGCGTTTGGCGGCCATGACCGCGACCAGAGAGGACGTTGACGAATTGTCCAAAACGCTCAATATCGGCAGGCCTAGTGTGAAATCGATCAATCAGGCCGGGGCCGCCAAATCAGCTCCCAAGCCCCTCCAAAAACAACGCCAACCCGATAGTCAGAGTCCTGAGGAGTCCTTGACTCAGCTAAGTGGCTGGAATTTACTGGTGACGGTCATTGTATTGCTGGTATTGTTTGGAATCACCTGGTATTTGGTTTTCTGAATTTTTCGGGGCTAATTACGCGGTTTCAAGAATATGCCGGGCGCAATCGCCTCGCAACTTCCGGTTAAACCTTCTCTGCGCTTTGCCGTGTTGCTGCTGTTTTTGCACATGATGGCCGCAATCGTGGTATTTGCAACGGCCGTGGCTTTGCCGGTCCAGCTGTTGTTGTTCATGTTGGTCGCCATCAGCCTTATATATTATCTGGCACGCGATGTTGTATTGCTGCTCCCTGGCTCATGGCGTGAAATTTCACTCAATCAAAATGAAGTATCGGTTATCGTCCGTACTGGCTCCGGTTTCGTGGGCCGGGTCGCCCCGCGGACCTTGGTTAGCCCGTATTTCATCGTTTTATGCGTGCAGTTGGGCGGGCATAACAGAACGATATCCCGTGTTATATTTCCCGATTCAATGGGCCCGGGCGTGTTTCGTGAGTTGTGCATCCACCTGAAGTTCGCATAGCGGCAAACATGTCTTTCGAAGACGCTTCCTGCTTATGGCTGTTCGCCGGGCTTCGGGTAGGTGTCCGGGGAGAGTATGGTCGGGTGGGGATTGGCCAGCGACCCGGGATAGTCCTTGCTGAAATGCAGACCGCGGCTTTCATGGCGCAATAACGCGCTTTGCACGATTAATTCTGCGTTCAATACCAGGTTGCGCAATTCCAGCAAATCGGAGCTGATATGGAAATTGGCATAATATTCGCTGATTTCGTCCTGCAACAACTGGATGCGGTGCTGCGCACGCTGCAGTCGCTTGGTGGTGCGCACGATACCTACGTAGTCCCACATGAAATGTCGCAGTTCGGCCCAGTTGTGGGATATCACGATTTGTTCGTCTGCATCCGTCACCCGGCTTTCATCCCAGGCCGGCAGGCCGGGGGAAACCTGGTTCGGCTTGCACAGGATGTCGCGGGCCGCGGCATCCGCGAAAACCAGACATTCCAGCAGCGAATTGCTGGCCAACCGATTGGCCCCGTGCAAACCGCTATAGGCTGTTTCCCCCACTGCATAGAGGTTTTCGATATCGGTACGAGCATGCAAGTCGGTGACGATACCACCGCAAGTGTAGTGTGCCGCGGGAACAACCGGGATCGGCTCCTTGCTGATGTTGATGCCCAGTGACAAACATCGTTCATAAATGGTCGGGAAGTGTTCCTCGAGAAACTCAACCGACTGGTGCGAGATGTCGAGGTAGACGCAATCCAGTCCGTGTTTTTTCATTTCGAAATCGATCGCCCTGGCCACCACATCGCGCGGAGCGAGCTCTGCGCGCTCATCATGATGGGGCATGAAGCGTGTCCCATCGGGCAATTTCAGTATGCCGCCTTCGCCGCGCACCGCTTCGCTGATCAGGAAAGACTTCGCGTGGGGGTGATACAAACAGGTTGGGTGGAACTGGATGAACTCCATGTTGGCGATGCGGCAGCCTGCGCGCCATGCCATGGCAATGCCGTCTCCTGTCGCGGTATCCGGATTGGTGGTGTAGAGATAGACCTTGCCGGCACCACCCGTTGCCAAAACGGTATTGTGCGCGGCGATGGTGAATACTTCATCGCGCTGGCTGTCGAGCACATAGACGCCATAGCAGCGATTATCCTTACGCCCCAGCTTCCTCCCCGTGATCAGGTCGACCGACATGCAATTTTCCATTACCGTGATGTTCGGATGGCGCAGCACCCGTGCGGCGAGGGTTTCCTGAACTACATGGCCGGTGGCATCGGCTGCATGAATGATGCGCCTGTGGCTGTGCCCGCCTTCCCGAGTCAGGTGATAGCCCATATCGTTGGACAGGCTCTTGGTGAAGGGAACCCCTTGGGCAATCAGCCAATCGATCGATTCCTTGCCATGTTCGACTACAAAGCGTGTCGCGG
Organism: Gallionella sp.; assembly: GCA_049684555.1. Taxonomy (GTDB): domain Bacteria; phylum Pseudomonadota; class Gammaproteobacteria; order Burkholderiales; family Gallionellaceae; genus Gallionella. Next base: position 61,539 of record JBAVGB010000063.1, on the reverse strand, counting down.
CTACGTCGCACAGGCCGGCACCGGCAGTCAATGTGTCCTGTACATGTGCATCCAGGGAGTCGTTTGAAGACATTACTGCGGCAATACCACCTTGCGCCCAGCCGCTCGCTCCATCAAACAATGATTTTTTTGTGATCAGCCCGACTTTTTGCCGTTCGGACAACTTGATGGCCAGGGTCAGTCCGGCAAGGCCGCTACCTATAATCAATGTGTCAAATTGGAGCAATCTGGTTTCCCATGCATGGATTTGAATCAGGACTATAACAGACGGGCGTTACAGCGGCAGCCCTTATATATACGGTGGTACAGCCGCCGCCCTGGTTGAATGCCATGGCCCGGAATTTGTCTATAGCTGACGACGATGGGGCGGAGCGGTTATACTGTCAAGCGGAGATTATGTTGCGCAGATACAATAATAATTGGAAAAGTCGGGCATGACGGACCGTGATGTCGATCAGCAATTGGTAGAGCGTGTTCAGCGCGGGGATAAACACGCCTTTGATTTGCTGGTGACCAAGTACCAGCGCAAGCTGGGACGCCTGATTTCGAGGTTTGTCAGGGATCCGGCGGAGGCGGAGGATGTTACCCAGGATGCTTTCATCAAGGCATACCGTGCGTTGCCGGGCTTTCGCGGCGAAAGTGCCTTTTACACATGGCTATATCGCATCGGCATAAACACCGCGAAAAACCACCTGTTGGCGAACAAGCGCCGTGCCCCGACCAGCACGCCATTTGATGCGGAGGATTCGGAATCGTTTGAGGAAGCGTCCCTGTTGCGGGAAGTAAATACCCCGGAAAATGAACTTATGAGCAAGCAAGTTGTCGGTGTCGTACAGGCGTCATTGCAGCAATTACCCGAGGATTTGCGCAGCGCGTTGACGCTGCGCGAGATCGAAGGCTTGAGTTACGAAGAGATCGCCATTGTGATGGATTGCCCGATCGGTACAGTGAGGTCTAGAATTTTCAGGGCGCGCGAGGCGGTGGCGGAGAATCTGCGTCCGCTGTTAGAAACCAGCAAAGGCAAGAGGTGGTAAACATGAAACGAAAAATTTCGGTATTGATGGACGGAGAATTGTTCGAGGATGAAGCGGAAAGCCTGCTCGACCAGATCAAACGAGGTTCTGACGTCGACAATGATTGGGAAATCTATCATTTGATCGGAGATGTGTTGCGCCAACCTGAATACATACATTGCGGATTGAATACTAAAATCCGTGATCGTATGAAAGAAGAACCTGTCGTATTTGCACCCCGCGTTCGTGCGGTAAAGCAGAAGATGCGCACATTCGCGTTATCGGCCGCGGCTTCGCTTTCGGCGGTCGGGGTGGTTGCATGGATGACAATGCAGATCAGCCCCGAAGTGGCGCCCCAATTGGCGGTGCAACAATCGTCATTTCGCCCGGCCAGCATGCAAATCAAGCCTGACTCCAACGATTATTTGATGGCACATCAGGAATTGTCGCCAAGCACGGATCTGAACGGGGGCGCGTCCTTTATTCGCACGGTTTCCTACAGCAAAGATGCAGCCCAGTGAAAATGGTCAAGATGAACAATCGTACGGGAAACAGATGGTGATGAAGCTGCCGGTTGTTCTTTGTGGTTTGTTGCTGGCTGTCGTTGCCAATAGTCATGCTGATGAGATGCCGGCAAGCCTTGATTGGCTCGAGGTCGTTGCCTTTGCCGGACATCAGACCAATTACAGTGGCGTGTTCGTTTATCAGTACGACAATCGCGTGGAAACGTCAAATATCATTCACGTTGATCAAGCCGACGGCGAATATGAAAAACTGGAAAGCCTGGACGGGCCCAAGCGTGAAGTCATCATCCATGATGGCAAGGTTTGGGGCCTCATCGACAGTAAAATGGTGCCGCTTGGCAGCAAGTACGTGCGCGCCAGCTTCCCATCCTTGTTGCCGGAACAATTATCCGCACTAAGGGCAAACTATACGGCCAAGCTGCTTGGAGTGCAGCGGGTAGCGGGATACAACGCACAGGTAATCCTGTTCAGACCCCAGGACAATCTTCGCTACTCGCATGAATTGTGGGTGCATACCGATTCGGGCTTGCTGTTGAAGGCTGCCGTGCTGGGAGACAACAATAAAGTGGCAGAACAATATGCCTTTACCCAGTTGCAAATAGGCGGGGATATCGATCGTTCCTGGATCAAGGAATGCGATACGGCAGAGGCACAGGAAAATAGAACACCTGGAACCGCCGATGATATCAAACCGGTAAAAAGCGGCTGGGTGGCGGATATGCTGCCGTCCGGTTTCAAGAAGACGCTGGAGATCGAGCGGCAGATGCATGGCAGGCATTCACCTGTGACCCAGATGGTCTATTCCGATGGTTTAAGCTCGATTTCCATATTCATCGAACCGAACGACAGCGGTCAGGATGACGAGGATGGTTTGTCCAGCCGCGGCGCGGTCAATTTGTATCACAAGGTGCTGGATAACGAGGTGATCACCGTGGTTGGCGAAGTTCCACCGCGCACCGTGATACAGGTGCTTGATTCCGTCCGCTACAACGGCAAGTAATCATGCTGGAGACGCGTGCCGTAATTGTTCGGACGGAAGGCCAATATGCCTTTGTCCGGGCCAGCCAGGCCAGTGGCTGTGATCAATGCGATGGCAAGGGTTGCGGGGCGGGCAAACTGTCCCAGATGTTTTGCAGCAAACCCCGGCAGTTCCAGGTAGAAAATCCAATTGCAGCAGTTGTCGGAGAAGAAGTGGTGATATCGGTCGCCGAGGGTTCGATCCTGCGCGGGATCGGATTGATATATCTGTTGCCATTGCTGCTGTTGGTAACGGGAGCGATGCTCGGGAGTCACTGGGTGGCGCTGCCCGCACAAAGCGACGGATATGCTGCGGCAGGCGCGTTGCTTGGTTTGGGAGCCGGTTTTGCTGTCGCCAAATTGATAGCGTTGCGCCAGCACGGACAACATTCCGGGGCCTTTATCGCCCGGCAATGGCGAGAAGAATAGTTGGAAAGCGACAAGGCCAAGGTTCAAGGAACACTTGGAGCCTGGTGTCTTGGTCCTTGGTTCTGATGGAAGGGGGATGTATGCTGAGAAAATTTGCGAACCTGTCATTTTTGCTATTCTGGGTGACATTGGCTTTTGGAGTCACCGGCAACACATTGGCGCACGGCAAGGAATTGCCGGATTTTACCGATCTGGTGGAGAAGCAGGGCGCCGCGGTCGTCAATATCAGTACCACGCAAATCATCCAGGGCATGCAGGGAATGCCCAATATCCCCGAAAGCGACCCTTTCTATGAATTTTTCCGCCGTTTCGCACCACAGGTGCCGCGCGAGCGGGAGTCGCAATCACTCGGATCGGGATTTATCATCAGTTCCGATGGCTATATCATGACCAACGCGCATGTGGTGGATCATGCCGACAAGATCACGGTGCGCCTGACAGACAAGCGCGAGTTCAGCGCCAGGGTCATCGGGGTGGATAACAGAACCGATGTCGCATTGCTCAAGATCGACGCGAAAGGCCTGCCGACGGTAAAAGTCGGCGATCCGAACAAGCTCAAGGTCGGCGAATGGGTGGTGGCGATCGGTTCGCCGTTCGGCTTTGACAATAGCGTCACCGCCGGTATCGTCAGTGCCAAGGGCCGATCCCTGCCGCAGGATAATCTGGTGCCGTTCATACAGACGGATGTGGCAATCAATCCAGGCAACTCGGGCGGCCCGCTGTTCAATATGGACGAGAAAGTGGTCGGCATAAACTCGCAAATCTACACCCGATCCGGCGGTTCGATGGGCCTGTCCTTCGCGATCCCGATCGATGTGGCCATGCAGGTTGCCGACCAGCTGCGCAGCAACGGCAAGGTCACGCGCGGGCGTATCGGTGTGACGATACAGGAATTGAACCGCCAGCTGGCAGAATCGTTCGGCTTGAGCAGCCCGAATGGGGCGCTGGTCAGCAACGTGGAAAAGAACGGCCCCGCCGACAAGGCGGGCATACAGGCAAGCGACGTGATCCTCGAGTTTGACGGCAAGCCGGTGAACGATGCCACGGATTTGCCGCGCATGGTCGCTACGGTCAAGCCGGGCACCAGGGTTCCCGTCAAGTTGTGGCGCAAGGGAAAGGTGAGCTTGGTCAATGTTGTTGTCGCGGAAATGCCGGATGACAGCAAGATCGCGAAAGCGGCCGGGAAACCTTCCGACCTTTCGGGCGAGATGATTTCGCGCATGGGTATTTCCGCCAGCGAACTGAGTCCCGATCAGCTCCAGCAACTGCAAATCAGCGGCGGTTTGCTGGTCGAGGACGTGACCGGTTCTTCCGCCCTGGCGGCGGGGCTGCAACCGGGCGATGTGCTGCTTGCGCTCGGCAATGTGCAAATTCGTTCCCTGGCGCAGTTGAACGGATTGCTCAAACGGGTTCCCAAAGGTCACAATGTTGCATTGCTGGTTCGGCGAGGCGAAAACGCGAGCTATATCGCGATCAAGCTGGACGAGAAGTAATTTCGGCTCTGCGTGTCCCGCCCAAATCGGCTAGAATCCGTCCCTTTGAATTTGGGCGCAATACGAAATCGCCGATTCAGGCGGGTTTTTAAGTTTGGACGCTATGCAGCATATCCGTAATTTTTCCATCATCGCCCACATCGACCATGGCAAGTCCACATTAGCTGATCGCATCATTCAACTATGCGGCGGTTTGTCCGACCGCGAGATGGAAGCGCAGGTGCTCGACTCGATGGATCTGGAACGCGAGCGGGGCATCACCATCAAGGCACAGACCGCCACGCTGAACTACAGGGCGCGGGATGGGCAAGTATATAACCTCAACCTGATCGACACCCCCGGGCATGTGGATTTTTCCTATGAGGTGTCGCGCTCGCTGTCGGCCTGCGAGGGCGCCTTGCTCGTGGTGGATGCCTCCCAGGGCGTCGAGGCGCAGACCGTGGCGAATTGTTACACCGCGCTGGACCTGGGTGTCGAGGTGGTGCCGGTGCTGAACAAGATCGACCTGCCTTCCGCCGAGCCGGAGAACGCGATCGAGGAAATCGAGGAAGTGATCGGCATCGATGCGCATGATGCGGTGCGCTGTTCCGCCAAGACCGGTGAAGGCGTGCAGGATGTCCTGGAAGCGCTGATCATCAAGGTGCCCGCCCCAAAGGGCGACCCCGAGGCAGCTTTGCAGGCGTTGATCATCGATTCGTGGTTCGACAATTACGTTGGCGTAGTGATGCTGGTGCGGGTGATGAATGGCACCATCAGGCCCAAGGAAAAGATCCTATTCATGGCCACGGGCGCCCAGCATCTGACCGAAAATATCGGTGTGTTCACGCCCAAGTCGCAACCACGCCAGTCATTGAGCGCGGGACAGGTCGGATTCATCATTGCCGGCGTCAAGGAACTGAAATCCGCCAAGGTGGGGGATACGATCACGCATCTGGCCAGGCCGGCGCAGCAGGCGTTGCCCGGTTTCAAGGAAATTCAGCCGCAGGTGTTTGCCGGGCTGTTCCCGGTGGAATCGAACCAGTATGAAGCGCTGCGCGACTCGCTGGAAAAGCTCAAGCTGAACGATTCGGCGCTGCGCTTCGAGCCGGAAGTGTCCCAGGCGCTGGGTTTCGGCTTTCGCTGCGGCTTCCTGGGATTGCTCCACATGGAAATCGTGCAGGAACGGCTGGAGCGCGAGTTCGACATGGACCTGATCACCACCGCGCCGACCGTGATTTACGAGGTGGTGCAGCGCGATGGCAAGGTACTGGTCGTGGACAATCCGGCCAAGATGCCCGACCCGTCAAAAATCGAGGAGATCCGCGAACCGATCGTCACGGTGAATCTGTATATGCCGCTGGAATATGTCGGCGCGGTGATCACGCTGTGCACCCAGAAGCGCGGGACGCAGATCAACATCAGCTATCACGGCAAGCAGGTGAATCTGGTCTACGAGATGCCGATGGCCGAAATCGTGCTGGACTTTTTCGACAAGCTGAAATCGGTATCGCGCGGCTACGCGTCGATGGATTACGAGTTCAAGGAATACCGCGCGGCGGATGTGGTCAAGGTGGACATGCTGATCAACGGCGAGAAAGTGGACGCGCTGTCGGTGATCGTGCATCGCGCCAACAGTCAGCACCGCGGCAGAGAAGTGGCGTCCAAAATGCGTGAATTGATCCCCCGCCAGATGTATGATGTGGCGATACAGGCGACCATCGGATCGAACATCATCGCGCGCGAAAACGTCAAGGCGATGCGCAAGAATGTATTGGCAAAGTGTTATGGCGGGGACATATCGCGCAAGAAGAAATTGCTGGAAAAGCAGAAGGCCGGCAAGAAGCGCATGAAGCAGGTGGGCAGTGTGGAAATTCCGCAGGAAGCCTTTCTGGCGATCCTGCGTGTGGAGGATTGATTTTGGAAAAGCTGATAGCCGTAGCAAACTCAGAGCCTGCTGACAACAACAATTTATGGGTGGTGATTTTTCAGCCATCAAGTGAACATGGGAGCCCATACAGAGCACGCATCAACGCTGTGATTTCTGTCGCTTGAATTTTGGTTTATAGGAGAACTAATGGATTTCGCACTGATAATGTTCGTGTTGCTGGTGGTCACCGGCGCCATCTGGCTGCTGGACCGTTTCGCCTTGGCAGCCAGGCGCGGCAGCGGTGTCGCTGAACCGTGGTGGGTGGAGTATGCCAAGAGCTTCTTTCCGGTCATCGTGGTGGTATTTTTCATTCGATCGTTTCTGGTCGAGCCGTTCAAGATTCCGTCCGGATCGATGATCCCGACCCTGCATGTCGGCGACTTTATCCTGGTGAATAAATTCACCTATGGCATACGGCTGCCCATCATCGACAAAAAGATCATCCAGCTGAACAATCCGCAGCGCGGCGACGTGATGGTCTTTCGCTACCCGGAAGATCCCTCGCTGGATTACATCAAGCGCGTGGTCGGGCTTCCCGGCGATACCGTCGAATATCGCAACAAGACATTGACGATCAATGGCGTCTTGCAGCCGCAGCAACCGGATGGGGAATATAATTACGTCGAGGAAGGGCTGAACTTCGTGCATACCGAAAAATTCATCGAGACCTTGGGAACTCGCAAGCATGCCTTGCTGATCAATCCCGATATGCCGACGGTGCGTCTAAATGCGGTTGCCGACTTCAGCGGGCGTGAGAGCTGCACTTATGACACCGATCTGGTGCGCTGCAAAGTGCCGCAGGGAGAATACTTCATGATGGGTGACAATCGCGACAACAGCCGTGACAGCCGCTATTGGGGATTTGTCCCGGACAACGCGATTGTCGGCAAGGCATTTTTTATCTGGATGAATTTTTCTGATTTGAAGCGTACCGGTATGTCGGTTAACTGAACCAGGGGGAAACATGAATACAGCAATGCCAGTTCAACAACGGGGCCTGAGTTTTGGCGGGTTTATTTTCGGCGCTTTCTTGCTGGTGATATGCGCCATTTTCGGGTTCAGACTGATTCCCGCCTATATTCAAGCGGCGACAATCAAGAATACCTTCATTGAAATTGCGCATGACCCGAACATGCAGAATGCATCAGCGCATGACATCAAGGAGTCATTTAACAGGCACTCTTCGGTTGACGACATCACGGCGATCAATGCAGAAAGTATCGATATTTCCAGCGATGGCGGGACCCCCGTGCTGAGTGCCAGTTACTCCGTCAAAATACCCGTGGCCGGCAACATCAGCCTGCTTCTCGAATTCAACCCCAGCAGTGCCGGCAAATAAAGCAGGCAGCAAGGCGCGGGAATCCATGCCATACGGTGCGCTAGGCAAGAAATTCGGCCACGTGTTCCGCCAGCCGCAGCTGTTGCAGCGCGCACTGACGCACCGCAGCTACTCACCGGATCATAATGAACGCCTGGAGTTCCTGGGCGACAGCATCTTGGGCTGCGTGATTGCCAAATACCTGTACAGCAATTATCCCCAGCTGAGCGAAGGCGAGTTGTCGCGGTTGCGCTCCAATCTGGTCAGGGAAGAAACGCTCGCCACGCTTGCGCGGCAGATTGATCTTGGCAGCCATTTAAGGCTGGGCGAGGGCGAACTCAAGAGCGGCGGATTTCGCCGTCCATCGATACTGGCGGACGCCATGGAGGCGCTGTTTGGCGCAGTATTGCTGGATTCGGGTTTTGATGAGGCAGAGCAGGCTGTGCTGAATCTGTATGTACCGTATATTGAAACGATCGATGTGCAGACGCAGGGCAAGGACGCGAAAACCCAGTTGCAGGAATATTTGCAGGGAAAGCGGCTGCCGCTGCCAACTTACACCATCGTTGCGATGCAGGGCGAAGCCCATGAACAATCCTTTCAGGTGGAATGCGCGATCCCCTCATTGAACATTACCGCACGCGGTGCCGGTACCAGCCGGCGCAATGCGGAACAGCAGGCCGCGCAAGCTGCCTGCCAACAACTGCCGGGCACAACATGACAGATCAACAACCCGGCGGTTTCCACAGCGGCTACATCGCGATCGTCGGCCGTCCCAATGTGGGCAAATCCACGCTGCTCAACCACCTGATCGGCCAGAAGATCAGCATCACCTCGCGCAAGGCGCAGACCACGCGGCATCGTATCCACGGCATATACACCGATGCGCACAGCCAGTTTGTGTTCGTCGACACGCCCGGGTTCCAGACAAAACATCTTAACGCGCTGAACCGCGGCATGAATCGTGTGGTGACCAGCAGCCTGCGCGACGTGCAGGTGGTGATGTTCGTGCTGGAAGCCCTGCGCTACGACGAGCGCGACCGGGAAGTGCTCAAGCTGCTCCCGGACAACCGGCCGGTATTGCTGGTAATCAACAAGATCGACGAGGTAGCGGACAAGGGCCAGCTGTTCGCGTTCGCCGAACGGGTCGCGCAGGATTTCAGGTTTGCCGCGATCGTGCCGGTCAGCGCCAAGCTGGGCAGCAAGCTGGAAGAACTGCGGGACGCGATACGCAGCCATCTCCCGGCGGGCGAAATGATCTACGACAAGGACGATATTACCGACCGCAGCGAACGCTTTCTGGCGGCGGAGATGTTGCGCGAAAAGATATTCCGCTTCACCGGCGATGAATTGCCCTATTCGACCAGCGTGGTGATCGAGCAATTCAAGCTGGAAGGGCCCGAGGAGAAGCCCAGGCTGCGCCGCATCCATGCCGCGATCCTGGTGGACCGGGAAGCGCACAAGGCGATGTTGATCGGCAAGAAGGGCGAGAAGCTGAAGGAAATCGCGACCCAGGCAAGGCTGGACATGGAAAAGCTGTTCGGCGGCAAGGTATTCCTTGAGGTGTTCGTCAAATTGCGCAGCGGCTGGGCGGATGACGAGCGCGTGTTGCGCAGCCTCGGATACGAATAGCGGAGCCACGCATGACTGCAGCAAACCGCAGCAAGCATCAGGATGAACCGGCTTTTGTGTTGCACAGCTACCCGTTCCGCGAAACCAGCCTGATCATCGATGTGTACAGCCGGCATCATGGGCGGCTGGCGATCGTGGCGCGCGGTGCACGCCGTCCCAGGTCAACCCTGCGCGGCGTGCTGATGAATTTCCAGCCATTGCTGTTGAGCTGGTTCGGCAAGGGTGAAGTGCGCACCCTGCACAGCGCGGAGTGGCAGGGCGGGCAGCCCTATCTGCAGGGCACGGCATTGATGTGCGGGTTCTACCTGAACGAGTTGCTGCTGAGCCTGCTGGCGCGCGACGACCCCCATGAGCAATTGTTCGATTACTACCGGGCCACCCTGTACCGCCTCGCCCACGAAACCGACCATGCCGCGACACTGCGCTGTTTCGAAAAGCACCTGCTCCAGGAACTGGGCTATGCACTGCTGCTGGATCGCGAAGCCGGCAGCGACCGGCCGATTCACCCCGAACTCTGCTATCGTTATGCCGTGGAACGGGGCCCGTTACCAAATGACGGCAGGCCGGATGAGCGGGACGATGGCAGCAGCGGATTTCCGGTCTCCGGCAAGACACTGCTGGACATGGCGGCGGACGAATATGGCGACCCGGTCACCGCGCAGCAGAGCAAACAACTGATGCGAATATTGCTCAACCACCATCTCGGCGGCAAGATATTGCATACCCGGGAGCTGATCAAGGAGTTGCAGAAACTATGATTAAACTGGGACTGAACATCGACCATGTCGCGACACTGCGCCAAGTGCGCGGTGCGCGTTACCCCAATGTGGTGCACGCCGCGTTGCTCGCCGAATCTGCCGGCGTCGATGCGATCACCCTGCATCTGCGCGAAGACCGCCGCCACATCCAGGACCGCGACGTGGAAGTGCTTCGCGACATGCTGCAGACGCGCATGAACCTGGAAAGCGCCGTCACCGACCAGATGATCGCCATCGCGCTGCGCATCAAGCCGCATGACCTTTGCCTGGTGCCCGAGCGCCGTGAAGAGCTGACCACCGAGGGCGGACTGGACGTGGTGCGCTATTTCGACACCATCAAGGCGGCCTGCGCGCGCTGTGAAGATGCGGGCATCCGCGTGTCCCTGTTCATCGACCCGGACGCAAAGCAGATCGACGCCGCACGCCGCACCGGTGCGCCGGTGGTGGAATTGCACACCGGCAAATATGCCGACGCGGACAGCGTGCCGGAACAAGAGCACGAACTGCAACGCATCCGCAGCGCGGCGGAACACGCCCATACGCTGGGTCTGCAGGTGAATGCCGGGCACGGCCTGAATTACCACAACGTGCAGCCGGTCGTCGCGATACCCCATTTGGTCGAACTCAACATCGGCCATGCGATTATCGCCGAGTCGTTGTTCATCGGGCTGGAAGCGGCGGTCAGAAAAATGAAAGCGCTGCTGGCGGGACAACAGTGATCTTCGGTATCGGCACGGACATTGTCGAACTGGCGCGCTTCGAAACGATGCTTGCGCGTTATGGTGAGCGCTTGGCCGGGCATATGCTGAGCGACGGCGAATTGCCGGAATTCCGCACCCACCCCAATCCGGCACGCCTGATCGCAAAACGCTTCGCTGCCAAGGAAGCCTTCGCCAAGGCAGTCGGCAGCGGGCTGCGCGCCCCGGTCAGTCTGCGCCGCATCAGCATCACCCATGACCGCCTCGGCAAGCCGGTGCTGCAATTCGACGACGTGTTGAGCGCGCATCTGGTGCGGCTGGGCATCACCGGCCATCACCTTTCCATCAGCGACGAGCGCAGCATGACCATTGCGTTCGTGGTGCTTGAGAGCGGCTGACCGGATAGATCCGATCAAAGATACGTTCGGTCAGTTGCAACGGCCGCCCTTACATCGGCGTGTCAGTTTTCAACGCGCTTGCTGTATGAATGGTAGACCTCATCCCTGACCCAGCCGAGCGACTCATACAGGGATTGCGCCGTTAGGTTCGTCCTGGCCGTGGTCAGGTCCATGCGCGCGTAACCGTTCTGCGCGGCATAAGTTTCAGCGGCCAGCAACAATGCCTTGCCTGCGCCGCACCGCCGTGCTTCCGGCAATACGAACAAATCGTAGAGTGCGATGATCGGCTTGGCCTCGATCGAACAGAAAGTAGGGTAAAGCTGGCAAAAGCCCAGGATTGTTTGGTTCGCATCGGTCGCCAGCAGAATCGCGGATTCGTCCATTTGCAGGCGGTCGTGGATGAATTTCATCGCCAAGGGCAGGTCGGCCGGTTGTTCGTAGAACTGGCGATAGGCATCGAACAGCGCTGCAACGGTTTCGGCATCGGCCAGGGTGGCGATTCTGGTTTGGATGGTGGTCGTGTTCGGCTGCATATCAGGGCTCCCCGCATAAGGGCAAGTGGAGGATGACTGATCTTAGCGCATCATCGGATCGCTGACGGGAATGCATCACTTCCGCGGCGCGAGCCCGAAGAAGCGCGCCGCCTTTTCGGGCAGACTGATGCCCTCGGTCTTTTGTATCGCGGCACCGATGTGTTCGAGGTTGTGGTCGGTGTCTGGCAGCCAGTCGATGATGTACGTTCCGCCCGACCGTTCGAACATCGCTTTGGAGTTTGCCTCGGATTTGTAGTCGATATGGGTCACTCCTTTGCTGCCCTTGCCGCCGCCGGGCGGGACATTCGTGTCTTCCATGCCGTGGATCGCGAGTATGGTTTTTCCCCGGGCGGCGGGACAGGAATCCGCTTCCGCCATCAGGCTGCCGGCAAGCGAGATCGCCGATCGGTACAAACCGGTTTCGCACATCAGCGTTTGCGTCATCATCGCGCCGTTGGAATGGCCGATACCGAATATCCGCTTCGGATCGACGCCGTATTCCCGGGCAAGATAATGCACCGCACCGGTGATATAGCCGACATCATCCACTCTGGTCCTGTAGGGTTCGCCGCAGCACCCGTTTCCCGCGTTCCAGGCCTTCATCTTGCCCGGCAGCAGGGCGCCGGCATCCGAGCCGTTCAGGTACGCGACGATGAAACCGTTCCGTTCGGCAACCCCGTCCATTTTCAGGTGGTCCTGGATGAACTGCGCATTGCCTCCGCCCCCGTGCAGCGCGACAACCATGGCGCGCTGCCTCTGCGGCGGAAGTTCAGTGGGCCCATAAACGATCATGTCGCGCCCGTCGAAACGGTCCTGGAGCACATTTTGGGTATGTGCGCCCAGATCTTCCTCGCTGACCCTGAGCGCATCGTTTTCCCGCTTGTTCGCCCTCATCTCCCTGAAGGCCTGCAGGCGGCTGCCGAAACCATCGGTATCATCGGCGTACGCGACAGGCATGGTGGCAAGCTCTGCAACCACGGCGGCACCACAAAGGGTGACGCCAAGCGCCTTGAAGATAACCCGACTTCCCGGCCGGCCAAATCGCATCAACATTCAGCGGTCCCTTTTCAACACGACGTGGGTGGCCTGCTGCGTGGTCACATGTTCCGTGTACCTGTAGCCCAGCGCCAGCATATCGATACCGTCAAACAGGCTTTCCCCCGAGCCAAGCAGAATGGGGGCGATAGCGAGGTGCAACTCGTCCACCAGGCCGGCGCGCAAATACGCCCGGATCGTTGCGCCGCCGCCGCCGAGGCGGACATCCTGCCCATTGGCGGCAGCGGTAGCGCGTTCCAATGCGCTGTGTATCCCGTCGGTGACGAAGTGAAACGTGGTGCCGCCCTTCATCCTGACCGGTTCGCGGGGGTGGTGGGTCAGGATGAATACCGGGGTGTGATACGGCGGGGTGTCCCCCCACCAGCCATTCCAGTTGTTATCGGGCCAGGGGCCCCGTACCGGGCCGAACATGTTGCGGCCCATGATCCATGCGCCGATGTTGCTGAATCCGCGTGCGGCAAAATCATTGTCGACACCGGTCGTGCCGCCCTCGTTGCCGAACATCTGCTGGAACGTCCGGGTGGGGAAGGCCCATTCGTGCAGCGCCAGGCCGCCGATACCCAGCGGATTCGCCAGGCCTTGATCCGGCCCCGCGCCGTAACCGTCCAGCGAAATCGAAAAGCTCTGTACACGAAGTCTGGACACTGCCTTCTCCTACGCCAAGTTCATCCGGTAATTGCTGTCCTGCAATCGAATCGGGTGGCTATCGTTTAGCCGGGGATTTCGGCTTCGACGAGTTGCGCGAGCAGCGCGAGCGATTCCTGCCAGCCGAGGTAGCACGCCTCGGTCGGGATCGCGCCCGGTATCCCATCCTGCACCACCGTCAGCTCGGTTCCGCAGGACACGCGCTGCAGCGAGATCGTCGTCTGCATCACGCCGGGCAGATTCGGATCGTCGAACGTGTCGGTGTGGCGGATACGTTCATTGGGCACCAGTTCCAGGAAAGTTCCGCCAAACGTGTGGCTGCCGCCGCTGCTGAAGTTAGTGAATGACATCCGGTAGGTGCCGCCGACTTTGGCATCCAGATGGTGGACTTTGCCGGTAAAGCCGTGCGGAGGGAGCCACTTGGCCATCGCATCGGCATCGAGAAAGGCACGGTAGATCCTTTCCGGCGGGGCACGGAGAACCCGGTGCAGCCGGACGGTGTTGGTGGTCATGATGACGCCTCCATTGTTTCAGGGTTGGCAGCGCATTCCTGTCGCGGGGTAGCAGATCGTCAGACGACGGCTGCCAATTCGGCCGAGCGATCCCAGACATTCGGCGTCACGTCTTTTGAATATCCGGAGATAAAGGTCTTGCTGCGGCCGGTATCCGGATCGTAGACATGGCGGCTTACCGCCCCGATATTGGCTCCGTAGACGTGAATGCTGACCGATGGGCGATCCGCGAGGGCGTTGGACACCTTGTGGATATCGCCGACGCGCGGCGATACCCGGTCAATGCTGCCGGCGGGCAGGTGATGCGAGCCTCGCGCGCGCAGGTGCCCCGTTGCTGGGTCCACAGCGAATTCCTCGCAGGTCTCGGCACCGCGCAGGATGCCGACCATGCCCCACACCGTGTGGTCATGCACCGGAGTGGTCTGTCCGGGACCCCATACGAAACTTACGATGGAAAAGCGCTCCAGCGGGTCGCAATACAGCAGGTACTGCTGATAGCGTTCCGGACTCGGTTGTGCAAACTCATCCGGCAGCCAGTCATCGTGACCGATGAGCGCCGACAGGAGTTTTTCCCCGTCGGCGAAAATGCGCTCCTCATCGTCGCGGTGTCGCTCGATCAGTCGTGTGAAGGACTGGATGAAGTATCTCAATCTGGCTATGTTTGTCATTGCTGATTCTCCGTCAAAATGCATGCGCGCATATTAGTCCATCTGCTGCCATGTTGCAGACCGTTCAATTTGGTGGCTTCAGGGCAGGAGAAGCGTGCGTGCTGATCGCATTGCGAATGAACGCCTGCCATGTTTCGTTAGGAACCCAAACCGCCTGCATCGGATGCAATGCGTCTTCGTCGCGATCGTCCAGGCACAACTTCCGGTAGAGATAGACGAAGGCAGACACGCGCATATTCTTCGCGCAATGCACCCAGATGTTGCGGCCCTCAAAAGCCTTCAGCGTTCCGAAGAACTGCTCCAGCTGATGCAGCTCGGGCCGTTCCCACTCCACCGGGATTTGAATGTATGCGATACCCTGCCGCGTAACCAGTTCGGCTTCCCCGGTCAACGCGTTCGATGATGTCGGGAGCGCCAGGTTGATCACCGCCTCGATGCCGAGAGCGGGGAGAGCCGCAATGTCCTTCTCGGACAGTTGCCCGGAGGTCCACAGCCAATCGAATATCTGGTGAGTGTTTGCAGCGTCCATGAAAACTCCAGCGTCGAAATTCGGATAATGGGACGTGCTGCCGGTCAGCCGCTGCCGGCAGTCGCACGCGGCTCTGGCGAAAGGTCAGGCGCCATGCGGTGCGGGCTCGACGACGACGGCAGTGCCGTAGCACAGCACCTCCGTCAGGCCGGCCATCACCTCGGTGGCGTCGTATCGCATGCATATGACGGCATTCGCCCCTGCTGGCGCGCATGCTCGCACATCAGCCGATAAGTTTCTGACCGGGCTTGCTCGCAAAGGTTGGCATAGATCGTGATCTTGCCGCCGAACAGCGATTGCAGGCCGCCGAAGAAGTTGCCCACTATCGATCGCGAGCGCACGGTGATGCCGCGCACCACGCCGATATTGTGAACGATCTTGTAGCCCGGTAACACGAGTGCTGTTGTGACCATCGAATCCTGCATGGATACTCCCTTGTGGTGACTATTTCAAATAAACGGATCTCAGGCGTTAGAAAAGAGCGGACGCCAGTCAGGTTGAGCTACGCTGGATGGAAGGCTTGGGCGCGCGCATCGGCGATCGCTCAGGTGTGGATCAGCCGGCCGCCGCCGAATGACCAGTTTTCCCAGCCGGTTTCCTTGAGGCAGACCATGACGTTCTCCGGGTTGAACCCGGCCTGCGAGAGCCTGCCCATGAGGTCTTCGAGCAGCTTCTTCTTGACTTTGACGCTCCGGCCCACCGACCACAGGATCTCGATCAGCACGAAGTCGTCATTCCGATCCGACTGGAGATCAGGGTAGCGCGGGTCAAAGCGGAAGTCCTCGGCGTCGAGCTCGATCACCCGCTGGAACTTGTCTGTTGCCGGGACGCCGGCGGAGACGAGCGCCGCATGGACGGCGTCGAGCACCGCGAATTTGAATGCGCCCGACTTGGGTTTGCGCACAGTGAGCGTAACGAGTGGCATGATGACTCCTTAAACGCCCGGCTTTCAGGCTAACCGGCCAGTGCGGTTTTTCCGCGCGGGTCCGGATGACAGCAGGGCCGGGGAATTCATTTGTGCGCGATGGGTTTCTCGGTGAACAGATAGTCCTTCAGTTCTTTCGAAAACGTCGGGTCCTTGCGCCGGATCCATTCCAGAACCATCGAAGCATGTTCTTTTTCCTCGTCGCGATTGTGCGCAAGGATGGCCTTGAGTTCCTGATCCTTGCACGCATCCGCACGCTGGTTGTACCAATCGACAGCCTCCAGTTCTTCCATCAGGGAAACGATCGCCCGGTGCATGTCCCGGGTTTCATCGGACAGTTCTTCAACAGGTTCGTGGTAGCCGACACTGGACATATCTTTCTCCTTTTAGTGGTTGGGTAAGGGAGGTGAAGCATAACGCAAATCCGGGCGGATGCGCGCCTTTGCGCAGTCCCGATTGAGTCCCGGGACGGGCATGGCCATCAGTCGACCACGAATAGCTTTGCTCCAGAAGGAGCAAAAGACCGGTGGGCCTCCGCATGGTCCGCGACCTGATAGCTCATGCCGGGTTTCAGGGTGAACTTTCTTCCGTCCTGAAGTTCGGTGATCAGCTCTCCTTCCAGGCAAAGCAGGATGTGGCCTTTCGAGCACCAATGGTCGGCAAGATAACCTGCCGAGTATTGGACCATGCGAACCCGGATGGCGCCGAACTGGCAAGTGCGCCACAAGGCTGTACCGGTTTCGCCCTGCTGTTCTGTCGGTTCGACCAGCGTCCAGTCGGTGGTGCCAAAGGGAATGTCAGCGATAACCATTGGAGTCTACGTATGGCGGAGCGGCATTACTGATCATTTAATCCCTTTCCATCGAAAATCTTCTGCATGCATTTTTCAATCCTGGCCTCCCGGGTTTTGGATTGTTTGGGCGCGGAAAAATAAAGGTTGTATGCTCTTTGCCGTCCCGGCGTCAATGCAGCAAATGCAGTTTTCAGGGCAGGGTTTTCATCCAGTTTGTTCCGGAATTCTTCAGTGAATACCAGTTCGGTATTCTTTAACAGGGTCACTTTCAAACTGGCTTTTTCCACTTCAATGGCTTCATGGATATAGGCTTTCAAGACGGGCTTCAACCTGACTATTTCCTGAACATTGGTGAACGGAATCCGGCGTGACGCCTGCGAATTCTCGCCGGGTTTTTCCAGAATGCCGTCGGGATCCTTTAACAAGGCACCCTTGAAGAACATCAGCGCACAGAATTCCTTGAACCCCTGAAGTATGACGACGTTGCTTTCCTGAAACGTGTAACAGGGTTTGCCCCACTTCAATTCTTCGGCCAGATGGCAGTCGAGAATGATCATTCTCAATTTTTCCATTTCTTGCTGCCACATTTTGGATTTCCTTAAAAATCCATCAACCCCGGGGTTCATTCCATTCATTTATCGACTCTCAGAAATATCGTGAACTCGTATCTGTTTGCAACCTCTGCTTCGGCATGCATGCATGATTGGTTGGCAAATCCTATCTTCTGCGAAACAGTGTCATTGACCCTGGCCTAACAGGTTGCCGGGCATCACTTAAGCTCGCCACGCAAATGCGTGTGCAGGCGGTCAAGGTTTTGCTCATTGCCGGGTTCGGCGATGTGACGAATCGCCGCCGCAACCCTGGCGTCTTCAAACTCCTGAACCCACAGTACTTGAGTGCCCTCTTTGCCTGGCAAGAGGGACACGGTGAGCGTGAAATGCGGGGCAGAGACATGCTGAATAACGATTTTTTCCCCGGGTTCAAGCTCCCTGAACACGCTGTCGTTGGGGTAATTGGATCCATCAGGCCCATGCATGATGAATTTCCAGCTTCCGCCCGCCCTGAACTCGAAGGTTTCAAATGTGTTCGTGAAATCCTTGGGCCCCCACCACTTCGCCAGCCGGCTTGGATCGGCAAATGCTGCATAGACTTCATCAGGCGTAAACGGAACGGTTCGCTGCGTCTGTATTATTTGGGATTGCGGTGTTTAGTATGCCATAGACAAAACTCCTATTGGTTAACCCGGTCGAATCGCGCCCAAGGTTCCTTCATCCCGAAAACGGGTATCGCAAGAATCACATCCGCATGGTAGTTTTGCAGCTTGGCTACTAAAGAACGCTCACTCGTCATGGAAAAGTAGACATTGCTCTGTGAACCGCCTAAGCCAAAGTTTGGCAGCGACCAATACGTTTCGCTCACTTGGGTGCAAGCCAAGGTACCTTTGATGCAGAAACAGCCCTCGTGCTCTTTGCGGGCGGCGGCATCCCCATCCGGAATGATGCGAAGGGTAATGAAGGCATCCCCGTTTTGATCGATTCTGCGTGTATGCACATCTAACGACACAGTTCGTGCATTACTGCGAATATTGAGTATGGATGTCAGAGACACGGGCTCATGCACACCGTCAGCAGCGGTGATAACACCCGGGTTTAAGTAGGTACCGTCTAAAGATTTGCACTCGGGGCCAAGCGTGGTCAGGTCTCCCCAAGTACGTGGGAAATTCTCATCTGCTGCTAATGGGGCATGAACCGAAACGCATCCCTGCGAGATGATGGCGGCGACAAGCAATGCCAATAGTGTTCCAGGCCACATCTTGGATCTCTAACATTCGCCCTCGGGGGCGCACCGTTTTTCGCACGTTTCCAGCAAGGCGCGGTCAGGACAATGCGATTCGGTGACAGAACCCTGGGGTAACGGGCATCTCATCTGCATTTCCGTTGCCATTGCGTTGAGGCTATTTTTTTGGCGTATAGCTGAATTTCTGGCCGCCGACGCTGGCCTCGTACATCAACCCGCCTTTCGCGACGGTGAAAATAGCCATGCCATGGTAGTAGCTGCCCGTGGTATCGGCGTCATGCTGTCCGCCGCTTGCGCCGGCGGAAGAACCGGTGGTCGTCGCCTGTGCCGAAGCACCGGCCGTGATCGCGACTGCCGATGCCTGCGCGCCGAACTCGAAATTGCCGCCGGTGAATTCGTCGAACGCGCGTTTGTCCTTAAAGAAAATCATTTGGCTGAAGGCCTGCCCGCCCAGCTGAAAGCCCACGGTGAGCTGGGTCATCGAGGTATCGCCCACGTAATTGCCTTCTGCGTAAACCCGGCCTGAGCCATGCGCACCGCCAATGCCGAAGCCGGCTTTGCCGATCGTCGGAAACACGGCATACCCGTAGCTCTTCTTGAAAAACTGGCTGCTTTCACCGGCCTCGCGGAACACTTTGATCGTGTCCGCGTATTCATCGGCCAGGGCTTGGGCGGTGGGTAAAATCAATAGCGAGAAGACGAGCAGTCTGCGCAGTAGGTGGTACATGGTTGATCCCTCCATCGGTTGGATGATGATAACGGTGTGCGTGTCCAGAATATATCATCGCCGCGCTACCCACAACTTCCCTTATTTCTTAGGTTCCGTGTTGGTCGCATTCTTGGCGCCTGCCAGGTTCCTTCAACTTTCTCGTAACCGCTCATTATGAGTTTTACGGCGAATGCGGAATAACCCCGGCGTGCGGCACTGCGAGCGAATGGTGGGAGACTTTGCAATTTGAAGGGCACCGCGCTTTTGACGCGTCCTGCACGAACGGCGGGCTAGCCATTCGTGAAAGATGCTGTCGGATGTGGAAACGCGCCGTCGCCATAGGCGCGGATAACCTGTGAAATGACAACTTGATACCCGTTAAGCCATTTCGACTGGGCGGCTTTTGCTTCCATATGACTGGGATGTTTAATAAGCTCTTGCAGACCTTCCATCGTTTCCCAATAGTACACATTCGCAATGCGGCCGGTCTCGGGATTCTCCCACGCCTCCTCACCGAGGTAGCCAGCAGATTGTTTTGCGATTTCAGCGATGGCATGGTCAAGTTTGTAAAACTCTTCATCGTACTGCTTTTTGTCAAAGATGAATGTTGCCGAATACATGTGAGATTCCTTAATTTAAATTTATGGCTAACGCTGGAGTTGATTGGGGCCCGGTCCGCGCGTCCGCTCGAACGAATTGTCAGCCCCGACAGTTGCGCTAATCTGGCTCCACAGCCGACATGTACTGCTCATCACTGACTTTCTCCAGCCAGTTTACCGGTGTACCGTTCTGCCACTCCTGTACTGCGATGTGGCTCATGCTGGTGGTGTCCGTGGCGCCATGCCAATGCTTCTTTCCGCAATTGCAGAACACCACGTCGCCTGCACGGATCTCCTTCTTTGGCCCGCCCCAGCACTGTGTCCAGCCGCAGCCCGCCGTGACGATCAAGTGCTGCCCCAGAGGATGGGTATGCCAGGCGGACCGGGCACCCGGTTCAAATGTCACCAGTGCCGCCGAAGTGCGGGCAGGTTCCGATGGGTCAAGCAATGGGTCAATTCTGACGTTCCCGGTGAAATAGTCTTCGGGCCCCTTTGCAGAAGGCCTGGAGCCTACCCGATAAATTTTCATATCCATCTTGATCTCCTTTGAGTGTCGAAAGCGACAATTCGCCCGGGTCTGACGAAGCGGGTATGGCGTCGGTCCGAATGCGGGTGTGGTGCCGCGGCAAATCGCCTAGGGGTACTTCAGGAATCTGAAATAGAAGGCTGCAAACACCAGGACAATACCGATGTTAACCATCAGACGTTCCCAGAATCGATACCTGAAGAACAGTAAATCAACACTGACGATAACGCCAATCATCACCACAATGTAAAGCGCGACAGACATGTTCCTTGTCATTACTATCTCCCTTTCAAATATATCAACAGCTGCCTACCCATGGGCTTCCGCATTTGCCTCTTGATCATCATGTGGCTGTCACTGTTCTCGACAGCCAATTAGGCTTACCACCAAGATCGCTTCCATAGAGAGCCGGCTTAATGGCATGAGCCAAGAGGTGAGGGACTTGCGACTGAATTCAGCCGGGCCGCGAAGCGGCATCGGCTTGAATGAATTATCAGATACCAGCCGTTGTGCGGCAAATTCTGCAAACTCTGGCTGCCGGCGACATTGAGCGTTAGTGCAGCAAGCGGGCAGGGACGAAGCGGCGTATTGCGCGGCCCGCGATATCGCGAAAGCGCGGGCTGTGAATGCATATTGCGCCGGTGAAGCCGGCCAGAGACCCGAGCAGCGTGTCGAAGAATCGTGCCTGGATCAACAGCGAGGACGAACCGTTGCCCAGTGCGGACGCCTCGGCCAACAGTATCGTCAAGGGCGTGATAAAAATCGCTGCGAAGCCATAATGCCGAACGACCGCCATTTCGATGACGAAGGCCAGCATCATCATGATCAGCGAAATGCTCCACTTTTCCAGCGGCAGCGAAATCAGGCCCCAGGTGACCAGCAGCCCGATGCCGGTGCCCAAGATGCGCTGCAGATGCTTGTTCCAGACCGCACGCAGCGTCTGTCCCTGGATGACGGCGAGACAGCTGACAGGCACCCAGTACGCGTTCTTCATCTGCAGGGCCTGCGCCAGTGCCAGCGATATGCCGACGAAGGCGCCTATGATCAACGAATCGAAAATGATGAAATCAAACGTCTGCGGCGACAGCGCGGGTATCGGCTCGGGCGGTCGCAGGCGCAGGGTGTAGACGCTGTAGAAAAACGCGATCAGGCAGGCCAGCAGACAGCCCAGTGTCAGCAGCCCCACGTGCTGCGGTACGGCGGCGAACTCGACCGGCGAATATGCGCCTATCGATGCCGCCATGATGAAGAACAGGCTGCCGGGAGGTCCCAGGCCGTAGAAACGGCAGAGCATCGTCACTAGCACTGTGGTGAAGACGATCATCGGCACCAGGAACACTGGAATAAAATGCGCCATGACGCCGAAGGCATAGCAGGCCGACATGGCAAAGGCGCATGCCATGATCGTTACCATGCGGTGGTGCAGCGGCGTGCTCGGCAGGTACAGGAACACCATGCCGCCGAGCGAGGAAACCAGACCGAATTCCAGATGATTGAAATAGGCGCCGATCAGCAAGGGCAGGCCGGAAGAAAGCGCGGCGGCGAACGGCATTTGCCAGAGGCGATCGCTTGAGTTGACTGTCGCTTGATGACGCAGCTCTGTTTTTAGCAAAGCGATCAAGCGGTTCCATCCATCTCGCAACTGCATCGTTTATTCGCCTTTTTGCTGTTTTATCGATTAAGCCGTCGAGTGGTTAGAACGCCATAGGCTTCTAACGACAAAGCTGTGCGGCGGGAGTGAAGCGCAGCGTAGTGAACATCCGAACGAGCGCATTGTTATGCGTTTTAAATGCATTTTGCAAAATGTGCTCTACCCCCTTTAATCGCGGACCTCATTTATTTCTTTAAATTATCTCCAAAAATATCATCCGGTATCAAAGTATAGAAATAGGGCACATAGGTTAAAACCGTGCCTTGATACACACCAAGTTTCCTCCATGTATCAGTAAGTTTTGCCGAAAGTGATTCGTTGTGTGGGTCTTGCTTTAACGCTTCTAATATCGATATTAAAGGCTTTAAACTGTCTTCCTTTGCGTATGTATTTAACTTCTGAATTGCGTCATCAATGTATTCGACATTCATATTATCTGTATTACCCATATTTCTTTTTATCCGCTTTTATCAAACAATAAGGGGAGAAGCCTCTTTAATTTTTTCTTTTCATCTACTATGCATACCGTGGAGCTAAGGGGCGAAGCAAAAGCACAGCTTTTGCAGAGTCCCGCTTGAGCGTAAGGTTAGAGGTAAACTCACTTTTGCATACCATCGATCTTGCCCACGATAGCCCCAATCGACTGCACCAATGCTACAACGGTCATAGGAAGGTAGCCAGTTATCCCAACGAAAGCAAAGAAGGCAACTGCAGCATCCCACCAATCGATAGGATTTGAACAAGTGTTATATAAGCAGGCCAAAACTTTGCCGCCGATGAACCATAGGCAAACCCAACCAACTACTGCGCCCGTGAAGTTTAACCAAAACTGATGAAATTTCCAGGAACACGGTTTATTCACTGGAACTGGATCAAGAAATATCTCAACAGCCTTCAGGCCGTAGAAGACAGAAAAAACGCCAGCGATAACTACATAGATCACTTCGCAGATACTGGAGAGATTCATTGGTTTTAGTTACCTCTAACGTTTAGTTAAGGGTGCGCGTGCTTAGTGTGGCTATGGCGGCCCATTGTAGATCGCATCCTTCAACGTCGAGGTTAGGGATGCAGCGCTCGTCCCGCTGCTCGGTGCGGGTGCGGGCTTTTTCCGTAGTCCGTGGCGTAGACCTTCATCGCCCCTATCGAGCAAGGTTTAGCTGCGTGTTGGTGGTCTGCCAGGCTATTGCTGGAATGCTGCTTGATAGCTAACTGCTACGGGGGGTGAGTCCAGCAGCATGCTGGCGCCAGCTGCGTAAGCGGTTTTAATGCGCCTTTCTTGCGTTGCTGAGGGTGATTTGATACCTCGGTAGCCTGAACGGGCCGCCAAGGCATTGGTACCCCCTTTAAAGCAATGCCGCATCTGAATCCCTGTGCGTACCTAAATCAGCATCAACAGAGCGCGTAACGTGCAGTCTGGCGCGCCTGAGGCGGCGGCAGCGCGCGCAGCGCGCCTTCCTCGTTTATATGTGTTCATTTTCATCATATTTATTCTCGCCGATTTCTTGTCGGATTGGCTGATCGTTGCCCCTTACCCTAACGAAAAGTAGACACCCTAAAAGGCGCCGGTAAATGCACCTTCGAGGTGTATAATCTGGGACGCTTTCTGCAATGCCCCGTTTTTAAAGGAGGTAAAATTATGGTACACCCTAATTTTTCCGATAAAAGCACCACGGCAAATCCCCCCAAATTGCTGGACCAAGTGCGCGACAAGCTGCGCGTAAAACACTATAGCATCCGCACCGAGCATACTTACGTGGACTGGATTAAACGCTATATCCTCTTCCACGGCAAGCGCCACCCGAAGGATCTGGAGGCGCGCGATCTGGAGGCGTTTCTGACCCATCTGGCGGTGGCGGGCAAGGTCTCGGCTTCGACGCAAAACCAGGCCAAGAGCGCGTTGCTGTTCCTCTACCGCGAGGTGCTCGAGATCAAATTGCCCTGGCTGGACAACGTCACGCAGGCCAAGGCGCCGAAACGCTTGCCGGTGGTGCTGACGGTGAGCGAGGTGCAGGCGGTGTTGTCGCGTTTGTCCGGCACGCACGCGTTGATCGCCTCGTTGCTGTATGGCGGCGGGATGCGCCTGATGGAGGCGGTGCGGTTGCGCGTGAAGGACGTCGATTTTGCGCGGCACGAGATCATCGTGCGCGAAGGCAAGGGGTTCAAGGACAGAGTGACGATGTTGCCGGAGGCCATGGCCGCGCCGCTCAAGGCGCATCTAGCCAAGGTCAAGGCCATGCACGACGAGGATCTGTCGCAGGGGTATGGCGTGGTATACCTGCCTTTCGCGCTGGACAAGAAATATCCCAACGCCGGACGCGAGTGGGGCTGGCAGTACGTGTTCCCGTCCCGGAATCTGTCGGTCGACCCGCGCTCGGGCAAGATGCGCCGGCATCATGTGGACGAGAAAGGCGTGCAGCGCGCGGTAAAGCAGGCGGTGCGCGATGCGGAGCTGACCAAGCCGGCCACGCCGCACACCCTGCGGCATTCGTTTGCGACACACCTGCTGCAGGCCGGTTACGATATCCGCACCGTGCAGGAGCTGCTCGGCCATTCGGATGTTTCCACCACGATGATTTACACTCACGTGCTGAACAAGGGGGGCAAGGGCGTGGTCAGCCCTTTGGACAGGTAACGGGTTTTAATCAACCAATCTTTTGGAGAGTTTATGGGTCTGGGTCCGGTGATGCTGGATGTGCTCGGCAAGCAGCTGACTGCCGAGGATGAGGCGCGGCTGATGCATCCGCTGGTGGGCGGGGTGATCCTGTTCGCGCGCAATTACGAATCGCCCGGCCAGTTGGCCGAACTCACCGCCGCGATCCATGCGCTGCGCAGCCCGCCGCTGCTGATCGGGGTGGATCACGAGGGCGGCAGGGTGCAGCGCTTTCGCGAGGGCTTCACGAAAATCCCGCCGATGCGCGAACTCGGCAAAATCTGGGACGCGCATCCGCAGCGCGCGCGCCATCTGGCGCAGCAGGCCGGTTATGTGCTGGCGGCGGAGTTGCGCGCCTGCGGCGTGGATTTCAGTTTCACGCCGGTGCTGGATGTGGACTACGGGCAGAGCAGCGTGATCGGCGACCGCGCGTTCCACGCCGATCCGCAGGCGATCGCGGACCTGGCGCACAGCCTGCTGCTCGGATTGAAGCAGGGCGGGATGCACTCGGTCGGCAAGCATTTTCCCGGCCACGGTTACGTGCAGGCCGATTCGCACCTGGACATCCCGGTCGACGAGCGCGACTTCGTCGATATCGAGATGTGCGACCTGGTCCCGTTCCGGCGCATGGTGGATTGCGGCCTGACGGCGGTGATGCCGGCCCACGTGATCTATCCGAAAGTGGACCGCCGCCCGGCGGGATTCTCGCCGGTCTGGCTGAAACAAATCCTGCGCGGCCAGCTCGGTTTCGAGGGCTGCATCTTCAGCGACGACCTGAGCATGGAAGGCGCGACGGTCGCGGGCGGCATCGTGCAGCGCGCCGAGGCCGCGCTGCATGCCGGCTGCGACATGGTGCTGGTGTGCAACCGGCCGGATTCGGCGGACGAATTGCTGCGCGGCCTGCATTGGGAAATGCCCGCCGCAAGCCGCGCCCGGCTCGCGCAGATGCGCGGCATGCCGCGTCCGGAATCGCTGGCCCGGCTGCACGAGCAGCATCAATTTCTCAAGGCGCTGGACGAAGTTGCCACGATCGGCATGAGCAACGCGGAATTGCCGCTTGCCTGACCGGTACCGCTTCGCAGAGGATTATGTCTGTCCGGCGGGGCGTGAGATAATCCGCGCCATGTTCCGAACAATCGATATGATTCTCCTATGAGCGAATTACAGAAAGCCCTGCTGGTGATCGGTGTCGGCGTGATCATTGCCGTGTATGCCTATGGCTGGTGGCAGCAAAGGCGATATCGGAACAAATTCAGCTCGGCGTTCAAATCCAACCATACGGACGCGCTGTATCAGCCTGAAGTCATGCAGGCGGGCGAGCAGGTCGGCGAGGCGATCGCCACGGATGCCGCATTCGCCGCCGATCCGGCGAATGCGGCATCCGCAACCAGTCTGCTGGACGATTCCTGTGCATTGCTCAATGCGCGCAGCGACTTCATCATCGAACTGCGCCTGGCCGAGCCCAGCC
The DNA here is from genome assembly GCA_049684555.1 of Gallionella sp. Classification (GTDB taxonomy): domain Bacteria; phylum Pseudomonadota; class Gammaproteobacteria; order Burkholderiales; family Gallionellaceae; genus Gallionella. Next base: position 35,292 of record JBAVGB010000063.1, on the reverse strand, counting down.
ATGCGGCGGTGCTGGACGGCCTGTGGCAGCGCAAGTTCGATTTCCGCAAGCCGGTGCAGGTGTGCGGCCTGACGCTGAACACCAAGAAATGGGAACGCGTGATCGCCGAAAGCCCGGTTCTGTATCTGAGCTTCCGCATCGCGCTGCAACTGGTCGACCGGGGCGGCGCGATCAGCGAAACCAAGCTGGCGGATTTCAGCGACCTGGTGCTGGGCGTCGCAAAACATATCAAGGCCGATACCACGGTTCCCGACATCCGCGAGACATACCGGCATGCGCTGGAAATGGACGCGTTTTGCGCCGAGGTGGATCAGATGGTCGGCGTCAACCTGGTTCCGCCGGGCGGACGCTTGCTGCGCGGCGCGAGGATCGCGCAGGCGGCCAATTTGCAGGGTATGACCTTGGAGGCTGACGGCGCGTTTCACCTGAAGGATGCGCAGGGCCACACCCTGTTCAGCCTGATCAACCGGGACAACAAGCCGTTCCAGCATCTCACGCTGGAAACGTCCAGCACGCCGGGCGTCACGCTGTTGCTGGATGTGCCGCGCGTGGAGAATCCCGGTCCGCAGTTCGACCGGATGCTGCAGGTCGCGCACGACCTGGGCAAGGAACTGCAGGCCAATACGGTGGACGATCACGGCGTCGCGCTGAGCGAAAAGGGCCTGGGCGTGATACGCGCGCGCATCAACGAGGTCGAGCTGAAGATGTGCGCGAAGGGCATGACGCCGGGCAGCTCACAGGCGCGCAGGCTGTTTTCCTGATGGCGAGTTTGCAACAGACAAGCGGCCATTGCCGCCCCGAATGCCGCGCAACGCCGGGTTATATCGACGCCTGCAATATTGTGCAAAGGTCCTGTATATGAAAGCCGCGAAACGGGCCGCTGCGCTACGGGCAGAAATCGAGAAGCACAACTACCAGTACTACGTGCTGGACCAGCCGCTGATCCCCGATGCGGAATACGACCGCCTGTTCCGCGAACTGCAGACACTTGAAGCCGAGCATCCCGAACTCGCCACGCCCGATTCCCCGACCCGGCGCGTCGGTGGCAGGGTGCTCGACGCGTTTGCGCCGGTGCGCCACGCCGTGCCGATGCTGTCGATCCGCACCGAGACCGACATCAGCGACGAAGGCGCAGACGCATTCGATGCGCGGGTGCGCCGCGAACTGGGCCAGCCCGATACGGTGGTCGAGTACGGCTGCGAACTGAAATTCGACGGCCTGGCAATCAATCTGCGCTACGAGCATGGCGTGCTGGTGCAGGCCGCCACGCGCGGCGACGGCGAGACCGGCGAGGATGTGACCCAGAACGTGCGCACCATCCACTGCATTCCGCTGCACCTGCGCGGCTGCAGCGCAGGGGTGCTGGAGGTGCGCGGCGAGGTCTACATGTCGCGCCGCGACTTCGAGCGCTACAACGAAAAACAGCGCGCGCAGGGGCTGCCCACGCTGGTGAATCCGCGCAACGGCGCGGCGGGCAGCATACGCCAGCTCGATCCGTCACTTGCCGCGCGCCGCCCGCTGTCATTCTTCGCCTACGGGCTGGGCGAAGTGCGCGGCTGGGAATTGCCCGGCACGCACAGCGCGCTGCTGGATGCACTGGACAAAATGGGCGTACCGGTCTGCGCGGAACGGGCCGTGGTGCGGGGTGCGCCTGGATTGGTGGCATTTCACCGGCGCATCGCGGAAAAACGCGACAGCCTGCCCTTCGACATCGACGGCGTGGTGTACAAGGTCAACAGCCTCGCGCTGCAAGAGAAACTCGGCTTCGTGACACGCGAACCACGCTGGGCCTGCGCGCACAAATTCCCGGCCGAAGAACAGATGACCGTGGTGCACGACATCGATATCCAGGTCGGACGCACCGGCAAGCTGACCCCGGTGGCGAAGCTTGAACCGGTGTTCGTCGGCGGCACCACGGTATCGAACGCGACCCTGCACAACGAGGACGAGACGCGGCGCAAGGACGTGCGCATCGGCGATACCGTGATCGTGCGCCGCGCCGGCGACGTGATCCCGGAAGTGGTGGGCGTGGTGCTCGACCGCCGCCCGGCGAATGCAGGCAAGCCGTTCGACCTGTACCGCATGCTGCACGGTCATTGTCCGGTGTGCGGCAGCGCGATCCTGCGCGAGGAAGGCGAGGCGGACTGGCGCTGTACCGGCGGGCTGTTCTGTCCGGCGCAGCGCAAGCAGGCACTGCTGCATTTTGCCGGCCGCCGCGCGATGGACATCGAGGGACTGGGCGACAAGCTGGTCGATCAGCTGGTGGATAGCGGTATCGTCAGCACGCCGGCCGACCTTTACGACAAACACAGGTTGAATTTGCAGACGTTGGCGGCCCTGGAACGCATGGGCGAGAAGTCGGCGCAAAATCTGCTGGAAGCAATCGAGCGTAGCAAGAGGCCGGTACTGGCACGCTTTGTATACGCGCTGGGCATACGCAATGTCGGCGAGGCGACCGCAAAGGATCTGGCGCGGAATTTCGGCACCTTGAAAAAGCTGATGGATGCCGATGAAGCGCAGCTGCAACAGGTGCCGGATGTGGGGCCGGTGGTGGCGCAAAGCATCGTTGCCTTCTTCGCCGAGCAGCATAACGTCGATGTGATCAAGGCGCTGCTCGACAGCGGTATCGAGCCGGCGGAAAGCGCCGGCGAGCCGGTCAGGGAACTACCGCTGGCTGGCCGGACGTTTGTGCTTACTGGTACACTCGGCATGGCACGCGAGGAAGCGAAGGAAAGACTGGAAGCGCTGGGCGCGAAAGTGGCCGGCAGCGTGTCGAAGAAAACCGATTACGTGGTCGCCGGCGCAGAACCGGGCAGCAAGCTGGACAAGGCGCGCGAACTGGGCGTGGCGGTGTTGGATGAAAAGCAGTTTTTGGCATTATTGGAGGGAATATGAAAACAATAACCAAGGCGGTGTTTCCGGTGGCCGGGATGGGCAGCCGCTTCCTGCCGGCCACCAAGGTCAGTCCGAAGGAGATGATGCCGATCGTGGACAAGCCGCTGATCCAGTATGCGGTGGAAGAAGCGGTGGCAGCGGGCATTACCGACATGGTGTTCATCACCGGGCGCAACAAGCGCGCGATCGAGGACCATTTCGACAAGGCCTACGAACTGGAAGCCGAACTGGAAATGCGCGGCAAACATGAGTTGCTGCGCATCGTGCGCGAAGTGACCCCCTCGCACATCAACTGCATCTATATCCGCCAGGTCGAGCCGCTGGGCCTGGGGCACGCGGTGCTGTGCGCCCGGCCGGTGGTGCAGGACGAGCCGTTCGCGGTGCTGCTGGCGGACGACCTGATCGATGGAGAACCGCCGATCATGAGGCAGATGGTCGATGTGTTCAAACAGCACCAGTGCTCGATCCTGGGCGTGCAGGATGTGCCGCGCGAACAGACCCGACAGTACGGCATTGTCAGCAGCAAGCCGCTGGCGAGCACCCTCGAGGAAGTGAACGGCATCGTGGAAAAGCCCGAGCCGGACAAGGCGCCGACCACGCTCGGGGTGGTGGGGCGCTACATCCTGACATCGCGCATCTTCGATCATCTGGTGAACGTGCAGGCCGGCGCGGGCGGCGAGATCCAGTTGACCGACGGGATAGCCGCACTGATGCAGGAAGAGAAGATGCTCGCCTATCGCTTCAGCGGAACACGCTACGATTGCGGCTCCAAGCTGGGTTATCTCAAGGCGATGGTGGCACTGGGACTCAAGCATCCCGAGGTGGGCGAGAAATTTGCCGCTTACCTGAAGAGCATCAAGTAAGCGGGCAAAGTCTGTAACAGTCATCGGGCAGTCGAGAAATTTCATGAGCATTTCCATCCAGCATGCGCGGGACCTGTTGCAGCAGGCCGAATTGTTGCATCCCGCCGAACAGGTTCAGGATGCGCTGCATCGGGTCGCCGGGCAGATCAACGCGAAGCTTGCAGACATGCATCCGCTGGTGCTGTCGGTGATGGGCGGTGCGGTGGTATTCAGCGGGCAGCTGTTGCCGTTGCTCGATTTCCCGCTGGATTTCGATTACGTGCACGTGTCGCGCTATCGCGATGCGCGGCACGGCGGCGCGATGCAATGGAAGGTCGAGCCCCACGAGAATGTGCGCGGCCGGGTGGTTTTGCTGCTGGACGATATCCTGGATGAAGGGCATACGCTGGCGGCGTTGCGCGAACGTGTGCTGGCGCTGGGCGCAAATAAATGCTACTGCGCGGTGTTCGCCGACAAGCGCATCGGCAGGAAAAAACCGATCCGCGCAGAATTTGTCGGGATCGAATTGCCGGACCGCTTCGTGTTCGGTTACGGTATGGATATCCAGGGCGCGTGGCGCAATCTGCCCGCGATATACGCAGTCAAGGAGTGACGAGTATGCTAGCAATCATAGGCGGCCGCGGCCTGACCCAATTGGCGAACCTGAAAATCACCCATCAGCAGGTGATGCGCACGCCCTACGGCGAGCCGTCCGGCGCATTCCTGTTCGGGACGCTGAACCAGCACGAAGTGATCTTTCTGGCGCGCCACGGCTACGGCCACACCATCCCGCCGCATCTGGTCAACTATCGCGCCAATCTCTGGGCGTTGCGCGAACACGGCGCCAACAAGATCATTTCGGTGTCGACCGTGGGCGGCATCCGCCCCGATCTCAAGCCCGGCGTGATCGTGGTACCGGACCAGATCATGGATTATACGCACGGCCGCGACGCAACTTTTTTCGAGGCGCGCGACAAGCCGTTCATCAATACCGACTTTACTTTTCCCTACAGCACCCGTTTGCGCAGCCATATCTTGCGCAGTGCGCAAGCCGCGCAGCAGCCATGTATGGACGGCGGCGTTTATGCGGCGACGCAAGGACCGCGCCTGGACAGCATTGCCGAGATCAACCGTTACGAGCGCGACGGGGCGGATATGGTAGGCATGACCGGGATGCCGGAGACTGCGCTGGCGAAGGAACTGGAACTGGATTATGCGATCATCGCGGTGGTCGCGAACTATGCGGCGGGGCGCGGCGACAGCGCGGCCGGCATCAACATCGAAAACGTCAACGCGACCGCAACTGAAGCAATGGCCCGCGTGCGCAGTATTCTCGAAGCGGTGGTGAACAATGGCGATTAAAACGGTGTTGCGCATGGGCGATGCGCGCCTGTTTCAGCGCTCGGAACCGGTGACGCGCTTCGATACGCGGGAATTGCACGAACTGCTGGCGGACATGCGCGACACCATGCATGCCATGAACGGTGCGGGACTGGCCGCGCCGCAGATCGGCGTCGGCCTGCGCGTGGTGATCTTCGGGGTGCGGCTGCGACACGTTACTGATAAAACTACTAGCCATTCGACTAGGCGAGAAAACGACTCTCTCCAAGTCGCTGGTTATGCGCAGCAGCCGATTGCGGGAGCAGCCGCTGGCAGCCCCCTCCCGCACCAGACGCTTACGCGCACCGAGTCGGGGGTGCAGCGCAATCCGCGCTACCCCGATGCGAACGAGGTGCCGCAGACGGTGCTGATCAATCCCGTGATAACGCCGCTGGATGGCTCGATGGAGGATGGATGGGAAGGCTGTCTGAGCGTGCCCGGACTGCGCGGCATGGTGCCGCGCCATGCGCATATCCGTTACCAGGGGCGGGATGAATACGGCGCATTGATCGACCGCACCGTCAGCGGGTTCCATGCGCGCGTGGTACAGCACGAGTGCGACCATCTCGACGGGATACTGTATCCGATGCGCATTCGTGATTTCACCCGATTCGGCTACAACGAGGAACTGTTTCCCGGACTGCAATTGCAGGACGAGTAGTTGGAAGCCCGCGGCGGCAGGCTCCGGCCGCTGTGTTCTTTATCCGTTCCCGGATGGGGTATGCTTCAGACTGCGACTCGCGATCGATTTCATCCTGCAATACCGGCAGGGTTCACTTGTCGCGATGCGATGCAGGGACAACAGCAATGAACTGACTTTACTGATGATCGCCGGGATCCTGTTCCTGGCGCTGCAGCTCGAGGACAAACTGGGCATACCCTCGCCGCTCAGCTTGATTGCGCTATCGTTTCTGGCGCATTTTGCCTTCCGGGAAGTGCCGGTGCTGACCGGGGACGCCGAGCATTTCTCCACCCTGGTGGTATTGCTGTTGCCTATCCTGCTCATTTCCGATTCGCTGGAATTGAAAGTGGCCGACATCAGGGAGCATGGCCTGAGCCTGCTCTACCTTGCGGTGGTCGCGGTGGTCCTGTCGGTGTTGACGGCCCTGGTCGTTTCCAGCTGGCTGTTCGCAGGCATCACCCTGTCTGCCGCGGCGGTCGTCGTGCTGTTCGCGATGGTGCTGGCGACCGACCCGGTTTCCGTGGTCAGCATATTCGCCAGGTTCGAGCTGCCCCATCGGCTGAAGATCCTTGCCGAGGGCGAAAGCCTGTTCAACGATGCCACCGCGCTGATCGTGTTTGTCTTCGTCGGGCTGTATGCGTTGGGCGGTGGAGTCCTGTCAGCTGGTTATGTGGCCGGAATCAGCATCGAGGTGGTGTTCGGCTCGGTGGCGGTCGGCGTGCTGATCGGTTATATCGGCTTGGCCGTGATGAAGACCACGGAAAACCGCATCGCCGAAATGATGGTGCTGATCATCGCCGGTTACGGTTCTTTCTGGCTGTCCGAGCATTTTTTCGTGCTGCTCAACCTGCTGGGCGAGCAAACTCACCTGCACCTGTCCGGTATTCTGTCCTGCATCTTTGCGACAATCACGGTTCATCACGTGATGACGCGCGTGATCGCCGAGGAAAATATTCAGATCGATCGCGATGAAACGGAACTCCAGCGTGAAGCCCGCAAGCGCGACACGTCATCCGGCGTGATCGGGAACGTGCTGCAACGGGTCAAGGCCACTATCGCGGAACGCGACCGCCATCTGCGCACCCGGGAAGACGTGCAGTTGCTGGCGCTGGTGGCCAACACCATACTGTTCGTGGCGATGGCGGAAATGATCGATCCGGCCCTGCTGTGGAAATTCCGCGTCGAGATCCTGGCCATGTTTGTGGCGACCACGCTGATCCGCGGCGCGATGATGGGGCTGTTCGCGTGGTTTTCCAACCGGACCGGCAGGATGGCCGATATCGGCTTCCGCTGGTGGGGCGTGCTGACCTTTGCCGGCATCAAGGGCGGGCTGTCGATCGTGATGCTGACCATGATCCCCGCGTCGTTCGAATATCTGGAGATGTTCAAGGCGGTGGTGATCGGGGTGATCGTGCTGTCCACGTTCACCTATTCGGCGGTGCTGCTGGCCATCATCGGCATGAACAGGGAGCGATTTCTTGTCGAAATGAGCGGGGAGAGCGGCGAGCAATAATTGCCTGGCGATCTACAACAATCTGGAGAATGGCAAAATGGTGAAGAGAATTGAGGCATGGCTGTGCATCCTCCTGTGGATGCTTTGGTCTGGCGCATCTGTTGCGGCCAATGGGCGCCAGGCTGAAGAAATCTCGGCGCCGCAAGCGACAGACGCGCAATCCGGGGTGCAAGCGGTCGCGTCCCCGGCCGGATACGCCGTGATGTTCGCCGGCACCAAATTGCTGAATGTCACTTCCAGCCTGACGGGCGAACTGACGCCCGGACAGCGCGCCAGCCTGATCCAGCAAAACATCCAGACGTTCGCCGACAGCAAGGCCGATGCGACCGCACTCAAGGTGATCAGGCTGCCGGAGGGATACGGGATAGGCACCGATGCCAGCATACTGATGGTGATTACCAATCGGGATGCAGAACCGACGGGCAAGACGCCGGAAGAACTCGCCCGGCAGATACTGGGCGAGATCAAGACCGCGCTGATCACCTACCGCGCCAGGCACAACTGGGACACCTATGGTTTGGGCGCGGCGTATTCCATGCTCGCCATTGCCGCATTATGGCTGGCCCTGAGCTTGAACAGCCGGGCGTTCAGGTGGCTGGTCAAAAGGGCATCCACGCTGCACGATCACTGGAAGTCCGGGATACACCTGAAGGGGATCGAGCTGCTTTCGGCCTACCGCATCGAGCGTGTCGTGCTGATGTTGCTCAAATCGCTGCGCGTATTCGTGATCCTGCTGTTTCTGTATTTCTTCCTGCCGCTCATTCTCAGTTTTTTTCCGGAGACGCGGCAACTAGGATCCAGGCTGCTGGATTACCTGATCTCGCCGTTCGCCACGTTCTTCCATACCAGCATCAAATACATCCCGAACTTTTTCTACATCTTCGTGATCGGCTTCGTCGCGCGCTATGTGCTGAAGGTGATCTCCTATCTGTTCGGCCTGATCGAACGGGGCGAGCTGAAATTTGAATGGTTTTATCAGGACTGGGCACACCCGACCTACCAGATCGTTCGCTTCCTTATCATCGTGACCGCGCTGATCAGCGTCTACCCCTACATCCCGGGTTCGAGTTCACGGGCCTTCCAGGGCGTCGGCCTGGTGCTGGGCGCGATCATTTCATTTGCTTCCTCGTCGGCGATATCGAACATCGTGGCGGGGGTGATCCTGACCTATACCCGCGCGTTCAGGCTGGGCGACCGGATCAAGGTCGGCGAGACGACCGGGGATGTGGTCGGCAAGACGCTGCTGGTCACCCGGGTCGAGACCATCAAACGCGAGATCGTGACCATCCCCAATTCGCTGGTGATGGGCGCGCAGATCATCAACTTCAGCACCTCCGCGGATGAGGGGGACGGCGTGATCCTGCACACCTCGGTCACGATCGGTTATGACGTGCCGTGGAAGCAGGTGCGGGACTTGCTGGTCGAGGCGGCGCGGGAGACCAAGAACATACTGGAAAAGCCCGAACCGTTTGTGCTGCAGACCGCGCTCAGCGACTTTTACGTCAGCTACGAGATCAATGCCTATACCAAGGAGCCGAAGTACATGGCATTCACCTATTCGGAACTGCACAAGAACATCCTGGACAAGTTCGATGCGGCCGGCGTCGAGATCATGTCGCCGCATTATTTTGCGCTGCGCGATGGCAACGCTGCTGCGGTGCCGAGCGTGTTGAATGCGAAAGACTATGCCGCCCCGCCATTCAGGGTCAGCACGGGAGCCGAATAAGTCTCGCTGGCGTTCCCGCCGTTACTGAACCGATCCCCGGCTATCTGGATATCAGCTCGCGCAGCACGTACGGCAGGATGCCGCCGTGCCGGTAGTAGTCGACCTCGATCGGGGTGTCGATCCGCAGCAGCAGCGGCACCTGCTGCGTGCTGCCGTCGCGGCGCCTGATGGTCAGCGTCACGTCCTGCTGCGGCTTCAGGTCGCCGGCGATGCCGCTGATGTCGAACGTCTCGTCGCCGCTCAGACGCAGTGATGCGGCATCCGTGTTTCCCTTGAATTGCAGCGGCAGCACGCCCATCCCGACCAGGTTGCTGCGGTGGATGCGCTCGTAGGACCGGGCGATCACGGCTCTCACGCCGAGCAGCTGCGTGCCTTTCGCGGCCCAGTCGCGGCTCGATCCGGTGCCGTATTCCTCGCCGGCGAATATCACCGTGGGTATGCCCGCGGCGATGTAATTCATCGCGGCATCATAGATCGGCATCTGTTCGCCGTGGTACAGCGTGTAGCCGCCCTCGATGCGGCTGCCGTCGGCCCTGGCGGGAAGCATCAGGTTCTTGATGCGCACGTTGGCAAAGGTGCCGCGCATCATCACCTCGTGGTTGCCGCGCCGCGCGCCGTAGCTGTTGAAATCCTTTGCATCAACGCCGCGCCCCTGCAGATATTTTCCCGCCGGCGAGGTCGCCTTGAAACTGCCGGCCGGGCTGATGTGGTCGGTGGTGACCGAGTCGCCGAAGACCGCGAGCGTGCGCGCGCCCGAGACATTGCCGACCGGGGCCGGCTGCATCGAGAATTTGTCGAAGAAAGGCGGCTCGGCAATATAGGTCGACTCCGGCCAGTTGTAGACTTGTCCTGAGGGTGCCGAAATCTGCTTCCACATCGGATTCGCCTCGGCCAAATTGCTGTACAGGCGCTGGAACGTCGGCGCATCCATCGCGAGTTTCATCAGCGCCTGCACCTCGTCGTGTGTCGGCCAGATGTCGCCGATGTAGACGTCCCTGCCATCCTTTGCCTTGCCGAGCGGCTCGGTATGGAAGTCCTTCAGCATCGTGCCGGCGATCGCATAGGCGACCACCAGCGGCGGGCTGGCCAGAAAGTTGGCGCGGATGTTCGGATGGATGCGTGCCTCGAAATTGCGGTTGCCCGACAGCACCGCAGCGCACACCAGGTCGTGCTTGACGATGGCTTCCTCGATCGGCTGTGCGAGCGGTCCGGAATTGCCGATGCAGGTCGTGCAACCGTAACCGGCAAGGTAAAAACCAAGCTTCTCCAGGTAGGGCAGCAACCCGGCCTTGGTCAGATATTCAGTGACCACGCGCGAGCCCGGCGCGAGCGAGGTCTTGATGTGCGGCTTCACCGTGAGTCCAAGTTCCACCGCCTTTTTGGCGAGCAGCCCTGCGGCGAGCAGCACGCCGGGGTTGGAGGTGTTGGTGCAGGAGGTGATCGCGGCGATCAGCACGTCGCCGGAACCGATGTCTATGCCGTCCGAGGTCCTGAAACGCTTGCCGAGATCATCGGGTTTCTTGGCGAAACCGTTTTCCGCGACGGGTTTTGCGAACAGCGAAGTGAAGGTCGACTTGACCCGGTCCAGGTTGATGCGGTCCTGCGGACGCTTCGGTCCGGCGAGCGAAGGCATCACGGTGGACAGGTCCAGTTCCAGCGTCTGGCTGTAATCGATATCGCCCCCTTTCGGAATGCCGAACATGCCCTGTGCCTTGAAGTAGGCCGCGAACGCCTCGATCTCGTCCTCGCTGCGTCCGGTGCCATCGAAGTAATCCAGCGTCTTGTCATCCACCGGGAAGAAGCCCATCGTCGCGCCGTATTCGGGCGCCATGTTGGCGATCGTGGCGCGGTCGGTGACGCCGAGCGACGCGGTGCCCGTGCCGAAGAACTCCACGAACTTGCCGACCACCTTGGCCTTGCGCAGCATCTCGGTGATGGTCAGCACCAGGTCGGTGGCGGTGCAGGCGGGATGCAGCTTGCCTTTCAGGTTCACGCCGACCACATCGGGTGTCAGGAAAAACACCGGCTGGCCGAGCATGCCGGCCTCGGCCTCGATGCCGCCGACGCCCCAGCCGACCACACCGATGCCGTTGATCATCGTGGTATGGCTGTCGGTGCCGACCAGCGTGTCCGGGTAATACACGCCGTCCTTCGGTTTGTGCACGCCGCGCGCCAGATACTCGAGGTTCACCTGGTGCACGATGCCGATGCCCGGCGGCACGACCTTGAAGGTGTCGAACGCCTGCATGCCCCATTTCATGAACTGGTAGCGCTCACCGTTGCGCTGGAATTCCAGTTTCATGTTCAGGTCGAGCGCGTTCTTGTTGCCGTAATAGTCGATCTGCACCGAGTGGTCGACTACCAGGTCGACCGGCACCAGCGGTTCGATGATCTTGGCGTCCTTGCCCATCTTTGCCGCGGCATCGCGCATCGCGGCGAGGTCGGCGAGCAGCGGCACGCCGGTGAAGTCCTGCAGCACGATGCGCGCCACCACGAACGGGATCTCCTCGGTGCGCGGCGCATTCGGCTGCCATCCGGCCAGCTGGCGCACATGCTGTTCGGTCACCTTCTTGCCGTCGCAGTTGCGCAGCACCGATTCCAGCACGATGCGGATCGACACCGGCAGGCGCGAAATCCTGCCCAGTCCGGCCGCCTCCAGCGCGGGCAATGAATACAGCGTTCCCTGTTTGCCGCCGGCGAGCTTGAACGTGTTGCGGGTATTGAACAGATTGTGCGATGCAGTGCTGGATGGCATGGCTGGCTCCGTACGTTGCGTGATGTAATGTGTGCGGGATTATAAGGTTTTGGGATGCAGCCGTCTTGCGCGAATTGGAATGGCGGTTGGCATTGATTATGGTACAGGCGGTACGGATATGTCCCGGACGTCCTAAATATCCGGCCGCGCCTGTCGATAACATTACAAATGGAGGCGCAGGAGGATGTTCCGAAATCCGCCATAACGGAACGGGTTTGCGTGTAACATTGTTCCGGGATTGCCTTTTTTCTACCCATTTTATATTGCGTTGGATCATTTCCCGGGGCGATGATTGCATGGATGTAACGGGCGTTATGGCATGAAATTTATGAGGAATGAACTGGCAAAAGTAAATCCGGACCACCAGGGCAAATTCGCATTTACCGCAAGTCTTGCCTTGGTCGCGCTGGCCTACTTGGCTGTTGGCAGACTGGGCCTGGCGCATCCTTACCTCGGTACGCACATCACGCTGATCTGGCTGCCCACCGGGATTGCCGTTGCCGCGCTGATGCGCTGGGGGTATCGCTGCTGGCCGGGGATATTCATCGGCGCGCTGGCCACCAACTATTCGGTGGACGCACACCCGCTGCTGGATATTTGCATCGCGCTGGGCAACACCCTGGCGCCGTTGCTGGTCGCCTGGTTCTTGCGCCGCATGCAATTCCGTTTGATGCTCGATCGCGCCCAAGACATCGTGTTTCTGGTGATCGCTGCCGCAGCCGGGATGCTGATCAGTGCCGGCGGCGGGGTAGCCAGCTTGGTGTTGTTCGGGATGCTGCCCGTGCAGGATGCCGAGACGGCCCTGCTGTCCTGGTGGGCCGGCGACTTTATGGGGGTGTTGCTGGCTGCCCCGCTGTTGCTGAACATCACCGGCACCGCGTTGCATAAACTGTGGGCGCAGCGAACGGAAGTTCTGGTCTGGCTGTCCATCATGCTCGCGTCCGGCTGGGCGATGTTTTTTCTCAACAATGATGCCCGCGGCGATTCCATGCCGGTCACATTTCTGTTGTTGCCATTCATCGTCTGGTCCGCCACGCGCTTCGGGATAGCGGGTTCGTCGCTGGGCGTTCTGTTGGCCGCGGTTATTGCCACAGTAGCGACCAGTCTGGGAATGGGCCCGTTTCATGGCGCCGATGCCCGGCAGAACCTGTTCTTCCTGTGGCTGTTTCAAGCCACGCTGGTGTTCATTAATCTGATGGTTGCGGCCTTGCAGGCAGGACGCAATCGCGCCGAGGAAGCACTCAGGCAAGAAAGCGAATTCGACAAGGAACTGATCCAGTCGCTGCCGGGAATTTTCTACATGCTCGATACGTCGGGTCGCTTTCTGATGTGGAACAAGCAGCTTGAGGAGGTGCTGCAACGCAGCGGCGACGAGATTTCCCGCAGTCATGCCCTGGAATTTTTTGACGGGGATGATCGCAGGCTGATCGAGGAGAATATCCGCCGGGTGTTTTCACAGGGCGATACGGCTGTCGAGGCTGTGCTGGTGACCAGGAATGGCGGGAGGATTCCATATTTCTTTACCGGGCGGCGCATTGAACACGACGGCAAGCCGGTGCTGGTGGGCATGGGCGTGGACATGGCAGCCCGCAAGAATGCGGAACAGGCGATCCTGGAAGCAAAGGAGCGGATCGAGATCATCTTCAACACCAGTCCGTATGCGGTTCTGATCACCCGTTTGAGCGATGGCAATATCACCGATGTCAACGAGGCATTCACCAGGCTCACGGGTTACACCAAAGATGATTTGCTCGGGAAGTCAACCATCGGCATCAATTTCTGGGTTGATCCCGCTGATCGCGCAAGATATGTCCATGAGCTCACAAGCAAAGGGTTTGTTGAAAATTTCGAGGTGCAGTTCCGGAGAAAGGACGGCGGCAGATTCACCTGCAGCGTTACTGCCGCGGTAAGCAGAATACAGGGCGTCGAACATATCATCGGTTCTGCGCGCGATATTACCGAACAGCTGCGCATCGAGAAGGAAAAACAGTCATTCCTGAAACGCTATCAGACATTGATGGACACCGCTGTCGACGGCATCCACATCGTGGATAACCAGGGCAACCTCGTGGAAGCGAATGATGCCTTTTGCAGCATGCTGGGTTATTCCAGGAATGAAATATCGGGCCTGAGCGTGGCGGATATTGATGCTAAATGGTCAAGAGAAGAATTGCTGGAGCGCTGGAAAAAGTTCATTCAGAACCGCAGCAGCGCCACGTTTGAGACTGTCCACCGGCGCAAGGATGGCACGCCGGTCCATGTCGAGATCAGTTGCACGGTCGTGGAAATTGAAGACCAGCCGTTTATGCTTGCGTTGAGCAGAGACATCACCGAACGAAAACGTGCCGAACGGAAGAATGAGGTGCTGATCATGCGCCACCAGGCTTTGATGAAATCGGCGCTGGAGGGTATCCATATCATGGATTTGGAAGGAAACATCATCGAGGCCAATGAGACCTTCTGCAAGATGCTGGGTTACACCCGCGAAGAAGCGGCGAGCCTCAATGTGGCCGACTGGGATGCGCAGTGGTCCAGGGAAGAATTGCTGGAGCGCTTCAAAAAATTGCATCGTGCCGAGAGCGCGTTGTTCGAGACCCGCCACCGGCGCAAGGACGGCAGCCTGATCGATGTGGAGGTCAGCACGGCCGGCGCCGAGATAGACGGGCAGTTTTATCTGTATGCATCCAGCCGCGACATCACACAGCGCAAGGTCAACGAGGAGGGGCAGCGCATCGCCGCGGTGACCTTCGATACCCAGGAAGCGATCATGATCACGACGCCCGATGCGGAAATCCTGCGCGTCAACCAGGCCTTCTCCGAGATCACCGGGTACAGCAAGGAAGACGTGATCGGGAAGAACCCGCGCATGTTCCAGTCCGGCCGGCACGATGCCGCTTTCTACCGGGCCATGTGGACAGTATTGCGTGCAACCGGCAAATGGTCAGGCGAGGTTTGGGACAAACGCAAGAATGGCAGTATCTACCCGAAGATGATGACCATTACGGCGGTTTACGATACCAGTCATGACCTGACGCACTACGTCGCAGTGTTTCGGGATATCAGCAAGGTCAAGCAGTCGGAATTGGAGATCCATCAACTCGCCTTTTACGATCCCCTGACAAGCCTCCCGAACCGCCGCCTGTTGATGGATCGCCTGCATCAGGGGCTGGCCGTCAGCGCACGGAGCGGTCGTTACGGCGCACTGCTGTTCCTGGACCTGGATCACTTCAAGACCATCAATGACACGCGCGGCCATGCCACCGGGGACCTGCTGCTGATCGAGGCGGCGCGCCGTTTGCAGACCTGCGTGCGCGAGGGCGACAGCGTGGCGCGGCTGGGCGGCGATGAATTCGTGGTGCTGCTGGAGGGGCTGGACAGCGGCGTGAACGAAGCGGCCAGCCAGACCGAAACGGTTGCGGAAAAGATACAGCATGAACTGGACAAACCTTATGTGCTGGATGATATCGAGTGCCACTTGACAGCGAGTATCGGCATCAGCCTGTTCATCGATCACGGGGAAAGTGTGGAAAGCCTGCTGCAGCACGCCGACGTCGCGATGTACCAGGCCAAGTCGGCCGGGCGCAATGCGATCCGCTTCTTCGATCCGCAAATGCAGGCGGCGCTGGATGCGCGAGCCGCCCTGGAAGCGGACATGCGCCATGCGCTCAACAAACAGCAATTCTGCCTGCATTACCAGGTCCAGGTGGACAGTCTGCAGCGCGCGCTCGGTGCAGAGGTGTTGTTGCGCTGGAATCATCCCGTGCACGGCCTGATCTCGCCGGTTAAATTCATCCCGCTGGCCGAGGAATCGGGGCTGATCCTGCCGATCGGTTTGTGGGTCCTGCAAACGGCCTGTGCGCAGCTCAAGGCATGGCAGGATAATGTGCTGACGCGCGACCTGACGCTGGCGGTGAACGTCAGTGCCAGGCAGTTCCGCCAGGCTGATTTTGTTTTGCAGGTCCAGCAGGTGCTGCAGCAGAGCGGCGCGAAGCCCTCGCTGCTCAAGCTTGAGCTGACCGAAAGCATCGTGCTGGAAAATGTCGAGGACACCATCGCCAAGATGCGCGAACTGAAGCTGCTCGGGGTGAGCTTTTCGATGGACGACTTTGGCACCGGCTACTCTTCCCTGCAGTACCTCAAGCGGCTGCCGCTGGACCAGATCAAGATCGACCAGTCGTTTGTGCGGGATATCGCCACCGATCCCAACGATGCCGCCATCGTGCAGACCATCATTGCGATGACCGAGGCGCTGGGGTTACATGTCATCGCGGAGGGGGTGGAGACCAGGGAGCAGCTTGAGTTTCTCGATCTTCGCGGCTGTCATGCCTTCCAGGGATATTTGTTCAGCAGGCCGGTCCCGCTCGGGCAATTCGAAGCTGTGCTGCGGGAAAAATCGAACTCATCGAGACACAGCAACGCGCTGCCGTAAGCCGCTTCGCAATGGGCCGCGGTGCTGACCGGCACGCCGAGCAGCCTTTCCCGCATTCTCCGCCAGATGTCGTTTTTTGCCCCGCCGCCATTGGTCACGACGCGCTTGAGCGGCGGCGCACCCAGCTCGGCAAGCCTGGCATAGCCCGCTGTTTCGATGCGCGCCAAGCCCTGCAACAAGCCATGCAGGAATTCCACATCGTTGCCCGGGCGCGGTTCCAGCCTCGGTTCGAGCCGCGCATCATTGACCGGAAACCTTTCCCCGGCGCCGGGCAGCGGGTAATAATCCAGCGGGGAATCCTTGGACGGATCGATGCGCATGCTCAGCGCGGCGAGCTGCGCATCGGCAAAGTGGCGGCGTAGCACGCCGCACCCCGCATTCGATGCGCCGCCAGCCAGCCATAGGCCGCCGTAACGATGGCTGTATACGCCGTATTCGGGCGCTTCGATGCGGCGTTCGGAAAGTTGCTTGAGGACCAGCGTGGTGCCGAGCGTGGTCACGCCGACGCCTGCTTCGCAACGCCGTGTCATGCCGTCCGCAGCGATGAATGCCGCCGTGCTGTCGGTGGTTCCGGCATGCACCATGCATGCCGGATTGATGCCGAAATGCGCGGCGATGTCGGGCTGTATCGGTCCGATCGGTTCGCCGGGCGCCAGCACCTGCGGCAACAGATGGCTGTGCGGCAGTGCCATCACCCAGTCCGGCCAGCACAGCCGTTCGGCGTCGTAGCCGGTCTTCAGTGCATTGTGATAATCGCTGCAGCCCGGTTGTCCGCTGAGCAGCGCGCTGAGCCAGTCGGCCTGGTGCAGAAAATGGGCGGCATGCCGGACATCGCGTTGTTGCGCTAGCCACAGAAACTTGGCTAGCCCCGAGGTTGCTGTGCAAACCGTATGCCCATCCGGTGCGATGGACCCGAGTTGTTCTGCCTGCTGCTGCGCCCGGTTGTCGTTGTAAAGCAGGGCGGGGGAGCAGGGTTCCAGTTCTGCATTGCACAGCAGCACCGTGCCCGAGGTGCCGTCTATCGCAAGGCCGTGCAAGCCGGCGGCGAAGTGCTCAGGCAGCGCACTGAGCAGGGTATGCAGCGCGGCACGCCAGTCGGCGGGTGTTTGTCCGGAAGGGTCAGGATAGGCGGCCTGCTGTTCCCAGATGGCTTTGTCGCGGCTGATGACACAGGCGCGCGCGCCCGAAGTGCCGAAGTCCAGACCGAGGTAATAGAGCATGGGATCGAAAGAACGCGCTCAGCCACTGCGCGACAGGGGAAGACATGCATCGTCCCCCGGCAGCGGACGGGTCGCTGCGCAGCAGCATGGAACCCGCCGGCGTGCGCCTTGCGGGTGCAACGGATGAGATGGGGAGGGGTTAGCCACGGGTGTTCGAGGACGAGTCGAACCGGTTCAACTCGATCAGCGGCGCCGGTTGCCAGCCCGGTTTGCGGTGTTCCGCCACCACATTGGTGAAAATGCCGCCGCGCACGTAGAATTTTGCCGTCAGGCGCATGAAGCGCGGCTGAAGGGCAGCGGCCAGATCATCCAGGATGCGGTTGGTGACGTCCTCGTGAAAATGCCCCTCGTTGCGGAACGACCAGATATACAGCTTAAGGCTTTTCAGTTCGACGCACTGCTGGTCGGCGATGTAATCGAGCACCAGCGTGGCAAAGTCGGGCTGGCCGGTCTTGGGGCACAGGCAGGTGAACTCCGGTATCTCCATGTGGATATGGTAGTCCCGCTGCGGGCTCGGGTTGGGGAAGGTTTCCAGGGTTTTCGAGGGCTGCGAGGTCATTTTGAGTAGTGTTCCGCTTCGGTTAGAATAGGCGGAATTATAACGGTTGCCCGGATTGAATAGCGGGCACTTTAGAAATCGTAGCGAGCAAACCCGAGTGCAAGAAGCCGCGCAGTGAGAGACGAGGCATACCTTAAGGGTAGGCGAGGATTGAACGAGCATGCGACGCAGCAATCGGGCTGCACAGTAGATTTATAGGGGTATCCTTGCGTCTTTCTCATATCAAGCTGTCTGGCTTCAAATCATTCGTCGATCCCACGCACATTTCTCTGCCGGGGCAGATCGTGGGTGTGGTCGGCCCGAACGGCTGCGGCAAGTCGAACGTGATCGACGCGCTGCGCTGGGTGCTGGGCGAGTCCAAGGCATCGGCGCTGCGTGGCGAGACGATGCAGGACGTGATTTTCAACGGTTCCAGCAAGCGCAAGCCGGTGTCGCGCGCCAGTGTCGAGCTGGTATTCGACAACTCGCTGGGCAAGGCAAGCGGCCAATGGTCGAGCTATGCGGAGATCTCCATCAAGCGCGTGCTGCAGCGCGACGGCGATTCCAGCTACCACATCAACAACCAGCACGTGCGACGCAAGGATGTTACCGACATCTTCCTCGGCACCGGTCTTGGCGCGCGCGCCTATGCGATCATCGAACAGGGCATGATCTCGCGCATCATCGAGGCCAAGCCCGAGGAATTGCGCATCTTTCTCGAGGAAGCCGCGGGCGTTTCCAAGTATCGCGACCGCCGCCGCGAGACGGAATTGCGCATCGGCGACACGCGCAACAATCTGTCCCGAGTCAGCGATATTCTGCAGGAACTGGAAAAGCAGCTGGTGCATCTCGGCGCCCAGGCCGAAGTCGCAAAACAGTACCGCGCGCTGGAGTCCCGGCGCGACACCGCGCAACAGTTGTTCTGGCTGGTCAAGAAACAGGAGGCCGATGCGCAGCGCATCCGGTTCGCCCAATCCACCGAGAAGACCCGCAACGAACTGGAGGCCGAAACCGCGCGCTTGCGCGACATCGAAAGCCAGCTGGAAACCGCCCGCAGCGGGCATTACCGGTTATCCGATGCGCTGCACGCCAAGCAGGGAGAGCTGTACGCGGCGAATGCCGAGATCGCCCGTCTGGAACAGCATATCAAGCACGTCGCCGAACAGCGCCAGCGCATGACCCAGCAACTCGCCAACACCGAAAAACAGATCGAACAGCAGAAGCACCAGCGCCAGGGCGTGCACGCGCTGCTGGAACACTGGCAGCGCCAGCAGGATGGCGCCGGTGCCAAGGTGAGCGAAGCCGGGCAGCGCGCGCAGCTTGAAGCGCAGAATCTGCCGCAGGCGGAAGATGCCGCGCGCACCGCGCAGGAACGCCACAATGACCTGCAGCGCGAACAATTGTTGCTGCAACAGCAGCTGCAACTGGCGCAGACACAGCATGACCATCTGCAGCGCAACATCCAGCAGCTGGAATCACGCCGCTCGCGCCTGTTGCTGGAAAAGGACAATCTGCCCGGTGTCGATGGCGGAGAACTGCAGCGTGCACAGCAACAGGTGGCCGAACTTGAGCATCAGCGCGCCGAACAGATCGAGAAACTGGCGCATCTGCAGGAACAGTTGCCGCTGGCAGATACGCAGCGGGGCAACCAGCGCGAATCATTGCAGCAGCAGGAACGCCTGCTGGCGCAAACCGAGGCGAGGCTGCATGCGCTGCAGCAATTGCAGCGCCAGATCGACAGCGACAAGAACCTCAATGCCTGGCTGCAACAGCATGATTTGGACAAGTCACCGCGATTATGGCAAGCGCTGCGCATCGAATCCGGCTGGGAAGACGCGCTCGAAGCGGTGCTGCGCGAACGGCTGAACGCGCTGTCCCTGCCGTCGCTGGACGCGGTCGCCGCGTGGAGCGACATCCCCCCGGCCAAGCTGGCGCTGTTTTCCCCCTCGGGCAACGGACAAGGCGATAACGATCCGGCACAGTTCAAGACCCTGCTGAGTTATGTGCAATGCCAGGATGCGCGGGTGCTGCCCGCGCTGCGCGATTGGTTGACCCATGTCTACGCGGTGGAGAATCTGGCACAGGGCTATGCGCTGCGCGCGCAGTTGCCGGCAGGCGGCTGGTTCGTCACACCGCAGGGGCATCTGATCGGTGCGCACAGCGTGCTGTTTCACGCCCCGGACAGCCAGCTGCACGGCGTGTTGGCGCGGCAGCGCGAGATCGAGAAGCTGGAGGCGGAGCTGGCCGAACAGAACCGCAACGCGGAATATTCCAGGCAGCAGGTCGAGCTGGCAGAACAGCACTATCAGTCCATCGACAACCAGATTGCACCGCTGCGCGCCGCGGGCAATGAATTGCAGCAGCGCCTGCACGGACTGCAGATGAATATCCTTAAGCTCAACCAGGCGCACGAGCGCAGCGTGGAACGTGCCGCGCAGATCGAGCGCGAGATGCAGGAAGTCGCCGACCAGCTCGGCACCGAACAACGCCAGCAGTCCGGTATCGACGAGCAGATGGAGATACTGCGCGAGCGCATCGCCGCCTTCCATGAGCAGGTCGACGAGGCGCAGCGCCAGGCCAACGCCCGGGATATCGCGTTGCGCGAACAGCGCAGCCGCGCGCAGCAGGCCCAGCACGCCTTGCAGGAAGCCAATTTCTTTGCCAAGACCTGCACCGAGAAGATCGCCGATCTGCAGCACAACATCCAGCAGATCAGCGATGCGGTTGCGCAGTTCGAGCAGAGCTTGGCGCAATTGCGCGCGGATCTTTCGGTGAGCGAGGACGACTCGGCACAACAGCAGCTGCAGGCCGCCCTGCTGGTGCGCCAGACCTGCGAACAGGCGCTCGGCGAGGCGCGCAACACCTTTGAAAACGCAACCGTCACGCTGCAAAAGCAGGAGCAGGAGCGCATGGCCTGCGAACACAGGCTGAATCCGCTGCGCGACAAGCTCGGCGAGCTGACGCTCAAGGAACAGGAAGCGCGTTTGCACTTCGAACAATGGTCTGAGCAGCTGCAGGGCGTGGATGAACAGGCGCTGCTGCCGTTGCTGGGGCCTGACAATAGGCAATGGGGCAACAACAAGCCGAATGCGTTGCAGAGCGAATTGAATCGCCTGAACGGCGAGATCGAGGGGCTGGGCGCGGTGAACCTCGCGGCGCTCGATGAATTGCAGGTCGCAACCGAGCGCAAAGCCTATCTGGATGCGCAGGCCTTGGACCTGAACGAGGCAATGGCGACGCTGGAAGACGCGATACGCCGCATCGACAGGGAGTCGCGCGAATTGCTGATGGACACCTACAACAAGGTCAACCAGCATCTGGCGGAAATGTTCCCGATACTGTTTGCCGGCGGCGAAGCGCGTTTGGTGCTGACCGGCGAGGAGATACTCGACAGCGGGGTTCAGGTGATGGCGCAACCGCCGGGCAAAAAGAACAGCTCGATCCATCTGCTGTCCGGCGGCGAAAAGGCGCTTACCGCGATTGCGCTGATCTTCTCGCTATTCCAGCTCAATCCCGCGCCGTTCTGCCTGCTTGATGAAGTCGATGCGCCACTGGACGACACCAATACCGAACGGCTGTGCGCGCTGATCAAGAAGATGGCCCAACAAACCCAGTTCCTGTTCATCAGTCACAATAAGATCACCATGGAACTGGCGCAGCAGCTGGTCGGCGTGACCATGCAGGAGAAAGGCGTATCCAAAGTGGTGGCGGTGGATATCGAAGAGGCGTTGCGGATGCGCGACGAACAGCAGGCGGCGTAGCTGTTCCTTGGGATTATTTGCAGTAATTGCTGATGTCCTGCTGGGCCTTGTCGATGCGTTGCTGGCGTTGCGAGTCATCCAGGAAATAACGCTCACCGCTGGCATTGACATCCGAGATTCGTACGCCTGACTGCAAATTCCGTAGATTCTGTTGCGCACTGTTGCAATTGGCCTTGAGTGCGTCCGCGGCAGCCTGCTTTTGCGCTGCTTGCGCGGCGGCTGCCTGGTCCGCCTGTTGCGTTCTTTTTAGTGCGGCTTCCTGTTCGACGAAGGTGGGCTCGCCCGTCCCGGCCACACCGCTTGCGCTCGCTGCGGATGGTGAACCCAATGTTTTAGCCTGCACATCAGGCGGGGGCGGCTGATCTGAATAATGCACACGACCTTGGTCATCAATCCATTTGTTGACCTCGGCAACGGCGTTTGCACTGGCTATCATCAATAAAATCAGCAGAACTTTGCTCATCTGATCATTCCCGGGATTGTTTGACTGAAACCCGAACCGGCCGAAAAATTTCGGCCAAATCCATACAACAGTCTAGCATGTGGATGTATGATTGCAAACGTATTGGACGTGCCGAATTTAATGGGATATGGGGATTCGTTTTATGCAGGAAAGCAAGGATGGCGCTGCTCCCATCAAAAACAACAAAGAAGCGGGAAAAAATGACGAGGCGATATTGAAGCTTTTCAAAGCCTATTTTCATGATCATATCCATACCGGCAAGCTATACGATGATTTTCCGAATTTCTTCCTGTTCAAACCCGGCTTGCTCGAGGGCAGGGAAATTGCAACGCGCGGCTCGGAGAAATTGCTGCTGGATGACGTGATACAGCGCGCCAAGGTACGCAACGGTTTTATCGGCGTGTCCAAACACCGCAATCCGAAGCTGGGCTACTACTGGCTCGAATTGACGGTGTTGCCTTTCATGATGGGCGACGCGGTGAGCAAGGACAACAAAGGCGAATTCTTCTACATACTCACCAAATTCATCGAATTCACCAAGCAGCATCCCAAAATGTACGGCGATTTGACCGCCGAAGTGGATACCGACAAGGACATCCAGCTGATGCTGGACGGGATCAAGAAAATGGCCGGACGCCTCAGCGTTTCACTCGAAATTTATCCGGAGAACATGCTGGTTTCCTACAACCCGAACTGGCCGGTCAATGAAGTCAAGAAGCTGCTCCAATCGCTCAAGGACAACGACCAGGACTGGTGCGAGATGTTCTTCGAGTACATGATGTATGTGATGAGCAAGAAGTCCTAGGTACCAGTCTTCAACAGAACCAGAACCGCACCGCTGCCGCCCTCTGCCGGTTGAGCGTTGCAATATCCCAGAACCTGCCGGTGTTGGGTGAGCCAGTGGCGCGTGAGCTTGCGCAAAACCGCTTCGCCATCCCGGCTGTTCAGCCCCTTGCCATGTATCACCAGCACGCAGCGCAAGTTGCGCCCAGTCGCTTCATGCAGGAACTGCTGCAACAGTTTGCGTGCTGCTTCGGTGTCGTTGCCATGCAGGTCGAGGCTGTCCTGCACCCGCCAGGTGCCGCGGCGCAGCTTGCGCAAGGTCATTCTTGACAGGCCGTTGCGCAGGTATTCCGCCGCGGTAATTTCAGGTGCGTGATCCGAAAGCCGATCGGCCGGGTGATCGTCCGGCAGGGGATCGGTTCTTTGGCTACCCGCATCGTGGCGTCGCACAACAGCTTTGCGCCGGGTGAGCTGCGGGGTGACACGGTTTTGTTCCGGCAGCAGCTTCAATTCCCCGACTGCCGCGCGGAACAGCGCGGCATCTTCGGATACCGGCTTGCCGGTTGTGTTTTTCCCGGATTTCTTCACGACGGAAAGGTGGTTGCGCAGGGATACCGGTCAGTTCTTGTCCAGCGAAGCCAGGTATTTGTCCGCGTCCAGCGCAGCCATGCATCCCGTCGCCGCACTGGTCACCGCCTGGCGGTAGATCTGGTCCTGCACATCGCCGGCAGCGAACACGCCGGAGATGCTGGTCGCAGTGGCATTGCCATGCGAGCCCCCATGGGTCTGGATGTAGCCGTTGATCATCTCCAGCTGCCCGGAAAAAATGTCGGTATTGGGCTTGTGGCCGATCGCGATGAATACGCCGGACAACGGGATGTCGCGCGTATCGCCGCTTTTCACGTGCTTGATGCGCATCCCCGTCACCCCGCTGCCGTCGCCGAGCACTTCGTCCAGCGTGCTGTTCAGTTGCAGCGAGATCTTGCCCGCCTTCACTTTTTCCATCAGGTGACCGACCATGATGCGCTCGGCGCGGAAAGTGTCCCGCCTGTGCACCAGCGTGACGTGCTTGGCGATGTTGGACAGATACAGGGCTTCTTCGACGGCGGTATTGCCGCCGCCCACCACGGCGACTTCCTGGCCGCGGTAGAAGAACCCGTCGCAGGTCGCGCAACCGGAGACGCCGCGGCCCATGAAGGCTTCTTCGGAAGGAAGGCCCAGATACTGTGCCGAGGCTCCGGTTGCGATGATCAGCGCATCGCATGTGTAGCTGCCCTCATCGCCGACCAGCAGGAAGGGCTTTTGCTGCAGCTTGGCGGTATGGATATGATCATGGATGATCTCTGTATTGAAACGCTCGGCATGTTGCTGGAAGCGTGCCATCAACTCGGGGCCTTGCACACCCATCGCATCGGCGGGCCAGTTGTCCACTTCGGTGGTGGTCATCAATTGCCCGCCCTGGGCCAGGCCGGTGATCAGCACCGGATCGAGATTGGCGCGTGCGGCGTACACTGCGGCGGTATATCCGGCCGGACCGGAGCCGAGGATGATGAGGCGGTGGTGTTGGTTGGTTGTGTTCATGGGCAGGTTTCTTTCAGCAATTGCGAATCGGGTCGGGGTTTGCCGGCCGGACAGGTTTCTGATGGGCTGCGCCTGTACGCGTCCGGACGAAACGTGATATTTAACAGCAGTTGAGACTGTCTGTCGAGCATCCATCGGTTAGAATCGGTACATCATGAAATATACTCACGTAATTGCCGCGCTGGCGCTGTTGCTCCCGGCACCTTTTGCAAATTCGGTTGCCTTGCCGGGGATACCGGAATTCATCGACCAAATGGTTGCCAGGCACAACTTCCAGCGCAGCGAACTTGAAAGCGCATTTGCCCACGCCCAGCTTGTGCAGCCGGTCATAGATGCGATCAGCCGCCCCTCCACCGCCAAGCCATGGCCCGAGTACCGTGCCAACTTCGTCAATCCGCAGCGTATCAGGATGGGATTGGCATTCTGGAAAAAATACCGCAAGACCCTGCAACGCGCCGAGCGCAAGTATGGTGTGCCGCAGGACATCATTGTCGCCGTGATCGGGGTGGAAACCATCTACGGACAGGATGACGGGAATTACCGCACCCTGGACGCGCTGACCACGCTGGCATTCGAATATCCGCCGCGCGCCGATTTTTTCCGCAGCGAACTCGAGAATTTTCTGTTGCTGGCCCGCGATCAACAATTGGACTTGCTCGCGATCCGGGGCTCATATGCCGGTGCACTGGGCATCCCGCAATTCATGCCGAGCACCTATCGCACTTACGCGGTAGACTTCAACGGCAACCGCAGGATAAATTTGCTGCGTGAAAATACCGACGCGATCGGCAGTGTCGCGAATTACCTGAAGGAAGTTGGCTGGACCGGCCGGATCTCCGAGCAGTCGCCGGTCGCCGGATTATCGCCGGCGATCAAGCCCCAGGCCGCGGCGGTGGCGCCGATTGCGGTGCCCGTGCGGGTCGGCGAAGATATCTGCCCCGGAGATATCACCACGCCGCGCACGGTCGCGGCCTGGTCGTTATCCGGAATAACGCCCGGCGTGAAACTGCCGCAGGACCAGACCGCGCGCCTGATCGATTTCACGATGGAGGAAAGCGACGAAATTACCTTGGCCAAACCCGCGGCCGTTGGACCGGGCGGACAGTCATCGCCCGCTGCGTCGCCGGCAAATTCAGCGCAACCGAAGAAGGAATTCTGGCTGGTATTCAATAATTTTGATGTCATCAGGCGTTACAACAACAGCGACTATTATGCGATGACGGTGTTTCAGCTGGCTGAAGCATTGAAACAGGCAAGCAAGCATCATTCGCGCCAGGCAATGCGCCGCGCGCCGTTGTAGTGTCTTTCCCAGTAAGCTTCGCGCATGTCTTCCGTGCGTACCGAGCCGCCGCTGCTGGGCGCATGGATGAAGCGGTTGTTGCCGAGGTATATCCCGACATGTGAATAGGCGCTGTTGTTGGTGTCGTAGAACACCAGATCGCCTTCGCGCAGCTCCGACCACTTGACCGGATATCCATGCCGGCTGATTTTCTGCGAATTATGCGGCAGCGAGACATGGCCAGTATGCCGGAACACATAATCGACGAACCCGCTGCAGTCGAATCCGGTTTGCGGCGAGCGCCCGCCGTATTTGTAGGGCGTGCCGATCAGGCCGCGTGCATAAGCGGTGAGTTCCCTGACCGAGGCAGACGCGTAACCCTGGTGCGATCCCGCAGTCTCCCTAGTGGATGCGCAAGCCCCGAGCAACAGCACGGACAGCAGCAGTAGCAGTTTCATGCTGCCAATGTAATGTAGCGCATCCGGCTTTGTAAAGCCTGCCCGGATGCATTGAATCCGGACTGAACAGGCAAAAAATAGCCCGGCGGACCTTTCAGGCCGTCGGGCATGACACGAATCGGCGAATTATGCTTTTTTCGTCGGGCAGGTGCTCATGCCGAAAATGGCATATGCCGGGCAGATACCGACGAGGCCGGTCAGCAACAGGACGGCTCCGATTACACCGCCTATCCATACCCACACGCCGACAAATGTTCCAGCGTATGCCAGCCCGATCAAGACCAGACCTGCAATCACGCGCACTACCCGATCGATTGTTCCTTCGTTGACTTTCATGTTGATCTCCTTGAGAGGGTTTGGAATTTGGATATTAGATGTATTTTTTCGTCATGTCTGTGATAAAACTCACAAACCCGAATCGCGAATATGCATCAAACCGTCCCTAAAGTGTGGAAAATCTTTTCAGCGCGGCTGGATCGGCTATTTCGATCTGTTCGCGTCCCAGCTTGACCCATCCCTGCTCGGCAAAACCCTTGAGCAAACGGCTGACCATCTCACGCGCACTGCCAAGCTCGTCGGCCAGGGCCTGGTGGGTGGCATGGACCGGGCTGGCCTTGTTGATCAGCAGGGCCGCCAGGCGCTGGTCGAGCTTTTGAAACGCCACGGCGGAAATCAGCTGCATCAGGTCGGTGAGCCGATCGGAAAACAGGTGAAAGACGTGGCCGCGAAACGATTCCTGGTTTTCGAGCAGGGCATGGAAGGCGGCGGCTGGCAACAGCACCATCTCCAATGATTGTTCTGCGATGCCGCGCGCATGGTAGGGCGTGTTGCCCAGCAGGCAGCTGCTGGTGAGGATACAACTCTCGCCCGGCATCACGCGATACAGCTGCAATTCCCGCCCGTTCGGCGCGGCCTTGACGACGCGGATGTTGCCCGACAACAGCATCGGGAAGCCCTGGCAAATCTGGTTCTCGTCGAAAACGACCGCTCCCGCCGGGAGATGCATCACACTGGCTGCCGCCATCAGCCCGGCCTGGTCAGCGGCCGGCAGCCCGCGCAGCATCGGGTATTGCTGCAACAAGCGGGATTGAGTATCGTCAGTCAGCATGAGTTATGCAAACAGGGATATAAAAAACGTCGCGAGCGACGGCAGGACAAGGCGCGAATGGACGAGAAAGCAGCCGCACTGACACGGTGGGGTGTAACCCTCTGGTGCGGGAAGTGCGACCTGCATTTGCTCCCGCAAGCTGCTGGCTTTGCCAGTAAGGTGTCGCAAATGCGATTTACTTGTGTGTAAATGAGCATTTTGAGTCCATGAGCAACACAGTCATGCCGAGCGCAGTAGTTTTTTATTCCGGTCGCATGTGCGGGAAAAGAATCACATCCCGTATGCTCGCGCTGTCGGTCAGCAGCATCACCAGCCTGTCGATGCCGATGCCCTCGCCGGCGGTGGGCGGCAGACCGTATTCGAGCGCGCGCACATAGTCGTTGTCCTTGAACATCGCCTCCTCGTCGCCGGCTTCCTTCGCCGCGACCTGCGCGTCAAAACGCGCTGCCTGGTCTTCGGCGTCGTTCAGTTCCGAAAATCCGTTGGCGATCTCGCGGCCGACGATGAACAGCTCGAAGCGTTCGGTGATCCCGGGGTTGCTGTCGCTGCTGCGCGCCAGCGGCGAGACTTCCACCGGGTAGTCGACGATGAAGGTCGGCTCGAACAACTGCGCCTCGGCCAGTTCCTCGAACAGCGACAACTGCAGACCGCCGATGCCGTCTTCGGGTTTGTACTTTGCCTTCAGGTCTTCGAGTTCGGCGACCACGAACTCGCGGTCATTGAGCTGTTCCGTGGTGAATTGCGGATGATATTTCTGGATCGCCTGCACCATCGTCAGGCGGTGGAACGGTTTGCCCAGGTCCAGTTCTCGGCCCTGGTAGCTGATCAGGGTCTTGCCCAGAACCTTTTGCGCGACTTCGCGGAACAGGTTTTCGCTGAAATCCATCAGGTATCTGTAGTCGCGGTAGGCTTCGTAGAATTCCAGCATCGTGAATTCCGGGTTGTGCCGTGTCGACAGCCCCTCGTTGCGGAAATTCCGGTTGATCTCAAACACCTTCTCGAAGCCGCCCACCACCAGCCGCTTCAGGTACAGCTCGGGCGCGATGCGCAGATACATCTTCATGTCCAGCGCATTGTGGTGCGTCTCGAACGGCTTCGCTGCGGCGCCTCCCGGTATCGGATGCATCATCGGCGTTTCCACTTCCAGATATCCGTTGCGGATGAAAAATTCGCGTATCGCCTGGATGATCCGGGTGCGTGTGACGAACACCTTGCGCGCGTCCTCGTTGGTGATCAGGTCGAGATAACGCTGACGGTATTTCTGTTCCTGGTCGGACAGGCCGTGGAATTTTTCCGGCAGCGGGCGCAGCGCCTTGGTCAGCAGGCGCACTTGCGACACGCGCACGGAAAGCTCGCCGGTCTTGGTCTTGAACAGCACGCCCGTGGCGCCGAGGATATCGCCGAGGTCGTGATGCTTGAACGCGTCATGCGCTGCCTCGCCGGTATCGTTGTTGCTGATGAACAGCTGTATCTTGCCGCTCATGTCCTGGACCGTCGCGAAACTGGCCTTGCCCATCACCCGCTTCAGCATCATGCGTCCGGCCACCGCGACATGAACCTGCAATGCTTCCAGTTCGTCAAGCGTCTTCCCGCCGTATTCGGCATGCAGATCGCCGGCCAGATCGGTGCGCTCGAAGTCGTTCGGGAAAGCAACACCCGCCTTGCGTATCTCGGCAAGCTTGTGGCGGCGCTCGGCGATAATCTGGTTGTCGTCTGCTTGCGGGAGGTTAGTCTCGGTAGTCATAGTATTTCTCGGATCATTCTTGTTTTTTGGGATTAAACGCCTTGCTTGAGGCTGGCAGAGATGAAATCGTCCAGGTCGCCGTCCAGCACGGCCTGGGTGTTGCCGACCTCGTAATTGGTGCGCAGGTCCTTGATGCGCGACTGGTCCAGCACATAGGAGCGTATCTGGTGTCCCCAGCCGATGTCCGTCTTGCCGTCTTCCATCGCCTGCTTCTCGGCATTGCGTTTGCGCAGTTCCTCTTCATACAGCTTGGATTTTAGCATCGCCATCGCCTCGGCGCGGTTGCGGTGCTGCGAGCGGTCGCTCTGGCATTGCACGACGATGTTGGTCGGCAGGTGGGTGATGCGTACCGCCGAGTCGGTCTTGTTGATGTGCTGTCCGCCCGCGCCGCTGGCACGATAGGTGTCGACGCGCAGGTCGGCCGGATTGATCTCGACCTCGATGGAGTCATCCACTTCCGGATAGACGAACACGCTGGAGAACGACGTATGGCGGCGGTTGCCGGAATCGAACGGCGATTTGCGCACCAAGCGGTGCACGCCGGTTTCGGTGCGCAGGTGGCCGTAGGCATATTCGCCGGTCACCTTCAACGAAGCGCCCTTGATGCCGGCGACTTCGCCGTCGGATTGTTCCAGCACCTCGACCTGGAATCCCTTGCGTTCGCAGTAGCGCAGATACATGCGCAGCAGCATGGCGGCCCAGTCCTGCGCCTCGGTGCCGCCGGAGCCGGCCTGGATGTCGACGAAGCAGTTGTTCGGGTCCATCGGGTGGGAGAACATGCGGCGGAATTCCATCGCCGCGACGCGCTTCTCGATGTCCCGGATGTCGGCGGCGGTGCTGTTCAGGCTTGCGTCGTCGTTTTCCGCCTGGGCCATCTCGAACAGCTCGGACGCATCGGAAAGGTCTTGCTGGATCTTGCCCAGGCCGAGCACCACGCCTTCCAGCATCTTGCGTTCGCGGCCCAGATCCTGCGCGCGTTTGGCGTCCTGCCAGATGGCGGGATCTTCGGCGAGTTCGGATACTTCGGTCAGGCGCTCCTGCTTGGCATCGTAGTCAAAGATACCTCCGTAGTTCCGCGCTGCGCAGAGCCAGGTCTTGCAGTTGGTTGGATAAGGCGTTGAGTTGTTCAGCTTCCATTAGGTCGTCTCTATAAATTGGTTATTCGGGCGAATCGCGGTGTCGCGTGCTCGCTCATTCCTCGTCTATCAATCCGATATGTCTCGTCATTCGCTGCGCGGTTCCTTGCGCTTCATCCCGAAGAACAAATTTCTAATGACGAACGAGATTCTGTCGGCAATGCTTAAGAGGGGCGGGATTATAACGCAACCAATCCGGCCAGCACGCCCAAAGCGATCGCCCCGAAGCCGGCGGCGACATGTTTGGCGAGATGCTTCCCGCCGATGAACATCACAACGCCGAATTTGAAGGCGAGGTTGGCCATGAAGGCGATCGCGATCGAGGTGACGGCCTGGTGTTCGCCCAATTGCCCGAGATTGAACAGGCGCAGGCTGGAGAGCGTGATCGCATCGACATCGGTCAGTCCGGACACCAGGGCCACGGCATACAGGCCGCGATTGCCCGCAAGATCCTGCATCCATGCCGCACCCAGCAACACGATCACATAGAGCAAACCGAACCCCAGCGCCGTTCGAAGTTCCGCCGGATTGGGCGTATCCGGAATGTTGAGTTTCGTTGTGTTGGACATCTTGCGCCAGTTGTACAGCGCGACGACCAGGCCGAACAGGAAGCCGCCCGCAAGGACCGGCGCCAGTCCGGGCACAGTGCCATAGGCGACCACCGAACTGAGCACCAGCAGACGCAGCAACACCACCATGCTGGCAATGACAATGACCGAGGCGGCGAGTTGCGACATGGCCGGATTGTTCCTGCTGTTTCTTGCGTAGAGCAGCGTGGTCGCGGTGCTGGAAACAACACCGCCGAGAAAACCCAGCAGAGGCGCCCCGTAACGGGTTCCCACCACGTGCAGCGCGGTATAACCCGCCAGACTGATGCCGGAGATCAGTACCACCATCAGCCAGGCCTGGTGCGGATTGAAGGCGTTGTATGGGCCGAAGTTCTGGTCGGGCAGGATCGGCAGCACGATAAAGGTCAGCACGGAAAATTGCAGCACCGCAACCAGATCGCTGCGCGTGAGACGCTGCGAAAATCCGCGCAGCTCGGGTTTGAAATAGAGCAGGGCGGTGACCGCGATGGCCAGCATCACGGCGAGTTTGGGCAGCCCGTACCAGACCATGGCGCCCAGCCCATAGCAAAGCAGCAACGCGATCACCGTGGTGGTTCCCGGGTCGTCTGCTTCGGCAGGCTTGTTGTGGTATGCGGCGATGATCATGCCGGCCACCGCAATCAGTCCGGCGATCAGCAGCCAGGGCGTGCCGAGCCTGGCGGAGAGCAGCGCGGACAGCGTGCCGAACAGCGCGACCAGCGCAAAGGTACGCAGCCCGGCCTTTGCCGATGGAGTGCGCTCGCGTTCCAGTCCGATCAACAGGCCGATGGCGAGGCTGGTCAGGAATTGCGGCCAGGTTTCAATGCCGTTGTTCAGCAGGAATACATTGTCCATTTTCTTGCCCCTATATGCATTCCCAGTGACGAATAATCAGTTGCAGGTTCTGGGTGCCATTGTATTCATTGACGCCCAGGCTGTACACGACATGGATCCGGTCCGGCAGGGCCTCGTTGTGCCCGAACAGGATCGCATCAACGAGTCTGCCCTGCGTGCTCAAGCGCAGCTTGAGATGACGTTCGCCGACCACGCGCTGGTTCTGCACGATGAACTCATCGCTGAATTGCGGGACAGGGAAGCCCTGTCCCCAGACCTGCCCATCCAGCAACCGGGCAATTTCCAGATTCATTTCGGCTGCATCCAGCGCGCCATCGGTTTCGATGCGCTGCGCGAGATCGTTCTGGTCGAGCAGGCTGCCGGCGACGTTTTCAAAGGCTGTTGCGAAATTCGCAAAGTCGGATTCGGCGATAGTGAGTCCCGCTGCCGCAGCGTGCCCGCCGAACTTCCTGATCAGTGCAGGATGGCGTTTGCTGACTAGATCCAGCGCATCGCGCAGATGCAGTTCGGAGATGGAACGGCCGGAGCCTTTGATTTCTCCATCCATCGAGCGGGCGAATGCGATCGCCGGGCGATGGAATTTATCCTTCAGCCGTGAGGCAAGTATGCCGATCACGCCCTGATGCCATGATGCATCAAACAACACGATGCTAAAGCCGGCGGAAGGATCGATGCCTTCCAGGGACGCCAGCGCATTGGCCTGCATCCCTGTTTCGATGCTGCGCCGCTCGCGATTGAGCGCATCCAGCCTGGTTGCGATCTGCAATGCGGCAGTTGCGTCATCGGTCAACAAACAGTCGATGCCGAGGCTCATGTCCTCCAGCCGGCCGGCCGCATTCAGGCGCGGCCCCACGGTAAAGCCGAGATCCTGGCTGGACGCGCGCGCCGGCACCTTCTTTCCAGCTTGAAAGAGTGCATCGATTCCGGCACAGGCACGCCCGGCACGTATGCGCTGCAGTCCCTGCTGCACCAGGATGCGATTGTTCTGGTCCAGCCTGACCACGTCAGCGACGGTGCCCAGCGCGACCAGATCCAGCAGTTCGACAAGTTTTCTTCCATTTTCTTCTGTCATTTGTCCCCTGGAACGCAGCTCGGCGCGCAATGCGAGCAACACATAGAACATCACGCCCACGCCGGCCAGATGCTTGCTGGGGAACGCGCATCCGGGCTGGTTGGGATTGACGATGCAGGCCGCCTCCGGCAGCGTGTCGCCGGGCAGGTGATGGTCGGTGACCAGCACCTGCATGCCCAGCCGGTTGGCCTCGGCCACCCCTTCCACGCTTGCGATGCCGTTGTCCACGGTGATCAAAATATCGGGATTGCTTTTTGCTGCGAACCGGACGATCTCGGGCGTCAGCCCGTAACCGTATTCGAAACGGTTCGGCACGAGAAAATCGATTTGTGCACCGACGGCACTCAGGCCGCGGACGGCCACCGCGCAGGCGCTCGCACCGTCGGCATCGTAGTCGGCGATGACCATGAGTTTTTTCTGCGCTGCGATGGCGTCGGCCAGCAAGCGCGCCATTTCCGCGGCATTTTTCATGCTGTCGAAAGGCAGCAGTCCGGAAAGTGCAGTATCAAGTTGTATTTCATCCGTGATCCCGCGCGCTGCAAATATCCTTGCCAGGGCCGGCGACCACCCGCTTTCGCGCAGGCGTTGCACAGCGGCTGCAGGATATTCACGAACAAAGATTTCTGTCATGGTTGTTACGGAAATGGGGATTGGGCGGCCAGAGTTTAGCAAAACGCAACCCATGCCTGCCTCGTTTTTTTCGGCCAATTGAGCTAAAATCGCGCCTCTTTTCAAGTCAGGCATGGAAATACAGTGGCACTCATCGTCCAGAAGTACGGCGGCACATCGGTCGGCAGCCCGGACCGCATCAGGAACGTCGCGCGGCGCGTCGCCAAATTCAAGGCGCTCGGACATCAGGTAGTGGTGGTGGTCTCGGCGATGAGCGGCGAGACCAATCGGCTGGTTGCGCTTGCCCACGAAATACAGAAACATCCCGATCCGCGCGAACTGGACGTGATCATCTCGACCGGCGAACAGGTCACCATCGGGCTGCTCGCGATGGCGCTCAAGGATCTGGGGCTGAAAGCCAAAAGCTACACCGGCGCGCAGGTCAGGATACTCACCGACAGCGCCTTCACCAAGGCGCGCATCGTTGCCATAGACGAACAAAACATACGCGCCGATTTGGAGAACGACTGCATCGTCGTGGTGGCCGGCTTTCAGGGGATAGACAAACACGGCAACATCACCACGCTGGGACGCGGCGGCTCGGATACCACGGGTGTGGCCGTAGCGGCTGCGTTGCGTGCCGATGAATGCCAGATTTATACCGATGTGGACGGCGTTTACACCACCGA
Source organism: Gallionella sp. (assembly GCA_049684555.1). Classification (GTDB taxonomy): domain Bacteria; phylum Pseudomonadota; class Gammaproteobacteria; order Burkholderiales; family Gallionellaceae; genus Gallionella. Next base: position 1,187 of record JBAVGB010000063.1, on the reverse strand, counting down.
TCCGCGCATGGTTCCCGAGGCGCGCCGGCTGAAGAGCATCACCTTCGAGGAAATGCTCGAGATGGCCAGCCTGGGTTCCAAGGTGCTGCAGATCCGTTCGGTGGAATTTGCGGGAAAATACAAGGTCAAGCTGCGCGTACTGTCGAGTTTCGAAGAAGAAGGCGAAGGCACGCTGATTACATTTGAGGATAACGACAAAATGGAACAAGCCATAATTTCCGGGATCGCGTTCAATCGCGACGAAGCAAAAATCACCGTGATCGGCGTGCCCGACAAGCCAGGCATCGCCTACCAGATTCTGGGCCCGGTCAGCGACGCCAACATCGACGTGGACATCATCATCCAGAACGTCGGCACGGACGGCAGCACCGACTTTTCGTTTACCGTGCACCGCAACGAATTCGCGAAGGCGATGGACATCCTGAAGACCAAGGTACAGCCGCATATCGGCGCGCGCGATGTGATCGGGGACAACAAGGCGGCCAAGGTTTCGGTTGTAGGCGTCGGGATGCGCTCGCATGTCGGCATTGCCAGCAAGATGTTCCGCACGCTGGCGGAAGAGGGGATCAACATCCAGATGATCTCGACCTCGGAGATAAAAATTTCCGTGGTCATCGACGAGAAATACCTCGAGCTTGCCGTGCGCGTACTGCACAAGGCCTTCGGCCTCGACCAGGAAGACGCCTGAGGGTTCTCAACGCAATAAAGTCGTTTGACCTTTCAGGTGGCTTACTCTATCATGCGCGGCCTTCGGAGAGGTGGCCGAGAGGTCGAAGGCACGCCCCTGCTAAGGGCGCATACGAGCTTAAACTTGTATCGAGGGTTCGAATCCCTCCCTCTCCGCCAGCAAGTCTGAGCCCTTCCTTGAGAAGGGCTTTTTCTTTGCGGGATGCCCGCACAACGCGGGCTCCCGGGCGATACCGATATTCTCTGTCAGGGCGTAGAAGGCTAATTTCCACGTTATTGCCCGGAGATTCTCTGTTGGCTATTTCGGTAGTACCACTTTGCCTCGCCAGGCTGCTAATCACCGTCATTACTGCTTGTTGAAATGAAGCAGACACCCCGTCCGCAAGCCCTCTACAGGCAGTTCTACATACTTAGCCAGGCTGTTTGATTTGATCCCGTACACGCCAACCGGCGGGCTGGTAAAGGACGAGTCACCTTAGTTTTAGCTCCGGTCAAAGTGA
>JBAVGB010000062.1:0-3804 GCA_049684555.1 Gallionella sp. | reverse complement strand
TATGTTTTATCTACACAGTACCTGCTTAACTTTCATATTGAATCCAGCTCGTCCGGATACGCTCTGGAAACCATGCGTTTCTTCGATAGCCAGCCCAATACATCGGAGCAACGAAATATGCTTGCTGGTTATCCCTTCGTGCAAAGTGTGACGCCCACCACGCATATGAACTTGCCGATAGCACCCCTCCCCCGCCGCATTTCGTTATCACTGCGAAATCTCCCAACATGTCCAGATTAACGATCACCACGTCTTCAAAGTTCGAAAAAAATTCCTCGGCATACGGCTTGTCGTCGGACACGATGAAAAACCGGGCCCTGGGGTTCCTGCTTCTTATGCGTTCCATCTGCTCGACATACCACCGCAACGGCATGACCGCCGGGGCTTCCCGGCTGGGCCAGTGGATGTAGTCTCCCCGCCTGATATGGACGAAATACCTGTCGTTCTTCTCGCCTGGATACTGATTCAGGAATTCGTCCGCTCGAACCCCAATGTCTTTGGTCAATTCGATCCGGTTCGCTATATTTTCATCTACCATGTCCTGGGACTGATAATAGCCGGCCTTGAAATAAACCAGATTGCCGAACAGCCCTTTCCTGACATTGAATTTGATGACTGATGCCGTTCTTTCCTCTACTACCAGTGTCATCATCCTCAACTTGCCCGCGATCCATTCCATTCTTTCCCTGCCGATTCGACTGACGAGCGTTCTCAGCATCTTGTTCCAGTCCGTATCCTCCAGAAAATCTGTCCCGGTAAAGTTCATTTTCAATTCATGCATGCCGATAGCCAGCAATGGGCCTTCCGGCATGAGTTTCCTGATGGCACAATACTGGAAGAGCTGGTTTCCAAGCCGTCCACTTTCAAAAAAAATGATCACGATGAATGCCGTGCCTGGTTATTTTTCCGGTTTTCTGAGCCAATAGCATCCCGTCCCGAAGCCGGGTCTGCGTTCTGCACCGTACTCGTTGCCGAATATGTATCTCTTCTCCACGACCTCGAACGGGTGGAACAGATCCAGCAGATAGTCCTCGGAAAATGCACGGTGTGCATTGAAATACGTCCTGTTCTCGTCTTCTAGCGGAATGGATAGATACAGGTTGCCGCGGGGCGCCACGATACGTTTCAGTTCTGATAGCGCTTTCTCCGTTCCCTCGGGATCGAGGGGATCGCCGTAGCGGCCCAGCCCGATATGCTCGACTACGCAAAGACTGGAGACCGACGGCACGCTCCCGTCTTCAAAAGGCATTTCCAGAATGCTGCCCATGCGGAAATTCAGACCCTCAAGGAGAAGCGACAATGGCCGTATATCGACCATCGTCACAGGCAATATTCTGGAGAGCAACGCCACATATTTGTGATGCGAACCCACGTCGACGTGATATTGCGGACAGTTGGCGACGATATGCTCGAATGCCCAGATGTCCTGATAGAAATATGTCGGCTCGATGACTGTCGTCGCGGTCTTGTCGTATACGCATGGATAGAGATATCTGAGCAGCGGCTTTTTATCCGGCGCGGCCATATCTGAATATTTGGTGTAACTGGACCAGAACCATGTCCATGCCCGGATCGATCTCCGGATTTCATGGATCATCCTGCGCGGCGAATATTGCCGCCATGCATGGAAAAGAAGCCAGCGGGCCTTGCTGATTTGAAAGCTCACGATTCTGGCGTGCACACGTGCATCGAAAATTGCGCTGTCGCAACAGACCCTCCGCCCGGGAAGATGGGGTCGCCTTTGACCAGGTTGCGGATTCGATACCGGTGACTGACGATCAAATCTTTCAGCATCGCGGGATCGTTGCCCATGTCGAAGGTCGTCTGCCCGAACTCGAAGACCAGACACCCTATCCTTTTTTCCCTCATCATCCGGCTTGCACCTTTGATGACCTGATACTCGGCCCCCTCCACATCGACTTTCAGCAGATCGATCTTCTGGATATTCCTGGCTTCACAATATGAATCGATCGTGGTCGTCACCAACTCTTCGGTCCGCAGCGGCCTGATATTGATCCCGTAATTCTCCAAAGGCCGATCCGCCATCGTATTCCAGGCGGCGTGTTCCTCATCGTAAACATGGAACGTGGCCGTTCCCTCCTTATCCGAAAGGCATACCTTGTTCAAGGTTAGGTTCTTTCTTCCTGCAGTCGAAATGATTTCCTGCAAGCGATTGAAAGTGTCGGGTGTGCATTCGAATGAATGGACCTGGCCGTTTACGCCGACAAACCGCGAAAACAACAGCGATATCTCGCCGATATTTGCTCCAACATCGAATGCTACATTCCCTGGCTGCAGGTAATTTATATAGAACATATGCTCAGCCTTCTCGATTTCGTATTGCCCTCTTGGCTTGCGCTTGAAGGCGCCAAGAAGAGCCCTTGCCAGCTGTTTTAACCTGCTACTCATTTGCCTGACCATGATTGTTGTTCCTTCACAGATAAGGTGGAAATCAACGTGTTGAAAACAAAGCCCATATTCCGCTCAACGTCTGGGAGATGCCCACGCGTATCATTTCACGAGGTGCAGGGGCCGGTTGGCCTGCCCTGCAGTATTCCTGGACTATCGCTTTTGCCGTCTCCGGTACTGCGATTATCACGTCATCGCGAATCACGATGTACCGCTCGTTTTTCTCGTTCAATACGTCTAGCAATGTTGCGATGTCAGGCCAGCTGGTGATGTCGTGCGGATAAGGCGGCGGTTCCATGAACAGCCTGGCATCGTCGATCAATATGCAATGTGGATATGCCGAACCATTAATTATCCGGATTTCCTCAATGATCGGGCATTCATCCTGCTCCCCATACGATGCGCCCCCGCACCAGTGAGCATCGAGCCAGAATATCCCTACCGAATCCAGCGCGGGTACGATTTTGCCCAATTGTTCTATCGTGTGACCGAACCGGAAATCAATGTTCCTGATCCCGGACAGACGGCCGGTGGTTTCTCTGTAGATTTCCTGGGAATTCTCAATGGTGATGACTTTGTCGAAATGATTGCTAGCCCACTTCGCCGTGTCACCCCTGAAAGTGCCGGTCTCGATAAAGCATTTTGATCCCAGGATCTTACTGATCTGCAATATCAGATCATCCGGCGGACCCATTCTCCTAATTCCCATGCTGCCCATCCCTTTTCATCAGTTGTTTGACAGTTCCCATTCGATCACCGGAGCCAGCCCTCCTGGCCTCCTGATCATCCAGTAGGGCGATTTGCTCAGTCCACCCTGTATTTCGATTGAAATGGCCGGTGCGTTTTCTCCCGGCTTGATCAGCCACATCCGGCTGTAAAGCGCGACCAGCATCTCGATCCTGTATATCCCTTCATTCAGGAGCCTGCGCGGCAACCTGCTCCTGATGGCGTTATGCCCTTTATGGAGCTGAACCCAGTTGCTTTCTTCATCATCGGTATGGCAAGTCCAATATAACAATTGGCCATCTGCGTCATAGATCGCGTATCCAATCTGCAAGGCCGCATCCATGGCTGAGATTTCGCCTTCAATCGAAATCCAGGCTTCGGTGTCGTTCCCATAGGGCGATTGCAGCAGATTGCCTTCGATATCGGTGATGGTCATCTTGCTCGGGCTGAACCATTCATTGTTGTATCGGCCATCGCTTTTTTGCCATTGGCTCATCCCCGTGTTTCCTTCATTGGTGCCGAGATAGTCCTTGAGTACCTTTCTAATCTCCCTGCCGGAATCCTTTACGGAGCCGCATTCAAGCAACAATACTGAAGTACACAGCTGTTCTATTGCTTTCATGTTGTGACTCACGAACAGCACCGTCTTGCCTTCCTGCCCGACATTTT
>JBAVGB010000061.1:0-10862 GCA_049684555.1 Gallionella sp. | reverse complement strand
ACGAAAATGTGGATATAGCGTGCGCCGTGAAACTCCATCGCGCGCTTCACCTTGGCTTCGAGGTCGTGCAGATCGGCGACCGTGGCGGTTGCGACGTAGGGGATCTCGTGCGCCATCGCGATTTCGGGCACGAATTTGCCTTGTCCGAACACATTGCCGGGCTGAGGTCCCACCGGCATCGTGGTTGCGGTGCGCGCCGCGGGAGGCGTGGCGGACGAGCGCTGCACCCCGGTATTCATGTAGGCCTCGTTGTCGTAGCAGATATACAGCACATCGTCGTTGCGCTCGAACATGCCGGACAGGCAACCGAATCCGATGTCGGTGGTGCCGCCGTCTCCGCCCTGTGCGACAACCCTCACATCGCTGCGTCCCTTCGCCTTCAGCGCTGCAGCGATGCCGGTGGCCACCGCCGCGACATTGCCGAACACCGAGTGCATCCATGGCAGCTGCCATGAGGTCTCTGGATAGGGTGTCGAAAAGACTTCCAGGCAGCCGGTGGCATTCGCCGCAATCAGCTGCGAGCTGGTTGCCTCCAATGCCGCATCCAGCGCATAGCGCGCGCCCAGCGCCTCGCCGCAGCCCTGGCAGGCGCGGTGTCCCGAGTTGATCGCGTTGCTGCGATCCCGGTGCGACTGCACGCTGCGTTCTTCAGGACCCAGCAGGCGGTTGCCGACAGTGAAGGTGCCGGTCTGATAAAACTTGATAGGTTGGAATGACATATGATTTCCTCAGGCGATTCCAGTCACGCAATCTTGGACGCGACGGTGCCGACATCGCGCAGTATGTTTTCCGCCGCCGGTCCGGAGCGGTGCGCGTTGCGTTCCCTAGCCAGCTGTTTGTAGACGAGATCCCATTCAAGGTCCAGAAAGGTCAGTTGCTCCAGCACGTCCTGTTCCGCCTTGCTGAATAGCAAGTGCAGCGATTTGCGCGTGATCGCGCGGCCGCCCAACCCGGCCACCACCGTGCAGCTGGGCACGGTCAGTCCGGACAAGGCCATGCGTACATCGGTGGAAAGTATCCCGCCGATTCCCACTGCCAGACTTTTCTCCAGCACCACGACGCGGCGGGCCTTGTGCAGGGCCGCGCGCACCAGGTCTGTCGGGAAGGGGCGGAAGCTGGTGATGCCCAGCACGCCTATCCTGTGGCCGTCTTCGCGCATTTCGTCGACGGTGTCCTTGATCGTGCCCAGCACCGAACCCATCGCGACCACTATGGTTTCGGCGTCCTCGGCACGGTAGGTATGCATCAGGCCGCCGGTCTCACGCCCGAACACTTGCTTGAATTCGGCTGCCAGCTGGGGGATGCGTTCCAGCGCCTGCATATGCCTCGCGTGGGCCAGGTAGCGCACTTCCATGAATGCTTCCGGACCCACCATCGCGCCAATCGAAATCGGTTCGCGCGGGTCCAGCACCTGGCGCGGCTGAAATGGCGGCAGATAGGCGTCGACCTGTTGCTGCGTCGGCAGGTCGACCTGCTCATAGGCATGGGTGAGTATGAAACCGTCCATGCACACCATCACCGGCAGCGACAATTCCTCGGCCAGCCGGAAAGCCTGGATGTGCAGATCCAGCGCTTCCTGGTTGTTTTCGGCGAACAGCTGCATCCATCCGGAATCGCGCTGCGACATCGCATCGGAATGGTCGTTCCAGATATTGATCGGCGCACCGACGGCGCGGTTTGCCACCGTCATCACGATGGGCAGGCCGAGGCCGGATGCGTTGTAGACGGCCTCGGACATGAACAACAGTCCCTGGCTGGCAGTGGCCGTGTACGCACGCGCGCCGGTGGCGGATGCGCCGATCGCGACCGACATCGCGGCGAATTCACTTTCCACGTTGATGAACTCGCAGGGTGTCAACTCGCCGCTCTTCACCATTTCCCCGATTGCCTCGACGATGTGTGTCTGCGGGGTGATCGGATAGGCGCAGACCACCTCGGGGCGGCACATCGCAATTGCGTCGGCGATCGCGCGGGATCCTTCGATTTGCTTAAGCATGTGTGGAAACCTCCTCGGTCCGGGTTTTGATCAGGTTGTAGGCTTCGGCAGCCGCGGCGATATTGCCGTCGGCAACCTTGCCGGAGAATTTCTCGGAAATTGCCTTGATCACCGATTCCAGCCTTATCAGTCCGGAGAGCGCGGCAAAACCGGCGACCAGCGGCACGTTGGGTATCGGGCGGCCGATATGCTTGAGGGCGATTTCGGTGGCTGACAAAGTGCATAGCCGTTCGGGTGGTCTGCCGGCAGCCAGGTCGCCCAAGCCGAGATCATCGAAACTGCGGCCGGTGTTGAGCAGGATATAGCCGTCCTTTTTCAACCCGGCGAACACATCGACCTGATGCAGCAGCGTGGTATCCTGGATGATGATCGCATCGGGTTCCATGACCGGTTCGCGCAGGCGGATCTCCCGGTCGGCGATGCGGCAAAACGACACTACCGGCGCACCGTTCCGTTCCGAGCCGAAGCTTGGGAAGGCCTGGGCATTTCGCCCTTCGGCAAAGGCAGCAATCGAAAACATTTCTGCCGCGGTCACGACGCCCTGGCCACCCCGACCATGTATACGCAGTTCAAACATAACAAATCTCCATCTGCGGTTTTGCTGCCATAACGTTACACCTAATTCTTCTTCTTGCTAAGTACCCGTCCGGTCGGCGTTGCAAAAATGCGCTTTTTCGATGATGCGCACGTCGTCATCGAATTCATACATGAGCGGCGCGCCGGTTCCCAGTTCGTAATCGATGATCTGTTGCGGCGACATTTGTTCGATGTGCATGATGATGGAACGCAGCGAGTTCCCGTGGGCGGCAACCAGCACGCTGTCTCCGCGCTGGAGATACGGCACAATGCGCTCCCTGTAATAGGGCAGGGTTCTTGCCGCGGTCATTTTCAGACTCTCGCCGTTGGGCGGCGGGACGTCATAGCTGCGGCGCCACAGGTGCACCTTTTCCGCGCCGTAGCGCTGGATGGCCCAGTCCTTGTTCAGTCCCTGCAGGTCGCCGTAATAGCGCTCGTTGATCTTGTTCGAGATGAAAATTTTCAGTTCGTGCGCATCGCTTTCGGCCTGTATACGGTGCCCGTACCAGTCGCTATCCTGTTCATGCACGCACACATACTGGGTGCAATGGCGGTTCTGCCTGAGGATCTCATACAGGCTGTGCTGCGCCCGCAGCAGGGTAGAGGTGAAGGCCACGTCAAAGTGCTCTTCGGCCAGCAATGCGGCTGCCCGTTGCGCTTCAATGACGCCCTGGCTGCTCAGTGAAACGTCCACCCAGCCGGTGAAGCGGTTCTGCAGGTTCCAGACTGATTGGCCGTGCCTGACCAGGAACAGACGGCTCATGACGCTTGCCTCTGCAGGATGCGCGCGCGTGGGGCAGGGATGGCGTTAGTTTCGGCCAAGGTGCCGCTCTTGATCGCCTTGGCAAGCGCGGTGTTGGCGCTGATGGTCACCGCTCCGGCCAGTGGGTGAATAGCGAAGCAGCGAGTCATCATGGCTTGCCCTTGCGCAGCATCCAGCCGATCGCGACCAGTGACCAGCCGTCGAACACCAGGCTGATGCCGACATACAGACCCACCAGCCACAGGGACGTGACTGGCCAGCCGATCAGAAACAGCGTACCCAGCAGGAACGACATGACGCCGTTGAATGCCATCCAGCCCCAGCCCCGGGTCGGCCTGATCGACTTGGCCAGCGCAAAACTGCCAAAGGCATCCAGAAAAAGATAAATGGCCAGCAACAGGCCGACTGCCGCCACACCTGTCATCGGGAAAAACAGCAGCAAAACACCGAACCCGAACAGCAGGGCCGGTTTGAGCCAGTTCATGAATTTCTTTGCATCATACTGGTAAGTGTGAAGTGCCCAGAACAAACCGCCGATAAGCAGCAGCCAGGCTGCAAAAATCGCGGTGCCCAGCGACATCACGCCCGGCAGCAATATCCCCGCGGTGCCCAGCACGATCAGCAGTATCCCGGTGACCAGGGTATACGGCCCGAATTTGTCGAGGATCTTTTTATCGAGGGGCAGAGCGTTCATTATTTTTCTCCTGGGTTATGGGCTCATTCCGATCATAGACCGCTGGCGTGACAGTTTGATTTCCGGTGACGATTTTGTGTCGCTGTTTCTGGTGCACCTTCGTGACCGGTTATGTTTTGGGATTGCCTGCCATGCGCTTTTCCACCTCCAGCACATGCCGGGTGGTGGCGAGCACCGTGTCCGGATTGAGGCTCATCGAATCGATGCCGATTTCCACCAGGTACTCGGCCATTTCGGGATAGTCGGACGGCGCCTGTCCGCACAATCCGGAATGTCGTCCGTTGCGGCGCGCGCCTGACACCGCGAGGCGGATCATCTCTTTCACGCCGGGATCGCGCTCGTCAAAATCGAACGCAACGATCTCGGAACCGCGGTCCACACCGAGGGTCAGCTGGGTCAGGTCATTCGAGCCGATGGAGAAGCCGTCGAATATTTTGGAAAATTCATCGATCAGGATGACATTGTTGGGAATCTCGCACATCACGTAAACCTCCAGGCTATTTTCGCCGCGCTTGAGACCCTGTGCCGCCATCGCGTCCAGCACCTTTTCGCCCTCCCGGACGCGGCGGCAAAACGGAATCATCAGGATCACATTGGTCAGTCCCATCTCGTCGCGCACCCGTTTCATCGCCGCGCATTCCAGCGCAAATCCCTCGGCGTAGGCGGGATGCGCATAACGGGACGCGCCGCGGAACCCGATCATCGGATTGTCTTCAGCAAGCTCGAAAAAGCTGCCGCCCAGCAGGGTGGCGTATTCATTGCTTTTGAAGTCGCTCATGCGCACCACGCAAGGCTTGGGATACACCGCCGCGGCGATCGTGGCGACGCCCTCGGCCAGGGTCTTCACGAAAAAGTCGACCGGGCTCTCATGGGCGATGCTGATCGCGGCGATCTTTTCGCGTGTTGCGGCATCGACCTTTTCCGGGTGCCTGAGTGCCATCGGGTGCGCCTTGATGTATTCGCTGATGATGAATTCCATGCGCGCGAGGCCGATGCCGTCGACCGGCAGCGAGGCGAGGCTGAATGCCTGGTCGGGATTGCCCAGATTCATCATGATCCTGGTTTTGGGATGTCCCAGCTGGCTGAGATCGGTCTGCTGAATGTCAAAACCCAGAATGCCATCGTAGACATTTCCGGTTTCGCCTTCGGCACAGCTGATGGTGGTTTCCTGTCCGGTCTTGAGCACCGCAGTCGCGTTCTCGCTGCCGACAATCGCGGGAATGCCGAGTTCGCGCGAAACGATGGCGGCATGGCAGGTACGGCCGCCCCGGTTCGTCACGATTGCGGCCGCGGTCTTCATCACGGGTTCCCAGTCCGGCGTGGTGGTATCCGCGACCAGCACTTCCCCCGGCTGAAAATCGCCCAGATGCTTGACGTCATTGATCACACGCGCTTTTCCGGCGCCGATCTTGGTCCCGACCGCCCTGCCCTGGACAAGAACAGCAGATCTCTCCTTCAGGTGATAGATCTCGAGGATCGTCCCTTTTCGTTGTGACGCCACCGTCTCGGGCCGCGCCTGCACCATATACAGCTGTCCGTCGATCCCATCCTTCGCCCACTCCATGTCCATCGGCTTGTAATTGCCGGCTTGCTTGGAATAGTGGTTTTCAACCTTGATCGCATAGTCGGCCAGCACCATGACATCCGCATCGGAGATGCAAAAGCGGTTTCGCTGCTCGGCGGGCGTATCGATATTCTCGATGTACTCCACCGCGATGTTGCCGGTGTTGAGCGTGTCGGTGAAGATCATCTTTTTTTCCTTGCTGCCCAGGCGGCGTTGCAGAACCGCGCGATAACCCTTGTTGAAGGTGGGCTTGTGCACATGGAAGCTGTCCGGGTCTATCGTGCCCTGCACGACATTTTCGCCCAGCCCCAGCGCGGCATTGATGAAGACCACATCCCTGAACCCGGTTTCCGTGGCCAGTGAAAACATCACGCCGCTGGCGCCGATATCGCTGCGCACCATTTTCATGACCACCACGGAAAGATAGACCTTGTAGTAATCGAAGTTGTTGTCGTATTTGTAGTGGATGGAACGGTCGGTAAAGTTGGATGCCAGGCAGCGTTTGTAGGCATCAAGCAGCGCATCTTCGCTCGCGATATTGAGGTAGGTATCATTCTGTCCGGCAAAGGAGGCCTCGGGCGAATCTTCGGCAGTGGCGGAAGAACGCACGGCCAGCGAGATTTCTTCGCCATACTCCCGTTTGAGCTGGGCATAGCCCTGCAAAATGGCCGCCTTCAGGTCGTCCGGGAGTTCGCAACCGTACACGATCGCCCGGGCTTTTTCACCGCGCGCCTGCAAGTCCCTGATGTCGTCGGGAGCCAACCCGTCCAGGGCCGCACGCAACTTTTGCCATGCCTGGTTGTGCTCAAGCACATAGGAATATGCATCCGCCGTCACGGCAAACCCGTTCGGCACACGCACGCCTTCAGCCGTCAGGTTCTGGTACATCTCGCCCAGCGAGGCATTCTTGCCGCCGACCAGCGCCACGTCGCCGATGCCGATCTCGCTGAACCAGCGTATGTATGAGGTCTTGTTCATGTTTTTCTCCCCGTGCAAATTTCTCCCCGTGCAACAGTGAAACCAGAGATCGACTTTCATCGCTCCGGGGGAAGAAGTTCATCCACGGCATTCAACAGCGGCGTCATGTACATCAGCGCCGGGCCGCCGTGCATCACCACCGCCATGAAGCCGGCCTCGATCACATCATCGCGGCTGGCGCCTGCCCCGATCGCATGCTGCACATGAATCGCAATGCACCACTCGCATTGTGCGGCCACCGACAATCCCACATTGATCAGTTCCTTTTCGCGTATCGTCAACGCCTTGCCTGTCTTCGCCTTGCTCATGAAGCTGAGGAATGCATCGGTCTCCGCTGGATAATCCGCCTTCAGTTTTCCGATCAGCTTGGTTATGTCGTTCAGTTTTTCGTGTGTGTGGTCCATCTCATTGCTCCCGATAATCCATCTGTCCATGCACTGCAATGCTGGTTATGACCTTCTTTTTACAACCAGGTTGCGCTTGCCAGTTTTTACGTCTCGATGCTCCATCTATTTCTATTTGTCTGTGTCCGCTTTTGCGCGCACTGCCAATACGTCGCAGGGCGCGCGGTGCACCACGCCATACGCGGTGGCGCCCAGAATACTGGCAATGCCATGCCTGCCATGCGTCGCCACGACAATCAAATCGATCGACTGTTCTTCCGCAAAACGGATAATCCCGTGCCGGGCCGAGCGAGTCGAAAAGTTCACTTCCCGGCGCGCATCCGCACAGCCCAGCTCATCGGCAAATTTCGCCAGCAAGTTGTTCGCCTGTTGCTTCCGGTAGGCTGCAGGCTCGCTATCCTCCGGGGCAATCAACTGGTTGGACCTGTCCTCGGGAAAATACTCCACGACATGCAGCAGCGTCAGCTTGGCCCCGTAGCGGCGGGCGATCTCGACGGCGCGTTCGGCTGCCGCTTTGCAATGGACCGAGAAATCCGTTGCGCACAATATGTTCCGGTAGTCTTTCATTTTTGATATCTCCGTAGATGAAACTGCAATCTAATGATCCTAACTTGTCATTGGCCGAGTCTTGATACGCGTCCCGCCATGCAGCGCGGCATCAAGTTGGTTAGGTATGGTCATGACTCATCTGCAGTGCCAAGTCTGGCGCCGGCCGTTTTGCCGTCACTGTCCCAATGATGGTGCACCAGCACCGCGACGGCGGCGGAGATCAGTCGGGACGCGGGCGGATCGGAACGGGAGGTGAGCATCAGTGGCACCCTGGCGCCGATCACGATGCCCGCTAGGGTTGCCCCGGCGAGGTATTCGAGATCCTTGGCCAGGATGTTGCCGGCATCCAGATCCGGCGCCAGCAAGATGTCCGCTTCGCCCGCCACCGTGCTGTTGATTTGTTTGATCCTGGCCGCGTCGCGTGAAATCGCGTTGTCGAACGCCAGCGGGCCGTCCACCTCGGCATGGGCTATCTGGCCGCGCTGTGCCATTTTGCTGAGGCAGGCGGCATCCAGCGTGGAGGGGATGCTCGGCTTGACCAGTTCGATCGCCGACAGCGCGGCTGCTTTGGGCCTGTCCACACCCAGGATGCGCACCAGGTCGATCGCGTTTTGCAGGATCGCCGCCTTGGTGGCAAGGTCAGGCGCGATATTGATGGCGGCGTCGGTGATGTACAACAGTTTGTGGTAGCTGGGCAGATCGGCGATGAACACATGGCTGACGCGCCGCGCCGTGCGCAGCTGGCGCAACACCGGCCGCATCAGTTCATCGGTGTGTATCCAGCCCTTGACCAGGGCGGCCGCCTTGCCTTCCAGCACCCGTTGCACGCCGGCCTCGGCTGCCTGTGCAGCGGGTGCCATATCGAGGATGGGGAAACGATCGCCGCGGCAGCCCAGTTGCCGGCATAAGGCTTCGATCTGCACCCGCGGCCCGAGCAGCACGGGCTCGATCAAGCCATGATTGCAGGCTTCCACCACTCCGGCCAGCACATGGGCTTCATGTGCATCCACCACCGCCACCGGCAAGGGAGGATATTGGCGCGCCTGCTCCAGAATTGCGGCAAGGCGGGGCGACAATGGCGCCATCTCATTCATGATGCTTCATCTCCTCATGCCGGGCACACCAGCCGTGCCGCCTGCAACGGGCACAGCACAGCGGCCGCACGGTGTAGCAACAGCCGGCACAACCCAATGCGATTTACCGCAGATGCTTCGTATACTTGATATATCCCGAATTCCGGGTATCGGCACATGCGCCGTTGAAATTCATCCGGCCAGCAGCATCCGCGCTTCGCGGCTGGTTTCAGTCCGAATTTTGGTACATGTACTCTCTCGTCAGGGGCAGCGGTTCGGCCGCAATATTGGCAGCCTTGCACGCGAGAACCTGATAGATGTTTATCCAGTCGTGGGAAAAAGCATGGGCGCTCCCGGCCAGGTAGGCCGCCCAGATGCGAAACCGCCGTTCTCCGGCGATCGCAACCGCGCGGTCGCTGTTCGCTTCGAGACGATCGGCCCATTCGTGGCAGGTGCGCGCGTAATGGCGCCGCAGCGACTCCACATCGCTCACCTCCAGTCCGGCTGCCGACATTTCCCTCAACGCCAGGCTGAGGTGCGGCAACTCGCCTTCCGGAAACACGTATTTGGCGATGAATTCCCCGGCTCCGGCGCCCACCTCGCCGCTATTCACATCGCTGGTGGTGATGCCATGGTTCAACACCAGACCGTCGTCTGTTAGCAGTGAATTTATCTTGCCAAAATATCCGGGAAGGTTCTTCAGGCCCACATGCTCGAACATGCCGACACTCGCGATCTTGTCATAGACACCCGCGCCGGTCAGGTCGCGGTAATCTCGCAATTCCACGGTGCAACGATCCTGCAAACCTTCAGACTTGATAAGGTTTTGCACATAGTCGAACTGGTTTCTGGACAGCGTGATTCCGGTTGCAACGGCACCGTATTTCTTGACCGCACGCATGATCAAAGCCCCCCAGCCGCAGCCGATATCGAGAAAGCGTTCTCCGGGCTTGAGCATCAGCTTGTTCAGGATGTGGTCCAGCTTTTGTTCCTGTGCTTTTTCAAGCGAGTCTTCCGCGTGCCGGTAATACGCGCATGAATAAACCATGTTTCGGTCCAGAAACATGGAATAGAACTCGTTGGAGACATCGTAGTGGTATTCGATCGCCTCGCGATCGCGTCTGTGGCTGTGGCGCGTGAAAAAATGAAACCGGGCCGGCTTTTTTGGGGCGACGCTGCTGACCAGATTTTCCGCGATCCGGAATATCTCGTGTATCGATCCCTCGACGCGGATGCGGCCCTCCACGAATGCGACGGCCAGCTTGTTCAGGTCGGGCGGCATGAAATAGCGCAGTGCCGACAGCGTCGGGATGTGGACCGTGACGGTGGGTTCGGCGGAGAGGTTGAACTCGCGCCCGTTCCATAACACGACGCGCAGCGGAAGGTTCACGCCCGGAGGAATGCGTTTGAACAATTTCTCGAAGCGGCTTTCAATAAACATTGCGATCCCTTTCTGCAACTTCCGGCGCGTCAACCCGGAGAACACTACCAAACAGACGGTCCCAGAATCCGGTGGTCACGCCGTAGCAACCAAGCTTACCGGTGCGGTGATGATGCAGCGCATGCCAGCGTTTGCGCCGCTTCAGCCAAGTGCTGTCGGCGTGCCAGTGGTGGACCGCATGATGGGTGATGGTGTACGACAGGTATCCGGCCAGCACACCGAACGTCAGCGCGGCAGCCCGCCACGGGCCGCCTATCAACAGCGCGGGAATGTAAATCAGTGCGAACTGCCATGCCAGGCTCAGGATCGTCGGTGTGAAGATGATCGCCTTCGGCCGCAGATGATGCTCCTCATGCCAGCTCTTGAACGGCTGCACACCGTGCAGCAGGAAACGGTGCATCCCGTATTCGATAGCGGTCCAGCCTGCCAGGCCGGCCACTGCCAGAACGGCCAGCTCCTTGCCCAGCCCCCGCGGCGCGCCCGCGATCAGGGATGCCACCAAGCCTGCTTCGATGATGCCGTACAGCGCCAGATCCGCGCGGTAGGCCGCCTTGCTGTGTTCGAGTGTGAAGATATGCATACGTCTCCTTTTGATCAAGTGTATGCCGGCAGTTACCGCAATCCGCCGGCATTACCCCTTGATCGTTATTTCTTCCAGAGCAATATTTTCGGTTCCTTTCTGGATGTGGCCATGGTTTCGCCGCTGGGCACCCCGACAACGATGGGCGCGATCGCGGTATATTCGTCTGGTATGCCGAGTTCGGCTTTGACCTTGTGTATATTTAACGCGGCAACGGCTGAGCCGATGACACAGCTGCCCAGAC
>JBAVGB010000060.1:0-29794 GCA_049684555.1 Gallionella sp. | reverse complement strand
AGGGCAAAGTTAGTTTGGAAGATATTATCTACTTCCAAAAGTTCTAAGAATATCTCTCATAATGTGGTAAAAGATGGTGGTTTTTAGGCCACCACCCTTTTACACACCTTTCGCCAACGGCTAGACCTTGCGGTGTCTTTTTTGTTGGAGCGGATCTGCCGTTACTCGATCTTGGCCTTGCTGCGCAGGTCGGCAATGTAATCCTTGATGGATTGCTGCTGCATACGCTGCGTAAGCTGTGGCTTGAGTTCCTCGAATGTGGGCACCTTCAGAGCGCGCACGTCGTCCAGCTTGATGATGTGCCAGCCGAATGGAGTCTGCACCGGTTCCTTGGTGTATGCACCCTTCTTCAGGCCGACCAGCGCTTTGGCAAAGGGCGCCACGAAGTTGCTAGGGACCGCCCATTCGAGTTCGCCGCCGTTGGCTGCGGAGCCGGCATCCTTGGATTTCTCTTTTGCGATCTTGGCGAAATTGCCCTTCTTGCCGAGTTCCGCGATGATGGCCTTGGCTTCGGCTTCGGTCGCCACCAGGATGTGGCTCGCCTTGTATTCCTTGGTGCCTGCATTGGCTTTCAGCTTGTCATATTCCTGTTGCAGCTGGTCGTCGCTGATCGGGTGGTTCTTGACATAGTCCTGCACGAATGCGCCGGCCAGCACGGATTCCCTGGCCAGTTCCATTTGCTGAACAACATCTGGATTCTTGTTGACACCCGACTTTTCTGCGGCCTGTGCCAGCACTTCGAGATTGATGATGTCATCGAGTACCGCCTTTTGCAGTGCCGGCGTGTCGGGCTGTCCCTGCGAAATCGCGATCTTGACCCGCATGTCCACCCGCGCCTGCGGAATGGCAACACCATTCACCGTTGCGGCCGGTTTCTCATCGGCAAATGCCGGGTTAACCAGCAGTGCGCTCAATATTGCCAATGCTGCATATGTTCCAGTTTTAAACATGCTGAGTCCTTTTCAAAGAGTGTATCAATTAACGATTAAATCTCGTCGGGCGTGCTCGCCTGTATGGTGAGCGCGTGTATATCGCGCTTCATCAGTTCTCCCAAAGCGGAATATATCATACGGTGACGCGCTACCGTGCTATGCCCGGAAAACCGTGCCGAAACAATGAGCAGCACATAATGTCCTCCGCCGTCCCGGGCACCCGCATGTCCGGCGTGCCTGTGGCTTTCGTCGATGATATCGAGCTGCACCGGTTCAAGCGCGGCAAGGCGGGAACGCATTTGCGTTTCGCGGCCATCATTAGTGGGAGGGGTCATTGGGGAAAGGTTTTCCTGAAAGGCTGTACACGAACCTGCGCATATACCCCCCCGGCCACGTACGGGTCGGCGTTTGCCCAGTCTTGCGCGGCAGCCAGCGAGGCGAATTCGGCCACGATCAGGCTGCCGCTGAATCCCGCGGCGCCCGGTTCCATGGCATCCACTGCGGGGAAAGGTCCGGCCAGCAACAGGCGCCCCTGCCGCTGCAGTGCCTGCAGGCGTGCAACATGGGCGGGGCGGGCCGCGATGCGCTTGTCCAGGCTGTCCGGCACGTCCTGCCCGATGATGGCGTACCACATTTAAGAATTCCCCATCAGTTTTCTTCCTTTTTCTCGTCGATGTATTTGGACAGCCAGGCGCCTTGCGCCAGGATGAATACCAGCATCAATCCGGTGAAGCCGAACAGCTTGAAGTTCACCCAGGTATCGGTGGAAAAACTGTAGGCCACATACAGATTGATAAAGCCGAGTGCCGCAAAGAATATGCTCCAGATCAGGTTGAGGCGATTCCAGGCATGCACCGGCAGGGCAATTTTCTCATGGAGCATCGCGCGCATCAGATTCTTGTGAAACAACAGATTCGAGAACAGCAGAATGGCGGAAAAGATCCAGTACAGCGCGGTAGGTTTCAATTTGATGAAGTTCTCATTATGCAGCAACAGGGTTGCGCCACCGAGGATGGCGACGATGGCAAAGGTTACCCATAGCATCGTGTCGACCTTGCCATGCCGGTATTTGGTCCAGATGATCTGGAGCACAGTCGCGGCAATCGCCACCGCGGTGGCGATGTATATGCCCCAGACCTTGTAGGCGATAAAGAACAGCAGGACCGGAATTAAATCGAATAACAGTTTCATCTTGATAATTTGTCAGGCTGGTTTGTATCGAGCACGAGCGAGGCAGAGTTGATGCAATAGCGCAAACCGGTGGGTTGCGGGCCATCGGGGAATACATGCCCGAGGTGTGAGCTGCACTGTTTGCAGCATGCTTCGACGCGCGTCATGCCGTGGCTGGTATCCTTTTTTGTAATGACGCATTCGGGATTGACGGGCTGCCAGAAACTTGGCCACCCGCTTCCCGATTCGAATTTGGTTGCCGAATCGAACAGCGCGCTGTTGCAACATGCACACCGGTAGATACCCGCCTCATGGCAATCCCAATATTTGCCGGTGAACGGCGGTTCCGTGCCGCATTGACGGCACACCCGGTACTGCTCGGGGGTGAGCTCGTTGCGCCATTCGGCATCGGATTTTTTGACCGCTTCATCCATGATTTGCTACAGCACCTCTCCCGCGTAATCCGCCAGTCTCGAGCGTTCGCCGCGCATCAGCGTCACGTGCCCTCCGTGCGGCCAGCCCTTGAAGCGGTCCACCACATAGGTCAGACCCGAACTGCCCTCGGTCAGATACGGCGTGTCGATCTGGGCGATATTGCCCATGCACACCACCTTGGTACCGGGCCCCGCGCGGGTGACCAGCGTTTTCATCTGTTTGGGCGTCAGGTTCTGCGCCTCGTCTATGATTACATATTTGTTGAGGAAGGTGCGCCCGCGCATGAAGTTCAGCGACTTGACCTTTACCCGCGAGCGTATCAGGTCGCGCGTGGCGGCGCGACCCCAGTCGCCGCCTTCCTCGTCGGGTTTGTTCAGCACATCGAGATTATCCTCCAGCGCGCCCATCCATGGCGTCATCTTTTCTTCCTCGGTGCCGGGCAGGAATCCGATGTCTTCGCCCACCGGAACCGTGACACGTGTGATGATGATCTCCGAATAAAGTTTCGCTTCCAGCGTCTGCAGCAGTCCCGCGGCCAGGGTCAGCAGGGTCTTCCCGGTTCCCGCCTGCCCCAGCAGGGTGACGAAATCGATTTCCGGATTCATCAGCAGGTTGAGCACGAAATTCTGTTCGCGATTGCGCGCGGTGATGCCCCACACATTGTTCTTGCTGTGGGTGTAATCGGTCAGGGTGACCAGCTGCGCGGTCAGTTCGTTTTGTTCCAGCACGATCGCGTAGAAAGGCGTGGCGCCGTTTTCCTGGTAGACGAACTGGTTGACGAAGAAAGCCGCGCACAGCGGGCCGTATATCTGGTAATAAGTGCGGCCGTCCTTCTGCCACGACTTCATGTCCTTGCTGTGCCGGTCCCAGAAATCGTCGGGCAGCGGCAGCACGCCCGTATAGAGCAGGTCGCTGTCTTCCAGCACCTTGTCGTTGAAATAGTCCTGTGCCTCCAGACCCAGCGCGCGCGCCTTGATGCGCATGTTGATGTCCTTGCTGACCAGGATCACCGAACGTTGGGGCTGCTCTTTCTGCAGCCCGATCACGACGCCGAGTATCGCGTTGTCCGCCTTGCCCAGTTCCAGATTCTCCGGCAATACGTATTTGACGAAGCTGGTTTGCAAATACAATCGTCCGGTGCAGTTCTTGTGCACAGGCGACTCGAGCGCGATGCCTTCCTCGATCTTGTGCGGCGCATCGCTGACGATCTGGTCCAGGAAGCGGCTGGCCTGGCGCGCATTCCTGGCGACCTCGGTCATGCCCTTCTTTTTGTTGTCCAGTTCCTCCAGCACGAACATCGGCAGACAGATGTCGTGTTCCTCGAAGCGGAACAGGCTGGTCGGGTCGTGCAACAGCACGTTGGTGTCCAGCACGAACAGCTTGATGTCATTATCCTTTGCCGCTTTGCCTGTCTTGTTGCGTGGGGATGGGGACATTAGGTTCCTTTAGTTGAGGGTTTGAACGAATTCCAGCACCTGCTCGGCATGCCCGTCAGCCTTCAGGCCGCGCCATTCGCGCCGGAGCATGCCATCCTTGTCGAACACGAAAGTGCTGCGCTCGATACCGCGCACCTGCTTGCCATACATGTTCTTCTGTTTGATCACGCCAAACAGCTTGCATGCGGTCTCTTCGGCATCGCACAGCAACTCGAACGGCAGCATGAACTTCGCCTTGAAATTCTCGTGGGACTTGAGGTTGTCGCGGGATATACCCACCACTTCGCAATTGGCCTTTTTGAACTTTGCGTACAGATCGCGGAACTGCTGTGCCTCGGTGGTGCAACCCGGCGTGTTGTCCTTGGGGTAAAAGTAAATCACCAGGTTTTTGCCGCGCGTGCCCGACAGGGTGAAGGTCTGATTGCCGGTGGCGGGGAGGGTAAAATCTTCAATTGTGTTTTCTGACATGTGTGAGCCTGCTAAATAGGGTGACATTCTTGTCAAAAAACGCGGCAAAGGCAAGCTTCATCGTACCCTCGTCAAACCGGCGCCGTTATGCTACGTTTGCAGCCCTTTCTGGATTGGTTGCGTCCTTGACAGATGAACTTGGTGGCCGATGAAGACTACATGCGACATGCGCTTGAACTGGCGCGCCGGGCTGAGGCCGCCGGCGAAGTGCCGGTGGGTGCGCTAGTGGTCAGGGACGGAGTGATCATCGGGCGCGGCTACAATTCGCCGATTTCGCGCCACGATCCTTCTGCCCATGCCGAGATGATGGCATTGCGCGAAGCCGCGCAGAATACCCGGAATTACCGGCTGGTCGGCTGCGAGCTGTTTGTCACGCTGGAGCCCTGCCTGATGTGCGCGGGCGCGATCATGCACGCGCGCATCGCCCGGCTGGTGTATGGCGCAAGCGATCCCAAGACCGGCGCGTGCGGCAGTGTGGTAAACGCGTTCGCCGAACCGCGCTTGAACCATCATACCGAGATCGTGGGGGGCGTGCTGGCTGGAGAATGCGGTTCGATGCTCAGCAATTTCTTCGCCATGCGGCGCGCGCAACAGAAGGTCATGTGAAGATAAATATCCACATTCAGACCCAGCAACTTGAATTGCTGGATGACGCGGGCAAACTGCTGCGCCGCTATGCGGTATCCAGTTCCGGAAAGGGCTTGGGTGAGACTTGCGGCAGTTATCGCACGCCGCGCGGGAAACATGTCATCCGCGCCAAGATCGGCGCCGGGCAGCCTTTGAACACTGTGTTCGTCGGCCGCCGCCCCACCGGGGAGGTCTATACGCCGGAGTTGGGCGCGCAGTTCCCGGAGCGCGACTGGATACTGACCCGCATCCTGTGGCTGTCCGGCTGCGAAGTGGGCTTCAATCGCCTGGGCGAATGCGATACCATGCGCCGCTATATTTATATCCACGGCACGCCGGATTCGGTGCCGCTGGGCATACCTGATTCGCACGGCTGTATACGGATGCGCAACACCGATCTTGTCGAGTTGTTCGATCTGGTGCCGCCAGGGACTGCAGTCGAAATCATTGGGTGATTTTTCGGGGGAGCGCAGCTATGGGTAATCCTTTTACCGTTAGTCTGGTGAGCTGGCATGACGGCGAACCGCTGCTGAAATCGATACGCGAGGCGGTGTTCATACGCGAACAGGGCGTTCCCGCGGAGCTGGAATGGGATGGACTGGATGAAAGTGCCCGGCATGCGCTGGCGCTAAGCCATCAGGGGGACGCCATCGGCTGCGGGCGGATGTTTGCCGATGGACACATCGGCCGCATCGCAGTGTTGCCGCAATGGCGTAAACAGAAAGTCGGCACCGCGATCATGGAAGCGCTGCTCGACTATGCGCGCGCGCATGATTACAAGCAGGTTGACGTGGATGCGCAGACTTACGCCATGCCGTTCTATCGCAGCTTCGGATTCATCGAGCAGGGCAAGGAGTTCATGGATGCGGGTCTGCCGCACATCAAAATGATCCTGAAACTGTAGTTCAGCGCAATCAACAAGATCGTTACCAAGGCTAACGGATAGATGCGGGCAAGGGGCGAGCCTTGGCGGTTCATCGGGGGACTAGTGCATTCAAACCTGGATCAATAGCCCGGCCGAAAGCGGTACTCAAGCATCGGGCAGCAGATAGGGCAAGGGCAAGAATTCCAGAGATTCGCCCTGCAATGACCGCCAGTGCACGGTTTGGGTCTCACGGCCGGCAATCTGCACCGTTGCCAATACGTCATAACCCCCGTTTGGCGCAGGCGCCGAGTTCACGATCATGCCGCTGGGCTGGCCTTCCATGTCGGCGCAGAACAACTCGTCGCCGGGCATGGGGGTATCGCTGCCATTCATGTGCGCGAGATACATGCGGCGTTTCAGTTTGCCGAGATACTGCATGCGCGCAACGATTTCCTGACCCGGATAGCAGCCTTTCTTGAAACTCACGCCGCCGATGAGCTCCAGATTCACCATTTGCGCGACGAACTGTTCCTGGGTTTGCGGCAGGATAACCGGGATGCCGGAACGTATGTTGAGCCAGTCCCAGCACGCACTGCCGACCGGCTGGCTGTGCCGGCCGAATGCAGCCCACAGCGCGGCAGCGTTTGCCGCCGTGGTGTTGACTTGAAACCGTGTTTCGCCGATCTTTATCACGCTGCCCTGTGCGCTGCCGATGACGCCGAGCGGCTGTTGCGGCAGTTCACCGAATTGAGCAAGCAAGATCTCCTGTGCATTCGCGCCGGACAGCCCCAGCGAAATGATTTCATCGCTGGCATCACTGACTTTAACTTTCGACCGCAACACATACATCGCCAGTTTTTTTCGTATCGGTTCACAGAGCACGCGCGGCAACTGCAGCAGATAGTCGCCGCCTTTATGCCAGATCAGCAAGGTCGCCAGCATCCGTCCCTTGGCGTTATTCAGGCTGCTGAGCTGGGCCCGGGTGCTGATGACCTCGTTAATATCGTTGCTTAGCAGGTTTTGCAAAAACGACTGTGCTTCCTCGCCGGACACCCGCAATATCCCAAACTGGCTCAGATCGCATAGTATCGTGCCTTGTTCGGCTGCTTTCAGCTCGGCGGAGGTGTCGCCGAAGCGCTGTGCTATACCGTCGATTATAGTCGCGCCCTGCAGGGTGAGGAAATTGTGCCAGTCTGGGTTCATGGTTGCGTGCCGGGGAAATCGAAATCTTCGCGTACAGTGTTGTTCAATGTCCGGGCCAAGTCAACCCGGGACATGACGCGCGTGCGCTATTCCGCTAAACTCGGCTACATGAGAATCCTGCCGGTTTTACTTGTGGTTGCGCTGCTTTCCGCCTGCAATGGCGGGTTGTGGAACAACCCCTATCCGGCATCGGACCGGGGCAAGTCGATTTTCTATACCGCTTTCACCGAACGACCGAAACATCTCGATCCGGCGCAGGCATACAGTGAAAACGAGTATGAGTTTCTGGCGCAGATTTACGCGCCGCCGCTGCAGTACCATTACCTGAAGCGTCCTTACCAGCTGGTGCCGCTGGCGGCAAGCGCGATGCCGACGGTGCATTATCTGGACAAACAGCACCGGCCGCTTCCGGCCAATGCGCTCGCGCAGAGGATCGCGTTCAGCGTGTACGAGATACATATCAAGCCCGGCATGCGCTACCAGCCCCATCCGGCGTTTGCCAGCGATGCCAAAGGCCAACCGGAATATGGTCATCTCACACGGGATGAATTGCGGGATATCCACGCCTTGAGCGACTTTCCGCACAGCGGGACTCGCGTCGTCACGGCGGCGGATTATGCCTACCAGATCAAGCGCCTTGCCGATCCGCTGTTGAATGTGCCGATCTTCGGGGTGATGAGCGATTACATCGTCGGCTTGAAGGAATATGCCGCGACGCTGCAGAAGGCCGTGAAGCAGCATCCCGACGCGTTTCTCGACCTGAACAACTATCCGCTGCAGGGCGTGCAAGTGGTTGACGATCACACCTATCGCATCGAGATATACGGGAAATATCCGCAGTTCGAATACTGGCTGGCGATGCCATTTTTTGCGCCGATGCCACCCGAGGCCGAGCGCTTTTACGCACAGGACGGCATGCGCGAACGCAACCTGACCCTGGATTGGTGGCCGGTGGGCAGCGGGCCGTATTACCTGTCCGAGAACAACCCCAACCAGCGCATGGTGCTGACGCGCAATCCCTACTATGACAGCGAAACCTACCCGGACGAAGGTGAGCCAGGCGATGCGGCAGCGGGGTTGCTCAAGGATGCGGGCAAGCCGTTGCCGCTGATCGACAAAATCGTGTTCACGCTGGAAAAGGAAACCATACCGTACTGGAACAAGTTCCTGCAGGGATATTACGATGCCTCGGGCATCAGTTCGGACAGCTTCGACCAGGCGGTACAGGTGAATGTCGGCGGTGAAGCAACGGTGACCGACGCGATGAAGGCGCAGGGCATCACGCTATCCACTGCAGTCGCGACCTCGACCATGTATACCGGGTTCAACTGGCTCGATCCGGTGGTCGGCGGGAGTTGCGCAAACTCAACGAGTGTTCCCTCTCCCCAACCCTCTGATGAAACTCCTAGCCATTCGACTAAGCCGTCAAAGAATGACGGCAAAGTCGCTGGTTATCCCGCAAGCGTGAGCACCAAAGGCAGGCAATCCACTGTTCAGCAAGCTGAAGGTGGAATTGACACAGGGGGCAAACGAAATGACTCATTGTGTGATCCCGACAGGGCGCGCAAGCTGAGGCAGGCGATCTCGATTGCGGTGGACTTCGAGGAATTCATCTCCATTTTTGCCAACGGCCGCGGCATCCCGGCGCAATCGCCTATCCCGCCGGGTATCTTCGGTTACCGTGCAGGCGAGGCAGGGATCGATCCCTATGTGTATGACTGGGTAGACGGTGGTGTCAACTCCGCATCCGGCCTGCCGGATCGCGGATTGCCTGCCTTTGGTGCGCCCAGGCGCAAGTCCATCGAGACGGCCAGGCAACTGCTCGCCGAAGCGGGTTATCCCAACGGCGTGGATGCGCAAACCGGGCAGCCGCTGGTGATCTATCTGGACACCACCGTGGGCGGTGCAGGGGACAAGGCGCGAATCGACTGGCTGCGCAAACAATTCGACAAGATCAATGTCCAGCTGGTGGCGCGCAGCACCGACTACAACCGCTTCCAGGACAAGATCCGCAAGGGGGATACGCAGATGTTCTACTGGGGCTGGAATGCCGACTATCCCGATCCGGAGAATTTTCTGTTCCTGCTGACCAGCGCTCAGGCCAAGGTCGGCAAAGGCGGGGAAAATGCGTCCAACTACAGCAATCCCGAGTACGACAAGTTATTCGAGCAGATGAAAAACATGGAGGACAGTCCTGCGCGCCAGGCAATCATCGATCGCATGCTGGAGATATTGCATTATGACTCGCCCTGGCTGTGGGGCTACCATCCGAAGGATTATGTGTTGCTGCAAAGCTGGCTGAGCAACGTTAAGGCCAACGTGATGGCGAACAACAAGATTAAATATTGGCGCGTCGATCCGAAGCTGCGCGATCAGCTGCGCCGCAAATGGAACCAGCCTGTGCGCTGGCCGCTATGGCTGGCTGCAATCGCCGCGTTGCTGTTTGCCGGATGGCTGTGGCGGATGCTGCGTCAACGCGAGGAAGCGAGATGAAGCCCGGCCGAACGACCGGGTTTGCCGTCGACGGCATGCAAGACTGCATTGCGCTGTTCGTTTGCGGCGGCCGGCAGGAAGTGGTGAAATCTATCTATTGCGGAAGAAGTAAACGATGGTCCATGCTCCCGCGGTGACCAGCCAGCAAATAATCTTGTACACAGTGGCATTGAATATCAGCAAGTCCATTTGCAGTATCACCGAAAATGCGGTGATATTGAAAGCCACGATGGAAAAAAGCACGAATAACGGATAGGGCAGGAATTTTTTCATGTATGGCAATTCTTGTTGTGTAATCGATAGTGGCAAAGGGCGCGCGATTCCTGCTGGCCTTTTTCGGGAACCGCGCGGTGTTTGATCTGTTGGGGCGCAGTGCTGCCGGCAGAAAAAACGCCACCGCAAGGTGGCGTTGGAACCCCGGGCCGGCCAAATATTATTGCTTTTATTCCTGGGACGGTTCCGGCGTATTCATCAAGTTGCCTGCGGCCCAACCGACCAGGGCGATACTGACAAATACGCAAATTATCCCGAATGTGTGGGCAAATTGAGAATCACCGAACGCGAATCCGCCCGCCAGCCACAACACCACAGAAATGATTACCGATAATACAAGCAAGCGAACTTTGGAATCCATGGATAACCTTTCGAAAAATTGTCTGCCCGAACCTGAAAAATGTCCGCGCAGGCCGAATGATAGCTCAATGTCCGGAAAAAATGTGCTGGTAACACGAAAATCACGGCAAATGGCCGATTACAACGGTCGGGAAATGCATTCTGCCGCCTCTCTGCGACATATTGTCCGGCCGGTTTGGATTGTCAGGCGGTGCAGAACGATTCCCGATGCAAACCGTTACACAAGAGTGGTGCCGTTGTGCCCGGCATGTGAAACAATGATGATGCGCTACAGTTATCATTTATCCGTAATTTTTTAATGATTGCCTACCTGATCCGCCGCATTTTGTATGCCCTGCCGATTCTTGTCGGGGTTAACCTGCTCACCTTCGCGCTGTTCTTCGTGGTGAATACACCGGATGACATGGCGCGCATGCAGCTTGGCGTCAAGCGCGTCACCCCGGATGCGATCGAAAAATGGAAAGCGCAGCACGGTTATGACAAGCCCTTGTTCGTGAACGGGGCAGCGGCCGGAGTCGACAAGCTCACCGACACGATCTTCTGGGAGAAATCCGCCAGCATGTTCGCGCTTGATTTCGGCTACTCGGATGACGGCCGCAACATCAGCCGCGAGATCGCCACGCGCATGTGGCCCAGCCTGTCGATCGCGCTGCCGAGCTTTGTGGTCGGGCTGGTGGTGTACATCAGCTTCGCGCTGCTGATGACGCTGTTTCGCGCCACCGCGCTGGACATGGCGGGTGTGGGCTTGTGCGTGTTCTTGATGTCGGTGTCCGGCCTGTTTTACATCATCGGCGGGCAGTTCGTGGTGAGCAAGCTGTGGCATCTGGTGCCGATCTCCGGCTACGCGGGCGGGCTGGGCAGCCTGAAATTCGTGGTGCTGCCTATCGTCATCGGCATTATGGGCAGCGTCGGTTCCAGCAGCCGGTGGTACCGCACCATCTTCCTGGAGGAGATCGGCAAGGACTATGTGCGCACCGCACGCGCCAAGGGCTTGTCTGAACTGGCAGTGCTGTTCCGTCACGTGCTGAAGAACGCGATGATCCCGATCCTCACCGGCGTGGTGGTGATCATCCCGCTGCTGTTCATGGGCAGCCTGCTCACCGAGTCGTTCTTCGGCATTCCGGGCTTGGGCAGCTACACCATCGATGCGATCAATGCGCAGGATTTCAGCGTGGTGCGCGCAATGGTGTTTCTCGGCTCGCTGCTGTATATCGCGGGACTGATTCTCACCGATATTTCCTACACCATTGCGGATCCGCGGGTGAGATTGTCATGAGTTTCATGCCGGTCTTCCTGTGGAGCGACAGGCTGATTTTTTTGCTGCTGGCCGCAGGCATCGCCAGCGCGGCGTATGTGCGCAAGCGCGAGCACCTGCTGTTGCCGTGGCGACGCGTGGCCCGCAATCCGACAGCGATGGTTTCGTTGCTGGTGCTGTCGCTGTTTGTGCTGGTCGGCCTGCTGGACACGCTGCATTACCGGGCGGCACTGCCGGAAAGGAATAACGGAGCAACGGTCTATTCTCCGGAAGTATTGAGCCTGTTCGACAAGCTGGTCACGCCGTTGCGCGTAGAAACCGAGAAAACCTATTCCGCCCCGCTGGCGCTGACGCTGTATGCCAAGGAGAGCATGATTGATGCCAAAGGAAACGTGCGGCGCGACTATCCGCGCCTGCGTTATGGCGGCGCCCAACTGACCGATGTGCGGCAGCGCGACACGGATGTGCTGTGGCGGGGTTTGACCGGTGCGCTGGCGGGACTGGCTGCGGGGTTGCTTGTTGTGCTGGCAAGCAGGGGATGGCTCACCCGGCGCGGGTGGCCGCTGCGCCCCTTGACGATCGCCATCCTTGTCATCTCGGTCCTGATCGGCACGACCGTCCATCTTGCCGCCGCGTATCATGTGCTCGGCACCGACAAGGTCGGGCAGGATGTGCTGTATCTGTCGCTGAAAAGCATACGCACCGGACTGATCATCGGCACGGTGACCACGCTGGTCACCCTGCCTCTGGCCTTGCTGCTGGGGATCGCCGCGGGATTTTTGCGCGGCTGGGTGGATGATGTGATCCAGTATGCATATACCGTGCTGAGTTCCATACCCAGCGTGCTGCTGATCGCGGCGGCGGTGCTGATGGTGCAGGTAACCATCGATACGCATCCGCAATGGTTCGATACCTCCGCATCGCGCGCGGACCTGCGGCTGGTGTTCCTGTGCCTGATATTGGGCGTCACCAGCTGGACCGGGCTGTGCCGCCTGCTGCGGGGCGAGACGCTCAAGCTGCGCGAGATGGAATACATCCAGGCGGCACAGGCTTTCGGCGTGCCGTCGTTTCGCATCCTGACCCGCCATATCATGCCGAACGTGATGCATATCGTGCTGATTTCCCTGGTGATGGATTTCAGCGGACTGGTGCTGGCCGAGGCGGTCCTGTCCTACGTCGGCGTGGGTGTCGACCCCTCGATGATCAGCTTCGGCACGATGATCAACGCGGCACGGCTGGAGATGGGGCGCGATCCGGTCGTGTGGTGGGCGTTGGCTTCGGCCTTCGGTTTTATGCTTGTACTGGTACTGGCGGCCAATTTGTTTGCCGACGCGGTGCGCGATGCATTCGATCCGCGCCTGAACCTCAACGGGAATGCGGCGTAATGGGACACATCCTTAATGTATCCGGCCTTGTCACGCAATTGCATCATGGCGCGCGCATCGTGGACGACATTTCTTTCAGCATCGGGGCGGGCGAGACGTTCGTGCTGCTCGGGGAATCCGGCTGCGGGAAATCCATGACCGCACTGTCGCTGTTGCGGCTGTTGCCCGATGGCGTGGTCAATGCAGGCAGTTCGGCGCATCTGGAAGGCATCGCGCTGTTCGGCTTGCGCGAGCGCGAGATGCGCGACTTGCGCGGCGGCAAGATGGCAATGATTTTTCAGGAGCCGGGATTGAGCCTGAATCCGGTGATGACGGTGGGCCAGCAAATCGGCGAAGTGTTGGAACTTCACCGGGACCTGCGCGGCGATGCTGCACGATTGCGCGGCGTGGAGCTGCTGGACCAGGTTGGCATCCCGGATGCCTCCAGGCGTGCCGCGGAATATCCATTCCAGCTTTCCGGCGGCATGAAGCAGCGCGTGATGATTGCGATGGCGCTGGCCGGACAGCCAAAATTGCTGATCGCGGATGAACCGACCACCGCACTGGATGTCACGATACAGGCTCAGGTGCTGCAACTGCTGCGCGACAACCAGGCTGCCAGCGGGATGGCGATGTTGCTGATCACGCATGATCTCGGCGTGGTCGCGGAAATGGCACACCAGGTGGGGGTGATGTATGCGGGACAAATCGTCGAGCAGGCCAGCCGGGCCCGGTTGTTCGACCAACCGCTGCATCCCTACACGCAGAAACTGTTCGCCGCACTTCCCGATGCGACGCGGCGCAATCAATCACTGACCGCGATACCCGGCAACGTGCCGCCGCTGGGCAGCATCACGCAAGGCTGCCGCTTCGCCGCGCGCTGCGACAAGGCCTGGTCCTTGTGCAGCGAAAAAACACCGGACTGGACCGTGCTCGAGGAGGGACGCGGGGTCAGGTGCCATCTTTTTCAGGGTCCAGGGGCGCAAGGCAATGGGCAGCCGATTGAGACCGGCACGCGCAAGCAACAGGAAGCCGAGACTGACTTGCCCCCTGTGCCCGGCCCCGCGCTCCTGCAGGTCCGCGACCTCAGGGTCCATTTCCCGATTCGCAGAGGTGTGCTTCAGCGCATTGTCGGCCGGGTGAAAGCGGTGGACGGGGTGTCGCTGGGTATTCCACCGGGACACACCCTGGCGCTGGTGGGAGAATCCGGCTGTGGCAAGACCACGCTGGGCAAGGCGCTATTGCAGTTGATCAGGCCCGATGCGGGCAGCGTGCAGTTTGCCGGTCGGGAATTGATCGGTTCCGATATCGGCGAACAGCGTTCCGCGATGCAGATGGTGTTTCAGGATCCCTATGCTTCGCTGAACCCGAAAATGCGCGTTGCAGAAATCCTTGAGGAAGGGATGACCGCACTGAAAATCGAGCGCAACAGCGCCGCACGCCAGGCACACATCGATACCTTGCTCGATCAGGTCGGCCTTGCGCGCGATACCAAATGGCGCTACCCGCATGAGTTTTCGGGCGGCCAGAGGCAACGGATCGCCATCGCGCGGGCGCTTGCGGTATCCCCGCGCCTGCTGATCTGTGACGAACCGACCAGCGCGCTGGATGTGTCGGTGCAGGCGCAAATCCTGAACCTGCTGAAGTCATTGCAACAAAAATTTGAACTTAGCTATCTGTTCATCACGCACAACCTTGCGGTGGTGGAATATCTTGCCCATGAGGTGTGCGTGATGTATCTCGGGCGCATCGTGGAACGCGGCACTGCAGCGGAGGTGCTGCGCGCACCCAAACATCCCTATACACGGGCGCTGCTGTCTGCGGTCCCGCGCATAGACGGAGAAAGAACAGAGCGCATCAGGCTGGAAGGCGACTTGCCGTCGCCGGCCAACCCTCCGCCGGGATGCCATTTTGCGCCTCGCTGCGCACAGGCTACGGAACAATGCCGCAAGGAATATCCGCCAGCGACCAGTCATTCGCCAACACACACCGTGCATTGCTATTTGTATTCTGATTCCCGGGTTGACGGCAAGGTTTTTTAGGGTTAAAAAGGACATAGGTACTCCGCTGATAAGCGTGTAATCGTGCAAGCGTGGTTTTCGGCGGCATTGATTGATCGTGAATTTAATTAAAGGAGTTAATGATGAGCACCAAATCAGCAGTAGCAGAACGCGACGCCAGCAAAGAAAAGCTTGTTAAGGATTTTCGTTTAGTCGTAGCTGACGCCGAGGAATTGTTGCGGGCAACAGCAGGGCAGGCAGGAGAGAAAGTGGCCGCGGCACGCGAGCGTATTCAGGAGAATCTGGTTACGGCCAAGGCGCGTCTCAACGAGGCCGAGTTTGCAATGATCGAGAAAACCAAGTATGCCGCCAAGGCTACCGACGAATACGTACACGATAATCCGTGGACTGCGATCGGTGTCGCCGCCAGCGTCGGGGTTATTGTCGGAATGTTGATCGGTCGGGGCCGCTAGGTCATGGTCGGGCAGAGTGCCGGGTTGTTGGAGTCGCTGAAGCGCTTGGTATCGACGCTGGCTTCCATCGTCTCGACACGCTTGGAACTGCTCGCGATTGAACTGCAGGAGGAGCGGCTACATCTGACGCAGATGTATTTTTTATCCTTGTCCGCATTGTTCTGTTTTGGCATGGGCGTGATGTTGCTCACGGTATTTGTCGCCGTGTTCTTCTGGGATGACCACCGCCTTGCCGTGCTTGGCGGGCTGTGCATTCTGTTCTTCGTGCTGGGCGTGCTGTTGACGTTGTTTTTGCGCAATAAGGCGCATAACAGACCGAAGTTATTTTCTGCCAGCCTTGCCGAATTGGCCAAGGACAGGGAACAACTGGAGCCAGGGGAATAACTGGGGCCATGAATGAGAAATTGCATGAGCTGAGGCAACGCCGCGCTGAGTTATTGGCAAGAATCGCCACACAGCGTGAGCAGATGACCGAAATCGAAGCGGAGTGGAAGGTCCCGTTATCCCTGGTCGACCACGGCGTGTCGGCGGTGCGCTTTTTGCGTCAAAATCCTTTGCTGATTGCCGGCGTGGTGGCCTTGTTTGTGATTCGACGAAATAGTCTGGCGGGTTTCATGTGGGGCGTGTGGCGGGTGTGGAAAGGATACCGCTACTTCACTTCCAGGCCGGCAAAGTTGCCAACACGGGCCGAGCTAGATTCCTTGTGAAGCCTCATTTGAAGTTTCGCTCCCGCTTTGCGCCACATCGCGCGCGTGATCCCTGGATCTTCTATGGCGATTGTAGCGCTGCTGGCTTAACCCTTCCTGAGAGATAACCAGTGTCTGGCCGATCCTGATGATTTTCAGCGGGCCGTTCCATTGTTTCAGCTTTGCGATGCTGACGTGGTAACGGCGCGCCAAGCCGCCAAGCGTGTCGCCCCTGCGCACGACGTGTCTGACCCTGTTGACACTGTCGGTCGGCGGAAGCTGCATGTTGAAGGCTTCGAATTCGGTTGATGACTCTTCTCCGTTCAGCGGCACCAGAAGGGTTTGCCCGGTACTGATATTTCCGTGCCGGGAAAGGCCGTTCACAGACTTCAGGTTGGCCAAAGACAAGCCGAAGCGCGGTGCCAGTTTGTCAAGACGCTCTCCCTTCTTGGGCTGATATGACTGCCAGCTGACCAGGGGCTTGTCGTAGTTTTCCAGGTTGGTTCTGAAGGTTTCGATTTTATCGATAGGCAACAAAATAAAATCATTATTGTCCTGCAAGATCACCGGGCGGTTGTGTGCGGGATTGAGTGCGGCAAACTCGTCTTCCGAGATGCCGGCCAGTTGGGCGGCCAGTTTTACGTCGATGTGCCGGGAGGTGGTAATAGCGGCAAAATAGGGCTTGTTGGGGATATCCTGCAATGCGAGCCCGAATTTGGCGGGATCGGCAATAATGTGTTTTATCGCCAACAACTTTGGAACGTAATTGCGCGTTTCCTTCAATAGCCTCAGGTGGGCGTAATCGGTTGGCAAGCCGCGTTTGCGATTGTGTGCCTGGGCCCTGAGTACCGCGCCTTCGCCGCAATTGTAGGCAGCCAGAGCCAACTGCCAATCGCCGAACATGGTATGGAGATTTTGCAGGTAATCGAGTGCGCTATTGGTTGCACTGATTACATCCCGGCGGCCGTCATACCACCAGTTCTGTTGCAGGCCGAATTTTTTGCCGGTCGACGGCATGAATTGCCAGATGCCGGAAGCGCGGCTCCTTGAATATGCGCCCGGATTGAAGGCGCTTTCGACCATAGGCAGCAGCGCGATTTCGCTGGGCATGCCACGCCGTTCCACTTCCTCGGTGATGTAATACAGGTATAGGTGGGCGCGATCTATCATGCGCGCAAAGTAATCGGGGTGGTTCACATACCATTTCTCATGCCTCGCGACCAGCTTGGAATCGAGTTCACTCATCGCGAAACCTTCGCGTATTCGGGGCCATAAATCCTGGGGCATAGGTGCGGCATTGGGGATGAGTTCTATTTTGATATCGCGGACTGACGGAAGCCACTGCGGAACGGCTTCCTCAGTTGCGGCGCTTGCCACCGGACTGTTTAGCGCGATTTTTCCCCCCGGCTGCACGACAAAAGGTTTTTCGGCTGCGTCAGCATAGGCTGGCATGGCTGCTGCGAATATGCAGAGAAGTAGAGAAAAAATCAATCGAATCAAGAACACGTGCATCCTTCCTGAAGTAAACCCTATGTGATGTTATGCTAACTTCTGTATACAGGTCAATCTAAAATATCGGGAAGATGACAAAAGGCTGAGGATAGGGGATGGAAGGTAGGCAAAGCAGGCATGCGTTCGTTGCAAATCTCCACGAGAAATAAACAGGCTTGCGTTACCGAAAGAACAGTCCGTTCAGGACGAGCCTCGGGCAGTGTCTACCATTTGTCCAGCTTGCTGCACGGCAACCCGGATGCGGAGGATGATGAAGTCGCCGCCGGCCTTATTTGATCGCGTTTTTAAGCTGTTCCAATATTGCAGGATTCTCCAATGTCGACACATCCTGGCTGATTTCTTCGCCATTGGCGATCGCCCGGAGCAGGCGGCGCATTATCTTTCCGGAGCGGGTCTTGGGCAGATTCTCACCGAAACGGATTTCATCCGGTTTGGCAATCGGGCCTATAGTCTTGCCTACCCAGTTGCGCAGATCCTCGGCTATTTGCCTGGACTTTTCCGCATCTGTCGGGCGAGACCCCTTGAGTACGACATAAGCGACAATTGCCTCTCCCTTTATGTCATGCGGTTTGCCGACCACAGCCGCTTCAGCCACCAGCGGGTTTGCGACCAATGCCGACTCGATTTCCATCGTACCCAGTCGATGACCGGATACTTTTAGTACATCATCTATGCGTCCCATGATCCAGAAGTAGCCGTCATTATCGCGGTGGGCAGAATCCCCCGCCAGATAGTAGCCGCGCATTTCATCGGGGAAGTAGGACTTCTTGTAGCGTTCAGGGTCACCCCAGATGGTGCGGATTTGCGAAGGGAACGGACGCTTGATGACGAGAAAACCGCCATGCTGGTCATGCACCTCATCGCCCGCCTCATTCACGATGGTGGCCATGATACCGGGCAGGGGCAGGGTGCATGAACCCGGCTTGATCGGCATCGCGCCGGGCAGCGGGGCGATCATATGGGAGCCCGTTTCGGTTTGCCACCAGGTATCCACGATTGGGCAGCGCGCCTTTCCGACAGTGTTGTAGTACCACATCCATGCCTCCGGATTGATCGGTTCGCCCACCGTGCCAAGCAGACGCAGGCTGGAAAGGTCATATTTATTGGGCAGGTCTCCGCCCAACTTGATCAGCGAACGGATGGCAGTGGGGGCAGTGTAGAAGGTCGTGACCTTGTGGTCCTGGACCATCTTCCAGAATCGTCCTGCGTCCGGGTAGGTCGGTATGCTCTCGAACACAACCTGAGTGGCGCCCATCGCCAGCGGCCCGTAAGCCACATAGCTGTGCCCGGTGACCCAGCCCACGTCGGCGGTACACCAGAAAATGTCGCTGTCTTTGTAGTCGAACACCCATTTCATCGACAGCATTGCGCCGAGCAGGTAGCCGGCACTGGAGTGCTGCACGCCCTTGGGCCTGCCGGTGGAGCCTGAAGTGTAGAGGATGAACAGCGGATGTTCGGCACCCACCCATTCCGGTTCGCAATGGGTCGGCTGGGAATTGAACAGGTCGTGCCACCAGATGTCCAGATCATCGTTCCACTCGACATTGCTGCCCGCACGGCGATAGACAATCACGCTGTGTACCGATTCGCATCCGCCTGTGGCGAGCGCTTCATCGACGATGGGTTTCAAAGGCATCAGTTTGCCGCCGCGCATTTGCGCATCGGCGGTAATCACCGCGCAAGCTTTCGCGTCGGTGATCCGTTCATGCAGGCTCTTGGCGGAGAACCCTCCAAACACGACCGAATGGATGGCGCCGATCCGGGCGCAGGCCTGCATCGCCACCACCGCTTCGATGCTCATCGGAAGATAGATGACGACGCGGTCGCCTTTCCTGATGCCGCGGGATTTCAGGCCGTTGGCGAACTGGCTGACACGGCCGTGCAATTCGCGATAGCTGACCTTGCTGACCTTGCCATCGTCTGCCTCGAAAATGATCGCGGTCCTTTCTGCGCGGTCGGCGAGATGCTTGTCGAGGCAATTGTAGGAAACATTCAATTCGCCATCTTCGAACCACTTGAAGAACGGCGCATTGCTGTCATCGAGCGATTGGGTGAACGGCTTTTTCCACTGCAGGGTTTCGCGGGCCAGATTGGCCCAGAAGCCGGGATAATCCTGTTCGGCAGACTTGCACAGCGCCCGGTATGCCTGCATGCCCGACACGTTGGCCTGCTTAACGAATTCGGGCGAAGGCTCGAAGACGCGTATTTCATTCAGAACGGATTCGATGTTGGACATGGGTTCTCCCGAATTGCAATTGGATTATTGTTGAGATTGGAGCGAATGAAGCCTGTAGGGGGAATGTAGTTTTTTTTTGGGCGGTCTGTCAACCCGAAACGGATAAGAACAGTGCGTTTGTTCGGATCAGTGCTTCCCGGCCCAATCCGGATTGACCGTGATGCGGATCAGTGTATCCGGTGCGCTGTCCGGCCGTGCATTTGAAAAGGTCAGGTGTCCCTCGCCTTTGTAATATGCCTCCGTGCGCTGGGTGTCGCCGCCGAAATAGAAAGGCTGGTATTGTTTGCCCGTTATGCGGCTGTCGGAATTGCTCGGTGGTCCGATCAGTTTTTCGACCTGGTCAAGCGTCATGCCGATTTGCAACTGGGAGAATTTGCTGGCGGGAGCGGGTGTGCCGACGATTTCACCCTTGATCAGCCCGTCAGCAGACATCACGGAACGCACAGCCGGTTTCGCAACCGGCAGAGCGCTGGTTCGTGCCGATTTGTTGGTATCGGTTTTGCGCATGGCCGTACAGCCAAACAGGGGCAGCAAACAAATGGCCGTCACCAACCAGGCATTGCGATTCATAAGAAAAATTCCCATTTGGACGTGTTGCGAGGGGTCTGCGGAAGATTCTACTCCGAAACGGTGCAGTTAAGAACCGGGCTTGATTGTGAATGCTGGCAAAGCAGGATTTGTACTATATGGTCATGCAGGCACCGAGAGGACAGAACGGCCATATTTTTGGAAGCTTGGCTATCTGCAACGGCATGTATAATGCGCCTCGGTCACTTTCGGTCATGCACTCCAATCGACTTGCCAATGCCCATTGTCCATCAAGTTTCGTTTGCGCCTGGCCACGCTGCGTATGCCGCGGAAATACCACTCGACCCGGTGCTGCTGGATAGCCGGTCATTCCCTGTTTATAACTGCGTTTCCCTCCGCACAAGGTTCCCGGCGCGATGAAACTTTCCGACTATGTGAAACCGAATATCGGCTTCAAACTCGGTTTTTTGCTTGCCGCATTCGGTATCCTGGCAACTATCCTGACCGGCATTTACTTTTACACGTCCAGCAGGAACATGCTGACCAGGGCGGCAGAACGCGATCTGCTGACAGCCACCCAGGTGGTGGGCCGGAACATGAAGATCATTATCGATGTGATTGCCGAGGATTCTCAATTGCTGGCGGCCCTGCCTCTGTCCCGGAATGTATTTGATTCCCCGGATTCGCATACTGCCGAGCGTGACAAGCAGATACTGGCCGACACCTTCGCTGCAATGCTGTCAGCCCATCCGGAATATTTCCAGATTCGCCTGATCGGCATTGGCCAAGGCGATCCGGAACTGGTCCGTGTCGATCGCAATGGCAGGAGCCTGTCACGGGTGCAGGGCGGTGATTTGCAAAAGCGCGCCGGCTATCCATATGTCACCGGCACGTTTCGTCTGGCCAGGGGAGATATCTATCTTTCGGATATCACCATCAACCACGAGAAGGGAACGCACTCCGGCCGCGATAAACCGACCATGACGGTTTCGACGCCGGTCTTTGCACAAAATGGCAAAAGGCTGGGCTTGATCGCAATCAATATCGACCTGAACGGCCTTGCGGGTCTTTTGAAAAGCAATTTGCCGAACTCGTATAACCTTTACCTCAGCAACCAGTCCGGCGATTTCCTGATACACCCGGATGCGACCCAGACCTTCGGATTTGATCGCGGCAAGCGCATCCTGATCCAGAATACCTTCAAGCCGGTTATGGCCTTGATCCAAGGCAAGGCCATGAACCTTGTAACGCATGTCTATGAAGGGCAGCAACAACAGGATGGGCATGTCGCCGCCTTTGTGCGCCTGCCCTTTGGCGACACGATAGACAAACGTTTCCTGATTCTCGGTTTGTCCCAGCCGATACAAAACATCACGAAAGAGACCTCGAGGCTGGGCTGGGATACCTTCCAGATCATCCTGGTATTCAGCGTGCTTGCGGTGATTCTATCCGTGCTGATATCACGCATTGTCACCGGCCCCCTGAATGCGGTGGTCGAGGCGATCCAGAAATTCTCGAAAGATCATGTCATCAGCAAGCTGCCGCTTGCCCGCAACGATGAACTCGGCCTGCTGGCGCGCAGTTTCCACGACATGCAGACCCAGATCGTGGCGCACTTGTCGGAACTGGACGAGAAACGCATGGCGCTTGATCATCAGGCACAGCATGACTCTTTGACCGGTTTGCCCAACCGCAGGTTGTTCTTCGACAGGCTGGAACACGCTATCGCCAGTTCGCGGCGTGCCGGGAATCATCTTGCCGTGCTGTTTATCGATCTGGATCGCTTCAAGGAGATCAACGATACGCTGGGCCATGCTACCGGAGACATCGTATTGGTCAACTTCGCAAAGCTGTTGAAATCAGCCGTGCGCGAAGCGGACACGGTGGCTCGTCTGGGCGGTGACGAGTTTGTCGTTCTGCTGGACTCGATCAATGATCCCCAACAGGTCATGGTCGTGGTGCAAAAACTGCATGATCTTTTCCAGGCGGCAATGCAGATCGATGGACACCAATTGGCCGTGCATTCCAGCATCGGCGTCAGTATCTATCCGGAAAACGGCAGTGATGCTGACGAATTGATGCAGAACGCCGACCAGGCGATGTATAGCTCGAAGAAGGACGGCGGCAATATGTCCAGTTTCTTCAAATCCGGCGCCAAACCGGAAGCGGGCTGAACCCGTTCAACTCAGTTGCCGCTTGTGAGACACAACACCTGTTGTGACCGCCGGCAGCATCATCTGGCCAAGCCGGCATCTTCTTGGTGTAATGGACAAGAGCCGCGATGAAAACGGGCGGCATTGGAAAATTCTAAAAACCTGGAGATCATGAAAACTATCCAACATGACACGCTGCATCGTCAGAGCCTGAGCCTTGCCTACGGCTTCACATTCAGCGATCTATACGACCGTGACGGACTGATCCGCATCGATGCGGCTTTCCGCGAATTTCTGGGTGGTAGCGACCCGGAGCTGCGCGCGCATCTCGAATCCGCCCGGCTATCCGCCGCTGCCCTTTCCGGCAAGGCGGAATCCGAACTGCTGATTGCAATGGCGCCTTACCTCGAAGATTTCCTGGCGAGCCTGTTCGGCATAAAAACGCAAGTGCAGGCATTGGCCGCGAGTCATCATGAACTGGCACCGTTATACAGCTGCAAACGCCTGTTTGTGCAGCGCAGGGCGATGACAAAAGTTAAACCGGATGAAGCTGCAACCATAGACGGTCCTGCACTCGAGGAACAGTTGACGGACTACATTGGCGCCCCATTTACCGAACTTGCGTTTGCCTGCGAGGTTGCACATTGGATGATGGACGAAACAGCCCACGCCGCCGAATTGCAACTCGCCATGCGCTATGCTGCCTGGGCGGTGCAAACGTCAGCCGGACGCGAGCGTCATCGCGGCGGCATCCTGTTCAAGGTTCCGGCCAAGCTCGATTTCGAACACCTGGTTCCGCTGGCAACGGTGAACCTGGACGGCATCAGCGCCTATCGTCTCGGCGCCGGCCATGCATTGCGCCGCCGCCGGGGTTTTGCGCTGACCGATGCCGGAACCGACCTGACCGGCGCGCTCGACCAGGCCAATTACTGCATCTGGTGCCACGAGCAGGGCAAGGATTCCTGCTCCAAGGGGCTCAGGGAAAAGGCGCCCGCCGATGGCGGCGTTGCCGCGTTCAAGAAAAATGTTTTCGGCGTCAAGCTGGCCGGTTGTCCGCTCGAGGAGAAGATCTCCGAGTTCCACAAGGTCAAGACCCAGGGGCATGCGCTGGGCGCGCTGGCCATTATTGCACTCGATAATCCGATGGTTGCGGCCACCGGGCATCGCATCTGCAACGATTGCATGAAGTCGTGCATCTACCAGAAACAGCAGCCGGTCGACATCCCGCAGGCAGAGACGCGCACGCTGAAGGATGTGCTGGAACTGCCGTGGGGATTCGAGATATACAGCCTGCTGACGCGCTGGAACCCGCTGGAATTGCGGCGGCCGTATCCGAAAGCGCCTTCCGGTCGGCGCGTGCTAGTTACCGGGATGGGACCCGCCGGATTCACGCTTGCCCATCATCTGATCAACGACGGGCATACCGTGGTCGGCATCGACGGCCTGAAGATAGAGCCGTTGCCCCCGCATATCGGCGGGGTAGGTGCGGGCGGCGAGCGCGTGCCGTTCGTCCCGATCCATGACATAGCCGAATTGTATGAATCGCTCGATGACCGCGTGCTGGCGGGGTTCGGCGGTGTCGCCGAATACGGCATCACGGTACGCTGGGACAAGAATTTCCTGAAGCTGATCCGCTTGTTGCTGGAACGGCGCAGCCAGTTCGCGATGTTCGGCGGCGTGCGCTTCGGCGGAACGCTGACCGTGGATGCAGCTTTTTCTGCGGGATTCGACCACATCGCGCTGGCCAACGGTGCCGGCCGTCCCACCGTGCTGGATATTCCCAACGGTCTGGCGCGCGGCGTGCGCACCGCCTCGGATTTTTTGATGGCGCTGCAATTGACCGGCGCGGCCAAGCGGAATTCCATTGCGAACCTGCAGATACGCCTGCCTGTCGTGGTGATCGGCGGCGGCCTCACCGCGATCGACACGGCGACCGAGTCGCTGGCTTATTATCCGGTGCAGGTGGAAAAATTCATGCATCGCTACAAGATCCTGGTAGCCGAGAAAGGCGAGGAAGCGGTCCGCCGGCGCTGGACTGCCGAGGAATGCCAGGTCGCCGACGAATTTCTCGGCCACGCGCTGGCGATCGAAACCGAGCGCAGCAATGCGGCTGCAGAAGTGCGCGAGCCGCGCATTGCGGAATTGCTGCAAGGCTGGGGCGGGGTCACGATTGCCTACCGCAAGCGCCTGATTGACAGTCCCTCGTATACCCTGAACCACGAAGAAATCGAAAAAGCCCTGGAGGAAGGGATCAGTTTTGCCGAGGCGCTGAATCCGACGCGTATCGAGGTCGATGTATTCGGTGCGGTGCGTGCAGTCGTGATGTCGCGGCAATTGCGCGACGAGGCAGGCGAGTGGCGTTCGGGCGAGGAGATCGAAGTCGCCGCGCGCACTGTTCTGATCGCGGCCGGCACCCAGCCCAACACCGTGCTGGCGCGCGAGGACCCGGCCCACTTTGAACTCGACGGGCGCTACTTCAGGGCTTGCGACGAGAATGGCGCCCCGGTGCGTCCCGAGCCGGCGATCTCCAAACCGAATCGGGCGCAAGTGCTGCTTTCCAGACAGGACGATGGCCGCTTCATCAGTTTTTTCGGCGACCTGCATCCTTCTTTCTTTGGCAACGTGGTCAAGGCGATGGGCGGGGCAAAGCAGGGTTACCCATCGGTCAGTGCGGTGTTGCAGCAGGCGGGACCGGCATCAAAATCAACCGATGCGGAATTCCTGGCGGAGATCAACCATCAGTTGCGCGCAACGGTGCACCAAGTCATACGCCTGACGCCGAATATCGTCGAGGTTGTCATCAATGCACCGCTGGCCGCGCGCAGTTTCAAACCGGGGCAATTTTACCGGCTGCAGAATTACGAGGCCCATGCGCTGGAGATCGACGCGACCCGTCTGGCGATGGAAGGCCTGGCATTGACCGGTGCATGGGTCGATCCGCAACGCGGACTGATCTCGACCATCGTGCTGGAAATGGGCGGCTCGGCCGACCTGTGCGCGATGCTCAAGCCGGGCGAGCCGGTGGTATTGATGGGGCCGACCGGCACGCCGACCGAAATTCCCGCAGACGAGACCGTAATGCTGGTGGGCGGCGGACTGGGCAATGCGGTGCTGTTCTCCATCGGCCAGGCTTTGCGCGCGGCCGGTTCGAAAGTGCTGTATTTCGCCGGCTACAAAAAGGCGATAGACCGCTACAAGGTGGCCGAGATCGAGCATGCCGCCGATGTGGTGGTCTGGTGCTGCGACGAGCAGCCCGGCTTTGTGCCCGCGCGTGATCAGGACCGCAGCTTCGTCGGCAATATCGTCGAGGCGATGACCGCTTATGCGCAAGGCGAACTCGGGACGCAGCAGATCCCGTTCGCCGGCACCGACCGCATCATCGCGATCGGGTCGGACAGCATGATGGCGGCGGTAGCCGCGGCACGGCATGCGGTGCTGCAGCCTTATCTGAAGCCGCGTCACTTCGCGATCGGTTCGATCAATTCACCGATGCAGTGCATGATGAAGGAGATTTGCGCGCAATGCCTGCAACCCCATATCGACCCGGAAACCGGCAAGACCAGCTACGTGTTTTCCTGCTTCAACCAGGACCAACCGCTGGATCGCGTCGATTTTCCGGGGCTGAAAGCGCGATTGCGGCAGAATTCGGTGCAGGAAAAATTGACCGCGCAATGGATAGACCGTTGCCTGGTTCGGCTGCATCTGCGCCGATCCGCCGCTGCTTGATGCGGGCGATTTGAATAGCTCGCCGCCAGTTTCGCCAAACGTGGCAAAATGCCGCGAATGAAATAAAACGGACTGAAATTTGTGAGGTAGCGTGATGGAAGTATATTGGATCTGGTGGCTGGCGGCGGTGGTGCTGGTGATCGCCGAGATGAACAGCGGGACGTTCTATCTGATTGCGGTTGCGTTTGGCCTGGCTGCCGCCGGTTTGTCGGCCTATCTGGGGATGGCGTGGGACGGTCAAGCCGCGATCGCGGCGTTGCTTTGCATTGCGGGTGTGGCGGCGATTTATCGCTTGAAGCGGAGGCAGGGGCCGGCGCAAGGGCAGGCCAATCTTGCCTATGACATCGGCCAGACCGTCCAGACGGTGCGCTGGACGGACGAGCGTCATGCGCGGGTCACTTATCGCGGCGCGGAATGGGATGCCGAATTGGCCGGCACCGCATCGGCGGACCCGGCCCGGCAAAACTGGCGCATCAAGGAAGTCGTGGGAAGCCGTTTGATCATCGAGCCGGTTCCGGAAACCGAATAATCATTCAACTGGCAGGAGCAGAGCATGGATATATTTTTAATTGTGCTGGGGGTATTCGCGGTATTCCTGGCGTTCAAGACGATCAAGATCGTACCGCAACAGAACGCATGGGTGATCGAGCGTTTCGGCAAGTTCGACCGGACATTGGAACCCGGTCTTAACATCGTGATCCCGTTCATGGACCGCGTCGCCTATCGTCACCGTCTTACCGAGTTTCCGATCGATATCGAACCGCAGGTCTGCATCACCCGCGACAACACCCAGGTGCAGGTCGACGGCGTGCTGTATTACCAGGTCACCGATGCGGCGCGCGCCAGTTACGGCACATCCAATTACCTCGCCGCGATCACCATGCTGGCGCAAACCGCGCTGCGTTCAGAATGCGGCAAGCGCGATCTGGACAAGTTGCTGGAAGACCGCGAAGCGATCAACCGCACGGTGGTGTTCGCGCTGGACGAGGCGAGCCCGACCTGGGGCGTGAAGGTGCTGCGCTACGAGATAAAGGACATCACCCCGCCGCAGCAGGTGCTCGCGGCGATGCAGAAGCAGATCACCGCCGAGCGCGAGAAGCGCGCATTGATCGCGCAGTCGGAAGGCAAGAAGCAGGAAGAGATCAATATCGCCGAGGGAAAAATGACCGCATCCATCCGCGAGTCGGAGGGTTCCAAACAGGCGGCGATCAACAACGCGCAGGGCGAGGCCGAAGCCTTGTTGCTGGTCGCCAACGCTACCGCCGAATCGATCAAGGTGGTCGCCAGCGCGATCCAGAACGATGGCGGCCTGGTCGCCGTCAACCTCAAGGTCGCGGAACGTTTTGTCGATGCCTTCGGCAATATCGCCAAACAGGGCAACACCATGATCCTTCCCGGCAACGCGGCCGACATCGCCGGCATGGTTGCGACCGCAATGCAGGTCGTCAAGAAGAGCGCATAGATGGCAGGCGCTGCACAGCGTTACATGGGATTGTCGGTCCGGGTGACACGGGGATTGCAATGGATCTGAAAGAGACGCGGCTGGATTCCGAGCTGATGTATGACGGCGATTTCATCCAAGTGCGCAAGGACAAGGTGCGCTTGCCCGATGGTGCTGTGAGCAGCCGGGAATACATCACCCATCCGGGTGCTGTTGCGGTTCTGGCGATACTGGATAACGGCAACCTGGTGATGGAGCGGCAATACCGCTACCCGTTGCAACGCGACTTCATCGAGTTGCCCGCGGGGAAGATCGACCATGGCGAAGACATCCTGCAGTGCGCCCAGCGCGAGTTGCTGGAGGAAACCGGGTATGTGGCGCGAGAGTGGATACACCTGACCACG
Source organism: Gallionella sp. (assembly GCA_049684555.1). Taxonomy (GTDB): domain Bacteria; phylum Pseudomonadota; class Gammaproteobacteria; order Burkholderiales; family Gallionellaceae; genus Gallionella. The sequence goes on along the minus strand of JBAVGB010000060.1, from coordinate 1,754 downwards.
GCGTGGCCGTGCATCGGCTATGCCGACGAGCGGATGGAATATTTCCTGGCACGCGGCCTTGTTCACCAAGGCAGGAAACTGGATGACGGAGAATTCCTCGAGGTGTTCGAGTTGTCCCTGCCCGAGGCGATAGACTGGATACGCCAGGGCAGGATCAACGAGAGCAAGACGATTGTCGGCTTGTTCTGGCTGGAAAAATATCTGAACAGCTGGCAAGATTGAAAATATTCCTGCGGGAATGACGGTGTTTGTTGGACCGGGTTGAAGGTACGAAAAATATAATGCGCATCTCACGAAGTGCGCGATAAAGGGGAGAAATGTGGAAGATTTACGAATCAGCAGTGATACGTTGTTCATTTTGCTGGGCGCCATCATGGTATTGGCGATGCACGCCGGCTTCGCTTTTCTGGAGCTGGGCACGGTCCGGAAGAAAAACCAGGTCAATGCGCTGGTCAAGATCCTGACCGACTTTGCGATGTCCACGCTGGCGTATTTTTTCATCGGCTATGCGATTGCCTACGGGACGAATTTTTTTACCGGCGCGGAACAGCTTGCGCAAAAGAGCGGCTACGAGCTGGTCAAGTTTTTCTTCCTGCTGACTTTTGCCGCCGCGATCCCGGCCATTGTTTCCGGTGGAATCGCCGAGCGCGCAAAATTCAATCCGCAGATGGCGGCGACCTTCATGCTGGTTGGTTTCGTCTATCCGTTCTTTGAAGGCATTGCGTGGAATCATCATTATGGTATCCAGGCCTGGCTGAACGCGACGTTCGGCGCGGAATTCCATGACTTCGCCGGTTCGGTGGTGGTGCATGCGGTGGGCGGCTGGATCGGGCTCGCGGCGGTGATGATGCTCGGTGCGCGGCGCGGCCGCTACAGCAACGAAGGGCGCATCTCGGCGCACCCGCCATCCAGCATTCCCTTTCTTGCGCTGGGCGCATGGATACTCACGGTCGGCTGGTTCGGCTTCAACGTGATGTCGGCACAAACCATCGATCACATCAGTGGCCTGGTCGCGGTCAATTCCCTGATGGCAATGGTGGGCGGTACGCTGACCGCGCTGTGGATGGGCAAGAACGACCCGGGCTTTGTGCATAACGGCCCGTTGGCCGGGCTCGTGGCGATCTGCGCGGGATCGGACCTGATGCACCCGATTGGCGCCTTGATCGTCGGCGGGGTGGCGGGCGTACTGTTCGTGTCGATGTTCACGCTGACGCAGAACCGCTGGAAAATCGACGATGTGCTTGGCGTGTGGCCGCTGCATGGTTTGTGCGGTGCGTGGGGCGGGATCGCAGCAGGCATATTCGGCCTGAAGGCACTAGGTGGCCGCGGCGGGGTGAGCTTCATGTCGCAGTTGTGCGGCACCTTGCTCGGTGTGGCGATTGCCTTTGTCGGCGGGCTAATCGTCTATGGCGTGCTGAAAAATCTGGTCGGGATACGATTGAGTCCGGAAGAGGAATTCAACGGTACCGACCTCAGCGTGCACAAGATCACGGCAACACCTGAACGTGAATCTGGCTGGTAATCTTTAGCGCACTGTTTCGTGAAAATTTAGTATTGAATAGACCCGAAATTCTGTTTGGCTAAAGATTACCTATACAAGATTTTTATTGAACGACTGCTTGTAAGATGCGATTTCAACCGGTCGATGCAACACACTAGAATCTGCGTAAGCAGAAGGAGTGTTGCAAATGAAACGAAGAACCCGGATTTATTATACTGAAAGTCAAAAATCGTTGATGTGGGATCGCTGGCAG
>JBAVGB010000059.1:0-24657 GCA_049684555.1 Gallionella sp. | reverse complement strand
GGATATTTCGGTGAACCAGATACAGATACATTATCCAGCTCAAAGCGGTCAGCAGGATAACGGTTACCAGCAGCAGATCGGGGATTTCGGAATTTTTCAGGTGCCGCACATAATGCGGCGGGTAGGTGGCAATCCATGAGGCCAGCGGCAGATCCCAGAACTGCACGCTTAGCTCAACCAGGATGAGTGCCACCGGTGCGCTGAAGCGGATATCCAGCAATCGTTCCCCGAATTTCATTGCGGATGTCCGGCCAGCTTGGCGATCCTGGCGATGCCTGTGTCGGCGCCTCCGAACGCATAATGAGGTTGGTTGTTCATATCGGTCATTCGGGTCGAATGTCACTCCAGATTCTGGATCTGCTCGCGCATCTGTTCGATGAGTATCTTCATCTCCATCGCGCAGCGAGACACTTCCGCGTCGACCGATTTCGAGCCCAGCGTGTTGGCCTCGCGGTTCATTTCCTGCATCAGGAAATCCAGCCGCTTGCCCACCGCACCGCCGTGGCTCAGGATGCGGCGCATTTCGGTGAGGTGGCTGGCCAGCCGCGACAATTCTTCATCCACATCGATCTTGCTGGCGAACAGCGTGATTTCCTGGCGCACCCGCTCGTCCAAGATATCCTCTGGCGCATTCTGCATCGCATCCTGCAGGCGCGTGATGAGCTTCTTTTCGTAGGCGGCGATCGCGGCAGGCACATGCGGCATCACCCCGCTGCGCAGCGCCTCGATCCTGTCGACGCGCTGCATCAGGAAGTCCTTGAGCTTTTCGCCTTCCCGTGCGCGCGAGGCGGAGAATTCCTGCAGCACGACCTGCATCAGGTCGAGCAGCGCGGCGCGCAATTCGTCGGCCGAAGCAGTGGGCGTTTCCAGCACGCCGTTCCAGCGCAGCACCTCACCCACGCTCAGGCCGCGTGCATCGGGCAGCGTGACGCGCACTTCGTCGTTCCATGCGGCAAGCTGGCGGAGCAGGGTGGTGTTCAGTGCCGCACCGAATTGTGCCGAGCGGGGCGCGTAGTTGATGCGGCAGTCGACCTTGCCGCGCTGCAATTGCGCGCTGATCGATTCGCGCAGCATGCCCTCGAAGCCGCGCAATTCGTCCGGCATGCGCAACTGGATATCCAGATAGCGGTGGTTGACCGCGCGGAGTTCGAGCGCCAGGGATGCGCTGTCGAGTTCCGCGCTGGCGGTTGCGTAGCCGGTCATGCTGAAGATCATGGGAATAGCTTTCGAATAAAAGGCTGTGCTGGAGCGGCACATTATATTAGGATTACGTCTTGTGCAATTTTCCGCTCAACCATGAACTTCTCGATCCACCAGGCCAGCCATATCGGCAATCGCAGATTCAACCAGGATCGCGTCGCATACGTCTTCAGTAACGATATTTTGCTGCTGGTGCTGGCCGACGGCATGGGCGGCCATATGCACGGCGAGCTGGCCGCCAGCATGACCATCGAAACATTTGTCGAAGCGTTCAACCGGATCAACCAGCCGCGCGTCGCCGATCCGGACAAGTTCATCCTTGATTGCATGGAAAGCGCGCACGACCGCATTCTGGAGCTTTCCCAGGACGGGTTGACCGGCGGGTTTCCGGGCACGACCTGTGTCGCGGCATTGATCCAGGATGGCAAGATGTACTGGGGTCATGCCGGGGACTCGCGCCTTTACCTGCTGCGCGACGGCAAGGTGGCGGCCAGGACCATGGACCACTCCGTGGTGCAGCATTGGGTCGAAACCGGACAGATCACTGCCGCAGAGGCGCGCGTCCATCCCCAGCGCAACCACATCACCCACTGCCTCGGCGGGATCGAGGACGTGTTCTACATGCAGCACGGCAAGCCCGTGCAACTGCAATCCGGCGATGTGGTGCTGCTCGGCAGCGACGGCCTGTGGGGGCCTTTCACCGACAACGAATTGGCCGATGCGTTTGCCGACGGGCCGGTTGCGGTTGTGCTGGATGAGCTGATCATAACCGCGGTGCAACGCGAAAGGGGTCATTCCGATAACGTCACCGGCCTTGCGATGCGCTGGGGTGACCATGAAGCCAGCCACGACACGAGCGTGACGGTCAGCCATGTCTTGGAGATTTCATAGCGATACCATTTGCACCCTTCAACTTTCACCTTCAAACGAGAATTCACTATGCGCCCCAGCCAGAGATTGCCCAGCCAATTGCGTCAGATACGCATCACGCGCCACTACACCAAACACGCCGAAGGCTCGGTGCTGATCGAATGCGGCGACACCAGGGTGATCTGCACCGCCAGTGTCGACGAAAAAATTCCGCCGCATAAGCGGGGCAGCGGCGAGGGCTGGATCACCGCCGAATACGGCATGCTGCCGCGCTCCACCGGCGAACGCATGAGCCGCGAGGCCGCCAAGGGCAAGCAGTCGGGACGCACCCAGGAGATCCAGCGCCTGATCGGGCGCAGCCTTCGCGCGGTGGTGGACCTGAAAAAACTCGGCGAACGCACCATCCAGATCGATTGCGACGTGATCCAGGCCGACGGCGGCACCCGCACCGCCAGCGTCACCGGCGCATTCGTCGCGCTATACGACGCGACCCGGCATCTGCTCGGTAAGGGCTTGATCAGCGAATCCCCGCTCAAGGATTTCATCGCCGCCGTTTCGGTCGGTATCTACCAGGGCACGCCGGTGCTGGACCTCGATTACACCGAGGACTCTGCATGCGACACCGACATGAATGTGGTGATGCTGGGCAACGGACACTTCGTCGAAGTGCAGGGCACCGCGGAGGGCCACGCGTTCACCCGCGCCGAGATGGATGTATTGCTGGAGCTGGCGAAAAGCGGTATTACCGAATTGATCGCGATACAGCGCAAGGTGCTTGAGACGGATTGAATTATATGAATCTGAAGCTGGTCGGCACGGCTGGCGCCAGCATCTGCATGCTTTTTTTTGAAACCCGGTTAAATGCAAAAACTCGTCATCGCCTCCAACAACCCCGGCAAGCTGCGCGAATTCCAGTTCCTGCTGCAGCCGCTCGGTATCCAGGTGCTGACCCAGACCGAGCTCGGCATATCCGAGGCGGAAGAGCCGCACGTGACCTTCATCGAGAATGCACTTGCCAAGGCGCGGCATGTCAGCCGCCTGAGCGGGCTGCCCGCGCTGGCGGACGATTCGGGTATCTGTGTCGGCGCGCTGGGCGGCGCGCCCGGCGTGTATTCCGCGCGCTATGCGGGAGAACCTAAATCGGACCGGCGCAACAACGAAAAGCTGCTGCGCGAAATGCAGCACGTTGCCGACCGCCGCGCGCACTACTACTGCGTGCTGGTGCTGCTGCATCATGCCGACGATCCGCAGCCGCTGATCGCGGAAGGCGAATGGCACGGCGAGATCGCGCAACAGGAACGCGGCGACGGCGGTTTCGGCTACGATCCGCTGTTCTGGCTGCCGTCGCTGAACCGGATGAGCGCGGAACTGTCGCGCGATGAAAAGCACGCCATCAGCCACCGCGGCAAGGCGATGCGGGTGCTGCTGGAAAAGCTGAAAGTCTAAGGAAGCTCTGATCAACTCCCGCATGACCACACACCCGCTGCAACCCGTCGCGCTGAAATCGCAGCCCGTGAATTTCCGGGCGCTGCCGCCGCTGTCGCTGTATATCCATATCCCGTGGTGCGTGCGCAAATGCCCGTATTGCGACTTCAATTCGCACGAGGTGCGCGGGGCGTTCAGGGAAAAGGAATATGTCGCCGCGTTGATCCGCGATCTGGAAATGGCCCTGCCGCAGGTGTGGGGACGCAAGGTGTATACGGTGTTTTTCGGCGGCGGCACGCCGAGCCTGCTGAGCGGGGAGAGCATCGCGGAATTCCTGCGCAATGTGCGCATGCTGTTGCCGCTGGACATTGGTGCGGAGATCACGCTGGAGGCCAATCCCGGGACAGTGGAAGCGGATCGCTTTGCGGCCTATCGCGAGGCGGGGGTGAACCGTCTGTCGATGGGCATCCAGAGTTTCAACGACACCCATCTGCGCGCGCTCGGGCGTATCCACTCGGCCGATGAAGCGAAGCGCGCGATCGCGATCGCGCAAACGCATTTCGGCAATATCAACCTGGACCTGATGTACGCGCTGCCGCATCAGTCACTGGAGCAGGCGCTGCAGGATGTGCGGACCGCGCTGTCGTTCGCGCCGCAGCATCTGTCCTGTTATCACCTGACGCTGGAACCCAACACGCTGTTCCACCACAACCCGCCGTCCTTGCCGGACGACGATACCAGCAGCGATATGCAGCAGCGCATCGAGCAAATGCTGGCTGCGGCCGGTTACGAGCACTACGAGACGTCGGCATTCGCACTGCCGAAGCGCCGCGCGAGGCACAATCTCAATTACTGGCAGTTCGGCGATTATCTTGGCATCGGCGCGGGCGCGCACAGCAAGCTGAGTTTTCCCGGCCGGATCATCCGCCAAGCGCGGTACAAGCAGCCGCAGACGTATATGGAGCAGGTCGCGAAGGGTGAGCCGATGCAATCGGAACAGGAAGTCGGCAGCGACGAGCTCGGATTCGAATTCATGATGAATGCGTTGCGCCTGAACGGGGGATTCGACAGCACTCTGTTCGGCGAGCGCACCAGCCTGTCGCTGCTCGGGCTTCAGCGCGAACTGGACGAGGCCGAGCGGCGCGGACTGTTGGTCAAGGATCACCGGCGCATCGCCCCGACCCCGCTGGGGCAGCGCTTCCTGAACGACCTGCTGGAGTTGTTCCTGAACGGCAAGGAGCCGGTCACGGGCTCCTAGAAACTGCGGCCGTCCACCTGCTTGATCCTGAGCGCGGACAAGTCCACGTTCTCCAGGCAGCGCGCATTGATGCTGAACATCTCGACGCCATTGTGCGAGCCGGTGCCCATAGTCGCGCAGCCGCATATCGCGCAGAAGTGGTGCTTGATGATTTTCCTGCCGAACTGGTAGGTGGACAGATTGCTTTCCGGCGTGAGGAAACGCACCTGTGTGCGCGGCACGAACCAGCGCAGCGCGCCCAGCCTGCTGCAGATGGAACAGTTGCATTGCTTCACGGCGTACAAGTCTCCCTCGACTTCGAATGCGATGTGCCCGCAGTGACAACTGCCTTTGTAAATCATGATGTGTCCTCCCTGGTCGCGAGGCTGGTTAAGGAACGGGCGCTGGACTGCATGGCCCGCGATATGAATTCGCCAGGATGAGCCCCTTGCATCCTTGAACCCTCACCGGGCGCCCTCGAATCCGCACTGGCGCCACGCCTCGAATACCGCCACTGCAACGGTGTTGGACAGGTTCAGGCTGCGGTTGTCCGGCAGCATAGGAAGGCGCACGCGCTGCCGCCTATCGAACCGGGCGAGCACATCGGCGGGCAGGCCGCGGCTCTCGGGACCGAACAAAAAAGCGTCCCCAGATTGGTAGCGCAACTGGAAATAATCCTGCGATCCTTTGGTGGTGAGCGCGTACACGCGTGCAGGGTCCAAGTGCGACAGGCAGTCATCGAGGTTGTCGTGCACGCGCAGGCTGGCAAACTCATGGTAATCCAGACCGGCACGCACCAGCTGCTTGTCCTCCAGCGTGAAGCCGAGCGGTTTGATCAAGTGCAGATGGCAGCCGGTATTGGCGCACAGGCGAATGATATTGCCGGTGTTCGGCGGAATTTCGGGCTGGTAGAGAATAACGTGAAACATACGGGAATCTATAGAAATTTATTTTGCGGGATGAAGCGCAAGGAGCCGCGCAGCGAACGAAGAGACATATCCCATTGATAGGCGAGGAGTGAGCGGGCACGCGACGCCGCGATTCGCGCGGAAAATGAATTTATAGAAATTCCCATAAAAATAGCCGCTAAGTCCTTGTCATGATCACAAAAAACAGCTAACTTCCGAGCCTGTAAAAGCTGAAACATCCATGTCAGGGGAGAATTATGGCGCGTCCGGAGAAAGTTCGCTTAGGCGATTTGCTGGTTCAGCAAAAACTGATTTCACAAGAGCAGCTGAAGTTTGCGCTTGAGCAGCAAAAGCGCAGCGGGCGCAAGCTCGGTCGCGTGCTGGTCGACAATGCCTTTGTCACCGAGGAAAACATTTCCGAGGCGCTCGGCAGGCAACTCAACATCCCCTACATCAATCTCAAGTACTTCAATATCAATATCGAACTGGTGAGGCAGCTGCAGGAAAGCCAGGCGCGGCGTTTCCGCGCGATGGTGCTGGAAGAACGCAACGGCATGCTGCTGGTCGGCATGGCAGACCCGACCGACCTGACCGCTTTCGACGAGATCACGCGCATCGTGAAGCGCGACATCGACATCGCTGTGGTCACCGAAGGGCAGTTGCTGGAGAGCATCGATCGCGGATACCGGCGCACCGATGAGATCACCGGACTGGCGCGCGAACTCAGCGAGGACATCGGCGACACCTATGTGGACTTCGGCGCGATGACCGATACCGTCGGCACGGAAGAGGCGCCGGTAGTCAGGCTGCTGCAGACCATGTTTGACGATGCCTCGCAGATACGCGCTTCCGATATTCATATCGAACCGCAGGAAGGCCGGGTGATCATCCGCTTCCGCATCGACGGCGTGCTGCACCTGCAGACCGAAGCCGACAGCAAGATCGCGCCCGCGCTGGTGCTGCGGCTGAAGCTGATGTCCGGTCTGGATATTTCGGAAAAACGGCTGCCGCAGGACGGGCGTTTCAATGTCCGGGTGCGCGACCAGGTCGTGGATGTGCGTATCGCCACCTGTCCCACGCAAAACGGCGAATCGGTGGTGATGCGCCTGCTGCGCCAGGATGGCGGAATGATCGGGCTCGACAAGCTGGGCATGCCGCCGGAAATGCTCAAGCGTTTCCGCGAGATCATCCGGCGCAGCAACGGCATGATCCTGGTGACCGGGCCGACCGGCAGCGGCAAGACCACCACGCTCTATTCCGCGCTGTCCGAGGTCAACACCATGGACCAGAAGATCATCACCGTGGAGGACCCGGTGGAATATCGCTTGCCCGGCATCAACCAGGTGCAGGTGAACGAAAAGATCGACCTGACCTTTTCGCGCGTGTTGCGTTCCGCGTTGCGGCAGGATCCGGACGTGATCCTGGTCGGCGAGATGCGCGATGCGGAAACCGCGCAGATCGGCCTGCGCGCGGCGATGACCGGCCACCTGGTGTTTTCCACTCTGCACACCCGCGATGCGGCCGGCACCCTGTTCCGCCTGGTGGATATGGGCACGCCGCGCTTCATGGTGGCTTCCTCGGTGCAGGCGGTGCTCGCGCAACGGCTGCTGCGCCGCGTCTGCGAAAGCTGCAGCGAAGCGCATATTCCGACACCGCAGGAAGGCGAATGGCTCAGGATCGAGGGCATACCGCCGGAACAATGGGGCGGCCTGTTGCATGGACGCGGCTGCTCGCATTGCAACGGCACCGGATATCACGGACGCAAGGGCGTTTTTGAAATGCTGGAGATGGGCGCCGAAATGGTCGAAGCGGCCGGGCGCGACAGCCCCACCCATTTCCTGCAGGTCGCCCACCAGCACCTGCGCGGCAGGACCATCATGGATCACGCGCTGGAAGAAATGAAGCAGGGACGCACCACGGTTGCGGAAGTGATCCGCATCAGCAACCAGGTAGAAGATTAGCGTGGCATTGTTTGCATACAAGGGCCGCGACGGCCGGGGTAACCTGGTGGAAGGCACGCTGGACGGGGACGACAGCGTGTTTATCGCCACCCAGCTGACGAACACCGGGATCACCCCCGTCGAGATCACCCAGTTTCGCGGTTTGATCGCCGGCGCATCCATCAAAACAGGCTGGTTGAAACGCCGGTTTACCGAGAAGCCCGTCAGCCCGATGGACCTGATGCTGTTCAGCCGCCAGATGTACACATTGCTCAAGGCCGGTGTGCCGATCATGCGCGCGCTGGCGGGTTTGCAGGAATCCACGCAGAACCCGACCTTTTCGCTGCTGCTCCAGGACTTGCGCGAAAGCCTGGATAGCGGGCGCGAACTCAGCACCGCGTTGCGCCGCCATCCCAAGGTGTTCTCCCCGTTCTATGTCAGTATGGTGCAGGTCGGCGAAATGACCGGCATGCTGGATGAAACGTTCATCCGGCTGTTCGACTATCTGGAATTCGAGCGCGACATGCGCGAGCGCATCACGACCGCGATGCGCTACCCCAGTTTCGTAATTATCGCGATGGCGATCGCCCTGGTCATCATCAACCTGTTTGTGATCCCCGCATTCGCCAAGGTATATGCGGGCTTCCATGCCGAACTGCCGACCATCACCAAAATGCTGATCGATTTTTCCGGTTTCATGGTGGAGTACTGGCTGTTGATGCTGGCGGTCCTGGTGGCAACGGTGCTGGGTTTGCGCTTCTACATCAACACCCCGGATGGCCGCTACAAGTGGGACAAATACAAATTCAGGCTTCCCGTGGTCGGCGAGATCATCCTCAAGGCCACGCTGTCCCGTTTTGCCCGCGGCATGGCGCTCTCGTTCAGGAGCGGGATGCCGATATTGCAGGGCATGAACGTGGTCAGCTTGGTGGTCGACAATGAGTTCATGCGCAGCCGCATCGAGCAGATGCGCGACGGCGTGGAGCGCGGCGAGAGCATCCTGCGTACCGCGGTCGCCGCGCAAGTGTTCAATCCGGTGGTGCTCCAGATGATCGCCGTCGGCGAGGAGAGCGGCGACATGGACGGCATGATGTTCGAGGTCGCCGGGATGTTCGAGCGCGAAGTCAAATACGAGGTATCCACCCTCAGCGCAAAGATCGAGCCCATCCTGATCGTTGGGCTCGGCATCATGGTGCTGATCCTTGCACTGGCCGTGTACCTGCCGATGTGGGATCTGGGCAAGGCGGCGTTGCACCAATGAGCGAGCTTAACCCGGCAACAAGACCCAAGGTGCAAGGATCATGGTTCAAATCCCGTATCCCTAAAGGTTTCACGCTGATCGAACTGGTCTTCGTCATCACCATTATCGTGATCCTGATGGGACTGTTCATGAGCCGTTTCATGTTCTACCAGGAACAGGCCGAAAAGACCGCCATGGATCAGGTGGTGGGCGCGATACAAAGTGCGTTGACCATGCAATACGGGGATCTTCTGGTGCGCGGGAAGCCTTCCGACATGGCCGCCCTGGCCGAGGATAATCCGATGAACTGGCTGCAAAAATTGCCGCGCAATTATTCCGGTGAATACTATGATCCCACACCCCATGGAGTGGCAAAGGGCAACTGGATGTTCGATCTCAAGACGCGCGAGCTGGTTTATGTGCTGCAAGATGCCAATTACTTCAAGCCGGGCAAGGACGGCAGGAAATGGATACGCTTTCATGTGATTCTGAACTATACGGCGTCGCGCCTGCCTTCCTTGCAAAACCGGCCCCCCGAATTGACCGGTGTGCTGTTCGAGCCGGTCGAGCCCTATTCATGGTTCTAATGAAACATGTTTTCTGAGCCGGTAAAAGCACTCCTGGCATATGACTTGGCGATATTCCTGATGTTGGCAGCCTTGCTCGGCATCATGCTGGGATTGCTGCTGATCTTCAGACCGAAAATCGTGGAGCGGCTGAATCGTGTGGCAAACCGCTGGGTCTCGACCCGGCATATCAACCGCTGGCTGGACCGCAGTATCAGCATTGAGCACTGGTTCTATCATCGCCATCGGGCAACAGGGGGCGTCATCGCGGCGGGTGCAGCCTATGTATTGGTCTATTTCAGTACCCTGTTCGACAAGTCCTGTGCGTTGCAACGCCTTAATGGCAAGCTTCCGGCCCAGGTGCTGTCCGGCCTGCTTGATGCATTGGTGCTTTTTTCGCTGGTCGGCGCTACGGTAGCGCTGATCGTCGGTCTGTTCCTGTGGCTGCGCCCCAGCCTGCTGCGCGGCATCGAGGAAGAAGCAAACCAGTGGATATCGTCGCGCCGCGCCACCAGAATGCTGGATGTGCCGCATGGCCAAGTGGATCGTTTTGTTGAACGCCACATGCAAGGGGTGGGCTGGTTGCTGTTGCTGGCGAGTATCTACCTGTTTTTCCTGATGTTCCGCTGGTTGATATAAACCGACCGCCGGTCGGTTGGGGGCTTGCGCCGATTTCAGACTTCGTTTAGTGTTAGCGCTGCTTGTAAAAATTCTTGCTGCGGCAATGATTTATCGAGTGAATTAAAGGTACTACCATAACTCGGGGCTGCGGCCTCATCTACAGGAGATTTATCGAATGAAAAAGCAAGCCGGTTTTACATTGATCGAACTGATCATGGTGATCGTGATTCTGGGTATTTTGGCCGCAACCGCGTTGCCGAAATTTGTCAATCTGTCCGGCAGTGCACAAACTGCGGCGACCAAGGGCGTGGCAGGGGGGTTGGCTTCCGCCGGAAGTATCAACTATGGCGTATATTCCATTAACCCTGCTTCGGGAGTTAAAATTACAACGGGCGATTCGTGTGCAACAGATGCGGGGCTTATAATGCAAGGCGGTGTTCCTTCCGGTTATGTCGTTGCCGGCACCATCCCCAACTGCACGGTCGATAGCTCGCCGGCCACAGGCACTGTTTCTACCTATGTACCGGCAACCCAATAAGGTACAGACGTATAGCAAATGAAAATGAACAAGGGAGGCTTGCGGGTCTCCCTTGTTTTTTGCCCACTGTTTGCAGTCTTGCTTAAACTGCCAGCTAGGCATGCGTTGGAATAACAAACCGCAACACTTCTCGCCATGCGTTTAAACGCCATTCCAATTGAAGCGATCGGGCAAACTGTCCTGGGACGCTTACACTCCAGTGTTCAACCATGTCTGTACGGTTTATGCCCAAATCAAGACCAGCGCGGCTTCACGCTGGTCGAACTGATCATGACGATGATGATCATCGGGATACTGGCTGTTGCCGTTGCCCCGCGATTACTGGGTACCACCGTCTTTCAATCGCGCGGCTTCGCCGACCAGGTGCAGGCCACGTTGCGCTACGCACAGAAACAGGCGATCGCGCAGCATCAATTTGTTTGTGTCACGTTCACCGGCAACAGCGTCACATTGACGATCGGCGCGACTACCGCTTGCGGGGCGCCCTTGCTCTCGGCGTCCGGGCAGGCGTATCCGATCACCGCACCTTCGGGTATCGGATTTTCCGCAGTCCCGACAGCTTTCAGTTTCAATGCGCTGGGACAACCCACAAATGTACCCCAGACGATCTACGTCAGCGGTGCAACAAACGGCATCACCATCGAGCAGGAAACCGGCTATGTGCACTCGCCATAGACAACTCGGCATCAGCCTGGTCGAGCTGATCATGTTCATCGTGATCGTCAGCGTCGCGCTGGTGGGGATACTGCTGGTGATGGACGTCACCGAAAAAGGCAGCGCCGATCCGCTCGTCCACAAACAGGCATTGGCGGCAGCACAGTCGCTGCTGGAGGAGATCGAGTTGCAGGATTTTAATCCTGCAGGCGCACATGCCATAGTAACCCTGACGAACCGCGCCACTCAATACCATATCGTCAGCGATTATCAGGGCTTTAACACGACGGGGATATATAACGTGGATGGTACCGGTCCGATTGCCGGGCTGGCGAATTACAATGCAAGCGTGACGGAGACTAACACGGCACTAAACGGGATCGCGGCGGGCAATGCGGTATTCATCACCGTGACCGTGACCGATCTGCACGGCAATCCCATCCAGGTTTCCGGATACAGGACGGCTTATTGATGCGCGCCCCAGAGCGACAAACCGGCTTTACCCTGGTCGAAATGATCATGGTGATCGTCATCACGGGCATCATCGGCGGCATCGTGGCCGTGTTTCTCAAGGCGCCGATCCAGCAATACATCGATGTCGGGCGCCGCGCAGGGCTTACCGACGTTGCCGACACGGCCATCCTGCGGATGGCGCGCGATGTGCGCACTGCCGTGCCGAACAGCGTGCGCGTGGCCAATTGCGGCGTGCCAAACTCCTGTGTTGAATATCTGCCGACCAGGGACGGCGGTCGCTACCGCGCACTGCAGGATTGCAGCGGCGCCTGCACCGGGGACCCGCTGACCTTCGGCGCGGCGGATAGCAGCTTCGACATCATCGGCTCGGCGAACTTCGCGGCGAATGATTACATCGTTGTCGGCAGCACCCAGTCGGACGGCAATCCGCCCTACGACCAGACATCGTCAGGTATTCTGCGTGCCTATACCGGAGCGGCCGGATCACAAACAACCGTTTCATTTAATAATTCTGTCGGTCTTCCCCCCTGGGCCGCATTGCCCTCGCAGCGCTTCGATGTGGTGGATGGCTCGCAGCAGGCCGTGACTTATGCATGTGTGGGCACATTGGGAACATTGGATGCCAACCAGAACGGACAAGCGAGCCTAGTGCGTTACTGGCATTATGGATTCAATCCCACGCAGGCGAATCCGCCGGTTACCACGAATCACGCCATCCTTGCCAACTATGTCAGCGGTTGCACGATCGATTACACGGTTCCCAACCAGCGCTTCGGGCTGCTGGCGATTCGCTTGACGCTGACCAGCGGCGGCGAAAGCGTGAGCCTGTATAACGAAATTCATGTGAACAACGCGCCATGAAGACATACAGGATCAAGGCACAAGGTACGGGGCGCAAGGTACAGGAACCGGGGAATTTTCCGTGCGTGTTGCCTTTTGGTTTCGTTCAACGCGGCTTTAGCCTCATCTCGGCGATATTCCTGCTGGTGATAATTGCGGCACTGGGCACATTTGCGGTCACGGTATCCACCAGCCAGCAACAGGACGCCGCCGCCGACGTGATGGGCGTGCGCGCTTACCAGGCGGCGCGTGCCGGGCTAGAGTGGGCGGCATACGGCGTGGCGCAAACGCCGGCAGGGTCGCCCACTGCGGCTGCAACATTGTGGAGCGGATGCGCGACAGGCGCCACTTTTGCCGCAGGAACGTTGGGAGGAACACTGGCGCCGTTCAAAGTCGTGGTGACCTGCACTTCGTCGCCGTATACGGAAGGCAGCAATCCTTCGCCAACGATTTACATTTATACTATAACTTCGGTTGCCACCGGCGTGAACGGCGCAAATCCGGGAGATGCAAATTATGTCGAGCGCGACATCAGCTTGAAAATGGGCAGGTAATCAGGCATGAAGGCGATGATATGATTAAACGGCAGCAAGTATATTTCCAACGCAACAACGGGAATGAACTCCGGGGACTTGAACCAGTGAATAAACTGACCCAAAAAATACTCCGTAAAATGCATTCGTGGCTGACCGGAAGCGATGAAGTGCAACTTGCGGAATCCGGACTGCCCGAAGCTGAACCTTGCCTTTCCCGCGCGCGTATTTGCAACCCTGCTATTTATCCGGCGATGTGTTTGCTGTTGTTTGGAACCCTGGTTTTTTCAGGTCAGGCTCATGCAACTGCCCCCACCGTCACCACAGGCTCCGCCACCGGGATAACTGCTACCGGCGCGACCCTGAACGGCACGGTTAATCCCCAAAACCACAGCACCACCGTCACTTTTAATTACGGAACAACCACCGCCTATGGCACTTCGGTTGCCGGTTCACCTAGCCCAATTGCATCCGGCAGCGGTGCAACTGCTGTCTCCTCTGTCTTAACCGGCTTGGTTTGCGGCACTACTTATCATTTCCAGGTGCAGGGCGTAAATTCCAGCGGCACGAGCAAAGGCAGTGACGCGACCTTTACCACATTGGCCTGTGTGCCTACCGTGACCGCGATCTCCCCGACCAGCGGTACGACTGCCGGGGGTACCAGCGTCACCATCACCGGCACCAACTTCACCGGCGCCACTGCGGTGACCATAGGCGGCGCTGCCGCCACCGGCATAACGGTGGTGAATGCCACCACCATCACTGCGACCACGCCGGCAGGCACGGCCGGGGCGAAAAACGTGGTGGTCACGACACCGGCGGGTACCGGCACGGGAATCAGCCTGTATACCTATGCGACGGCGCCCACCGTGACCGCGATCTCCCCGACCAGCGGCCCGGCTGCCGGCGGCACCAGCGTGACCATCACCGGAACCAACTTTACCGGCGCCACTGCGGTGACCATCGGCGGCGCTGCCGCCACCAGCGTGGTGGTTGTGAGCGCCACCTCCATCACTGCCGTGACGCCGGCGGGCACGGCCGGGGCGCAAAACGTGGCGGTCACGACGCCGGGGGGTACCGCCACGGGCATCAATTTGTACACTTATATCGCCGCACCCACCGTGACCGCGATCTCCCCGACCAGCGGTCCGACCACCGGCGGCACCAGCGTGACCATCACCGGCACCAGCTTCACCGGCGCCACCGCGGTGACCATCGGCGGCGCTGCCGCCACCAGCGTGGTGGTTGTGAGCGCCACCTCCATCACTGCCGTGACGCCGGCAGGAACGTTAGGGGCGCAAAACGTGGTGGTTACGACGCCGGGGGGTACCGGCACGGGCACTAATCTGTATACCTATGTTGCACCGCCCTTCTGTTCACCGCCATCCAATATTCCGTCGGGCGTGTCAGTGACTTGCGTTTGCGACCAGTTCGGCCGTGCGAATCTGAATCCATCCACGATCTTCGGCGGTACTTGGGCCACATCGAACGGTAATTCTGATACTACCGGCGTACCCCCCCAAATTAATTCTGGTACCGGTTTATTGAGGCTGACGGAAAATACCGCCAATAACGCCAAAGCCGCGACCGCGCCCGGCATTTTTCCCGCCGCCGGCAACTATATCTCGGTGGAATTCAATCATTACGCTTATAACAGCACCTCGTCCGGGGGGATTAGCGGAACAAAAACAGGGGCGGACGGGGTTGCAGTGACGCTTTCCGATTACTCCACCCCCGCCGTTCCGGGAGGCTTCGGCGGCTCCTTGGGTTATGCGCAGAGTACCGGTACCACGCCGAACTCGCCGGGATTTGCCGGAGGCTGGATCGGGGTCGGGCTGGACGAATATGGGAACTACCAGAATACCAATGAGGGGCGCGTCCTCGGCCCCAATACCAATATCTACCAGTCGGTGGCGATGCGCGGCCCCGGCTACGGCATGAACGGCTATCGCTGGATGGCCGGCACCGGCAGCAATCCTGGTGGCCTGGGTATCAGCAATTACGCTTCCACCACGCCGGCACCCGGCTATATGTATCAGGTGATCGTCGATGCGCGCAGTTCCTCGTTAGGGACGATCAATGTCAGCGTCAACCGCGACAGCACGACAGAAAATGGCGCCAATTACACCCCCCTCATCGCCCCGTTCAATGCATACACCGAGGCCAATTATGCGCTGGGTCAGGGCTGGATCTCGCAAGTGGTGCCAAACTACTGGAAGATTTCATTTACCGGTTCCACCGGGGGATCGAACAATATCCATGAGATCGGCAACTTGCGCATCTGCGCCCAGACGGTCATTCCGTCCACCGGCGGTACGGCAAGCGGCTTTTCCGCCATCGACGGGGCATATACAGGTTCACCTTCCACCTCACCCCCCGCCTACCCGAATTTCCAGACCGGGGATATCTACATGAAGCTGGCCGGCACACCTTTCAGTCTCTGGGTAGCAGCGCTGACCACGAACGCGATTTCGACCGGCTATTCGGCCGCCAGCGCCAAGTATGTGCAAGTGAATCTTGTCGATAACAGCGACAACGCCTGCGGACCGGATTCCGCCCGCACCTGCAATAGTACTTGCACGAACAAGGCCGCGGTGGAAGCCGGCGCGAGCCAGATTGCGACATTTGCAAAGAGCAGTTCCACGGGAGTGGCATCGCCTTCACCCTCGTTTACGCTCAATTCCTCCTACAAGGATCTCGTTGCGGTGATGAAGGAATGCACGACTTCCGCGTGTACCGCGTATACCTCAACCGCCACGGCCTGTTCGGCGGACTCGTTCTCGGTGCGCCCAGTGCGCGTCGCGTCGGTCTCCTCAACAATTGCCAGCAATACTGGTACCACGCCCAAGGCCGGCGGCAATTTTGACCTGACGGCGACGACGACCGGAGTAACAGCCAATCCCAGCAAATATACGGGTGTCCTGACAATAAGCAGCCCGCTGGTGACGGCAGCGAGCCCTGCAACGGTAAATGGTATCCTGACCGGCACATTCCCGGCCGCGACATCGGGTACGCCATCATCAACCGCAACCGGCACCGCTTTCACCTACAGCGAAGTGGGCGGCTTTACGCTGCCGGTCGATAGCGTATATGACGGGGTGGTCTCGGCGAACGACTGCGCAAAGATGACATCCGCGCAATGCGATACGCTCAGGGCGTCCACATGGACCGGCGTGGACAGCATCACCACCAAGTCGGACTGTGTCGCCGACAGCTTTTCGAACACCCTGAATACTGCCGGCAAATACGGCTGCAATTTCGGCAACCCGACTGCCGCCGGTCCGTTTGGCCGTTTCGTTCCGGACCATTTCGACACGGTAGTGAAATACGATGCCGGTTCCCAGATTTTCATGCAGTGCCCAACGGGGCTGACCTGTCCCGCATCGGGCGATCCGTATGGCAATGGCTTTGTCTATTCCGGACAGCCTTTTTCTGTGCAGGTGACCGCACGCAATGCGGGAGGAGCAGCCACGGTCAATTACAGCAATGCAACGACCCTGTCCAGGAACGTGACACTCAGCGCCTACAATGCAGCGGGTGGTGCGACTGCCAATCCAGGCAACGGCGGGATGCCGGTCAATGCGATCCCCGCAGCTGCGTTCAGTGCCGGTGTGGCCTTGTCGACGAATACCCCGTTTTATACTTTTAACACCGTGCCTACGGCCCCCACCGGTATCTTCATTCGTGCGATGGACACCGACAACGTGACCTCGCTGCGGGGCGCTTCTTCGGTCGAGGGCGGCATTATGGTGGTCAGCGGGCGCATGTATATTGCCAGTGAACTGGGTTCGGAGCTGTTGCCGCTGTCCATACCTGCCACCGCACAATACTGGAACGGGTCTGGCTATGTGACCAGTGCGACGGATAGCGTGAGCAGTTTTCTGGTGGCTACTTCTCCGGCGACCAGCACGGTGAATTTTAGCAATTATCAAAACAGCCTCACCTCCGCCTTGGTGGCAGGCTCTCCAAAAACGGTGAACTTGTCGAGCGGTGCGGGAATTTTCACGCTGACCGCCGGATCCAATAAAACCGGCAGCGTGGATATGTCCATCCCCGCGCTGACCGGGGCAAGCTGCCTGGCCGTGCCTGTCCCGCTGGGATGTTATTTGCCGAGCAACACGGCACGCGCGACCTTCGGCGTCTACACCGGCCCCAGCGAATTCATCTACCTGCGTGAAACCTATTGAAGTGGCGATAGCCGCTTTAATAGGTTCAGTACAGACTAATACGCGCGGCGTGTTATGTCGGAACTAAACCAACTGTGGCGATAGCCGCCTTAACAGGTTCAGTGCAGACTCACGCACAGCGTGTTATGTCGGAACTAAACCAATAGCGGCGATAGCCGCTTTAACAGGTTCAGTGCAGACTCGCGCGCAGCGTGTTATGCCGCAAAAAATAACAGCGGAAGCTAATGCTTGATAGTTATAATAAAAAATTTATGATAATTAGGTTGTTAGGTCAGAATAGTACGAAGTGCACTATTGCAGGGAAATGCCCGTTGGTCATTCTGGAAATGCAAAAAGTCATTGACTCCAGTGGCTTATTGAATTACTTTCGCGTTAATTATGAAAATACCGTTATTTTCTTCCTTGATCAAAGCCAAAAGCCACGATGCTGACTGGGTTTCTGTCACCTTTGGCGAGCATGGAATTTATCTCGCAACCATCAAGCTTGCCGGGGCCATGCCCAGCGTGGTGAACTGCGAATATCACGAGACCGGCACGATAACGGCCAATTCACTGGAAAAGCTGCGCCGCGTGGCGGATTTCGACGATCACCGCATCACGACACTATTGGCCCCGGGCGAATACCAGATGCTGCTGGTTGACGCGCCCAATGTGCCCACCAACGAGATGAAGACCGCGGTGCGCTGGAAAATCAAGGATGGCCTGAACTACCACATCGACGATGCCACCGTGGACATGGTGCGTATCCCGGCCAGCAAGTACGCGTCCGGTCGGCCGCAATCCCTGTATGCAATCGCGGCGGCGAATACTGTCATCCATGAACGCATCAGGCTGTTCGATGAGGCAAAGATCCAGCTGGATGTGATCGATATTCCCGAGATGGCGCAGCGCAACATCGCCGCGCTGTACGAGCGTGATGAGCGCGCACTGGTCATGCTGGCATTCGATGATTATGGCGGTCTGATGACGTTTACCTCCGGGGGGGAATTGTACCTGTCGCGCCGCATCGAGATCAGTGCCGGCCAGCTGTTGGATGCCGATGAGAATCTGCGCAGGCAATTCCGTGACCGCGTGGAAACGGAATTGCATCGCTCGCTGGATTATTTCGACCGCCAGTACAATCAGCTGCCGGTCGAGATGGTGCTGGTTTGCGTGCCAGACCGGACGGGTTTGGTGGAATTCCTTGATTCGGAACTGGACATCAAAGTGCAGAAGCTGGACCTGTCGCAGGTGATGGACATTGGCGCCGTGCCCGAGCTCGCCGAAAGTGAATTCGTTGCACGCGCCTTGACCACGCTGGGTGGGGCATTGCGCCGGGAAAGCAAAGTGCTATGAGCCAGCAGATCAACCTGTTCAACCCTATATTCCTGAAGCAGCGCAAGTATTTTTCGCTGCTGACAATGGTGCAGGCGCTGGGGCTGATTATTGCCGGCTCATTGATATTTTATGGTTACGCGGTCTATCAGGTTGCCCAGCTCAAACGGCAGGCCGATGAAAACACCCGGCGCTTCGATGCCGAGCAGACCCGTTTGGCAAGCTTCATGGCGGAGTTTTCCCCGCAGCGTTCCGCACAATTATTGCAGAATGAAGTGCAGCGTCTGGGCACCCAGGTGGAAGGCCAGAACCAGATCATCCAAACGCTGAAATCCGGAGCAATCGGAAATACCACCGGCTATTCGGAATATATGCGCGCATTCTCGCGCCAGGTGGTGCAGGGCTTGTGGCTGACCGGCTTCAAGGTGACCGGAGATGCGGCACAGATCAGCCTGAGCGGCGGGGTGGTCGATCCCCAGTTGTTGCCTGAATATATCCAGCGCCTGGGCAGGGAACGCGTCATGAAAGGAAAGACCTTTTCCACCTTGAAGATGCAGCAAACCAAGGCTGGCAAGTCCGAGGCAAACGGCAAGGAAACGAATGCTTCGGCGCCCCGTTATATCGAATTCACCTTGTATTCCAGCCCGAGCAAAGAGGCCGACAAATGAAACAATATTGGGAGCGTGCCAGCACCGCGATAGATGAATTGTCCTTGCGCGAGCGCGCGATGATCTTCATCGCCGCCGCCTTCGTGGTGATCGCGCTGATGAATGTGCTGTTGCTGGAACCGTTGTCGGCAAAACAAAAATTACTGTCGTCACAGGTGACGCAGCAACAGGAAAAAATGAAGGAATTGCAGGCGCAGATGCAGGGCATATTGCAGGCAAAACGCGACGACGGACATTCGCCGTTGCGCGTACACCTCGCGCAACTCAAGCAGCAACTGAAAGACCAGGACAGCTATTTGCAAGGCCGCACGGATCGCCTGATCCAACCGGACAAGATGGCAGATCTGCTGAGAAAGGTGCTGGATAATAACGGCAGTCTGCAATTGGTCGAACTGAAAACCCTGCCGGTGAGTCCGCTGATCGAACCGCCCCAAGGAAAGCTACAGGGAAACGAAACCAACCCGCCCGGCAACCAGGCAGGCGCACAACAAAGACAAATTTTCAAGCACGGGGTGCAAATCACGGTGCGCGGCCGCTACCTGGATTTGATACGCTACATCACCACGCTGGAGAAATTGCCCGAGCAGATGTTCTGGGGGGAAGTAAGCCTGGATGTGGAAAAATATCCCGATTCCCTGTTCACATTGACCCTGTATACATTGAGTCTGGATAAGACCTGGCTGGCGGTGTAATGATCGATAATCTGCAAACAAAACAGGCATCACGATTGATTGGCGCAGCCAGGCGGCCTTTGATGGCTGCCGGTCTGATCTATGCAGCGGTGATTTTGCCGGTGCATGCAGAGGATTTGCCAGACCCGACCCGGCCGCCGTCCAGTATCGCTGCAGCTTCGGGTACAGGTATTGGCAGTGTGGCGCCATCATCCCGCTTGCGTTCGATCATCATTTCCGAGACACGCCGTGCGGCGATCATAGACGGCAAGACGGTCGAACTGGGGGAACGAATCGGCGAAACCAGGCTGGTTGAAATCAACGCAGGCAGTGTCGTGCTGCAACGCGGCAACGCCAGGCAGGTGTTGACGCTGTTCCCCGGTGTCAAGATCAGAAACAGGGAAACTCCCGACGCGGGATCAACAATTATGGAATCGCAAAAAAAGGAAACGCAGGTTGAACAGCAGCCGGCAAGCGGTGTCATGTCACTCGACAAGCATTCTAAACCGGCAGCGCATGAAGAAAGGCCTTTGTCCGGGCACCCAAAGGAGGAAAAATGAGAACAATACTATTGCTGGGGGTGCTGCTGTTGGCAGGTTGTGCTGCACCGCGCAGCAACAACCAGGTGGCTGGTTCGATTCAGCGCGAAATGAACCAGGCCGCACAGAATAGCACTCGGCCGAGCAAGGCTGACGAAGTGAACAATGCATTGCTGCCGCCGCTGGCAATGGGAATCCCGAAGGTGGACGGCAAATCGCTGGACACGAAATTCGATCTGACGGTTAACAATGTTCCGGCCAGCCAAGTGTTCATGTCCATCGTGGACGGCACGCGCTACAGCATGCTGCTGAACCCGAATGTCAGGGGCAATATTTCGCTGAACCTCAAGGACGTGACGGTGTTCGACGCATTGGAGGCAATACGCCAAATGTACGGTTACGATTACAAGATAGAAAACAACCGTATCTACATACAACCGCTGACCATGCAGACACGGATATACCAGGTGAATTACCTGACTGCGGAGCGCGACGGAAAATCATCCCTCAGGGTTATTTCCGGCTCTGTGTCGGATAGCCCGCAGACAGGCACTCCGGGCGCATTGACCACCACACCCGGGACTACCCTGGGTGGTCCCGAAAGCCACGCGCTGGAGAGCAGCAAGGTGACGATGGACAGCAAGACCAATTTCTGGAGCGATCTGGAAAAGGCTTTGACTACCATCGTCGGCAGCGGAAATGGACGCAGCGTGGTGGTC
The DNA here is from genome assembly GCA_049684555.1 of Gallionella sp. Taxonomy (GTDB): domain Bacteria; phylum Pseudomonadota; class Gammaproteobacteria; order Burkholderiales; family Gallionellaceae; genus Gallionella. The sequence continues at coordinate 3,513 of JBAVGB010000059.1, read as the reverse complement.
AGCCCGATGTCCGGGGTGATCGTGGTGCGCGCGATGCCGGACGAATTGCGCAGTGTCTCGGCCTACCTCAGGGCCGCGCAGATATCCGTCGACCGGCAGGTGATACTGGAAGCCAAGATTGTCGACGTTCAATTGAACAGCAGCTACCAGTCCGGCGTGAACTGGGCCGCGTTCAAGAATAATCCCAACAGCCTGACTTCTGGCGGTGTGCTGTCGCCCGGTACCAGCCTTGCCACCTCGGGTTCCCTGGCCAGCGGTCTGGTAACAGCGACGGCAGGCTCAAACATCGCTTTGGCAGCAACGACCGCGTCCGGTCAGGCAGCTGCAGGCTCGCTGTTTGGACTGGCTTTCCAGACCAGCAATTTTGCCGCGCTGCTGAATTTCCTGGAGTCGCAGGGCAACGTGCAGGTTTTGTCCAGTCCGCGCATCGCGACGCTGAACAACCAGAAGGCGGTGCTCAAGGTCGGCACGGACGATTTCTTCGTCACCAACGTCTCGACCACGACGACGACCGGCACTGCAACAACCAGCACCCCGAGCATCACCTTGCAACCGTTTTTCTCCGGTGTGGCACTGGATATTACGCCGAGCATCGATGAGAACGGCGAGATCATCCTGCATGTGCATCCTTCCGTCAGCCAGGTCACCACGGTCACCAAGGTTGTCGACCTGGGCGGCACCAACGGATCGATCAGCTTGCCGCTGGCTTCCAGCGCGATATCCGAAACCGACAGCATCGTGCGCGCGCGCAATGGCCAGATCGTCGCGATCGGCGGCCTGATGACGCAATCCGCCAGCAACAATGATTCCGGATTACCGGGCATGCCCAAGGCGGTATTCGGGCAGACCAATCAGCAATCGGCCAAGCGCGAACTGGTGATCCTGCTGAAACCGACCGTGGTGGACAGCGACAAGGACTGGTCCGACGACATCGTGCACAGCCGCGACCAATACAACGGGATGATGGGGAATGGCAACCCGTGAGGTTTCCCTGATATGTATTTGCAACACTTCGGCCTGCGCGAAGCGCCGTTCAGCCTGACGCCTGACACCAGTTTTTTCTTCGCCTGTTCAAGTTACCAGGAGGCGCTCAATACCCTGCTGGTGGCGGCGCGCAACGGCGAAGGTTTTATCAAGATCACCGGCGAGGTGGGCAACGGCAAGACCCTGCTGTGCCGCAAATTTCTTGCCACGATCAACCAGGGCAAGCAGTCCACCACCCCGATCGGCACCCAGGATCAGGCCGTTGCCGGTGCACCCGCTCCGCGCTTCATCACCGCCTACATACCCAATCCCTATCTTGAACCGGCCAGCCTGCTGATGGCGTTGGCGGAGGAATTCCGTGTGCCGCTGGAAAAAACCGGCGACCAGTACCAACTGTTGAAAGGGCTGACCCACTCGCTGCTCGAATGCGCGCGCAACGGCCAGCGCGCCTTGCTGTGCCTGGATGAGGCACAGGCGATGCCGCTGGAAAGCTTGGAGGTATTGCGGCTGCTGACCAATCTGGAAACCGAAAAGCGCAAACTGCTGCAGGTGGTGTTGTTCGGACAGCCGGAACTGAACGAACGCCTGAAGCAGCATTCGGTGCGCCAGCTGCGCCAGCGCATCAGCTTTCAGTACGATCTGAAGGGCTTGCGCAAGAACGAGCTGGAGCGCTATCTGCGCCATCGTCTGGCGGTGGCCGGGTTTGGCGGCGAGACACTGTTCAGCGACCGCGCGGTGGCCAAGCTGCACCGAATCACAAGAGGCACGCCGAGGCTGGTGAATATCATTGCCCACAAGGCGTTGATGCTCGCATTCAGCGAGGGCAGGCAGCAGGTCTATGCCGGGCATATCCGCGATGCGGCGGCAGACACGCCCGAGGCGCATCGCGACTGGCTGCCGTGGGCGTTGGCGTTGACCGCTGCGGCGGTGATCGCGTCGCTGGCCATCGCATGGCTGTGGTTCCCGGGGCTGGGGCTGAAATGAGCGTCATCAACCAGGTGCTTAACCAGCTCGAGGAGCGCGGTGCGCATCAAGTGGCCGAGCAGGACATGGTGCGCGCGGTGCCGCAGTCCGTGCGCAACAACAGCCTGTGGTTGCTGCCATTCGGGTTGGCGCTGCTGGGCGTGATCGCCGGGTGGCTATGGGTTCAGTCACGCCAGCCCATTGTGACGGCAGGCAGCGCGACCAGGTCCGTGCCCATGCCAATACATGGCAGGCCGAACATTGCCGGTGCGGGAAATAGTCCACCCGCTCTTGAATCAGGGCAATCGACACAGTTGCATCAAGCTGCGCCGATTGAAGCGCCGGTAGCCGGAATATCGGGTGCCACCCTGCCTGCTTCGCGGCTGAGTTTCGAGTTGAGCTCGGTGCCGCTACCCTCGGCCATCAGCCATGAAGCCGAACGGAAGCATGAGAAAGCTACAGCTGCCACAGCTCGCGCAGCAGCGAAACCCGATCGGAAGCCGGCCACTAAGGTCGCCAAGAAATCTGCCCGGAAATCTTCCCAGAAGACCGATACGGAAGCGCCGGCCTTGCAGGCTGCGGATGCCGAAATCGCCGCCGCCCCGGCTCAAGACAGCGGAATTCCGATGAAGCAAATCAGCTCCGGGCAACTGTCGGATGCGGAATTCCGCAAGGCTTCCGCGTTATTGCAGCAGGGCCGCGTCGACGATGCGATGTCCGGATACCGGGCAGCATTGCGCCTGGATGCGGGAAATGATCAGGCACGGCAGGCGCTGGTTGCCGTGCTGCTGGACAACAAGCGCGGCAAGGATGCCGAGCGCGTGTTGCAGGAAAGGCTGGACAGCAAGCCCGAAGATACCCGTTTCACCATGATGCTGGCACGCTTGCAGGTGGAACGCGGCGCGGTGGCGGAGGCTACCGCCACACTGGAAAAGGCCTTGCCCTATGCCGATTCCCAGGCCGATTACCAGGCATTCCTGGCTGCATTGCTGCAACGCCAGAATCGCAACGACGAGGCGGTTGCACACTATCAGATCGCGCTGCAGCTGGCGCCGAACAACGGCATCTGGCAGATGGGCTACGGGATTTCCCTGCAGGCATTGAATCGCAACGCGGATGCCAAAACCGCATTCCAGCACGCGCTGGATACGCGAACCCTGAGTCCCGACCTGCAGGCCTTTGTGCTGCAAAGAATGAAGCAGCTCTAATCCGGGCATTCTGATCCTGGTAGTCTTATCCGGGGCAGCGGGAAAATCAGTCTGAATGCGGCAATGTCCTTGCCACCACCCACGCGCTGATTTGCGTTGCACCCTTTTCCGCTACCTCCTCGGCAAGCGCATTCAGACTGGCGCCCGTGGTCATCACATCATCCACCAGCGCCACCCGCTTTCCGGCCCGATCTATATCGCAGGTAAACGCGTCTCGAACGTTTCCTGCGCGCCTTCCATGGCAAAGCAATGGTATGGACTCCACCTCACTTAATCGGCATCTACGTGCCAAACTGGAGTTGTGACACAACCAGTTAAACGTGAGAGGAGTCCAAAATGAAGACTATCCGAGTTGGCG